>JBKPEA010000031.1:0-31983 GCA_046728175.1 Thermodesulfobacteriota bacterium | reverse complement strand
GCTGGATCCGCCGGTCGGAATCGCAATGGCAGGTTACGGCCGCCGCACCGGGCACTCGACCGGAATCCATGACGACCTCACCGCGAGCGCCCTGGTAGTGTCCGACGGAACCCGCAAGGCCGCGATCGTGAGTGTGGAGGTACTCGCGCTGGGAACACGGATTTGCGATTCGATCGCGGAGCAGGTCGCCGTGCACAGCGACATTCCACCTGAAGCCGTCATGGTCTGTGCGACCCACACCCATTCCCGGTCCTCATTTCAACATCTTTGCGACGCCGCGCGGTGATTCGTCGCCGGATGCTTCCGGGCGAGATCTGAATTGGGAACGCGGTCTGCCCGAGAGGATCGTGCGCGCAGTGCTTGAGGCGAACGCGCACCTGCGTCCAGCCGCACTCGCGGCTGGTGGCGTGCAGTTCGGACTGGGCACCAATCGACGACTCATGCGCGCGGACGGAACGATTCAGCTCGCGCCAAACTATGCGGGGGTCGTCGATCACGAGCTTAAGGTCCTGGGCTTGTTCGCCACTTTGCGTGGGGCGGACGCGATTGCTTTCATGCTCAACTACCCCTGTCACGGGGTGGTGCTGTGCGAAGACAACCTGCTTTATTCGCGTGACTGGCCCGGGTTCGCGATAGATGCGCTGCAACAGAGCGCCAGCAGATCGAACTCCGGGAGATCTCCCATCGCGTTGTTTACGCAAGGAGCCGGCGGCAATATCGACCCGGTGCGCCGCGGCGACTTCACGACCGGCTGCGAGTGGGGGCACGCCGCGGCCTCGCTTGCGAATGCGGCGCTCGCGCGCGCAGCGCGAAGCGGTTCCCTACACCTAGTCACCCGCCGCGTGCCGGTTCTGATGAAACTACGTGACCTGAGCGCGCGGCGCGCCATCGCGCGCGCCAATGTCCAACAGACCGAGCTGGCGCTTAAGAATCATGCGGGCGTCGGTGGGATTCAGCACAAGCGGCTGACCGATCAGCATCAGTTGTCACTCAAGGAGCTGGGCGCGGTGGAGGGGCTCGAGGACGCGAATCGGCGCGACCGGCGCGTCGATCAAGGCGCGGGAGAGCTGCGCACCCACATGACCTTGCTCGCGATAGGCGACCTCGTCCTGGTGGGGGTGCCGGGGGAATTGTTCGCGGAGCTCGGAATCGCGATCAAGGCCAATCCCTACTTCCGCCACACCTTTGTGCCGGGCTATTGCAACGATCTGGTCGGTTACGTTCCAACCCGCGAGGCGTACGAGGTCGGAGGATACGAGGTGGAAAGCTCCCGAGTGGCACAGGGCAGCGGTGAACTGCTGGTCCATCTGGCGCTCGTCCATCTGGCCGAAATGCGCCAGGAATCGGCAAAGCTAAAGTAATACTTTAATGATGGTCTATCGCTCGATGATGCGGTCGCGCGAAATGTCGAGCCGGTATGCCAGCTCCAAGGCCAACTCCTGCGGCCGCGCCAGGTAGTAATCGGTCTGGGGGCTTCCCTTGAGCGCTGCGGTCAGCTCCTCGAGCGCCGCTCGCGTAAATCCCAGGCGGCAAAAAAAGCCTTCCGCACCGGTGGCAAACAGAAAGAGTTGGCGGGCGCCGCGAGTGTGGGCGGCATGGCGGGCCGCCATGACCAGCCTGCGGCCAATTTCGCGATGGCGATGTTGCTCAACTACGTAAAGCGATCGAAGCAGCGCGGAGTCGAGAATCGGTTCCACGCCGACCACTCCGACCGCGTCATCGCCGTCGAAAGCCAGCAGATAGCAGGCGGGCGGCCATTCGACGCCGGCGGTGAGCATCTTACCTTGCTCGAGCAGTTTACGGACGCGCGCGAGGTCCCGCGTCTGCTCAATGGCTATTTCACCGGCACGATGCTTTCGAAAGGCCAATCCGTTCGTTGCCTACTTTTTGGGTGGCGGGAAGAGCTGCTCCCCGGTCTCTTCATTCACAACCGTGATGGCTTTCACGGGGCAGGAACGGGCCGCTGCCAGGATGGTCGCCTCGGGAGCACCGCTGGGGTTCACGACGTCGGACTTTTCGTCGGCATCCAGCTGGAAGACCGCGGGCGCGGTTTCGACGCAATCTCCGCTGCTGATGCAGCGGGTTTTGTTCACGGTCACTTTGAGGCTTGCCATAGGTTCTCCATGCTTCGATCAACTCATCCGCAGCTTAGAATTGTGGGTCGGCGGGCAGCAAGCGAACCGAGGCCGCGAACCCCGATTGAAACGCGCGGCGCGCGGGTCGATACTTTTCGCGGGATTTGCCGATGGCGAAGATCTTGGGCACCGGCATCGACGCAATTGAAGTCGATCGCATCGAGCGCGCCCTTTTGCGCGAGCGCACCGGCGAGCGGTTTCGTGTGCGCGTGTTCACTGAACGCGAAATCAAGTACTGCGAATCGCGCGGCGTGCCACGCTATCAGAGCTATGCGGCGCGGTTCGCGGCGAAGGAAGCCGCGATGAAGGCGATGGGGACCGGATGGAACCGCAACGTCGGGTGGGGCGAGATCGAAGTGGTGCGCGAGCGCGGCCAGGCGCCCACTCTGGTGCTGCATGGGAAGTCGGCGGCGTTCGCTCGCAAGAAAAATATCAGGGCGTTTCATTTGAGCATCACGCATACGGCACGCGAGGCGATCGCGCACGTAATCGCCGAAGGGTGATGTTCTTTCCCGGTGGGTCACCCCGGCCAGCGGTCACGAATCGGGGCGAGGACCTCTCCTCGCGGCGAGTTGAGTGAGGGAATGCCAAACGCCAGCCGCCACGTTGACCGGCAGTCCGGCGGTCCTCGAAGCCCGGCGTGCGAAAAAGCGTGCCTCGCTAAGGCGCGGGCTCAACCGTGACCGGCGTGCCGAACAGCACAGCGGTTCCGCTCGCGGCGTCGTAGGCCTGGTTGTCGGTCAGGAAGTTGGTGTTTACACCACTGTGGGCCTTGGCGACGCTTAGTCGGGTCTCCTCGACGTCGTGGCCCCAGCCATGCGGAAGGCTCACGACCCCCGGCATCAGGTCGGCAGTCACTTCCACGGGCGCAATTACGCTCCCTACGCGACTTGTTACTCGCGCCGCGCTTCCATCGGTGATGCCCAGGCGGGCTGCGTCGTGCGGCGACACTTGCAGCGTGCAGGGGTTACGACCCTTCACCAGGGCCGGCAGGTTGTGCATGAACGAATTGCTGGTGCGTAGGTTGCGCCTCCCGATGAGCAGCATCCCTCCGCTTGCGGCAGAACCGGCGAGGTGTTCACGAAGCCGCGGGAGATCGTTGACCATCAGGCTGGGAGCAAGTTCGATCTTTCCGCTCGGGGTGTTGATGATCTCGCCAAGACGGGGCTCCAGAGGTCCAAGGTCGATCCCGTGGCGGGCGTCCTTGACCCGCGCAAGCGTCAATCCCGACGGGTTGCGCCCAAAACCGTCGCCATAAGGACCAAGCCGCAACAGCATCTCAATAACGCGCTCCGGTCCGATCGATTCTCCGAGGCCTGAGACTACTTCCTGCACGCTCAGGCCTTCCCAGTGGCGGTTGTTCTTCACCGCGGTCTGCGCTAGCTGCGCAAAGATCATGTCGTCAATTTCTTTCGTTGCACGACCTTCGAGACCCCAAAGCCCGGCCCCGAGCTGGAGCATCACCTCCCAGGCTGGGGGTGAATCCGCCGACGCACGCACGGCAGCCCACGACCATTTTGCGATGTTACGGACCGACAGGTGATAGAGCCCGAACTCATAGTTGGGCTGCTCGGCGGGCGATGGCGTGGGGAGAATGAAATCGGCGTGGCGGGTGGTCTCATTGAGGTAGAAATCGATTGCGACCAGACAGTCGAGCCCCGCAAATGCCGCCTCAAGCTCGCGTGAGTTGGCGGCACTGCGCAGCGGATTGGTCATCAGAAGAATCATCGCTCGTACTTGCCCGTCGCCCGGAGTCAGCATCTCTTCGGCCATCGCGGAGGATGGATTCATGCCGCCGACCTTCGGCTGCCCGCTCACTCGGGTTTTCGACTGGTCGAGCTCGAATGGACGTGTGTTGGCCAGCGCGTTCAAGGGCGCCGCGGCGCGGGGAAACATCACCCCGCCGGGCCGATCGAGATTGCCAGTGAGGATGTTCATCAGTTCCACGCCCCAACTCGCGAGCGTTCCAAATTTCTGCACACAGGTACCCAACCGTCCATAGCAGGCGGCTCCGTCGGCAGCAGAAAATTCCAACGCGATGCGGCGAATGTGGGCCGGGCTAATTCCGCAATAGTCCGCGACCGCTTCCGGGGTGAAGTCACGTACGCTGCGCTGCACCGAATCGAGGTCATTTACCATCCCCGCAGCCGCGCCCAATCGGGTGAGCCCCTCCTCCAGCAGCGTATGCACCATTGCGAGGAGAAACGCCGCGTCGGTGCCGGGCCGGATGAAATGATGTTCGCTGGCGAGCCGGGCGGTCTCGGTGCGCCGCGGATCGATAACGACTACCCTGCCGCCGCGCGCCATTACGTTTTTCAGGCGCCCCGGCGCATCCGGCATGGTCATCAGGCTGCCGTGGGAGATGGCGGGGTTTGCGCCGACAATGAGGAGATACTTCGTGCGATCGATATCCGGTACCGGAATCGTGGCCGGAAACGGTCCGCCGAACATCAAGCCGGTCTGCACTTCCCTGGGAAGCGTGTCGATCGCCCCGGCGTTGAAAACGTTGCGACTGCCCAGGGCGCGCCCCAAGACCGGCAGATAGAGAAAAGCCAAGTCGTGAACCAACGGGTTGCCCGCATACATGCCGATCGCGTCGGCGCCGTACTTTTTCCGGAGTGCGAGCAGACGCGCCGCGATCTCCCGATAAGCTTGCGGCCAGGAAATCTCCTGCCACCCACCAGGCGTACGTTTGAGGGGTCGCCGCAAGCGCTCGGAATCATCGTGGAGTTCCTTGAGCGCATAGGCCTTAGGGCAGATAAAGCCGCGCGAAAAGGGATCGTTGGTGTCACCCCGAACTCTGACGATCGCGCTGTCGGCGACCTCGATGATTACCCCGCAGGTCGCCTCGCAGAACGGGCATACTCGTGAAACCGACCGCTGACTTGCCATCGTCATCACCTCTTCGCGCTGGCATCGGCACCCGGCGACGATCGCGGCTTTGCGAATTCGGAGCAATTATCTTCGAGGTAATGGGCAAGCGGCTCGGGGCCCGGAGCCTCGGCCACCGCGGAGAAGCAGCGCTCGAAGCCTTACTTCTTGGCTGGGGTGGCGGTCGGAGTTGCTTCGACCCTGGCGCGGAAAACGGCTGGCGGCTTGTTGAGCTGGCTGAAAGTGAAATCACTAATAGAGTAAACCGCGCCGCCCATGGTCGAGGTTGCGTAGTATTCGGTGCGCGGGCCCGCGGCGGCGCCGGGTTCTGACGCGGCTGGCTTGATGGCGATCTTCGAGAGCTTGACCGTGCCCAGCGGCTTCCCATCTTTCCCGCTGAGCGTCACAACGATCGCAGGTTGGTCAAGTCCGAACGGCACCGGCGAGGGCATCGGGTCGGCGACGATCGAGACGCCTTTCAGTTCGCGCAGTTCGTCAAGAAACCGTTCGACTACTGGTACATCGGCCGCCGTCGTGGTGGTACCTTCCACAACCTTCCACGTTCCGCCCGGCGCGCGGTGGAGAAAAAAATGATCGGAGCCGACTTTGGCATCGACGCTTGCCACCGTGGACGGCTCGAAGCTGAACACGGTCTTGTCGCGCAGGTCGAACACCGTGCGGTCGAGATTGCTGAGGATCCACTGATGCACGGTGTAGACCGGAGTGCGCTCTCCGCGCCGCACGTAGATACCATCCTTGCCCTGCTCGGTTTGTTTGAAGCCAAGCAACACCGACTCCGACGCGTTGTCCTTTCCGTACACGGTGACGGTCAGGTGCGGCTTTTCGAGACCATACTGCGAAACGCTGGCCGGTGCGTCGGCAATGAAATCCGCTACCTTGGCGTCGACGAGCGTGCTCAGGAACTGGCGCACCTGGGTGGGATCGGCGAGATAGTTTCCGGGCTTGGTGATATGCCACTTGTCGCCGTCCCGCGTCACTTCGATGGTCTGCCCGTTGTCCTTGCTGATGATGAACCGGGTGATGTCGTCGACCTTGAAGGTCATCAAGTCGCGCGAGCGCATCTGATCGACCGTCTTGTTCATCCCGGCGGGGAAAGCGGACGAGGTCAGCATGACGGCCGGTTTGTCGGTGGTTTTGACGTAAGCGTTGAACCCCACCGGGGTGGTCTTGCCCACCGCGATGCCGGGTAGCTTCTGACCGTTATAGGTGGTGACCGTCACGACCGTCGACGGCTTGGCGAGACCGAACGGCTCTAGATCGGTGGGCTTGTCCTCCACGGTCTTGGTGATCACGGCGTCGGCGATCGCGCGGGCTAGGTTGTTGGACGCGGTCTGATCGGCATCGGTGCCCATCGGCTTGACTATCAGCCAATGACCGCCTTTGGGGCGCTCGACCATGATCTCACGGTCGGGATATTTCAGGTCGATGCTAGCGATGTCCTGCGGTTCGACGTTCAGGACCTTCTGGGCGGGCGCTTCCTTGTTGTAGTACGCGCTGTAGTAGGCATAGGCGCCAAGCAGCAGCGCAAGAACCAGTACGATAATCGTGTTCCGAAAGCGCATCGCCGACGCAGGTGGAACTTAGTTGCGGCGTTCCCACCAGACCGCGATCCCGGCGATCAGGAGCAGTTGCGGCAACAGCAGCACGGACAGCGCAAACACCACGCTGAACTGATCGACGGTCAGCCGGAAGCGCGAGGCGCGCAGCGAGCGCGGACGAATCGAGATGGAGTTTTCCTCACCCGCCAGCCAATCCGCGCTGTTAACTAAGAAATCACGGTTGAAAAAGTTACTGATGTATTGGTTGCTGACAAAGTCCGTGGAGCCGAACACGACCAGCCGCGCATCACCCTTGCCCAATCCAAGCTGGGTGAGATCTCCGTTGACTGCGGCCGCGACGGTTATCGGTCCGCGGGTATCTTTGGCATCAAGCTGCGCCTTCTGCTGCTTGAACAGTGTGTCGAGATCGGTCTCAGCCCACGAAGTATCGCTGGTCTTGGCGAGCGGGGCGACGGTCAAGCCACTTTTCAAGTTCTCCTCGATGGTCAGCGAGCGCGCCAGCGGGAAAACGGTGCGTTGCTTGAAGTTGTGGGTAATAGGATGTTCGCCGTAGTCCTGTGCGATGGGGTTGAGTCCCAGCGCCGGGCCCGCGAACAGTCGCACGACCTGATCGACCACAATGTCATTGCCCGCCCGCACGCCCCACTGCGAAACCAGGTCCGCCAGCGCCGTTTGGTTTACTGACTGGTCTGCGCGCTGGGGACGAAACATCGCCAGAATACGTCCATTGCGCTTCAGGTAGTCCTGCAGCTGCTCGATTTCATGCGGGAGAATCGGCTTCACGGGCCCGGCAATCACCACCATGGTTGTGTCGTCGGGAACCTTTGGAAGCTGCGCAAGCTCGAGTTTGCGCACCTCGTAGCCCTCACCCTCGAGATCTTTCTTGAGCTCGCCGAACCCGCCGCTGTTCTGGGCATCGTCGGGGTCCGCCTCGCCGTGGCCGTCGAGAAACTCGATTACCTTCTTGGTATTGCGGGTCGCGCGGATGATCGCGTTGGTGAGGGCTTCCTCGCTGAGCTCGGTCACGTTGGTGCCTTCGCCCGACTCGGCACCGCCCACTCGGATGTGAGTGGTGTTCATTACTGTAACCTTGTAACGCTCGGCGAGTTCGGGGTGCTTGTCGGGGTCTACCAGCTGGTAGCTGACCTTGGGCGAGGCGTAGCCGAAGGTCGCATACAGGTCGCGCGCGGTCTGATTTTCGCCACCCGGAAAAAAGCCGATCAGTTTGATGGGCTGCTTGAGGTTTCTGACCACCTGTGCGGATTGGCTCGAGAGGCTGTAAATCTTCTCGGTGGTCAGATCGAGCCGACGATGGTGAAGGCTGGAGAGGTAGTTGGCGGCGATGATCAGCGCGATGAACGCGACCGAGTAGATGATCGCGTTTGCGCCATAGCGCGTGGAACGCTGTCCGACGAGCGTGCCGATGGCTGCGCCGCTCGAGGTTATCCATAACACCAGCGCAAAAATGCCGGCCACCAGGTTGACCCATACAAAGAAGCGAAACCCCGGTGCGATCACATGATCGATGATGCCGAAACTCAGCAGTATGAGGCCGATGATTCCGTAGAGCGCCGCCGATCGCCGCATCATGCCCCCTGCTAGCGCCAGCGAGCCGACTCAACCGTGCGCTGGGTGAGAAACAGCGCAACCAGGATGAGGCTCAGGAAGTAGACGAGATCCCGGGTGTCGATGATACCAGTAACCATCTGCGAGAAGTGATCCGTGATCGAAAGATAGCGCAGCAGGTCGGAAACCCATCCGGAGCTGCCGGTCTGCGCGGGCCATGAAATCACGTAGAGGATGAGCAGCGCGCCAAAGCAGGTGATCGCTGCGATGATCTGATTCTGCGTGATCGAGCTGGTGAAGAGGCCGACCGCCACGAAGCACAGCGAGAGCAGCAACAACCCGAGGTAACCCGCGACCATCACGCCGACTTCCGGGTTTCCGAAGATCACGAGGATGATGGGAAAGATGCCGGCCAAACCGATCATGATCAGCATGAACGCGGCCGCAGCGATGAATTTGCCCGCTACGATTTCGCCGGTGCGGACCGGCGCCGTCAGCAGAAACTCGTAAGTGCCGGTGCGTTTTTCCTCGGCGAAGCTGCGCATGGTGATGGCCGGGACCAGGATCACCAGCACGATTGACAGATTGTGCAGGAGCGGCTCGATAACGCGCTGGTTGAGGTTCATGTGCTCCAGTACCTGGGGATTCTGCATCGCCGCGTACATCTGCAAGACGATCTGGAAGTAGCTGAGGAGCTCGAAGAAAAAGAACCCACCGAGCAGGAGAAACACGGTCAGCACGACATAGGCGACCGGCTGGACGAAATAGGCGGCGAGCTCCTTGCCCGCAATCGTGAGTGCGTTTTTCATCGCACAAGCGCGGAACGCTCAGGCACGTCCCGCCCCAACCTCCTCCAGCGTTTCTTCCGCGTCCGCTCCGGCAAGCCGTTCCTTTGAGATCGCCTCGAGAAAGACCTGTTCGAGCGAGGTTCCCGCCGGAATGTCGGAAAGCCTTTCCTCGAGCACGACGCGGCCATCGGCGATGATCACGACCTTGTCGCAAATTTGCGACACCTCAGGCAGGATATGAGTTGACAGCACCACGGTGCGATCGGCCGACAACGTTTTGATAAGTCCGCGGATTTCGTGAATCTGGCGCGGATCAAGCCCGATGGTTGGCTCGTCGAGCACCAGCACCTGCGGGTCGTGAATCAGCGCCTGCGCCAGTCCAACCCGCTGACGATAGCCTTTGGAAAGCTGGCCGCAGATCCGCGAGCGCATGTCGGCCAGACCGCAAACCTTTAGAAAGTGTTCCAGTGCCTCGTCGAGTTTCGCGCGCGGTACCCCCCGCAGCCTGGCGACAAAGCGCAGGTAGGCTTCCACGCGCATATCGAGGTAGAGCGGAGGACTTTCCGGCAGATAACCGATCCTGCGCCGCGCCTCGAGCGACTGGGTGAAGATATCGAGATCGTCGATCACCACGGTTCCGGCTGTCGCCGGCATGAATCCGGTGATTATCCGCATCGTGGTGGTTTTGCCCGCGCCATTGGGGCCCAGGAAACCCAGGATCGAACCGCGTTCGGCCGTAAAGGAGACATCACGAATTGCGACGAAATTGCCGTAGACTTTGGTTAAATTTTTGACCTCTATCATCAGTCGCCTGCGCTGCAGCCGCCGCTATCAGCGGTTGACTTGTCTCCCAGCCAATATGACGAAAGCCCGATGCTATGAATTCGACGCGCATCGAGCAGCCAAAAAGTTAAACAACCATGCGACGCAGAGTCAATACGAGCAGGGAATACCGAGTGTCCTTTTTCGACTTTTTTCACTAGGGAACCAGATCCTGGCCGCGGCTTAAGACGACTCGCCGCGAGGGGTTTAAAGACAACTCCCGGTAGCAAGTGTTTCGCGATGGTTAAGAGCCGGCGCTGAAACCTTTTAGCCGTGCGCCGGTTCTCACTCGATTGGGGAGTGGACCTCGCTGGTCCAACCCATGGAGCGAACCGTCGTGTCCGTGAACATTGCCTGCCCGTCACTTCTCCCTGTGCTGAGAACTCTGCAATGAGTCCTCAAGCAGCGAACCGGGCGGCGCGCCAAGCTCGGTGATTACCGAGAGCAACGTCCTCATGCCGGTGTCATGAACGCTCCGATGCATAGCAGTATGCCGGATAGGTAAGTGCCGAGCGCGCCGACGAAGCGCAGCGGTTGGGGTTTGGCCAGGGTTGAGCCGGCGATCATTCCGACTGCGATCAGGTAGCGGGATACCACCGCGACGATCATGGTCCACAAAAGCCAGGTCGCGGGATTGCGCGCGCCGACCAACAGAAACAGGATCGCCAGCATCGGCGCGTACTCGGCGGTATTGCCGTGCGCCCTGATTAGCCGGTAGAGCGAGTCGGCCGGATCGTTGGACGATCCTGCGACGACGCCAGTTCTTCCCCGCGTCATCGAGACCGCCAGTCCGAGAACGAACACGAGCAGCCCAAGCAGGGCCGTACACACGATTGCGACGTGCATCGGTCACCTCCGGTGTCTGGTTCCGGTAGCATTTATACTTTGGGCGAGGCTAAGTGAACCCGGGCCTCGCGGTGGGGGCTTAGCGCGACCCGCGTTTTCCTTGGCTGGCTGCATCCGGTAGGTTCAGGTTATGGCGGAGGTGCGGCGTAATCTGGTCCTGGTTGACGGCTCCGGTTACGTCTTCCGCGCCTTCCACGCATTGCCCGAACTCAACAATTCCCGGGGTCTGCCGGTTAACGCAATCTACGGCTTTATCCGGATGTTGATGAAGCTGCTCAAGGACACGCGTCCGACGCATATCGCCGTCGTATTCGACACCGCTAAAAGGACCTTTCGCGACGATCTTTTCGAGGACTACAAGAAAAACCGCGTCGCAACGCCCAGCGACCTGCTCAAGCAGATCCCCTATATCCATCGCGCGGTCGACGTCTTCCGTATCAAGACCATCATGCGTGACGGCTACGAAGCCGATGACGTGATCGGCACGCTGGCCACGCGCGCGGCCAAGCAGGGCATCGACACCGTGATCGTCACTTCCGACAAGGACTTCAAGCAGATCGTGTCACCGCGGATCACCTTGTGGGACACGATGGGCGACAAGCGCACCGGGGTGCGTGAGGTGAAGGAACGCTTTGGGGTGGAGCCGCGCGCGCTGATCGACATCCAGGCTCTGACCGGCGACCCGATCGACAACGTCAAGGGGATTCCCGGCGTCGGGGAGAAGACCGCATCCACGCTGATCCAGAAGTTCGGCCATCTGGACAATCTTTATGCACACCTGGCGGAAGTCCCGGCGTGCGGAATTCGCGGCGGCGCGAAAGTCGCGGCGTTGCTCAAAGAGCATCGCGCGGATGTCGAGGTCGCTCGCCAACTGGTCCGAATTCATACCGACATGCCCCTGGATGTGACGCCCGCAAGTTGTGAATGGCACGGTATCGACGAGCAAGCTGCGACGGAACTCATGCGCGACCTGGAATTCACCTCGATGCTGCAGGAGATCCGTCCCAGCCAGGTCGAACTGCCGATGACCCCGCGCAGCGAAACGCCGCTGCGTGGGGCCGAGGTCGGCAAAATTCTGGACGAATTGAGGAGCGCTCCGCGCATTTCGTTGGCGCTGCTAAGCGATGGAGCTGCCGACAGTCTCCAACTTCACGGAGCCGGAAAAACCCATGTTTTGAGCAGGGAGCTTATCCCGGCGGCGACCACGCTGCTTACACACGAGATGCCGCCGAAAGTGTGCCACGACCTCAAGGACCATCTGCGCCGCCTGAGTGCGCTGGGAATAACGCTCAAGGGAGCGGATTTCGACACGATGCTCGCGGGCTTCCTCATCAACTCGGGGCGTCCCGAACCATCGCTGGACGACCTGTATCATGAACATCTGGCACCGCTGGGCCGGCCCAGCGAATCGTTGCCGCAGGCCGAGATCGTCTCGTCGCTGTGCGAGGCGCTCGCGCCCAAGCTCGCCGCCCAGGGGCTGGAGAAGCTGTTCAGCGAGATCGAAATGCCGATTGCAGTGATCCTGGCGGAGATGGAGTCCGGCGGAGTGGGCATCGACGCGTCGGCGCTCAAGGGCATCGCCGACGAATTCGGCAAGGAACTGGCGCGGCTGGAGATGGAGTGTTACCAGGCAGCGGGCCGCAGGTTCAATCTCAACTCGCCCATCCAGCTGCGGGAGATTCTGTTCACCGAATTGAAACTGCCGGTTAAGGGAATCAAGAAGAGCAAGAGCGGCTACTCGACCGATGCGGACACGCTCGAGAAATTGGCGAGCGCCCATCCGTTGCCACGCCTGTTGCTGGAATTCCGGGTGCTGGCCAAGCTGAAGTCGACCTACGCGGATGCGCTCGGGCAGTTGATCGATCCGGCGACCGGCAGGATCCATACGACACTTCATCAGACAATCGCAGCTACCGGCCGACTGAGCTCGAGCGATCCGAACCTTCAGAATATTCCAACTCGCAGCGAGGCGGGCCGCCGCATCCGGCGAGCGTTCGTGGCACAGACCGATCACGTGCTGCTGTCGGCCGACTACTCGCAGATCGATTTGCGGGTCCTGGCTCATCTGTCGGGCGACCCCACCCTGGTGGCCGCTTTTCAGCATGGCGAAGACATCCATATGCGGACCGCGATGGAAGTCTTGGGAATCTCGGCTGGCAAGGTGGATGCCGAGGCCCGCCGGCTCGCAAAGGTCATTAATTTCGGGATTATCTACGGGATGGGAGCTACCCGGCTTGCGGGCGAACTGGGCATTTCGCTCGCTGAGGCCTCGGACTATATCAAGCGGTACTTCGAACGATTGGCGGGGGTCAGCGCGTGGTTTAGGGAAACCCTGGACCGTGCTCGCAAAGATGGCTACGTCACGACGATGTTTGGGCGCAGACGCTACCTGCCCGAGTTGAATGCTCCGGTGGGGGGAGCACGGGCACAGGCCGAGCGGATAGCCATCAACACCCCCATTCAGGGCAGTGCCGCCGATTTGATAAAGGTGGCGATGATAGGGCTGCATAGACAGATTCAGCAGCGAAAGATTGACGCTGCTATGGTTATGCAGGTCCATGACGAGCTCCTGATCGAGGTAAAAAAAGAAGCCCTGCACGAGACGGCCGAGGTCGCAAAACAGGAAATGGAGGGGGTCGCGACTATGCGCGTGCCGCTGAAAGTCGAATTGAAATGGGGCGGCAATTGGGCGGAAATGCGCGGTGGCGTGTGAAATTGCGCCTGAATTTCTCCAGACCTGCCGCCGTCTAATCAAATTGAGAACCCCAGGCCGCCAGGACGGTGACGAAGCCGAGCTCATCCAACAGGCCAAGAACGGTAACTCAGAGGCCTTCGGAGTATTGGTTGAGCGATACCAACGGCGAGTTGCGAACGTTGCCTTCGCGGTCGTACACAATCAGGACGATGCGATCGAACTTGCGCAAGAAACCTTCGTACGAGCGTACGAGAATCTGCAAAAATTCGAATCGCGCTCCAGCTTCTCGACCTGGCTCTATCGAATCGCAGCGAACCTGGCTATCGACTTTTGGCGGCGTGAGGGACGTCACGTGCTGCTGCGCGGCGAAGACGCTGAAAGTGAACTACAACGGCTGCCGGCCGAAAAGGGTGACTCCTTCAAGGCTGCAAGCCGCAAGGAACTCTCCGGACGCCTCTCGAAGGCCCTGGAGGAGTTGACGCCAGAACATCGCGCAGTGATACTTTTACGCGAAGTGGAAGGGCTGTCCTACGACGAGATCAGCGAGGTCCTGCAATGCCCGCGGGGCACGGTAATGAGCCGGCTTCACTACGCGCGTAGCCGCATGCGTGGCCTGCTCAAGGATCTCACGAAGGACGGAGGCGGATGATGGTCGATACCGCGCATGTCTCTCTGATGCTGGGTCCGTTCGAGGACCGCGAGCTTGAACCTCACGAGTACCAGGAAGTCGCATTTCATCTCGCGCGTTGCGAACAGTGCCGTAGCGAACTCGCCGACTACGGCGCGATTGGACGCGAGCTGAGGACGCTGGCAGTCGATCTGCCGCTTGACGGCTTCAAGGACGCGGTGATGCGGCGCATCGACGGTCTGCCGGTACCGCTCAGCGTCCGATTGCGACGCCTGCTGGACAGCATCGGCGGGCTGTTCCCTTCCGGGCTCGGAATGGCGATGGCCGGCGCGATCGCAGCGGCGATTACCGTGGTATTGGTGACACCTTATGCGCAAGTCGCCATGCACCGCTCGGCTCCGATCCACGAAATCGCCCAGGCTGGGCCCGAACTGGCCACCCGGCCGGGGGTTGAAACGGCGCGCCACGAAATCGGGCGTGAATTCGGCGAAGTGGAAGAGGCACCCGAGGCAGTTATTTCGAAGCTTGAGTCGGATATTCCTTCGGTGGCGGTCTGGAACGAGCCGCGAATGAGTACGACGGTGATCTGGTTACCGGATCAGCAGTAGATTGACGATGCTGACTCATTCTCGAATGCTCGTCCTGCTGATCGCCGCGGTTTCGGTATTCTGGGCAGCGGGACGCGTCGCCGCCCAGCAATCTCACCCACAGGTCATCATCCTGCGCGTCTATTCAGTCCTTGCCGCCGATACCAACCAGGGTGTTGATCCGCAGCTCGGCACCATGGGTCCTCAGCTGCGCAAGATGTTCAACTACACCACCTATGAGCTGGTAAGCGAGCAGAACGGCCGTACCGAAATGGGCAAGATGATCGAATTCACCATGCCCGGCGGGCGGGTTCTCCACATCGAGCCGCAGTCGGTTGATCGAAACATGATTGCGATGGAAGTGCTGCTATTCCAGGGCGAAAAACCGATGCTGACCACCGATCTCAAGTTGCCCAACAACGGCAATCTAATCGTGGGTGGACCGCACTACGAGCAGGGGGCCCTTATCATAACGATCGGCGCGAACATGGAGCCTGATCTGGCCTCTCCCGGTGCGGCGACCACCGCGTCCCGGGTAAAATAAGTAGCCCAATGGCAGGTTTCGCAGGTTCCCGCAGACCTTGAGCGGGTGACCCGCGGTGCGGCTGTCGGACTATCTTGGCGCCATCCTCAGCGCGCCGTCGAGGCGGATAGTTTCTCCGTTCAGCATGGCGTTCTCTACAATGTGCCGCGCCAGCGAGGCATATTCGCGTGGCTGACCCAGTCGCTGGGGGAACGGAATCTGTGCGGCCAGTGCCTTGCGCGCCGGTTCGGGTAGACCGGCAAGCATAGGGGTGTCGAAGGTGCCCGGCGCGATAGTGCAGACGCGGATGCCTACGGAAGAGAGGTCCCGGGCGATGGGCAGCGTCATGCTCACCACCGCGCCTTTGGAAGCAGAATAGGCCGCCTGCCCTATCTGCCCGTCGAATGCCGCGACTGACGCAGTATTGATGATTACGCCGCGCTCACCATCGGCGTTGGGCTGATTCTTGGCCATCTGCGCCGCAGCCAGCCGTATCACGTTGAAGGTGCCGCTCAGGTTGACCTCGATAACCTTCCTGAAGAGCTCCAGCGAGTGCGGACCTTCCTTGGTAATGGTGCGCATGGCGCGGCCGATGCCGGCACAGTTGACGGCGACGTGAAGAGACCCGAACTTGGCTACCGTCTTAGTGATCGCAGCAGCGACTTCCTTGTCGGACACCACATCTGCGGCAACGAAGATCCCGTCGAGCGACGCGGCGACGTTCTGGCCCGGAGACGAGCCGAGATCGAGGACGACAATTTTTGCACCCGACGCCGCGAGCTCCCGAGCAGTCGCTTCGCCGAGTCCCGAACCGCCACCGGTAATCAGAGCAATCGAATTTTTGAGATCCATAGCAACCTCGTCGAGTTATTCCTGAGTCGAGAAAGCTATGTCCGACCGGGACCCGATGCAAGAAAAGCTCAGGGCTCGAGTGCTCGTCAGACCGGAATTGGCATACGTCCGGCTAGCAGGCGGCGGGCGGCCTCGATGCTTTGGGCCGTTCCGGCAAGCCCAACCACGTCGCCTTCCTTTAGTACTTCACGGCCGTCTGGCACGAGCACCTCCTGGTCTCGCGAGATGGCAATCGCGGCGGCGCCGGTGGCAGCGCGAAGGTCAATCGAAGCCAGAGTTTTGCCGATTGCCGAGGCTCCCGCTTCCAGCCGTACCGGCGTGATCATTCCGAACCCGGGAATTTCTCGCGGGGGATGGGTGGTTGCGCGGTCATCGGTGAGCGATTCGGCAAGGATACGTTTCAGCACGCTCATCTGCCCGTACATCCTCTGCATACTCCTGACGATGACGATGCCCATCAGGATGACACCGACAATAACGAGCCCGATACCCTCTATCGGATCCAGAAATGGCTGAAGCAGGGCGAGCAACGGGACAACCACAACCAGCAGCAGGGTCGTAGTGAGCATCGAAATCAGGGCCAGCGCCGGCCCGGTCAGCGCTCCGGTGGTCACCTCGCGGCAGTGTTCCTCGGAGAGCGTGTTCAGCACCAGGCTGCGGGCCAGGCTGCGCGCGCCGACGTACATCATGGCCGCAAACGGAGCGCACATCAGCAGAGCCAAAAGATCAACCACGAGCGCGCTTTTGCGAAAACCGAGGTGGGTGTTGACGACGACTTGCTGCGTGAGCCCGAGGTAGTCAACGTCGTTGGCGATCATGTACCGCAATAGCGAGCGCGCCGCCACCGAGCATCACTATCGGCCACATCACCGCGCCGAAGGGGACGGCTACCCGCCGAATCCGTTCCATCAGCGAATCGTACACACCCTGGGTCGCCCCCAGGCGGGACGGCACATTGCCAGCGATGAAGCGGGCGAGCGGAACCGACGCTCTGATCATGAAAGGAGTGGTAAAGGTCGTGATGGCCGAGACGGCCACGGCCAGCGTGTAGAGAAAGTCTCGCATGCGTCGAGACGCCAAGCCCCGCGATGATGAACGAGAACTCGCCGATTTGCGTGAGGCTCATGCCGGCCTGCACGGAAGTGTGAATCCCGACCCCGGAAAGCAGCGAAGCCATGGTCACTCCAACCAACTTCCCGAGGATCACAGCCAGCACCAGGACCGTGAGGGCGATCCAATGCTGGGCGAGCAGCATCGGATCTAGCGTCATCCCGACTGAAATAAAAAACACCGCGCCGAAAATGTCTCGCAGCGGCGTCACCAAATGCTCGATACTGTGCGTTTCGCCTGACTCTGCCACCATCGAACCTGCCAGGAAGGCGCCTAGCGCTACCGAGTATCCGGCGTGCTCGGCGAGGATCGACAGACCAAAGCAGATTCCGATGCAGGCGATCAGAGTGGTTTCGGGGCGCCGCAAGCGAACCACCAGACGGGACGGCCCGCGGAACGATCAGCAACCCTCCGCTTACCAGCGCAACCAGAAACAGGCCCAACTTACCCATGGTCGCCAACATCATGTGTGTGCTGAGACCGGCTCCAGAAGCCAACCAGTCAATACCGCCAGCAGCATTACGGCGGTGAGGTCCTCGGCGAGCAATACCCCGAAAACCAGGTCACGGAGGTGCTGGCTCAAGTTGCCCTGCTCGCCGTACACCTTCGCGACGATGGTGGTGCTGGAGATCGACATGGCGACGCCGGTGAAGATCCTTTCCAGCTCGGTCCATCCCATCGCCTGCCCGACCACATATCCGATCCGAATCCAGATCATCAGACCCACCTGAAGTGCGGTCACAAATCCGGCAGTGGGACCAAGTCGTATCAGTTTGTGGATACTGAATTCGAGGCCAAGCGCGAACATCAAGAGGATAACGCCAAGTTCAGACAGGACCTCGATTCGGTCGAGGTCGGCAAGCAGCGGGATCGGAACATGGGGACCTACTATCAGTCCGGCGATCAGATAACCGACCACTATGGGCTGTTTGATGGCATCGAAGACGACGGTGATAACCGCCGCCACGCAGAGAACCATGCCCAGGTCTTCAAGGAAGGAATGAGTGACAAGCTGGAACAGCATCCGAAGTCGCCCGAACCAGGGTCGGACTAAGTTTGCCTATACCGCACGGATCGCGGGCGATGGCAGTCCTCGGTTGGAGGAGCTGATTTCGGGTTGAGCAACAATCTTATTTCCAAATCGGCGCACCTCATTCCGTGCGCGGGGCCCCCCTCCTCAGTACGAACGGGCGCCGCGAGCGGTTCGGCTCTATTCCGTGCTGCCCGACCCCGATCGGCGGTTTGGGACCAAGCGGAGTGCAGATCCTTCTTTGGCTACGCGTTGGCGACACGGGGGAGGACTTTGTTCCAGAACAGCTCGATGGTTTTCATCAGCCGATCGTGGGGCAAAAGCCCGTTGTACATCCATGCGAAAATCCATCGGACGGGGAGCCGCTTCATCAAGGACTCGATCTGGCGGGTAACGGTGTCGACGGTGCCCACAAAGGCAAGGCCGTCCTTCCACAGATCGGCGCGCTCCTTGCTCTCCGGATCTTCCATCCCGGCTGAAAAGCCAAAAGGCTCGAACCATTCATGCCCGCAGAAGTAGCCGCTCTCGTGCCAGATCGCGAGAGCTTCATCGTCGGTATCCGCGATGATCACATCCCTGAGTACCCCCATCCCCTCGCCTATCGGATTCTGCGACACGTCCGCATAAAGCCTGCACAGCTGCGTCTCGTACTTGGGATGCAGTGGCGGAAGAATCGCGGTGACGCCCTCTTGCGCGCACCATCGAATGCTTCGCTCCGAAGACGCGAACGGCTGGAACAACGGCGGATGTGGCTTTTGCACCGGTTTGGGTACCACCGCAACGGAACGAACTACACCATTCTCGACGCCGCCGCCCCATTTTTTGGTGGCCTCGAGAGTCCATGGCGTATCGCCGGCGGGCACGCGCCAGTACTTGCCATTGTGAGTCAGGAAATCATCGGTCCAGGCCTTTTTGATGATGCGGAAGCATTCCTCGAACGCGGCCCGGTTGGCAGCATCGATCTCATCGTGCTGATGGGGCAGCGCGCCGTGAATCCCGTGGGTCTGCTGTGCCATGACATCGACCCAGCGCCGTTGGTATCCGCGCGCGAAGCCGGCGTTGGCCCGCCCGCCTGACATGTGATCGAGCATCGCGATGTCCTCCGCCACCCGGATCGGATTTTGCGACGGCAGCACGATTCCTAATTGGCCGACGCGCAAGCGCTTGGTCTGCATCGCGATGTAGAGGTCGAGCAGAACCGGATTGTTGGAGAGTTCGAAACCCTCGACATGGAAGTGATGCTCGGTGAAGCTTATCGAGTCGTAACCGAGATCGTCGGCCAGGCGCGCCTGCGCAGAAATCTCCCGAAGCATCCGGTCATATGCGGCGCCATCGAGTCCGACCTTGCCTTTTTCGATCTGCGTCTTGTCTCCCACCGTGGGTAAATAAAAGAGCGATACTTTCATGCTTCCCTCGAAAAGTGCGCTACCGGCGCATGCCGCGACTGTAGAACTACAGTCGTCGAGACAGCAAGCAAATCACTCCTGCTGTCGGCGTGGAGTCTGGGGCGGTACAAGCAAGAACGCTGCCGCCACCGCGATGGTGAACCCGGCGTAGAGCACAACGAAGACCCACGGCGGCCAAGCGAAGAAGATGAGGCGATGCGTCCAATACGCGATGAAGTCAGCCGGATAGCCAGCCTGGCCGGCACGCATGCGTAAGGTATCCTCTAGCCAGGTGAGCGGACAGATCACGCCGAGCACGGCTTCCACCAGGACCAGACCGATCGCAGCGAGATGGAGGACGCGGAACCAGAAGTTACGGACCCATCGAGCGTCGAGAGCGGCGCCGGCCAGGATCGCGATAAAGCCGAATACCACAAACGCGAGATACGCCGCGTGACAGAGGACGACCGCATCCGCAAAGAGGCGCCAACGCATCATCTGGTGATCATCGCTCTTTTCCGAAAGGACAGCGCAAGGTGTCTTTGCAGGCTGGAACGCGAGGGAGTTATAGTACCCATTCGTTTCGCGGACTCTGGGAGCGGAGGCAGAACGCTGGATGCGGCTCACGGATAAGGTAGCGCTCATCACCGGCGCCGGCTCGGGTATCGGAGAAGCAACCGCCAAGACCTTCGCGCGTGAAGGCGCGCGCGTAGTTATCGCCGATCTCAACGATGATGGTGGGCGGCGCGTCGCGGGCGAGATTCACAGAGCCGGCGGCACGGCGGAATTTCATCATGCCGATGTGGGCGTGCTCGCCGAAATCGAAAACATGGTCCAGTTCGCAGTCGAATGCTTCGGGCGGCTCGACATCCTGCACAACAACGCTATCTTCACGACCGTCGGGCACGTGGGTGAGATAAGCGTCGAAGGATGGCAGAAAACGGTCGATGTCGGCCTTACCGCATACTGGTACGCGACCAAGTGCGCGATCGAGGTGATGTTGCCACGCAGCCGCGGCGCGATCGTCAACACCGCATCGGTGTCGGGCCTGGCGGGTGATTACACGCTGGGGGCATACAACGCGGTTAAGCACGGGGTAGTCGGCCTGACCAAATCGACCGCCATCGAGTACGCGCGCAAGGGGATTCGCTGCAACGCGGTGTGCCCCGGCCCGATCGGCACCCCGCCGCTGCTGCGCATGGAGGACTCGCGCCCAGACGTGATTGGGCGGATTCGGGAGGCAATTCCAATGGGGAGGCTCGGCGAACCGCAGGAAATCGCCAACGTCGTGTTGTTCCTCGCATCGGATGAAGCATCGTTCGTAACTGGGTCTTTCTACGTGGCCGACGGCGGGCTGTGGGCGCATTCCGGAATGCCGAGCTTGTCGGGCCGGGGTCCCGAATGGTAGTCGCTTTCTAACCAGGAGGTGCAATCCATGTCTCAGCAACAACTTCAAGCGCTAATTCAAATGTTGAAATCGCAGCCGATGAATCCCAACGCTTCGATCGCGGAGACCCGCGCGGGCTTCGAGCAGATGGCCGCCATGTTCCCGGTCGAGGCTGACGTGGAGTGCCAGCCGGTAAGCGCCGGTGGGATCAAATCCGAATGGGTCACCGCGCGCGGCGCAGACGCCGGCCGTGCGATCCTCTATCTCCACGGCGGCGGCTACGTAATTGGATCGATCAACACGCATCGAGCGCTCGCGGGCAGGCTCTCGCGCGCCGCGAAAGCACGCGTGCTGGTCATTGACTATCGCCTGGCCCCGGAACATCCGCACCCGGCGGCGGTTGAAGATGCGGTGGCGGCTTATCGATGGATGTTGCAACAGGGCTTGCAGGCCTCACGCATCGCGGTATCGGGTGATTCTGCCGGTGGAGGACTGACGGTTGCAACGCTGGTAGCGATTCGGGATGCGAACTTGCCGATGCCGGCAGCAGGAGCGCCGATCTCGCCGTGGGTTGACATGGAGGGCATCGGCGATTCGATGACCTCGAAGTCCGCCGCCGACCCAATCGTGCAGAAGGACGTCCTTCTGAACATGGCCAAGGCCTATCTCGGCGGCAAACAGCCGCGCACTCCGCTCGCAGCGCCGCTTTACGCAGACCTCTCGGGTCTGCCCCCGCTGCTCATCCACGTGGGCACCGCCGAGACTCTGCTCGACGACGCGTCGCGGCTGGCCGAGCGCGCGAAGAAGGCGGGTGTCGACGTAAGCTACGAGCCGTGGGAAAACATGGTCCACGTGTGGCATCTGTTCGCTCCGATGCTCGACGAAGGCAAGCAGGCGATCGAGCGGATCGGCGCCTTTGTCCAGAAGCATACGTCATGAGCAATCGGCAGCCGAACAAGCCGCCGCCAGGTGGACGGTGAAGCGTGCGCTTGAAACCTCCTCGGTCTCCTAGCACGCGAAGCTGATGGCAGCTGCCGGCGATCGTATCGCCGCGCTCGATTGGGATCAGATCGAAAGTGATTTGAATGAGCGCGGCTTTGCGCTGACCGGACCGGTGCTGCACGCGGATGAATGCGCAAGCCTGATCGCTCTCTATGACGATCGCGACCGTTTTCGCAGTCGCATCGAGATGGCTCGGTTCCGGTATGGGGTGGGAGAATATAAGTACTTTGCACAGCCTCTGCCCGCGCTGGTGGCGGAGCTGAGGACGGCGCTTTATCGGCACCTAGCACCGATTGCGAACCGGTGGTCGAGACTGCTTGGGGGCGGGCAAGAATTCCCACGCTTGCTTGGAGAGTATCTGAAGGCCTGCCACGCCGCAGGGCAGAGCCGGCCGACCCCCCTACTGCTTCGCTACCAAGCAGGCGGTTACAACTGCCTGCATCAGGACCTCTATGGTGAGTTGGCGTTCCCGCTTCAGTTCACATGCCTGCTGAGTCAACGAGGGAGCGACTATCAAGGCGGAGAATCGCTGCTCGTCGAACAGCGCCCCCGTGCCCAATCGCGCGGGGAGGTGATCGCGCTGGATCGCGGAGGTGCGCTGATTTTTCCCAATCGCTATCGTCCGGTCGCGGGGGCGCGTGGGCATTATCGGGTCAGCGTGCGGCACGGGCTGAGTACCGTACGGAGCGGGGAGCGGTACGCACTTGGGATCATTTTTCACGATGCGAAGTGAAAGGAAGCCGCCGCCGCGCGCAATCTTGAGCGCGCGGGCTGAAGTCCGCGGACGGTTTGTGAAGAAGACTCGGCTCGGCTAGTCATTGATACGATTGATGCCGTCGAGGGCTGCGTTCTTGTAGCACTCGGCGAGGGTCGGGTAGTTGAAGACCGTGTTGATGAAGTAGTCGATGTTGCCCTTTAGCGAGAGCACCGCCTGTCCGATATGTACCAACTCGGTTGCGCCGTCGCCGATAATGTGCACGCCCAGCAGTTCGTGTGTCTCGCGATGGAAGATGAGTTTGAGCACGCCGATCTCATCGCCAACGATCTTGCCACGCGCGACTTCTCGGTATTGCGCCTTGCCGATCTCGTAGGAAATGCCCTTCTCGGTTAATTGCTCTTCGGTGCGGCCCACGAAGGAGATTTCCGGAATCGTATAGATACCGTATGGAAACAGCTCAGGTGCGTAGGTAGCGGGCATGCCGAATGCGTTGCACGCGGCAATACGGCCCTGCTCCTTGGAGGTAGAAGCCAGGCTGGGGAAGCCGATGACGTCGCCGGCGGCATAGATGTGATCAACTTCGGTTTGGTAGTAGGCGCGGGTCTTGATGCGGCCACGGGCGTCGACCGAAATACCGGCCGAGGCGAGATTGAGGTCATGGGTCGCGCTGTTGCGGCCGGTACTGGTCAGAACCTTGTCCGTGATTAGCTGCTTTCCGCTCGCCAGGCGGGTGCGCACCCGCCGAATGCCCGCTTCCTCGAAGGGCTCCACTGAAGACACTTCCTCGCCGAGCCGCAAAACCATCCTCCGCTCGCGCAAATGATATGCGAGCGTCTCGACAATCTCGGCATCGACGAACCCGAGCAGCCGGGGCCGCATATCCACCAACGTGACCCGCACTCCGAGCGCCGCGAACATGCTTGCGTATTCGCAGCCGATCACACCAGCGCCGATGACCGCCAGCGTGCGCGGGAGTTCGTCGAGCTGCAAAATGTCGTCGCTGCAGAAAACATCGCGCCCATCAATTGGCATGCGTGAGTCGCGGATCGATTCCGTCCCGACCGCGACCACGACTTTATCGGCAGTAACCCTTGCCTCAGAGCCATCGGCGCGTTGCAGGCGCAGGGTGTGCGGGTCGGCAAAGCTCGCGGAGGCGTTCACCAGGGCAACGTGATTGCGCAGCAGTTGATCGCGCATCACCTCGATTTCTGCATGTACCACCGGCGCGACCCTGAACAGCAGGTCCTGAAAAGTGATTTGTTCCTTGACCCGGTAGGATTCGCCGTAAACCGCACGCTCCCGATAGCCGGACAAGTACAAGATGGCTTCGCGGATGGTCTTGCTGGGAACGGTACCGAGATTGACGCACACGCCCCCGACGATGGGCTTGCGCTCAGCCACGAGCACCCGCTTGCGGAGCTTGGCAGCCTGAATAGCGGCGTGATGACCGGCGGGACCGGAGCCTATCACGGCCAGGTCGTAGTCGTATTGCATCATGGCGAAGGGTCGCCGCGTCCCCGTGACGAGGCTACCGAGGCACAGGCTACCGATCAATTGTTGCGCTGCCGTGAACCGTCGCACCAGGACTTAGCGAGCCGGACACCAAATTAGGACGGGATTGACGATCGAAGACTGCTTTGTCTCCCGGGCCGGCCTGTTGGTCGATTGGCCGCTTGCGGCCTGCGGATTTCGCAAAATTAGATTTCGGAAGGTCTATCCAATACCGCTCAGCGACACGCGGCCGTGGTGTCGTCGCCCCAAAACGAGCCCGAAGGCGAGAAATAACTCACCTCATCGAAACTTCCTCGACCAGCAGAATTACGCAGTTCGGAAAGTCCAGAAATTTCAGTTCATCGGGGTGAATATCACCTAGGTAGCAGGGGTCGCTGATCGCGCGGTGGAGGTCGTCAAGGCTGTCGAACCACAGTTCCGCTATGCCATCGAATGCGGGTCCGCCGTCCGCGCCGGGAACCAGCTGCGCGTCGATGGCGTGGGATTGGACGTACTTGCGCACGTGGCGGGCGAATCCATGCACGCCCATCACCAGAGGCGCGTGGACGTTGCGCCAGTAGTGATGGAACGCTTGCGCGCTCATGCCCGGCTTACGCCTGAGCATGCCCATGAGCTTGATCATCCGCTTCGCCCCGCTAATGGCCGCGCAGGCGGCGATAGCGTTTGATCAGCGCGTTGGTCGAGCTGTCGTGCTTCAGGTTCGGTTCGCTCTGACTCTCCAGTTCCGGAATGATCCGTTTGGCCAGCACTTTACCCAACTCGACACCCCACTGATCGAACGAGTCGATGTTCCAGATCGTGCCCTGGGTAAATACATTGTGTTCGTAGAGCGCGACGAGTGCGCCGAGCGCGTGCGGGGTCAGCTTGTCCACCAGAATGACATTGGTCGAGCGATTTCCCTCGCACACGCGAAATGGCGTCTGGAAGTCTGGGGAACCCTCCGCCTTCAGCTCGTCGGGCGTTTTGCCGAAGGCGAGAGCTTCGGCCTGGGCGAACACATTGGACATCAGCAGGTCGTGATGCTCTTTCGACCGGCTGAGTGGCTGGCAGAACCCGATAAGGTCGCACGGGATCAGTTTCGTGCCCTGGTGAATGAGTTGATAGAAAGAATGCTGTCCGTCAGTGCCAGGCTCGCCCCAGATGATTGGCCCTGTCTGCACTCCCACGGGACGGCCGTCCAAATCGACATGCTTACCGTTGCTCTCCATCTGTAGCTGCTGGAGGTAGGCGGGAAAACGCCCTAGATTGTCCGAGTAGGGCATGATGCCGACGGTCTGCGCGCCGAAGAAGTTGTTGTACCAGACGGTGAGCAACCCCATCAGGACCGGCAAGTTCTTTGCCAGTGGCGCCGAGCAGAAGTGCTCATCCATGGCGCGGAACCCCGCGAGCAGCTCGCGATAGTTCTGCGGACCGATCGCGATCATCGTGGACAGGCCGATCGCCGAGTCCATCGAGTAGCGGCCGCCGACCCAGTCCCAGAAGCCGAACATGTTGGCGGTATCGATGCCGAACTTGCGAACCTCGGCGTCGCTGGTCGAGACCGCAACGAAATGCTTGGCAACCGCGGCATCGCTCTTGAGCGCATCGACGATCCACTTGCGGGCGGTGGCCGCATTGGTCATCGTCTCGAGCGTGGTGAAGGTCTTCGATGACAGGATGAATAGCGTTTCGGCGGCATTGAGATCGTGGGTCGCCTCCGCGAACGCGGCACCATCGACGTTGGCGACAAATCGGAAGTTCATCGAGCGATCCGTGAAAGTCCGAAGCGCATCGTAGGCCATCTCCGGACCGAGGTACGATCCACCGATCCCAACGTTAATCACATTCCTGATGCGCTGGCCGGTATGACCCTTCCATTCGCCGCTGCGCACGCGATCGGAAAACGCGGCCATCTTCTCCAGCACGGTGTGAACTTCAGGGACCACGTCCCGACCATCGACTTTGATTTGGACGCCTTTGGGCGCGCGCAGCGCCACATGGAGGACCGCGCGCTGTTCGGTGATGTTGATTTTCTCGCCCCGAAACATCGCGTCACGGCGTTCGGCCACGCCACACTCCTCGGCGAGCTGAATCAGCAATCCCAAGGTTTCCGCGGTGATGCGGTTTTTGGAAAAGTCCAGGTAGAGGCCGGCCCCTTCGGCAACGAAGGTCTCGCCGCGTCTTGGATCCTCCGCAAAAAGCTGCCGCAGTTCCACACCCTTGACCTTGTCGTAGTGCGACTGCAGCGCGCGCCACGCGGCGGTGTCGGTCGGTCGGGCCATCGCTGAATCCTCCCTACCGGTTACTTGAGTGCTTTGCTCTTCGAGTGGATTGCCTTGAGCAGGTCTTGCCACGAAGCCACGAACGCCTTGGCCCCCTCGGCTTGCAGATCGGCGCCGAGCTTGCCCACGTTGATCCCCGCCTTGCCGAAGTCCGCGATTAGCTCCTCACAATCTCCACCGTCGCGCGGCGCCGCGCGCCCGACTTTTCCATGCTGTGCAAACGCCAACAGGGTCTCCTCGGGCATCGTGTCGATGGTGTTGGGCGCGGCCAGCGCGCCGATGTAAAGGACATCCGAGGCCTTGGGGTCCTTGGTTCCGGTGCTGGCAAAGAGCAACCGTTGCGGCCGAGCGCCGAGGCCCTCCAGTCGCTGCCAGCGTTCGGATTCGAGCAGGTCGCGGTAGGCCTTGTAGGTTTGTTGGCCGATGGCGGGTCCCAGACGATCGCGCAATTTATCGGGTACCTTATCCATGGTGGACTTGTCCCAGCGGCTCACGAAGAGTGAGGCGACCGAACGCACATCGGGGCTCAGGCCAGCCTCGATGCGTCGCTCGATTCCTTTCAGGTAAGCCTCCGCCGCGGCGACATAGTGCTCGCGCGTGAAGAGCAGGGTCACGTTGATGCTGACACCCGCGAAGATTGCTTCTTCGATGGCGGGCAGTCCTTCCTTGGTACCCGGAATCTTGATGAACAGGTTAGGACGGTTGGCTCTTTTGTAGAGCCGCGCGGCCTCGGCCACGGTGGCCTTGGTGTCGTAGGCGAGCAGCGGAGAGACCTCCAGCGAGACCCAGCCATCGACGGTTGCCGTTTTCTCGTGGATCGGAGCAAACAACTCGCTGGCGCGCGTTAGATCCTCGACCGCGAGTTCCAAGAACAGTGCCTCACCGGTAAACCCTCGAGTCAGCAGCTCACCGATTTCCTGGTCGTAGGATTTGCTGTGAGTGATTGCGTTGTCGAAGATGGTCGGGTTGGAGGTCAGGCCGGTTATGGAGAATTCATCGATGTAGCGTTTGAGCGTGCCGCTGTTGAGCAGGTCGCGGGTGATGTTATCGAGCCACAAGCTCTGGCCGAGCCGATTGAGTTGCTGTGTCGCTTTCACGGTCTACTCCTGCGCCTTCAACAATACGAAGGCAGTTAGTGGTTATTTGGCAAGCTCGGCTGCGTTTGGCGGCAGAGCTCCCCGCCGACAAGCTTGCCACGGTTTTCGCGTCTCCTGCGCCCCAGGGTTGTTTCGGTACGCCCGCGATCGCATGAATTTTTCGTGTCCGACCATGCGGGACGTACCTGCATTTTACTCGTCTGGCGAGTTCTGCGGAAAACGCCAAGAAGCGATGCTCACCTCTCCGATGAGGGGACCTGGGGATCTATCCAGGGCCCATCAGAACCGATCAATTGAAGTGCCTCCTCCGGCCCCCAGGTTCCGGTGTCATACATGTAAGCGGGAGTCACATTGCCCAGGATGGGCTGGACCACGCGCCATTGCGCCTCGACCAGGTCTTCGCGCGCAAACAGTTCGCTTGTCCCCCGCATCGCGTCACCCAGCAGCCGTTGATAGGGCGGCTCGTCCGCGGCCGATTGCCGCTGCAGAATGAGTTCGACATCGTTGCCGACCATCCGCTCGCCGGGCAGTTTGACCCGTACCCCCAACGCAATGCTGATATCCGGGCTCACGCGCATACGCATATGCGAGGATCGGATCGGTACAATTTCGCCGAAGGTCTCGCGCGGGGGGCGCCGGAACTCGACGATGACCTCTGTCGCGGTGACCGGGAGTTCTTTTCCCGCGCGGATGAAGATCGGAACTCCCGCCCATCGCCAGCTATCGATGAACAATTTGACCGCGACGAAAGTCTCAACCGCTGAACCCGCCGCGACGCCCGGCACGGAGCGATACCCGTTGTACTGTCCCCGTACCACTGATTCAGCGGTTAGCGGACGAATCGCTTTCAAGAGTCCCGCCTTCGCATCGCGTACCGCTTCGTGGTCCTCGCCCGTCGGCGGATCCATCGTAAGGTTGGCGAGAACCTGCAACATATGATTCTGCACCACGTCGCGGATTGCGCCCGCTTCGTCATAGAAGCGGCCGCGATCCTGCACTCCGAACTTTTCTGCCATCGTGATCTGGATGTTGCGAACGAAAGTCCGATTCCAGATCGGCTCGAAAATCGGGTTGGCAAAGCGGGTGTAGAGGATATTCTGCACCGGCTCCTTACCAAGATAGTGATCGATGCGAAAAATTCTCTCCTCCGGAAAATATTGATGCAGGATGCGATTGAGTTCACCCGCTGAGTCAAAGTCGTGCCCGAACGGTTTCTCAACGACCAGTCGCGCGTTGTCGCCGCATCCGGACTTGGCCAGACCTTCGGCCACCGCGCCAAAGGTGCTGGGTGGGATTGCGAGGTAATGAAGCGGTTGCGTCGCTTTCCCCAGCTCCTTGCGAACCCGCACGAAGGTGCCGGCATCCGCGTAGTCGCCGTCGACATAGCGCAGCAGTTCCAACATTTTCTTAAACGCATCCTCATCGATACCGCCGTGGTGCTCCAAACTGTCTTTGGCGCGGGCTTTCAGTTGATCGAGCGTCCATCCGGACTTGGCAACCCCGATAATCGGCACGTTGAGACCTTCATCGCGAATCAGCCCCTGGATGGAAGTGAAGATCTGCTTGTAGGCGAGATCGCCGGTGGCGCCGAAGAACACCAAGGCGTCGGATTGAAGGGTAGGCATCAGGGCCCTCCTGTGATGATCTCGAGACCTGCGGCCGCTCGAGCTAGCTTATTCCCGGTAACGGCGTTAAGAGAAGCGCGTTCGTCCGAGCACTTGCTCTGCGAAGGCGCGACATTCTGCTAGGCGGGGTACTTCATTATAGATAACTTCATTTTAACGGGTTCTCGATGCCTCAAAATCGGGCTGGCCCACAACTGGGAGCGAGACGGGCCGGTCGGAAGGGAGCGCTAGAACAAACATCTCCCGAGGTCGCCCATGAACCGCCGTCAATTCCTGAAAGCTGCCGTCGCTTCAACGATCATTCCCGCAGTCATGAGGGTGCGTGACGTGCGCGCCGAAACCGGCGACATGCAATATCGAACCCTAGGCCGTACCGGCCAGAAAGTTTCGATCGTGGGCCTTGGCGGTGCTCATATCGGCCTTGCTCAGGTTTCAGAGACAGACAGCGTGCGCATTGTCCGCACTGCGATCGAGAACGGCATCAACTTCATGGACAACAGCTGGGACTACAACGGCGGCCAGAGCGAAATCCGCATGGGCAAGGCGCTACGCGATGGGTATCGCCAGAGAGTGTTCTTGATGACCAAGCTCGACGGCCACGATGCAAAGACCGCCACCGCACAACTAGACGAATCGCTGCGTCGTCTGCAAGTCGAGCACATCGATTTGATCCAGTTCCACGAAGTGATCCGAATGGATGATCCGGAGAAGATCTTCGCCCCTTCCGGCGCCCTGGAGGGCATGCTGAAAGCCCGCCAGGCGGGAAAAGTCCGCTACATCGGATTTACCGGGCACAAAAGTCCTGAGATTCATCTGCACATGCTGGAGACGGCCTCCCGGAACAATTTCACCTTCGATACGGTGCAGATGCCGCTCAACGTGATGGACGCACATTACGACAGCTTTGAAACATTGGTGCTGCCGGTGCTAGCACAGCGCAACATCGGCGTGCTCGGCATGAAACCGATGGGCGCACAGATTATTTTACAAAGCGGCGTGGTCAATGCGCAGGAGTGTCTGCGCTATGCACTGAGCTTGCCGACCGCCGTGGTTATCACCGGATGCGACTCGATGCCAATTCTGAATCAGACGCTCAACGTGGCGCGCAATTTCCGCCCATTAGCCGACGACGAACGCGCCGCTCTCCTGGCGCGAACTGCGCCCATGGCAAGCAATGGGAAGTACGAGCTCTACAAGACGACCCACCACTTCGACGGTACCTGGCAGAACCCGCAATGGCTCGGCTGAACAGTCAAGGCCTTGACTCTAGGGAATCACATGCGCTGGTCGGATCGATGTGCTCGGCGACTGGCGGTTCAAGGCTTAATGGAGCCTGCCGACAATTCCAGCCAGTAAGGCCGAACGTATGGTCCGCGCCGAATGGTTACCTCGCCTCACCGGTCGACACTCGTAGTGCTTCCCGTCCCCCAAGGCAGTGGTTCTTCTTCAGGAAGAGCTGGCCCGAACCGCAAACCAGGCGCAGTAGCGGAACCGCTCCCCTTCAACGCCAACCAGCCGCCTTGCCCATCTTCCGATTCCCTTTCGCGAGATCTTTGGCTTGGTCGGCCACCTTGTCCCAATAATCCACTAGGCCTCTGCACATGTTGACCATGCCGACCGGGTTGGCGATGTCCAACTTCTGGTAAGTTTCCGCAACATTACGATGGAGATCCGTCTTTTTTTGGCATCAGCCGTTTCTTGGTCGCGTAATACGCCGCGATAGCTTCCTGGTCGGCTGATGTCTTCGCGCTAGCTATGCTCTGCGCAAGATTGTGAAGTGAGTAACCATTCTATTCATCGTTTGTGCGATATTGCTGGTTGCAGCCGCCTCGATGCCAACGGTGATTACGGGTCTGTTGTGAGCGAATTAAAGTTCCGGAGATCGGCGTCCACTCTTAGGAATGTTATCATCAAGCAGAAACAACACCCAAAGTGTTGCGGGCCCACTCCAAGTCCAGACCGAACTCCAAGGAATCTCCCACTCTTCCTCCTCGCTTGTCCGTCCTCGAAGCGGGTGGTACGCGCCAACGAGATCCGGGATGCACTGTTCCCCGACAAGGACGAGCTCTGAGTCTGAGTCTTGCAGTCCGTGCCCACTGGGGGGCTTGCTCCGCTTAAACCGCGGCCAGCTCGTCGGCGCTTAGCGCTTACAGGTCTCCCGGGTTAGAGGATACTCGCGCACGCGCTGCGCTCCATCTTCCGGTTCGAATTTTCGAACGACAAAAGCCTGATCGGAGGTCAGCGCCCCGCCCCGTGGTGACACTCCTCCCCGGTGATGCAACATGACGCAGACGTAGCTTGCTTGACCGGCTACCAGAGAGACCTCCAGCGGAGAAGTCTTGTGGCCGGCAACGCTGATCAGATACTCGCCCGGACTGAGGTCACAATAAAAGCCGGTTCCTGAAGCGAGCCTATGCACTGGCACGCCATCGATGGTGATATAGTCCTCGATGTGCGCTCCGAAAGAACGGATGGGACGAAAAATGTAGAGCCGGCCCATGCCACTGACGATCGGACTTTCTTGTGACGCGACCGGCTTCTTCGATGGGGACCCCTGCGCCATGGAGGTCAATCCGCCCGTAGTCAAGGGCACCCCGGTGAACACCAGGACGTTGACGGCGACTAAGAAGAAACCGCGTTGGCAAGGCGTCATAGCGACATATTAGAATAGTATCTGGAATTGCGCTCCGATAACCGCGGCATTTCTGCTACTGCTGCCACCGCTTGGGGTCAAGACATATTGCAGGTCCGGCGTCATCCCGAGCCACGGCGTCGCCCACCACGTGTAGTTCAATTCGACAACTTTTTCACCCGAGCCAGAGGGCACGCTCGTACTGATGTTTCCGTAATAAAAGCCAACCGCGGTACTGTCATCGCTGCGACCCGGGATCAACCCGTGATACACCGCACCAGCCATCACCAACAATGGAAGTTGGTTGATGCCTTGCTGAGGAGTGTAAGCG
>JBKPEA010000030.1:0-44213 GCA_046728175.1 Thermodesulfobacteriota bacterium | reverse complement strand
GATGAACGATAGCTACCGCATAACTCGCCACCTAAGACACTAGCATCGTAGATGAGTTCTGCGAGTGTTGTCCATACCGAAAACCCTAACCCGAACCTCGCTTGATGCGGCCGCCGGATAGGTCGTCGCGATCCAGCCGCCCCAAGTGGCACGCGTCTCGCTATCGGAGCGGAAAGTCATTGAGGCGGACAGCTTGAGCGGCTATAAGATCGGGGCAGTCTGCCGCTTATATCGTTGCGACTTAAGTCGATGCCTTTGCGGTCTCCTGCGCCTCCGAACTGGAAGCCGAGCGTCCAGGTTGTTCGGTCTTTCATCTCAAACCAGAATGAGACGCCCTCCCTAACAGAATGGGAGGGGCCCCCCGTAAGTGGAATGTCTCGGTCACCAGCCGGCGCAACAAAACGCGCTCCGTGCTCACACTGAAAGCCTCATCGTGACCGATGAGTGCCATGGTGCTAGGACCCGAAACAGGGGCGCATCAGCATTGCCGCAAGAAAGATACTTTTCGTTCTACATGCGGTGCCCCAGGCCGCCGGATATGGTCTAGTGTGAAGAAGTCGTGAAGATAAACGATAACGTCTGTTTTAGTGTCGCCATGAATTCAAAGAAGAAACCACCACATCGGAGTTTAGAAGGTGCGGAGGGATCCATAAACGATGATTTCCGAATCGCTGTCCGTCAATCATCAGAGTAAAATCTAAGGTAAGGAATACTTCATTTTCGTGACCGGTCAACCATGTTTTCCGCCGCCTGCTCGCTAAGTTTTGTGTAAGAACTGTCTGAGTTAGCGCCCTGGCCCGTGACGAGGGTCTGTATACATCCTGCCGATGGGACGGCTAGCGGATAGTCCTCGAGTGGATGGTGGGTACCAACGTATTTACTAATCAGGGTAAATCTAAGGTAGGACTTCCTCTGGTCGTGTAACGGGATAAGCAGTTCAGTGTTCTCCCCTGTACCCACTAGGGTTTAGGTAAGTACTGTGTGGGTCAGCCCGCTGGCCGGTGAGGAGGAACGGTGAACCCTCTACCGGCAGGACAATCAGGCGGGTAGTTCCCCATGCGCTCCAACTCCCGATTGTGGTGACTGACATCACGCTACGCAACTGTTTTGTTGTCCGAATCCACCCTCTTGCCAGTTAACCGGTAGGGACCGATCCGGATTGCTTGCCGGGCTGGTCCGCCGATTCTCATCTCCGCCAGAGTCAGTTCAGTCTCTGCATCCGAAAGGGGATTGGCCCGTTCCTTTCGACGGGTCGAACGGGCTGCCGAGGGCTCGCGCGACGTTGGAAAGCGCAGAAGAGGACTCTCACCTGCGCGGCACATTGTCATAATACGGGATTACGATCGTGTTCGGATCATCCGTATAGCCGACCATGGTGGGTGTAATCGGATGCGTTACCTCACCGGACACGGTGAGGTTGATGCAGGTGGCCTTACCCGAGGCGAGCGCTCGCCGGATTGCGGGACCGACATCCTCAATTCGTGACACACGCTCACCAGCCGCACCGAGGCCGCGTGCTGCGATATCATAGTCGCTGTCCGCAAGCCTGCTGACGATCCCCGCTTCGCTTCCGTACACCGCCTCCTGACCATGAATCGACATGCCCCAGCAGGCGTTGTTCACCACTACGGTCACGATCGGCAAACCGTGACGCGCCATCGTCTCGAGCTCCTGGAGATGCAGGCCAAATGCTCCGTCGCCCATCAGGAGAATTACGCGGCTCCCGGGATCGGCCACTTGAGCGCCAATCGCGATTCCAAAGCCGATGCCGAGAAAGCCCAGGTAACCACCGTGGCCGATGATTCGTTTCGGCCTCGCCTCGTGCACAGACTCGCCGACCCACGAGCCCATCTCACCACCATCGATGATGAGCGTCGCACCCGGTTGGAGCGCCCGCAGCGTCTCGCGAATCGCGTGAAATGGATGGAGCCTGCCGTTAACCGCCGTCGGCTCGTTTGCAAATGAGCGCTCGCGCCGATGGATCATCACCGCGGCATTGGCCCATGCGCTGCGTTCCGGCCAGCGTTCCGAATCAGCGTCAAGCAGCGCGCGCAGCGTCTCGGCCGCATCCGCGGTGATACCGAGGTCGAACGGTCGGAAGCGTCCAATCTCGGAGGCGTCAACATCTACCTGCACGACCTTGGTCTCAGGCGTTATGATCGCTCCGCTTCGACCTGCCAAAAACATTCCGCGCCGAGCGCCCAGCAACAGAACCACATCCGGCCCTCTCCCGTGGACCATCTGAAGGACTGCGAGATTGCCGGCGGCGAAGCCGTTCAGCGGATGGTCAGCGGGCATGGCGCCGAAGCTGGTCTGCTGATTGAAGACCGGGATACCGCTTCGCTCCGCGAAGGCGACCAACAATTCCGAGGCGGTCTTGCCGCGGACGCCTCCGCCAGCGATGATCGCGGGCCGCTCGGCCCTTCGCAGCAATACGAGCGCATCCTGGACGGCGGCGGGCGATGGCGCGGGCGGAGCCGGCATTCGCGAGCCGCCACCATGGTCTATTCGCCCCTCGTCTGCCGGACCGAAGAGCACGTCTATGGGAAGATCGACCACCACCGGACCCGGTGCACCGGCCAGCGCCTTGCGTATCGCAAATGACACCAGACTGGGAATTTCCTCGACCACGGTGACGCGATGGGCCCACTTAGTCAGCGGGTTTGCCATCGCGATTTGGTCGATCGAACCTTGCAGGGCGTTCTGTTCAGCGTCGCGCAGCGGAGGCGAACTGGTCAGCAGAAGGAGTGGGCTACGGTCCGCATAGGCCGTCGCCAGTCCCGCGATTGCGTTTGAGTAGCCCGAGGCCGCCGTTGCGAACGCAACCCCCAGCCGTCCGGTAGCGCGCGCATATCCGTCCGCAGCGTTAACCGCAACTGCTTCGTGTCGGGTGTCGACGAGGCGGATGTGGTTGCGGTGAAGTCCGACCAACAGGGAATCGAGATGCCCTCCGTGCAGTCCGAACGCGACTTCGACACCGAATTGTTTCAAGGTACGTGCGACCAGCTCGCCGCCATCCGTGCTTCTTGGTCTGGGCATCTCTATCTCCTTCAGTGTGCTCGCTTTGACGGCGCTGCCGTCCGGAAAGCTGTTAACGATTCGTATATCTAGACAGGAAGCTCGCGACCAGAATCAAACCTGTCGCGACCGAAAGAATCCTCGGCGCGGGCCTGCTCGTCAATGATTACGGATGCACCCTGATGACGGGTGCCGTAAAAACCAGGCTTGCAAGTCCGCCGGATCCAAGCCCGGCAAAATCGGGCGCGGTACGCGCCACGGCGCGTTGGGAGCAGGCTCGTCGTCTTGGCCTCCTCATTCATCCGCTACTGGAGCTTCGCGGCAGGTTCCACGAATTGGCGCGCAATGTGCTCGAGTGCCTCAGGGATCTTTCGATCGTCGCCGGGCAAGCGCACGAAGGGCACGAATTCGTGGACCCCAATCTCGTGATAGGCACACAGATCGTCCGCGGTCACTTCATTTTCATACGGGGAGATGATGATTTCGAGTTCCGACATGTCGCGACCGGCCTCGCTCATCAACTGGCGCAGCGTCGCGATCTTTGCGGCCGCTTGTTCCGGATTCAGTTTGACCCCGAACCATCCGTCGCCCAGGCGCGCCACCCGCCGCAGTGCCGGCATGCTCTCGCCCCCGAAAATTATCGGTACCTTCCCCTGCGAAGGCTTGGGGAAACTGCGGACGCCGTCGAAACGGACGAACTCGCCGCTGAAACTGGATTTCTCCTCGCCCCATAACTTGCGCATCACCTCGATGTATTCGCAGGTGCGCTGCGCCCGCCGTTCGAAAGGAATTCCGAGTGCGGCAAATTCCTCCGACGACCACCCGATGCCGACCCCCAGCGCGAGGCGTCCGGAGCTGAGACTGTCGAGACTGGCGATGACCTTTGCTAACGCGAGCGGATTGTGCTCGGCGACCAGGCAGATTCCCGTGGCGAGCCTGATTCGTCGGCTGAATGCGGCGGCGTAGGTCAAACCGATGAAGGGGTCGAGAAGATCGATGTGGCTGCGGGCCATGAACTTGCCATCGCCGCTGTAGGGATACCTCGACTCCTGAGTGTCGAACAGCACGACGTGCTCTGGCGCCCACAGCCTCGCGAAGCCGAGCCGTTCCGCATTCTCCACCACCGCCCGAATGGTGTTGGGCCGCGCTGCCTTTCCGATCCCGACCGCTGTCATTCCGATGTTCACGACGCCTTTCTGGATTTCCTCGCCTATCTCATACCGACGCACTACTAAAAGATCCCCATCAGATTCAACACTCCCGACAGGTACACAATCGAACGGGCGGCCGCCGTGCGTCGAGGACCTTATGGCAGTCTGGCGGTTACCGCTCAGGCAGTGGGAAACTTCAGCGTATTCCGACACGCGGTGCGTGAGCCCCCTACCATAGGGTAACGCACGTGCGCCAGGGGAGATCCCCGACGAGGATCTGAAAATCCAATCTCAGAAGTAGCACAATGACTTACAAGGGCTCGTGTCATTGCGGAAAGGTCGCCTTCGAAGCGGATGGCGAGATAAAGGAGGTTATGGATTGCAATTGTTCGATCTGAGCAAGCGCGGTTATTTACACTGGTATTTGTCTCACGACAAGGTGAGGTTTGAGACCCCCGCGTCGAATCTCGCCACTTACACTTTCAAAACCGGCAAGTGCAAACATCAATTCTGCCCCAACTGTGGTGTCGGCCCATTTGTGATCGTCGACGAGGTCATTGCCGTCAACGTCCGATGTCTCGAGGTGGTGGACCCGTCGAAATTCAAAGTCAACAAGTTTGATGGCAGGAGCCTCTAGGGAGCATCGGGTCAATCGGATTCTGTCGTATTGAGAAGGTTTTCTGCGAAGACGCTCGACTGTACTTTGTCGCGGCCCGCGCTTTCCGGAAGGCGAGTTTATACGGAGATCGGCTTGGTTGCTGCGCATGGCGCGAGAGACTCGCAAGTTTGGAAACCGGTGCGGCGGCCATCGGCGTTAGCGGTCGCTTAGGTGCAGAGTCAAGGTGACGAAGCGGCGCCGTGAAATCACTCGATGCCGCGCTCCGCGCGAATGCCTTTTGCTGCGGGGAGGAAACCCCGAAATTCGCTGGAAACCAGAAAGGTTCTTTTCTTCAGTTCGATCTGAAGAATTTGGAGAAGAGAAACCTACCTCCTCCGCCAGTGCTGAGCGTTGAGATTTTCAAGCATCGTGCGAAGGACTGGTCCCATGTCATGATTGCTGAATGGCGCAGCGCAGCCACGACCCGATTGCCAAATTCATTCGCTGGCTAAATGATGCGCGCCGTCTCGGAATTCAGAACTACGAAGCAATGGCACTTGCCACCGCGGCGCGGAGTGGGAAGACCGCAGTACGATTCGTCCTGCTGAAAAGAATCGACGAGCGGGGCTTCGTATTCTTCACCGACGCACGTAGCCGCAAGGGCCGCGAGATCCACGGCAATCCGCACGCCTCGCTCGCGCTATACTGGCAGCCCAAGGGCCGGCAGGTACGCGTCGAGGGCAGCGTCAAGGAGGTCACTGCTCAGGAGGCCGACGTTTACTGGACAACCAGGCCGCGGCAGAGCCAGCTGGCAGCGAGCGCGTCGTACCAGAGCGCTCGACTCCGTTCCCGTGCGGAACTTCTCGGCCGGTACACTCGGCTTGCCGGCAAACTCAGAGGCCGGGAAGTCCCGCGACCATCATGGTGGACCGGGTTCCGCGTACGTCCTGAGGTGATCGAATTCTGGACCCATCGCGAACATCGCCTGCACGACCGCGAGATCTACGTTAGGCACGGTCGCGAATGGCGGCGTTCTCTGCTCCAGCCCTAGCCTCCGTGCGACGCCCTTCGAAGTTTGCGGAGGCGCTGACCCAGGCACCCTGCTGAACCCTTCCGGCACCATCAGTGTAGGAGTTTTTTCGGTTTGGGCTCGATTCTGGGATGCGGATTATGAGTGCGACCCCATTGTCGACTGAACTCCTGGTGCTGCTCGGGGCTCATCTGCTGCCCAACGTTGGTAATTGTTCAGGACCTTCTGGCGCTGCTCGAGCGGAAGCCGCGTGAAATGTTCATAACGCTGCATGATCTGTTGGCGCTGCGCGGGCGGCATGTTCTTGAAGCGTGTGTATGCCTCGCGCATTTGCTCGCGACGCTCGGGCGGCAGCTGACGCCACTGATGCCGCGTGTGTAGCACCTGTTGCCGTTCTTCGGGAGGGAGCTTGCGGAATTCCTGAAAGTTGCGCTCTGCTCGATGGCGCTGCTCGGGAGTCATTCACTGCCACTGGCGGACGTTCTCAAGTACTCGCTCCCGCTGTTGGAGGTCGAGCCGCGCCCAGGCGTCCGGCTGCGCGCCGACCAACGCGCGCTCGGCGTCGCTCGCCGGCTCGCCAAACGGGGTATTCTGAGCGAACGCACAGGGGGAGATGAGCGCCGCGAGAATCACGAGTACGGCAATCGAGCTGCGCGTGGTCATTCTACCTCGCCTCCCCTGCCTCCGGTCCTCGGCTGCATCTCGGATGGACCGGAATTTGTGGTAAACAGCGGCGGGCTGGGAGAGCCGTTCCCCGCACTGCTCAAGCAGCCCATCGCACGCACCGCCTGAATCTGGTGCAAGGTCGAGTCATCGTCGCCTCCGGCGGGCGCATTTGGTTGCGGGGTGAACAGGTCGAGGTTGAGCAGCATCCTGACATCGGGCTGGCTGCCGGGTCGAGCAAGCACGCTTTTCACACCCTACGCACGAGCCTGGTAAGGGGAGCTAATTGGACATGGCGACGAAGCAACCACGCCAACACTTTCTATAAGTTCCAGCCTATAACCTTGCAGCGGCTTCCGACGGACAGCGATATCGGATCGATTTCTCTATGCTCCCAGGTAAGAGTTGAGGCGTCCCAACTCGACGATGACCTTGGTGGTTTTCTAGCGTTTGGAGTGCAGGCGGAGATGGCTCAACCACTGCATTGCCCGATCGGTCCCGAGCTGAGTGCCTCAATCCCCAAAACCTTGCGAACGGGGTTCGCCCCGCGCAGGACAATGTACGAGCATCAGCAATCGGGCCGCGGCTGGGGTTGAATCCGACCGGGGACTCGGTCTGAAAGGTGCGGCGCGTTTTGTGTCCTGCTTGAAAGATTGCGCCCCGCGCCGGGATTCGTTATGGGCCGTAATAGAACCATCAACCGCTCCACAGTTGCCAGCTGCTCAGTCGCGGTTGATCGCGAACAGGGCGCGAAGCGAAAACGCACAAGGCTTCATGCGAGGCATGTGCTCTCATTCACGAGGTCACTCACCATGTCATACGATCTACTAATCAAGAACGGAACGGTGGTGGACGGAACCGGGTCTCCTCGGCGCGTCGCCGACGTCGCGATCAAGGGTGGTCTGATCGCGGAGATAGGCAAAATAGAGAATGGTGCGGCCAAGAAAATCGATGCTGACGGATTGGTAGTTGCTCCAGGTTTCGTAGATCCGCACACCCATTACGACGCCCAGATCTGCTGGGACCCGCAAATAACCAGCTCATCGTGGCATGGAGTGACCTCCGTCGTGATGGGCAACTGCGGAGTCGGGCTTGCTCCCTGCCGACCGCAGGCCCAAGACATCGCGGCGCTTGACCTGGTCAACGTCGAGGCTATTCCGTACGAGGTGCTGAAACTCGGGATCACCTGGGATTGGGAGAGTTTTCCCGACTACCTGGAGGCCGCCCGGCGACGCGGCAGCTCGATCAATCTGGGCTTTCTGGCTCCGCTTACCCCGTTTCGCCACTACGTGATGGGCGAAGAGTCGATGGAGCGCGCCGCAACGGCGCAGGAGACCGAAAAAATTGCCGCGCTATTGCGCGAGGCAGTTGCGGCGGGCGCGCTGGGCTTCTCGCACACCACCGGCATTCAGCACGTGGGGTATAAGGGACGCCCGCTAGCTTGCCGCCTGGCCGATCGGACGGAATTGAGCGCCTATGCGCACGTGCTGCGCAACCTCGGCAAGGGCGTCATCGAGATCACGCTGACGCAGAACTTCGGCCATATTCAGGACCACGAACTAGACTTGCTGAAATTCCTTCTTGATGAGAGCGGACGGCGCGTGACCTGGCTGGCGATTTTCGACCTCGAAGACAAGCCGCAAGCCAGCGCCGAAACATTACAACGCTCCGAGGCGCTGATTAGACGCGGAGCAATTCCACAGATGACCTGCCGGCCACTAATCGCGGAAATCGAGTTCAAGTCGGGCATGGCGTTTTCGTTGATGCGCGCCTGGCAGCCGGCCGTCGGCCAACCACCCGAGAAACTAAAGCAACTGTACGCCGATCCGGAATTCCGCAGCGCGGTGGTGAGCGAGATGAGCCGAGGCGTGCTACGCCGCAACTGGAAGCGGGTTGAGGTTTGCGATGTCGGCAGGCCGCAGCTGCAGAGTCTGATCGGCAAAACGGTAGCTCAGATCGCCCGGGAGCGCGGCCGCGAAGGCCAGGAATTCGAGACCATGCTGGACCTCGCGATCGAAGACGACCTGAACATCGGCTTCGCTCAGTCCGTGTTTAACACCAACGAAGCGAGGCTTGCGCAGCTGATCAACGATCCGCGTCCCATGATCGGGCTGTCCGACGCCGGCGCGCACGTGAGCCTGCTGTGCGACGCGGGCTATTGTACCTATCTGCTCGGCCATTGGGTGCGTGAATTAAACGCAATCACGCTTGAGTACGCCGTCAAACGGATCACTTCAGAACCAGCGGACTTCTTCGGTCTCAAGGGCCGCGGGCGGCTCAGCGTGGGAAATCCCGCCGACATCGCGATCTTCGACGCCGACACGGTAGGCTCCGCGCGGCGCGGCACAATGACGGGTGATCTGCCCGGCGGCGGCAAGCGCCTGGTAATGCCGGCTACCGGCGTGATTCACACCATAGTCAACGGTGTGCCCGTTTATGAAAATGCGCGCTACACGGGCGCGACTCCCGGGGAGGTGCTGCGCTCGCAGTCATGACCGAACCAAACGTGTTTGTCGGTTAACCAGAGAAGGGGTCAATCGTGAAGCGCGCAGCGTGATCCACTAATCGAGATCGGGCGCCGCTCTCGGGTTCGGTTCAAAGAGTGACCAGTCGGCACGAACCAAGGAGGATGGTCATGAGTGCCTACACCATCATTGACGCCGACACACATGTAACCGACACACCCGAGGTGTGGACCAGCCGCGCACCGGCCCATTTGCGCGACCGTGTCCCGCGAATCGAGACCAGTGGCAAGGGCACTCAGCGATGGGTACTGGGCGGCCAGCGCGGCGTGCTGGCCAATCCCGGGATGACTGCTACCGCAGGCCGCGGCAGCTTTAAAAATCCGCCCCGCAGCTACGAAGAGATGCATCCAGGCGCGTACGATCCCGAAAGCGCGGCTTGAGTACATGGACCAAATGGGTATCTGGGCGATGGTAATGTATCCGAATGTCGGCGGTTTCGGCGCCCAGCAGTTTTTAAAACTCAACGATCCCGAGCTGATGCTGAGCTGTGTCAAGATTTACAACGACTGGCAGAGCGAATGGGCCTCTGCCGATTCTCGCCGCCTGCTGCCAATCACCTCGATTCCCTTCTGGGACGTTAAAGCTGCCGCCGAGGAGGTGCGTCGCTGTGCCGCCATGGGCCATCGTGGAATCCTCTTCACGGGCGAGCCGCAATATTTCGGTCAGCCGCTGCTGGGCGACCCTCACTGGAATCCGTTGTGGGAGGTTGCTTGCGAGCTCGATTTGCCGATCAGTTTTCACGTCGGTTCCGGCGATATGACCGAGGGATTGCTCAAGAATCGCGTGTCATGTTATGGGCTCGCGCCGGCGTTCACCGCGCTTGCGATCGATATCCTTCTGCAAAACGGCAGGCAGGTGAGCGATCTGATCATGTCTGGCGTGCTTAACCGTTATCCGACCATCAAGTTTGTCTCGGTCGAGAGCGGTATCGGATGGATACCGTTCATGCTCGAGGCCATGGATTACCAGTTCCTCGGCAACAGCGTGCGTGAAGAGCGTCCCGAGTTCAATTTGCTGCCTTCCGAGTATTTCGCCCGTAACATCTACGCTTGTTACTGGTTCGAACAGGTCGCGCCCCGGCGTCTTATCGACAAGATTGGCGCGGATAATGTGATGTTCGAAACTGATTTTCCTCATCCGACCTCGCTTTATGGCGAAGAGGTGCACCAGCGGATCCGAAGCGGTCTTGCCGATTGCGAGGAAACGGTACGGCGCAAGATCCTGTGGGACAACGCACAGAAGCTCTATAAGGTCGAGAGCCCAAAAGCGGTAGATGAGGCGAACTGTGCAAATGTCGACCGAGCTTAGTGTAGTAAAGTCCGCGCGGTTCAATTCACCTTCGACAGACCGCCATCTCCGGCAGTGCCGCGCCTTGCTAAGGTGGACGCGGCTTGGCGGTTGCCGATCATTCGCCGCGAAGGCGGCCGAGACGCTGTCGAAGCGCTTTCGCAGTAGTTCCTCTGAACAGGTTAGGCGCACAACTCGGCAGGAAGCCCGGTTGATACTTTGCGAGCCGCGTTCTTTGGCGACTCCACGGCAGTCAACTTGAGGCGGTTGACCTGCCCAACCTTGCTGCCTGCCCTGATGACGCAGTCGTTTTACGTGGAGAGAAGGATTGTGGGCTTCACCTTGTACAGTCTGGGGGAGTTTCGCTATATGCGGAATATTGGGGAATTTTCCAGAAGTCGTCTCTGAGCAGATATCACTTAGAGAATCTAGTCGCGAGCCAGACCCAGTTCACACCCCAAGCGCGAACGCGCAGGGCAGGAGGAACGAAATGGCGGAATTCGATGCGGTCATCAGAGGTGGCATCGTGATCGACGGCACTCGCTTGCCTCGGTACCGGGCCGACGTGGGAATCAAGGACGGCAGGATCGCAGAAATCGGGAAGCTTAAGTCGCATCAGGCAAAGCGTGTGATCGACGCAGGCGGACTTAACGTCGCGCCCGGGTTCGTTGATCTCCACACCCACTACGATGCGCAGCTCTTCTGGGATCCGTATTGCACGATCTCCAGCTGGCACGGCGTAACCTCGGTCGTCATCGGCAATTGCGGCTTCGGGTTCGCCCCGGTCAAGCCAGAACTGCGGGATCGTTCGATGCTGACGATGACTCGCACCGAGGCCATACCCTATGCCTCGATGAAGGCGGGACTGCCATGGGACTGGATCACCTATCCGGAATTCCTTGACAGTGTCGATCGCCGTCCCAAGGGTATCAACATGCTGCCATTCCTACCCATGGCACCGGTTATGACGTGGGTGATGGGCCTCGATGACGCGAAGTCCGGCCGTCTGCCGACTGAGGCTGAAACCAAAGAAATGTGCCGCCTTATCAACGAGGCCATGGATCGGGGTGCTTGTGGATGGTCGGCGCAGCGTTTCGGACGCAACAGCGTCCAGGCCGACTTCGACGGCACGCCGATGGTCACCGATTTGATGCACGATGAGACGGCTCTGGCGCTGGCGAAGGTGCTCGGGGAACGCAATCAAGGATTCATCCAGATGTCGTATATCCCCGATGCCAGCAAATATGAGGGCGATATCCAGGAGCATACCGAACGCCACTTCGAGGAGCTGGCGCTGGCAGCGGGCCGACCGATTCTCTACAACGCGATCGCTATCAACGATGCTCATCCGGAGCGCTTCCGCCGGCAATTGCAATGGATAGAGAGTTGCGTCAAACGCGGGATCCGCGTCTATGGTCAGAGCGCAACGTTGGAGGTGGGGTTCCTGTTCACCTTTAAGGACTGGAACCTGTGGGACGACATGCCGGAGTGGCGTGAGGTAACCACCGGCCCGGTCGAAGATCGTCTGATGAAATTGAGCGACCCCGAGCGGCGGCCCCGTCTGCGGAACGTGGATGAGATGACCGGGCTCATCACCAATGACGTTCGCGACATCTTCGTCCTCGAATGCAAGGAGCCAGCGCTCAAGAAGTACGAGAACCATACCATCGGGGAGATCGCAACACGCGAAAACAAACATCCGGTCGATGCGATGCTCGACATCGCTTGCGCCGATGGGCTCAACGCAGAATTCTACACCCCTCCCATCAATGTACGGAACGACTACCTCAAGGAAATGGTGACATCGCCCGGAATGGCGATTTTTGGTGTCTCCGATGGGGGTGCTCACACCAAGTTCTTCTCGGGTGGGCGTTACTCAACTGAAGCTTTGATCAAAATGGGACGCGACAACGATATCGTGCCCCTGGAGGAGATCCATTTTAGGCTGAGCGCGCATCCCGCCATGTGCGCGGGATTCAGGAATCGGGGGACCCTGGTCGAAGGCAATTGGGCGGACTTAGTGACCTACAATCTCGACAAACTTGAGATCAAACCGCTTGAGATCGTCCACGACTTTCCCGGCGGCGAATGGCGACGGGTTCAGCGTTCCTCGGGTTACCAAACGATGATGGTCAACGGAGAAGTAACCTTCGACGACAATCGTTGCACTGACGCCACGCCGGGCCGTCTACTGCGTCACGGCGGGTGAGCCTATGGTGGACATGCCGATAGGCTGATCCGGGTCCAAGGCCCGCCGCGGCTGCACTCGCGCCCGAGGTGCGAAGCCGGCGCCCGGACCGCCTCCACTTGACGCCGGCTGCTGAACTTGGTGGCGTCTGCCGTTCAGACCGGGACAGAGAACGCACGGAATATCTCGAGTCGGCTAGGGCAAGGGTGCCGACCATGACGACCCCGGGAAACCGCGAGCTTCTAGCTTTGTCGAATCGGATGCAGATATCTGCGACAGTTTTCCGCTCGCACATCTTACGGGAGCTACTTCGTGAGGTAGCGATGCTTCATTGACGGTCAGCAGCTCCGTGCGTTCATGTTCCACGCTTCCGGAGGGAGTAGAACCATGCCGAAAGAACCGCTCCAGATGACCGAACTGTTGAAGGACGCTCCCAAGAATTGGGGCCGATGGGGCGCCAATGATGAGATCGGATGCCTCAACTTTCTGACCCCCGAGGAAGTTCTGCGCGGCGTGCGCGCCGTCAGGCAGGGCAAGGTCTTCATGCTGGGCGTGCCGGTGGCGCGTCCGCAGGGCGACCCGACCCATCCGCTCCGTTCCCAGCCGATTCATACGCTGACCCACGACGAAGGTTCTTATATTTCGGGTCGCGACAAACCGTTCCCCGGCGGACTCAAGTATTCCGACGACGTAATCACGATGTTTCCTCAGTCTACAACCCAGTATGACGCGCTTGGTCACGCCTGGTACGGCGACGAGCTCTACAATGGCTTTGACCCCAAGACCACGATCGGTGGACTACAAAAGTGCTCGATCCAGCCCATCGGGGATCATGGTGTAGTGGGCCGCGGCATCTTGATCGACACCGCTCGGTACCGGGGCAAGAAGCACCTCGACCGCGGCGAAGGCGTAACCCTCGAGGACCTTCTCGGGGCCGCCAAGAAGCAGGGCACCACTATCGAGAAGCATGACATCCTCGTGCTGCACACCGGTTGGCTCAATCGATATTACGAGGAGGGTGCCAGCGCGTTCTTCCCCGACGGTCAATTCGACGAGCCGGGACTCGAGTACAGCAAGGAGCTCGTAGAGTGGTTTTACGATATGGAAATAGTCTCGATCAGCGCCGACAATGTCGGATGCGAACAGGGCTACAATAAAGAAATCGGCGGCTTGGGCGTCCTTCATGGTGCGCTCCTCTGCAACCTTGGTGTGATCTTTAATGAGATCGTGTGGCTTAAGGATCTGGCCGACGATTGCGCCAGGGACGGGCAGTACACGTTTCTCTTTGCCGGTGCGCCCCTCAAGCTAGTGCACGGCTGCGGCTCCTCCGTCAACCCGATTGCGATCAAGTAACTATGGAAGTGGTCCCTCTATGTCACTGGCCGTCAGAGGCGGCCACCGTTTGCGGATCAATTGCCGATCGCGGTGGCGAAGGCGGGTGTAATTTTCGAAGTCTCGTTCGGTGATGCTTGTGATCTTGGATTTCGATAGAAACCGGGAGTAGCGAACATGGGCGCCGCGGAAAACAAGAAAATGATTCAGGACGCATTCAGTGCCTGGAGCGGAGGTGACGGTGGAGCTTTCTTTAATTTGCTCGCGGACGATGTGACCTGGACGGTGATCGGATCGACCGCGGTATCGCGAACTTACAAAAGCAAGAAGGAATTCCTCGATGGTGCCGTGCGACCCCTCGGTCAGAAGATAAACGGCGCGATTCAGCCGACATTACGCGACATTCTGGTCGAAGGCGACAAAGTCGCATTGCAGTGGGACGGCCAAGCGGTCGGTAGGAACGGTACGGAATACAATCAGACCTATTGCTGGATCATGCGATTCGAGAATGGCAAGGTGCGCGAAGGCACCGCCTACCTTGATACCGAGTTGATCGCCCGACTATGGAAATAGACCGCTCCGTTGAGGGCTCCACATTTGCGTAAAGGAGAATCGGAGGCGCGTCGCAACTCGCTGCGAGTGGACAATCCTTCAAGACGACACGGTTGGATGATAGCAGGCGGTGGCCCGGGGGGCAGGTCTTTAGCCTTCCACATTTCGCGGGGGGCCGAATCAGCCTCAAATTCGACTTACCTCGAAAAAATAGGTCCCCTGGGGGACGAGAATTGATGTTCCTCGTAGGTTTACCGACGCGAACCAAACGACCTACTGATAGAACTGAATTTCCAGTACGGCCGGTGAAAGTCACCGGCTGGAGTGTTGCCAATCTCACACAAGCAGGGAGTCCATCATGATGAAGCTTTGCTATGCCCCGGGCAGCTGCGCGACCGTGTCACACCTTGCGCTTGAGGAAGCCGGCGCGCAGTACGAACTCAGGCGAATCGACCTCGGCAAGGGTGAGCAGCGCACGGAGGCTTATCTGAAAATCAATCCCAACGGGCGGGTTCCGGCCTTGATCCTCGATGACGAGCGGGTCCTCATCGAAAACATTGGCATCGTGACCTACCTTGCGGGGCTCCACCCAGCTGCCCAACTGATCCCGTCCGACCCGTTCGCGGCGGCCCGCTGTTATTCCATAATGTCTTTGTTCGCGAGCAGCGTGCACGTCGCGTGGGCGCACAACGCACGTCCCGAGCGGTACACGACGGATGCGTCGGCGACCCCAAACCTGCGCGAAGTCGGGCGCAAGAGCTTCCTCAACTACCTGCAGCTTATCGATGGATGGCTCGAGGGTCGCCAGTGGCTCTTGGATCAATACTCAGTTTGCGATCCTTACGCGCTGGTGTTCTATGGTTGGGGCCTGCGCGGCGAGCTGCCGGTAAGTAAGCTCAAGAATTACACCGCGCACAAGGACCGGATGCTCAAGCGATCGGCAGTGCGTAAGGTGCTTGAGCACGAAGAGAGCGTGCTCGTCAAGTCCTGAGCACAGCAAAAGCCGCTCTCGTTGCGAATGCTTGGTGGCGATCGCTGATCCGAGAGCTGCTATGTGAGCATGCTTTTCACCGGCACGAGACGTTCCGTGCACAACCCCTAATCTCGTGGAGGTTTGGGCGGCGAAGGCGGTTGCTGACCCGGCGGACCGTAGGGCGGTGGACCGTAGGCATTTCCCGGGCCCGGGCCAGGCCCCCATCCCCGCCAGTAGTATTCGCCCGGCCCACCCCACGGAGGTGGAGGCGGAAGTCCGAAACCGGGTCCCACCTGCATACCCCAACGCTCCGGTTGCGCAATCATGACGACCCTGCGGCTATGATGGCCCGCGATGAGAATCGATATCCCTACAAAGACAAGGGCGGCTATCAAGCCGCCGCGCCATAATCTGCGCTCCAGCAGGTCCATCTCTCTGCCAGATTCTCTCTGTCTCTCCCCAGCTGCTTGCTCATCAGGCATCGCACTAACCTCCAGACTGACTTGCATGCACTCCTTGTTCTGTATCGACGAAAACTAAACTCATTGGTTACGCCAACGAGAGGCCGATCGATAACCATCCGATTTTGGCGGCCCTCCAGATTGCAAGACGTGCTACTTATTGGAACCTTGCTCTTGTGGGTCACGCGGCCGCGTGGAAACACGGTCGACGAGTTTAAAAACTCGACCGTCATAATTCCGGTGCGCAACCCTGGATAAAGGACTTGAGCCTACGGCCCTGATGGTTTAGGGCGGGGAAACGTCGTGCGCGCGAACGCGAGAGCCTTCACTTGCTGCGGCCGGCATAGCCAGGTTGCTCGTACACGGTCACAGTCCGGCTGATGATCGGCCTTTGCTAATCGAAAGGAGGTTCTCGAGTGTCCTCGGTGTGCGCGATCAGTTGATTGCGCTGGATGAGCCGCACGCAGGTGTTCCAGCGCAGACGAGCGTCATCGTTGCCCGGCGGCCGGAGGTCGTCGGCTTTCTGGTAGAAGGCAAGCGCCTCAAGGAACAAGTCGTAGGCATGAAAGCGCGCTCCCGGTATGTGTTGCGCAAGCCGCGCCTTGGCGAGTCGTTCACGGATAATGCCCCCATAGTAAGCCTGTTCGTATGGATCGCGAATGCGGCCCAGCACTTCCTGCGCCTGAGCGGAACCAACCGCATAAGTGGAGCCGAGTCGATCGGTCAGCGCTAGTAACAAGGTGGTTAGCGCGAGCTGGTTGTCCGACTCGGCGTTGAGCACATCAAGACAGATACTCTCGGCCTCGGCCGGTTCATTAAGCAGCCGATAGCGCATCGCCTTCTCAAGGGCGGCCGGGATCGCGTCTTTGTGGATGGGCTTTAGATCGAACATCGCTTGTTCCCCAAACCAATTCTGCGCCCAGGCGACCGGCTTTTCACATGGCCACCCCTCATTTATCCGACCGGAACGCCCGGAGCAGAAAGCCTAATGGATCGAAAAACTCGTCTACGACCCGCTCCTTGAGCGGTATGATCGCGTTGTCCGTTATTGTGATGCTCTCGGGACAGACGCGCGTGCAGCACTTGGTGATATTGCAGTAGCCGATACCATTCGCCCGTCGCAGGTCCCCGGTTCGATCTTCGACGTCGAGCGGATGCATCTCAAGCGCCGCGGTGTGGACCAAGAACCGCGGGCCGATGAACTCACTGTGCAGCCGATGGTCGCGCAACACGTGGCAGACGTCCTGGCACAGGAAGCACTCGATGCACTTGCGGAACTCCTGCACGCGGTCGATGTCTGCCTGTGCCATTCGCCAGGTCCCGTCGGGCGCATCTGGCGGACGGGGCCGGAACTTTCTGATCTTCTTCATCACCTCGTAGTTCCAGGAAACATCCGTGGTAAGATCTTTAATCGGTGGGAACGCCTTCATGGGCTCGATGGTCACGGGTCGATCGAGCGGCAGCTGATTCAGGCGGGTCATACACATCAGCTTGGGCATCCCGTTGACCTCGGCAGAACAGGATCCGCATTTCCCGGCCTTGCAGTTCCACCGCACCGCAAGATCGTTGGCGTGTTCGGCCTGGATCTTTAGGACCGCATCAAGCACCACCATGCCTTCCGAGATCTCGGTTGTGTAGTCGACAGCTTGGCCGCCCCCGCTGTCGCCGCGCCAGATTCTGAAAGTGGCACTAGCCATCACTTCATCTCTTCAATGATCTGTTTTAGTTCCGCGGGCATCTCAGGGATAGGCTCGCGCCGCACCTCCATTTGCCCGTTGCTCCCCTTGCGGACCACCACGTTCACTTTGCTGTAGGTGTCCTCCTTGTCCGGATAGTCTTCGCGGAAGTGAGCGCCCCGGCTTTCTTTGCGTTCCAGACCGGACCGAGCGATCGCCTCTGAAACCGTCAGCAGGTTGCCCAGGTCGAGCGCCGTGTGCCATCCAGGATTGTACTCGCGGTTGCTCGGGACGCCGACGCGTCGGGACCGTTCCCACAGCTCGCCAATCTTGTCTAGCGCCTTGCGCATCTCGTTCTCGTCGCGCACGATCCCGACGAGATTTTGCATGGCTTCCTGCAAGTCATATTGAACCTGGAACGGTCCCTCCGGCTTCGCTCCGGATGCAGCGGCGCGATCGAAAGGCATCAGTGCTTCGCGGGCCGCCTGCTCGACTTGCAGTTGATCGACTTTGCCGCGGCCATGCTCTTTGGCGCACTTGGCCGCAAATTCGCCGGCCCGCTTGCCGAACACCAGCAGGTCAGAAAGCGAATTGCCGCCCAGACGGTTGGCCCCGTTGATACCGGCCGCGCATTCGCCCGCGGCGAACAGGCCTTCGACGGTTGACATCTGGGTCTCGGAATCGACCCGCACACCTCCCATAATGTAGTGGGTTGTCGGTCCCACCTCCATGGGTTCCTTCGTAATGTCGATGTCCGCCAGCTGTTTGAACTGATGGTACATGCTCGGCAGTTTGCGCTGAATGTGCTCGGCGGCGTTGGGAAGCCGTTGCTTGATCCAGGAGATATCCAGAAAGACCCCGCCGTGGGGGCTCCCGCGTCCTTCTTTGATCTCACGAACGATACAGCGTGCCGTGTGATCACGGGTCAGCAATTCCGGTGGGCGGCGCGCGCTCTTGTCGCCCTGCGTGTAGCGCCAACCCTCCTCCTCGCTGTCGCAGGTCTGGGCGCGGTAATTCTCGGGAATATCGTCGAACATAAAACGCCGTCCGGCCTTATTTAGCAGGATCCCGCCTTCGCCGCGCACGCCCTCGGTGACGAGGATGCCCTGGACGCTCGGCGGCCAGACCATTCCGGTCGGATGGAACTGCACGAACTCCATGTCCATCAGCTCCGCCCCCGCATGATAAGCGAGCGAGTGTCCGTCGCCGGTGTATTCCCAGCTGTTACTGGTAATCTTGAAGGCGCGCCCGACCCCGCCGGTCGCCAGCACGACGGCGCCTGCCGAGAACAGCTTGAAGCGCCCGCGATCGCGCTCATAGCCGAGTGCCCCTACCACCCGGTTGCCGTCCGTCAGCAGCGTGACGATTGCGCACTCCATGTGCACATCCATCCCCTGGTGAACCCCATGGTCCTGGAGCGTGCGAATCATCTCCAGCCCGGTGCGATCGCCCACATGGGCCAGCCGCGGATAACGATGCCCGCCGAAGTTGCGCTGCAAGATGCGGCCATCTTCGGTCCGGTCAAAGACCGCACCCCAGGCTTCCAGTTCGCGCACTCTGGCCGGGGCTTCTTTCGCGTGTAGCTCGGCCATGCGCCAGTTGTTGAGGTATTGCCCGCCGCGCATGGTGTCCGCGAAGTGCACTTGCCAGCTGTCCCGGTCGTCAACATTTGCGAGCGCCGCCGCGATGCCGCCTTCGGCCATCACCGTATGTGCCTTGCCAAGCAGAGACTTGCAGACCACGCCCACCGAAACGCCACCTGCAGACGCCTCGATCGCTGCGCGGAGTCCGGCTCCCCCCGCTCCAATCACCAGTACGTCGTGTTCAAAAGTCTGGTATTCCGCCATCAAAAAATTCTCCAGTCGGTCACGATTCCCATCGAGCAGAGGCGGACGTAGAGGTCGGCGAGTGCGACGAAAAAGAGGCTTGGCCACGCCCAGCCCATGTGGCGCCGATTAAAGCAGCTAACGCAGCTGTAGACCTGCTTTCGAAGCGGCGCCTCGGAGAGCCGGTCGAGATATCCGCCAACCAGGTGCCGCAGCGAATGGCAACCAAACGTGTACCCTGCGATCAGGACCACATTAATGGCGAGCACCAGGGTCCCGACGCCGATCCCAAAGACCTGCTTGCCGGTAGCTGGATCGGCAAACCACATCGCCTCCCAAACATCGTGCGCGAGGATCAGGATGAAGACCAGCGCCAGATACAGGAAATAGCGATGGATATTCTGAATGATCAGCGGGAAAGAGCGCTCACCCCGATAGTGCTGGCGAGGCTCACCAACCGTGCACGAAGGCGGATCGGCCCAGAATGCTTTGTAGTAGGCCCCACGGTAGTAGTAGCAGGTGAGGCGGAAGCCTGCTGGCGCCCAAATGATCAAGAACGCCGGCGACCATCGAAGCCATTCCGGCCACCATCCGGGTCTGGCAGCGGACAACCATCGATGAGAATACGTGCCGAACAACACCGGCGAATAAAACGGCGAAAGGTAGTTGCCGGAGTAGTAATGATCTCCCTGGATGCCGGACCACGTCGCATAGACGAGGAAAGCACTCAGGCCGATGAAGACCAGTAACGGCTGTGCCCACCAAACATCCTGACGCGCAGTTTGCGCGAACCCCGCTGGTCGTATCGAGGTGGCCGGTTGGCTCATACAAGCGACTCCCTTCGCTCAGCACTTTGTGTGCTCTTCGAGGAAGGGTTCTTCAACCGGAACAGGGCCTCCTTCGCTCCGATCCGCACCCTCGCTGACTTACGGTCCGCCAACGAGCAACCCTCCCTCAAATTGCTGGTGCCTTATAGCAAAAATCCACCCGAAGGGAGTATCGATTCGCGACGACCAGCGGGTCCCCAGTTCCCGTGTCTTGCATTAGCCTGCCAATCGATCGCTTTCGGCATGCCTGGAGGGCAAAGAAAGTGCCCGTTCGAAAAACCACACGAGGCCTCGGCCAACACCGGAGCGCGAACTGAGGTGCCCTGCGACCGACCACGAGGGCCGGCTCGGGGCAGGGGAGTCTAGTCGCGGTGCGCGGAGAGTCGGTCAGAATCTGGCCGGCCGATCGGCCTTGATGCACACCAGAATCGGGCGCGCTGAGGTTGAAGTCCAAACGGAAACCCTACCGCGCAAAGGCTCGGCGTCGAAGCGCTACCTGCCCTATCCTACTGGGCCGGCATTGAGCCCAGGGCGTCAGCCTGCGCGACCGGCATGGGCTCGCGTCCGGCGGCCAGCCGCACTGAGCCGGGCGTGCGCTCAAAAGGATCGGTCAGTCCGAGCTCCCTGCCGATCTCTCTCACCGCCGGCATTACCTCTCTCGAAATCAGCTCCAGACACTTGATGCGATCTTTCTGCGCGAGCGGGCCGTCGAGCCAGAACGAGAAGATGCCTGGGCGTAGAACTTCCAGCACCTTTCGCAGGCGCGGGATCACGTAGTCAGGTGTTCCCGCGATCATCTGCAGATCTTTCTTGCTCGCCTCGTATTGCGCGTAGACACCGCGCCGGATTTCCTCGAGTTCCTCGTCGGTCTCGTTACCGCCGCCAGCATGAATCGGCTTGCCCGGGAAGTTGGCGGCGGCCTGTAGCCGCGCCATTCGCCGCGTCGCTTCCTTTGAGTTGTATCCCGGCGGGAACATCCATTCCGGGCGCGCGAAATGGGCAAACGCGCCGCCGTAGAGGAACCGTTTCCCGAGTTCCTCGGCGCGGGCCTGATTTTCGCCGACGAAGACAGGCTGCAGATACCCGAAGTTCTCGGGACCAGCCTGGTAGCCTTCCTTTGCCGCGGTTTGCGTGTACAGGTTCCAAAGTTCAACCGTGGGCTCGAGCCGAGTCGCGAGCGCAACGTAGGGAAAGCGCTTCCTGGCGCACCATGCGACCGTGTCCGGGCTGACCAGACCGGGAATCCATATAGGAGGATGCGGTTTCTGTAACGGCAACACCCACGGGTTCACGAAGCGAAAGTGGAAGTGCTTGCCCTCGAAGCGAAACGGCCCCGGCGTGGTCCATGCCTTTACGATGAAATCGACGCCCTCCTCGAAATACTCGCGGTTGTAGGCGGGATTCGAATTGTTGGCGAGCTGCTCGCTGCCCGCGCCGCGAACCCAGCCCGGTACCAGGCGCCCGCCGGAGATCAGATCGATCATTGACAGTTCCTCGGCCAATCGAAGCGCATTGGCGACGGTCGGAACCGGATTGCCGAGCAGCACGATTTTGGCGCGCTTGGTCGTTTTGGCCAGGATTGCCGCCTCGACATCCATGACCGAGCCGAGGCAGAACGGGGTGCCGTGATGCTCGTTGAGCATCAAACCATCGAAGCCAAGCTCCTCGGAATAGATTTTTTCGTCCAGGTATTCATTTAGGAGCGTCGACCCGTGGCGCGCGTCGAAGTTTTCATTCGGCAGGCCGAAGAAGCTGCGATGGCGCAGGATCTGAGTTTCCAGCGTCCAGCTTCTTTGCGGCTCGGTCTCGGGGTCGTAGTGATATTGCCTCTCAGTAAACCACATCAAATGCATGATCGCTGTCTCCCCTGATCATTGGAGAAAATTCTTTACTTCCCTGACGAAACCTTCGGCGGCTTCCACCTCCGGCCGGTGACCGCAGGCCTCAAATACTACCATGCGCGAGTTTTTCATCGAACGCTGGTACACAGCGGCCGTCGATATCGGCACGACCTGATCATCCCGGCCCCAGACAATCAAGGCGGGTGGGTTGGCAGCCCCTTCAAGCAGATGAGGCAGGCTGGGATTGAACATGTACGGCTGCCAGGCCAGGCGCGCGGTTTCCGCACGCGCGTCCTCGAAGGCTTCGTATTGTTCGGGCGAGGTTCCCCCACCATACAGGGTTGCAAATTCCGGGGTGCGTTCCGGATCGCGCACGGATTCGCGCAGATACACGAGCGCCGGAACTTTGAACAGGTCCTTGATCTCGCCTTCCGGGGGGCGAATACCGGTAGGCGCGACCAGTACCATTTTGGAAAAAAATGCCGGATCGTTGGCGGCCATTTCGGCGGCCAGCCATCCGCCGAACGAAAATCCGATCACGTCGATCGGAACCAGCCCTTGCTCACGGATGGCTCGCGCGATGAAACCTGCCAGATCGCGAACGCTCATGATCCACTCCGCGCGTGGCGTACGCCCGAATCCCGGGAGGAGGGGCGTGAGCAGCGTTCGCCGATCGCTCAGCTCTTCATTCCATTTCATCCATCCGGGAAATCCGAGTTCTTCGTGCAGCACCAGGACCGGCTTGCCGGTGCCGGCGGTCAGCACAAAAAGCTGGTCAGCTCCGATCCGGTAAGTCGTTTCTTGAACCGATTCCTTTGTAGCCACAACTGGCCTCGCGCGTCTCGGTACCTAGTCGGGCTATATTGCAGTTCTTTGCCAAGAATCAAGTGTTTTGTTTGATGGAGGCGCCCGGCGATCTCACCGAAAGCGGGGCCGCGATCAATGAAGAGGGGGCTGTCCTAGATAACTTCGAATGCGAGCGTACGCGTCGACGTTCTGCCGCAGTGAGTTGGATGCTCGACGAGGAGGCAGCGCGCGTCCGGATCGTAGGGCGGCTGAGCGCACCCGCGGCCGCGAACGGTCGCCACACGTCTTGACATATAGTGCTCTCTTTGTCACAATGTCTCCATACCAGCGACGATGACAGACGACGAGGCTGCCGTCCGGCGCGCGAGGATCCTGACCGCCGCGCGCTGGTGCTTCCTGAACTTCGGCGTTGCGAAGACGTCGCTCGAGGACATCGCCAAGCGCGCCAATCTCTCGCGGACGCTGCTCTACCGGATCTTCAAGAACAAGGAGGAGATATACCAGGCCGTGTTCGCGGACTGGCTGGTCTCCCGGTACCCAGCTGCGAAGCAGGCGGCGAAGGGGCCTGGCAGCCCCTACGAGCGCTTGCTCAGCGTGTGCCGTTTGATGGCGCTCGAACCCTGGGCCGAGATGGTCGGCACGCCCATGGGGCGCGAGTTCCTCGAGGCCTGTGAGCGGATCGACCCCGAGAATGAGGCGCTCTACCGCAAGGTCGCGCACGAATGCGTCGCTACCATCCTGGGCGACGAAGCGAGCGCCGAGGTCTTCCTCCTCGCGCTGGACGGATTGCTCGCGGACCAGCCCCCGATGGAGGCGCTCGAGCGGCGGACGCAGCTTCTCGCAGCGCGATTCGCTCCTCGCTCGCCGAAGAAAGGAGCGCGGTCATGACAGCGTCACCTGAAATCCAAAAGATCGCCATTATAACCGGTGCGTCTACCGGCATCGGCGCCGCCACGGCACGCGAACTGGCCCGGCGGGGTTCCACGTCCTCGGGGGTGTTCGGCGCGACCGGGACGCCGACGCAATCCGGAGGCCGGGTAATAGAGCCGCTGGTATCGACATCACCAACCCGGACCACATCCGGGAGTTAGCTACTCGGGTGCACGGGGGACCCGCAGGGCCGGGCAGTGCGGGGCGCTGGTGAACAACGCCGCCATCCCGGTCAACGCACCGGTCGAGGCCTTCGCGATCGACGAGTGGCGACGCCTGTTCGAGGTCAACCTCTTCGGCCACATCGCCGTTACCCAGACACTCCCGCCGGCTCTGACCCGCAGCAAGGGTCGCGTGGTCAACATCAGCTCCGTGGGCGGCAGGATCGCCATGGCCACCTATGGTCCTTACGCAGGCACGAAGTTCGCGCTCGAAGCGGTCAGTGACTCCTTGCGACGCGAAATCGCCCCGTTCGGCGTCTAGGTGGTTGTGGTCGAACCGGGCGCCGTGCGCACGGAAATGGCCGGCCGGACGATCGCCACCGCCCATGAGCTGGTGTCGACCATGACGCTCGAGCAAAGCCAGCGCTAGGGCGGGCTGGTGCAGGCCATCACTGCGCAGACCGCGTCGTTCACCGAGTCGGGCCTGCCCGCTAACGCCGCGGCCAAGGTGATCGCCAAGGCAGTGAGGGCGCGCAAGCCGCGCACTCGCTACACCATCGGCCGCGACGCCGCACTGCTCACCCTCTTGGCGCGTGTCCTGCCCGACCGGATCCTCGACCGCGTCTTTGCCACCGCTTTGCGGCCCTACTTTCCCAAGGAGAGCAAATGAGCACCACGACTCCGCTACCGCTCGCCGGTAATTCCGCGCTCGTCACCGGCGCGGCCCGCAGCATCGGTGCCGAGATAGCGCTCACCCGTGTCACGGCGAGGCGCCAAGGTCGTCGTGCACTACCGCTCTCGCGACACCGAAGGCTAGGATGATCCTTGTCGGGTAACGGAGGTTTTTTAGGGTGGCGTAATGTCGATAAAGCGCTGCCGTATAAGCAAAAAACAGCAGTTGCGGCTGCTTGAATTGTTCATAGCGGAAGTGACGGCCGGGACGGCGGCAGATTTTGACCCGCCTCCACCGTAACAGAGCAGCGTTGTACTACCACAAACTGCGCACCCTGTTGCCAACAAGATGGCCGAGGCAGCACCTGAACTTGGCGTGTTCGAATGCGACGAGAGTTATTTTGGAGGTGTTCGCAAAGGCAAACGAGGACGCGGCGCGGCTGGTAAGGCTTGTGTGTTCGGTATCCTCAAGCGCGGCGGCAAAGTGCATGCTTTGCCGGTGGCCGACCCCAGCAGCCGGACCTTGCTGACAGCGCTGAAAACACGGGTTTTAGCGGATTCTCTCGTCTATACTGACAGCCTGCCAAGCTACAATTTTCTCGACATCGCAGGCTTTCGCCATCGCCGCGTCAATCATTCCAAAACCTTGTCTCCAAACGCGGCCACCACATCAACGGCATCGAGAATTTCTGGAACCAGTCCAAGCGCGTGCTGCGCAAATACAACGGCATCCGACGCAAACATTTCTTCCTGTTCCCCAAGGAATGCGAGTTCGGTTTCAATTATGGCGCACTCAAACGGCAGCTTGCCTCCTTAAAAGCTGGGCTAAACTCTAACCTTATCTAGGACAGCCCCAAGAAGAGACACAACCGGTTCGGCCGGCCGCAGAGTCCCCGCGCTTTTTCTCCCGAAGAAAGCCATGCGCCTCGGGTGAGGCTGCACACTCCGTTCAGAACATCGGGTCGCCTGCATGCAGACCCAGGAGCATGCGCCCGGCCGGCCGATACATTTTCGGATGAACGATTCCATGCTGACAGGCGGTGAGGATGTCCCGGGTAATTCGGTCGAGGCGATTGGTGCGGTAGATGGCGCTGGTAGCCGCCAGATCGTACATCGCCGTGATTACCTCTTTCGCAATTCGATGCACGTGAACCAGCATGATTCGATATAGCGCGCGCTGACGCGTCGAGAGCCTTCGGCCACCGACGAGCACGCTCCAGATTTCCTCAAGGCTGAAATACACAAAGCCCCGAGCGGCGGCCAGGTTGCCCTCCGCGATCGCAATCGCTTCATGTGCGCGTGAATCGTCGCGCAACAGGCGGCTGCCGAATAGTCCGTGCGGATCCGGCGTCAACTCTTTATGCTGCGACAGCTCTTCCACTTCGTCGAGCGCGGCGCGCGCGAGTCCCAGCGCCACTCCCGCATGGGTGACAAGAAACAGCGGAGCGAAACGGTAAAGCGGCCCCGAGGACTGCGGTCGTTCGGCAAAGTTCCAGCTCTCCTCGAACGGTACAAACACATCTTCAACGACGAAATCGTGGCTGCCGGTGCCCGCGAGGCCGGTGGTATGCCAGGTGTCGAGGATTTGGCACGATGACGGCGCAAACAGCATTACGCGAACTTCCGGCCGCTGGTCGGCGCCGCGCCGCGGTTTGCCTCCCTCGAAAACGACACATCCCCCGGCCATTATCGACGCATGCTGGCACCCACTGCCGAATCGGTAGCGACCGCTAACCCGATAGCCACCATCGACCAGTTCCGCGCGCCCGACCGGCACGACCTGCCCCGCCAGCGAGAAATTTGTATGACCGCAGAGGCGCCGCGCCGTCGCGGGCGAGAGAAAGGCTGCCCCGAAACTACCCGCCGAGGAAACCATCGCGCACCATCCCACCGAACCATCCATTCGAGAAAGCTCCTCCACGACCTGGACCTGGGTCACTGGGTCGAGTTCCAGGCCTCCGTAGGCAAGCGGAACCGCCATCCGGAATGCGCCCAGCTGTCTAACTGCGTCGACCACCTGGGCGGGCAGGCGGCGCTCCGCTTCCATGGCGTTCGCTGCTTCCGCGATCAGTGGGCGAAGCGCGCGGGTCGCTGCGACGATATCGCTTGCGGTGGAACCGTGGTTGGTGGCTGGCATGAGTTCCTATTTCACCTCGATGCCGCATTTGCAAATCGCAGTTCGGGGCGCAAAGTTATGAGGGAATCAGACCCCTTTCGGCAGAGAAAAGAGTCCGTCGGGAGAACGCGTCATGCCGTCACATTTGAAGCTCGAGGAACTCGTGCAAGAAACCCGAGTCCATCGCCGGATCTACCTTGAACCGGAGATCTTCGATCTGGAGATGGAACGTATCTTCGAGAGCAACTGGGTGTTCGTCGGTCACGAAAGCGAGATCGCCCAGTCCGGTGACTACAAGACGGTCGTAATTGGAACCCAGCCCGCGATTGTTACGCGCGACGAAAACCGCGACATCCACGTCCTCATGAACCGTTGTATGCACCGAGGCTCGACGGTGTGTCAGGATAATCGCGGGAATTCGCCCGTGTTCCGCTGCTGGTATCACGGCTGGACCTACAACAACCGGGGTGAGCTGATCGGGGTTCCATACGCTGACGCTTACGGCAGCGGTTTTGACCGACGCAAGTTCAGTCTGATCAAGGCCGCACGCGTCTCTAGATACCGCGGCCTTGTCTTTGCGAGTCTCGATCCCGAGGTCGAGCCGTTGGCCGACTACCTGGGGAACGCAAAATATTATATCGATCTTTTCATGGATCTGTCGCCGGAGGGCGAAGTCGAATCCCGGTCTGGAACCCACAAGTACGGTTACGACGGCAACTGGAAGTTCCAGATGGAGAACGGGGTGGACGGTTACCATCCGAATTTCGTCCACCAGAGTTTTTTCGAGATTCAAGGGAAGAAACTGGGCCGCAAGGTGATGCAGCTTTTCACCGGGAATGCGGAGTACGAGAGCAAGGACCTGGGCAATGGACACGCAATCCTCGACATGGCTCCCAAACATCGGACTGCGACGAACCGGCCAGTGTCGAATCTGCTGCGGGGGGCAACTTCTCAGGCGAGCCGCGACGCCTACCTGAGCACCATGCTGCAGCGATACGGCGAGCGGCGAACCGCCGAGATTTTTGCGGCCTCCAACGTCAATCTTGCGATTTTTCCGAATCTTCTCATCATCGGAATCCAGTTCCGTATGACTATCCCGGTGAGTGCGAAGCGCACCGATGTGCACCTCTTACCCACCACCCTTAAAGGGGTGCCCGAAGAGATCAACGTGGCCCGGTTGCGGGCCCACGAGGCCTTCTATGGTTCTGCGGGGGGCGGTGCGCCGGATGACGTGGAGATGTTCAACCGTTGCAGTGAAGGCCTGCGCGTCAAGGGTGCGGAATGGCTCGAGCTGTCGCGCGGAATCGAGCGCGAGTATGAAGACGCTAAGGGGGTCATCGTGGGGCACATTACCGATGAGACACCGCAGCGCGCATTTTATCGCAGGTGGAGGGCGTTGATGTTGAGCACGGCTCAGCCCCAGCAACACGTCCCGAAATTGCGGATTGCGCCAACTGCCTGAAGAATTCGCGGAACTGCGCGTGCGATGCCAAACCTAAGCCGCTCCGAGGCCGAAGACCTCCTGTATCGGGAGGCACGCCTCCTCGATGACCGGTGTTACCGGGAATGGCTCGAGCTGTTCGGCGAAGACGCCAGGTACTGGATTCCGTGTAACGGCGAGGGAACGGATCCGGAGCGCGAAATTACCCTGGTGTATGACGACCTGCCCAAACTCAGGGATCGTGTAGAACGGCTCGCCTCCGGAATGGCCCATGCGCAGACGCCGCCGTCCCGCACCAAGCGGCTGATCTCGAATGTCGAGGTCGACAATTTCACCGAAGACGCCGCGACCGTGTCGTCGGGTTTTATCCTGTGTGAGTTGAGACGCAGCAGGGAGCGCGTGTTCGCCGGTCGCTATGAGCATTCGCTCCGTCGAGTCGACGGACACTGGAAAATCGCAACCAAGAAGGTGGTGCTGATAAACAACGATGAGGTCATCGACAATCTGACCTTTATCGTTTAGTAGTCGGGACTCACTAAGCTCAGCACCTTGCGCCGGTTCTTCGCGGTTCCGCCGCACGCATACCGATGGCTAACGGTGGTGCTGGATAAGCGATTGTAAAACCTCTGATCGCAACCGCTACCGGCCCATCTTCAGCAGGTCGTCGCCCGCCCATCCTTCTTTGAGGGGCACCATGAAATAGGGCTTGAGGCTCATCCTGGAGAATTTCCAGTGCCCGTCCCGCTTGACGTACTCGTCGTCGTAGCGCGCCGCGACGACATAGCTCTCGCCGTTGTACACTGGCTTGGCCTCCAGGTAGGCGAAGCCGTCCGCGCGATCGCCGTGCAGATTGATCACGTGGTTGTGAATGAACTGCCGCACGCGATACAGACCGCGCCTGGGCTGGGACTCTGGTCCCGAGCTGCGGGCACCCAGTCCCGAGAAGAAAGCCTTGATCTGATCGCGCCCTTTCGCGCGGCCAAGATGCCCAAATTCCAGCTCGCCGTCCTCGGTGAAAAGGTCTGGGATCTCGGCGGTCTTCGCTTCATTGACGCATTCGTGGTAGCGCAAACGCAGCGCACGAATCGCCTCGCGCTCGCTCAGTTCCGCGACCTTTGCTTCCAGCTCGCGCATCCGATCTTCAAGACTGATAGCCACCCGTGGATTCCTCCTTATGTAGGGTAGTTACCGCACCTGCCAGGCGTGCGGTCGACCGACTCGAGACCGGTCCGGGATTTTGCCGGCTTTGCAATACGACTTCATCGACCAGCGTCTAGAGCTTTCCTACCGCGCGTCTGGTGCTAGGTGTGCCGGTGCTGCCACGATTCACGACCGTCTGTGAGAGTTGGGCTTCGGCTGCTCCCCCAAATCCTTTCCAGACGTTGGGTCCCGCTGCAGTCAATCCTCCGTCCACCACTAACGCCTCACCGGTGACAAACTCGGAATCGTCACTGGCCAGGAACAACGCGGCCCCGGCAATGTTCTCGGGCTTGCCGTGCTCCGGCCAGGGCTGGAACGTGTCAAGCTGTTTGGCCACCGCCGCCGGGTTGCCGCGGTCGGTGAGCGGCGTCAGCACACCACCCGGACAAATCGCGTTGACCCGGATGTGATCCGGCGCCAGTTGAAGGGCCGCGGCTCGGGTTAGATTGATGACCGCAGCCTTGGCCGCCGAATAAACCAGGGGTCCGCTTCCGCCGCTCAGCCCCGCGACTGACGCGGTGTTAATGATTGAGCCGCCCTCGCCCCGCCGCTTCATCGCGCGAGCGGCGTGCTTGATCCCCAGGAAGACTCCCTTCGCCAGAACATCAAAGGTGTAATCCCATTCTTCGACCTCAATGTCCCAGACCGGCCCCAGCGCCCCGCCCAGGCCGGCATTGTTGAATACCACGTCAACTTTTCCGAACTCCGAAATCGCCAGCGCGATCATGGCTGCGACCTCGGGCTCCCTCGCAACATCGGTGCGGATGAACCGCGTCCGGTCGCGGAAGCCCCGCTCGGCACAAAGCGCGAGCGTCTGCTTGCCGGTGTCCTCGTTGTAGTCCGCGATCACTACCGATGCTCCCTCTTGCAGGAAGCGCGTCGCGGTGGCGCGGCCCATTCCGCTCGCGCCGCCGGTGATCACTGCTACCTTGTCGCGAAGTCGCATTCTGTAAAGCCTCGAGTGACCGCCACGGGCGACTCACTGTGATGGAAAGCGCCTCGGGCGTCTAGCTGATCGTCCAACCGCCGTCGACGACGAATGGTGCGCCGGTCGCGAACGATGAATCGCTGCTGGCCAGGAACAGTGCCATGTTCGCGATCTCCTCCGGCTCTCCCATCCGTCCGAGCACCGAAATGCGTCTAACCGCCTTGGGATTGGGCTCGGCGCCACGCCGAATGCGCTTGGCCATCGCGGTTTCGATGCCGCCCGGGCAGATGCAGTTGACGCGAATGTTGTAGGGGGCGTATTCGAGCGCTGCCACGCGCGTCATTGCGATCACGCCGGCCTTTGCCGCGCTGTACGCGGCTCCACCGCGCACCGCCACCATTCCTGCGATCGAAGCCTGGTTGATTATCGAGCCCCCTCCCGCGTCGACCATGGGCGGCAGAACATATTTCATCCCGAGGAACACGCCGCGCAGGTTGATTGCAATCACGCGGTCGAAAGCCTCTGCGGTCATTTTGCCGATCAGCGCCGATTCGCCTTCGATGCCCGCGTTATTGAACAGCACGCCTGGTGTGCCCAGCCGCCGCGCCGCAGTTTCGACCATTTGCTTCGCGTCGGCTTCCACCGAAACGTCAGCGCGAATCGCGACCGCCTTCCCGCCGTTGCGCTCAATTTGGGTGGCCGTCTCAGCGGCAGTCTTTTCATCGATGTCGATGGCCGCGACCTTCGCCCCCTCGCGCGCGAACAATAGTGCCGTCGCTCTGCCCATTCCCGATCCTGCGCCCGTGATGAGCGCGTTCTTGCCGTCCAGCTTCATAGTCGTCTCCCCACGACGTGCCAGCGGTGCGGTCAGGCCGCGACCCTGGCGGGAGTGAATGTGACCGGCAGATGCTTGATGCCGGCGAGCAGATTGGATCGCAAACGCTCGAGCGGTCCGGCCGCAGCCATGTCCGGCATGCGGTCGAGCAGTTCGTCGACCATCACGCGCAGCTCGAGTCGGGCGAGGTTCGCACCGATACAGAAATGCTCACCGTAGCCGAACGCGATATGGTCGTTGGGCTTGCGGGCAAGGTCGAAGGTGTAGGGATCCGCGAACACCTCTTCGTCTCGATTCGCGGATGGGTTCCAGATGACCACTCGGTCCCCTTCCTGAATCGATCGCCCGCGCAGCTCCACCGCACGCGTCGCGGTGCGCATAATATGCGTGATCGGTGAGGTCCAGCGCAGGATTTCCTCGATGGCGGTCGGCATCAGCGCGGGGTCGCGCATCAGGCGCTCGCGATCGCCGGGACAGCGCATCAACGCGTCCATCCCCCCGGTGATCGCGTTGCGGGTGGTTTCCTGGCCTCCCAGTATCAGCAGAAAGCAGTTGAACAGCACCTCGAGGTCGCTGAGACGCTCGCCCTCGATGTCACCATGCACGAGCGCGCTGACCAGGTCGTCACCCGGTTTGCTGCGTCGTTCGCCAATTAACTTCATGAAATAGTTGAAGATGTCCCTCTGTGCCAGCGCGCCCGTTTTCTGGGCCGATCCGTCGACCTGGTACTCGGGGTCTTCGTTCCCCACCGTCATGTTGCCGAGTGCGAACATCAGGTCCCAATCTTCGCGTGGGACCGCGAGCATCTCGCAGATGACCGCGGTCGGCAGCTTCGCCGCCACGTCGACTACTAGGTCGCAACGGCCCTGCTCGGCGACCGAGTCGATGATTTCCCGGGTGATCGCGCGAACGTGCGGTTCGTGCGGCGCCAGCGCGCGCGGCGTAAACCGCCGATTGAGCATCTGCCGGATTCGTCCGTGGCGCGGCGGATCGGTGGTGATCATCATCTGGCCGAAGCCAAACAGCATGCGCGGCTGATTCGGATCGGGTGCGTCGGCGAAACCGAGTGCGATACCGCCCTGCGAGCTGAACGTCGTCGGATCACGATAAACGCGCTGTGCGTCATCGTACTTGGTTATTGACCAGAAACCCTTTTTGTTCTGACGCTCGGTCCAGTGCACGGGATCGCTCGCACGCAGTTCTCTCCAAACTGAATGCGGGTCGCCGGAAACGAAGAAATCAGGGTTGGTCAAATCGAAATCGTTCACCATGGCCGGCGTCTCCTCGTGAGGGTCGCCACCAGCGTTGTCGACGCCAGCGCGCGCCCACCACAACCGTAGTCAGGCACGCTTGACGCCCTCTCGTCAAACCTCCGCGAGAGTCCACGACCAGGTGCGCAGGCTTGTCAAATTCGGGGTGCCGGAATAGTGAATGGCGAATGAGCCTTTGCGACAAGCTTAATGTGGGATTGTTGTTCCCGTTCCGCAACCCGGTCGAATGGCGGAGACCGTGGCCGCAGTTCTACGCCGAGCAGCTGGCACAAATCCGGAGCGCCGAAGAACTCGGCTACGACCAGGCGTGGCTCACCGAGCACCACTTCGCGGAAGACGGCTATTCGCCCGCGATTCTTCCGATCGCGTCCGCAATCGCCGCGACGACCACGCGCATCAGGGTGGGCACTTACCTGGTGTTGCTGCCCCTGCACAACGCCGTCCGGGTTGCGGAAGATGCAGCGACGATCGACATCATCTCCAACGGCCGCTTCGATCTCGGGGTGGGTCAGGGCTACGGCCCAAATGAATTCGCCGGCTACGGGGTGGATCGAAAAGCGCGCGCCGGCCGCATGGAAGAGGGCATCGAGGTGCTGCGCGGTGCGTGGACCAAGGAGGACTTCTCGTACTCCGGACGGCACTACCGCGTGCAGAACATCACCTTGATGCCGCCCGTCGTGCAAAAGCCCCATCCGCCGCTGTGGATTGGGGCGGGCGCGCCCAAGGCTATCCGACGCGCGGGGCGGATGGGATGTCATTTCATGGGTCTGGGCGACCCACGCGCGCAACAAATCTATGACGAATCACTGCGCCAGGCAGGCCGAAACCCTACGGACTACAGCGCCGCTCAACTCCACTGGACCTATATCGCGCCGAGCACCGACGAAGCATGGTCCCAGGCACAGGATCACTATCATTGCATGCTGAGGCTGTATGGCCGCTGGATCGTCGAGGCCAACGAGATGCCCAACGCTGCGCAATTCGCGAATCTGCCTGAACCATCCAAGCTTCGCCACGCGAAGGGCCTGATGTTTACTCCGCTGTTCGGCAGCCCGGACGAAGTCGTTGCGCGTCTTAACGAGTCCCTCAAGAATGTGCGAACTACGCACCTGGTGCTAGGAATGCATCTGCCCGGCCTGGCACCGGAACGGTCACGCCGTTCGATGGAACTATTTGCCCGGGAGGTCGCACCGCACCTCAAGCCGGTCGTCTAGATAACGATTGGGTCCGGGTTGGTTCAGCTCCGCCCGATTGGCATCAGCGGCGCCACCCGTCACCGCTCACCACGACACAGCACACCCTCACCCTCCAGCGCCGAAATCCGTTCAGGCGAGTATCCCAGATACTCGCGCAGCACCGCGGCGTTGTGCTCTCCCAAGGTCGGCGCCGTAGCCGTCCGATGCCGCCCGTAACCCGAAAAGCGCATCGGAAACCCTGGTACCTCGAACTCGCCCAGGAAACGATCGCTCACCGTCCGCACCAGCTCGCGCTCGCGCAGATGCGGATGCGCCATCGCCTCTTCAGTCGATAACACTTCCGCGAAGGGCACCCGATACTCCTCGAAACAGCGGTACACCGCCTCGTCGGTCGGCATTGCGTCGAACCATTTCTGAATGAGTGCCTTCAGTTCTTCGACGTGCTCCATACGAGCAGAAATGGTGCGAAAGCGGGGATCGTCCACCAGCTCCGGCATTCCCATCGCACGGCACAGGTACGGGAATTGGTGTTGGGTTCCCGCCATGATCAGAATCGGATGCCGCTTGCCGTTGAATATGCCGAGTGGTGCAACCGCGTAATGGTGGGCGCCGTTGCGCCGCGGCAAAATCGCGCCGCCGCTCAAACTCGCGGTGTGCACCGGCATGTCGTGGTAGCTGAAATAACAATCGAGCAGCGAGGTCTCCAGATATTGCCCCTCGCCGGTCCGTTCGCGATGGAGCAGCGCCGCCACGATCGCTGACAGAGCGTGCACCCCGGTGCTGATATCGCCGACTCCCACCGCGGGCAGCGATGGTGCACCGTCGCGCTCGCCAATCATGCTCAACACGCCCGAATAGGCGCATCCGATAAAGTCGTAGCCGGGACGGTTGGCGAGCGGTCCGTTCTGTCCGAAGGTCGAGATCGAACACATGATAACCTTCGGTTGAAGCGCCCGGACCGCTTCGTAGCCGAATCCCAGCCGCCCGATCACTCCGGGCGCGTAGTTCTCCACGATCACATCGACCTTCCGGATCAGGTCGCGGATAATCTCTACAGCCTTGGGATTCTTGAGGTCGAGGCACAAACTTTTCTTGCCCAGATTCTGCTGGACGTAGTACGCGCTCCGCCCGTTCCGAATGTAAGGTACCCCGCGCGATATATCGCCATTGGGAGCAAACTCGACCTTGACTACCTCGGCCCCCATCTCGGCCAGATATCGCGTCGTGGTGGGTCCGGCCAGGACCTGTGTGAAATCAAGCACCCGGTAGCCCTCGAGCATACGTTTCGACGTCTGTGCCATGTGATTTCCGCTCTCTCAGCGCCTCAACTTTTCACATCCTCGCGGCCCAAACACAACCTCCGCGAAGGAGGGGAACCTCTGCATCAGAAAACTAGTGCCGCCCAACGTGCGCACCGAGAGTTGCAGGTCCCGACGGCGCTCCTTCCTGCACACGTATCACGCCAGGAACCAGGTCCCGCTTGCCAATCTCACCCACCGCGTCGCTGCAGCCAGAACCGCAAGACTCAACGACCAGGCGAGCGCCGGTCCCCGATCCCCTTGACACAGGCGGCCGCATGTTGCTCGTTTGCCACATGGCTTAGCCGGGCAGCTTGGAGGCAATCGACCATGGGAACATTACGCGGGGAACAGATCATCGCTCAGTCGTTCAAGCGGGAAGGCGTCGACACGATCTTCTTCATGATGGGCGGGCCCACCTCGGGTACCGCCGGCGCGTGCCTGGAACTGGGCATGCAGGGGATCTACGTGCGCCACGAGCAGGCTGCGGCCATGATGGCGCACGCGTATGCGAGGGTTACCGGGAAACCCGGAATCTGTATCGCACCGATGGGTCCGGGCGTTGCCAACTTGGTGACCGGTCTTGGCAACGCGTGGGCTGACGCCGCCCCCGTCATCGCAATCGGCGGCGCCGCCCCGATGCGCGGGACCACGCTCGACACGTTCCAGGAGATGGACCAGATTCCGATGATGCGACCGATCGTGAAGTCTGCGTATCGCGTCGACCTCGGTTACCGGATTCCTGAATATATCAGCATTGCTTTTCGTGACGCGCTCGACGGTAAGCGGGGACCAGTCTACCTCGACCTGCCGGGTGACGTGCTAGCCGGTAAGGTCGAGGAGGAGAGAATTCACTGGGTCGCGAGCCCCTCGCGGACCGAAGCGCGTCCCGCGGGTGATCCAGCCCTGATACGCAGCGCGGTCGAGCTTCTGGCCAAGGCACGCAAACCGCTGGTCCTTACAGGAAGCGGCGTGCTGTGGTCACGGGCGGAGGATCAGCTGCAGAAGTTCATCGACGCGACGGGACTGCCCTTCTTCACCACCCCGCAAGGCCGTGGAGTGGTTGCGGAAGACCATCCCCGCTCGTTCCCGGGGGCGCGCTCGACCGCATTTCGCGAGGCAGACGTGGTGTTGGTTATCGGTGCCCGCGCCAACTCGATGCTGTCATTTTTGCGACCTCCACGTTTCTCGCCCGACGCCAAGCTGATCAACGTGAACCTCGATGGTAAGGAGATCGGACATAATCGCGCCGCCGACATCGGCGTCATCGGTGACGCCAGACTGGTGCTCGAGCAACTCACCCTTGAGGCGGCCGGCAAGTTTGATCCCAAGCACGAGACCGAATGGGTCGCGCAACTCGCCGTCAAGCATCGCTCGAACCTGGAACGCTCGGCGCCGCTGTTGCACTCCGATGCGGTTCCGATCCATCCGCTGCGCCTGTGCAATGAGGTCAAGGAAGTCATTTCGCGCGAGACCATCCTGGTGGTTGACGGACATGAAATACTGAACTTCGCTCGCCAATCGATTCCCATCTACCAGGCGCGCTGCAGTCTCAATGCCGGTCCGCATGGATGTATGGGCGTCGGTATCCCCTTCGGAATCGGTGCGCAGGCCGCCCGTCCCGATCTCCCCGTGCTGGTGCTGAGCGGCGACGGAGCATTCGGCTGGAACGGGATGGAAATGGACACCGCTATTCGGCATCGCTTGCCCATAGTGGTAGTGGTCTCGAACAACGGCGGGTTCACCTCGCGCAAGACCGGCGGCAACGTCGGCCGCGACCTCGGGTTCCAACGCTATGACAAAATGATCGAAGCGCTCGGCGGCTACGGAGAATTCGTGGAGCGCCCCGATGCGATCCGTCCGGCGATCGAACGCGCCATCAAGAGTCGCAAGACCGCATTGGTCAACGTGTGCACCGATCCCGACGCGCAGGCAACCACCGATATGGGGTTTGCGGGCTACTGAGGGCGTCTGCGACCGCAGCCGAGTCGCGACTAGCCGGTGCCGCCTCGACAGGAAGGCTCGTACCGCTCTCTTCCCATCCATTCCAATTCATGGCGTCCGACCAACGTCTCATCTCGTGCCCTATACCGCACGTTGTTCGACCTGATTGTCGCCGTTGCACGTGCAACACGGCTCGCACCAGCGAGGTTCCGAACCAGGCAAAGAACCTCAGCCGCGCCCTACGAAGGGCATTTTGGTAGCCATGATCGTAATGAACTGAACGTTCGCTTCCAGCGGCAGATTGGCCATGTACACCACCACGCGCGCGACGTGTTCGACATCGAACGTGGGCTCAGCAGCAATCCCGCCCGACGCCTGCGGCACACCGCGGGCCATGGGCTCGGTCATCTCGGTTGCGGCGTTGCCGATATCAATCTGGCCACATGCAATATCGTACTTGCGGCCATCGAGCGAGGTCGATTTGGTGAGCCCGGTCATCGCGTGCTTGGTCGAGGTATAGGGAGCGGATTTGGGGCGCGGCGTGTGGGCCGAGATCGAGCCGTTGTTGATGATGCGCCCGCCCCGGGGCTGCTGTGCCTTCATGATGCGAAAGGCCTCCTGCGTGCACAGGAATGCACCAGTCAGATTAGTTTCGACGACTGCCCGCCAGCGTTCCACGGAAAGATCTTCGAGCGGCACGGCCGGAGCACCAATTCCCGCGTTGTTGAACAGCACGTCGAGACGGCCGTACGCTGCGCGGGTCTTCGCGAACAGGTTTTTGACCGATTCCGGATCGCGCACATCCGTCTGCACCACCATGGCGGACGAACCCGTCGTACGCCCCTCGGCCGCGGCCGCCTCGAGCAATTCCGACCGCCGTCCACCGAACACGACCGCGTATCCTTCGCGCATCAGCGCGAGCGCCGCATGCTTTCCGATGCCGGTACCTGCGCCGGTTACGATCGCTATTTTTTCCGCCATCTCGATCGATCTCCTGTTGCAATGCAGTTGCGAAGCTTGCTCGCATGAACTAACTGTCCGCCATATCACTCGCGCGGGAGTTAGCCCATGCCGTACGCACAATCGTCAGGAGCAAGACTCTACTTCGAGGAGAGCGGAGAGGGCCATCCGATCATTTTCGTGCACGAGTTCGGCTCCGACTACCGCCAGTGGGAAAGCCAGGTGCGCTGGTTTTCGCGACACTACCGATGCATCACGTTCAATGCGCGCGGTTATCCACCCTCCGACGTGCCACGGGATGATTCATCCTATGGACAGGATCATGCGACCGACGACATCGCGGCGGTCCTGAACCATCTCGCGATCGACAAGGCTCACGTCCTTGGACTCAGCATGGGAGCTTTCGCGGCTCTGCATTTCGGCTTGCGCTATCCGGAAAGCGCCACTTCCCTGGTCGTGGCCGGGTGCGGTTCGGGCGCGCCGAAGTCCGAGCGCGAGACTTTTCGCAGGCAATGCGAAGCGACGGCAGAGCGCTTTCTCAAGGAGGGTTCGGCGCCGGTCGCGCGGGCATTGGGTCTTGGGCCGACCCGCATTCAACTCCGCAACAAGGATCCGCGCGGCTGGGAAGAATTCGTGCGGCATCTGAGTGAGCATTCTCCCATCGGATCGGCATTGACCTTGCGCAACTACCAGGCGCAGCGTCCGTCGCTTTACGACTTAACCTCGGAACTGGCCAAACTGACGGTTCCGGTTCTGCTCATCGTCGGGGACGAGGACGACCCATGTCTCGACGCCAGCGTTATGCTCAAGCAAACTATTCCAAGAGCTGGATTGTGGATGGTGCCGCGAACGGGGCACGCGGTAAACCTCGAGGAGCCAGCCGCGTTCAATCGCGCCGTGGAAGAATTCTTCAGCGACGTTGAGCGTGGTCGATGGAAGTCGCGCGACCCTCAAAGCCTCGCGGGCAGCGGGCTAATCGGATCGCGCATGCGAAGCTAGCGGTTGGCGTCTTAAAGGTCTTCGTTCGACGAGCCGGGGCCTTCTCATTCCGGTGGCCTCACTCCGGGCCACGAAAGTCTCGCGCCGCACCTCGTGTTAGGAGGGTCCGATCAGGAAGGAGAGACGACTAGATCCCAAGGTCCAGCAGATTATAGTCCTTCAGCTCGGCTCTCTTTTCCGCCGTCCAACGATACAGCTCTTGCTGGTCAGCGAGCGGCTGGTACCGGTAAGGCTTCTCATCCGGGAATCGCTGCTGGCGCGCATCGATGGCATACATGATTAGCCGGGAACGCTCGTGAATGCGCTGATCGTCGTAAACCGCGAGCGGGTTGTGAACGCCTCCGCTGACTACTCCCAGCACTGACTTGCGACGATGAAAACCGAAGTTGATCGTGACCCGTACATCCTGGCAAGTGTTCGCAAACGAACCGTGGATTGCCTGGCGGTTGCAGATCGCCACGTCGCCAGGTGCACAGATAAGGGGGACGGCATCGGGCAAACGATCGGAGCCCGCCGCCTCAATCATCGCCTTGATGTCCGCCTTGCCGTGCCGGTGTGACCCGGGCACCACCCACAGCCCGTTGATCGCGTTACTACCGTAGAGTTGTGCCATGAAGTTGAAGCCGTGCGTGCCCTCGTCGAGAGTCGGACTTTCCCAGTGGGTCCAGCCATCCTGATGCCATGCCACCGAACCACCCAGGCCCGGGTGCTTGATCCACACCGCTTCGTTGAAGGGGGTGAAATCCTTGCCATTGATGCTCTCGGCTACCGCCAGCAGTTGCGGATGTCCGTAGAGCCGCAGGCACGCGTCGGAAAACTGCAGCGAGCCGAGCACCAGCTGCATCACATATTCGGGCGCTTCTTTAGGCGGGCTGGGCTCGGTCATCTTGACCGGGTGTCGGCCGTGCGCAAAAGAGGTGCCCCCGAGCGGATCGGAAAGCGGTTTGACCCAGGAGATGTTCTGCGCCTTGCAATCCGCCGAGAGTGCCGGACGCCCCTGGCTGTCGGTAGCGGCACCTTTTGTGACGGGTGCGCGGGCAAGCATCTCGGCCACGTCCCGTTCGAGGTCCTTAAGCTCTTCCTCGGCCAGCAATCCTTCGAAGATGTAAAATCCGCAGCGTTTGTACGCATCTTGAATCGCCGGATCGAGATTACCCGCGCGATCTAACTTAAGCGCACCTCGGTTGCCGAGGCCCGTCGCACGGCCCTCGCCTTCGTTGCGATAGCGCTCCATAGCAGACTGGTCTGCTCCGTAATCAACGATCGGGACCTTGAGGAGCGGCAGATTTGCCATGCTCAAATCAAATCTCCAGTGAATGCCGGCGAGGGCCTGATGGTTAATGCCACGAATCGGGCAATCGCGGCAATCCGCCCACCAGCAATCGCTCCCGCCCGCGGGATGGGACCCGAAGCCGAGAACTCTTCACGCGTTCTTGCGCCTGGGAGAGACAATTCCCGTCTGCCCGAAGCTCCAGGTTTGGCTGGGGACTAACCCTGCACCCCGGAGCACTGCGGAGGAATGGGAATCACCACTCTGCTTCACAATGCCGAAGCGTTGCCAGTTCGCGTGGATTGACAACGCTGACGGAACAGCGTTAGCAAGCCAGTTAACCGGCGCGCTGATCCCGCCAGAAGATTGCCGCAGCGGAGGAAACCATGACCGAAACATCATCGCAGATAATCCGCGTGAATGACCTCGAATGGACTTCGATGGCTCCGGCAATCAAGGCCAAGGCGCTGTGGTCCGACCCGGCGACCAAGCGCCGCGCCCTGCTCACCCGCTTCGAGCCCGGCGCGACGCTCCCGACGCATCGTCATGTGGGGGACGAATTGCTCTATGTCATCGAAGGTTCAATTGGCGACGAACACGGCACCACCACCACCGGCAATGTCGGCTATCGTCCGAACGGGTGCATTCACAGCGTCACCAGCAAGAACGGTGCAACCGTGCTCACCATTGTCAGTGGCGGCATCGAACCTGCCACAGAGCTGATGGGGGCTCCGCGCTCGCAGAACTTCAACCTGAGTGAGATTGCCTGGACCGAGGCAATGCCCGGGGTACGCCAGAAACCGATCTGGCACGACAAAGAAACCAAACGACGAGCCGCGCTGGTGCGCTTCGACCCGGGCGCCCAATTGCCCCGTCATAAGCACGTCGGGGACGAACTGATCTTTGTGATCGAAGGTTCCAATGCGGATGAGTCCGGCGAGGTTGTCGCGGGCAATGTGAACTACCGGCCCAATGGCTGCACACACACGGTCTCGACCAGAAATGGGGCGACGATCTTCGCTCTGGTGACCGGCGGCGTTGAGATGATGAAGTAGGCGAGGTCGCAAAACGCGTCTGGAGAGCGACGCAATCGGCTTGGGCGATTGCGCCCGCATACGAGGTAACATGGATCGGCTTAGAGGCAAGGTTGCGCTGATTTCCGGTGGTGCGCGCGGACAGGGTGCCGCCGAGGCCCGGCTGTTCGTCAACGAAGGGGCAAGGGTTGTCGTCGGAGATGTGCTCGATGATCAGGCAACCAGACTTGCGGCGGAAATCAACTCGCGAGCAGGAAAGCGCGTGGCCGCTGCGCTGCATCTCGACGTCACGCGCGCCGCAGACTGGCGAGCTGCGGTCGACTTCTGCGTAAGGGATTTTGGTGGCCTCGACATCCTGGTCAACAACGCCGGCATCTTCAACATGTCCGGTCTCGAGGACACCAGCGAGGAACTCTGGGACTCGCTCGTCAACATCAACCAGAAGGGCGTGTGGCTCGGGATGAAGACGGCGGTACCGGCAATGCGTCAGCGGGGTGGGGGTGCGATCGTAAACATCTCGTCAGTCGCGGGGCTGACCGGTTCGCCCGGTTCGACCGCGTATCACGGCACCAAGGGCGCGGTGCGGCTGTTGACCAAGTCCGCCGCCCTGCAATACGCGGGCGAGAAAATCCGGGTCAACTCGGTTCATCCGGGAGTCATCTCCACCCAAATGATCGACATAATCCCGAAGGAGCGACGCGAAGCCATCAGCACGATCGTGCCTATGAGACGCGAGGGCCGACCCGAGGAGGTCGCCCACGTTGTGCTGTTTCTGGCCTGCGACGAGGCCTCGTACGTGACCGGTGCGGAGTTCGTGGTAGATGGCGGTCTGACCGCGGCCTGAAGCCGCGGCCAGCACCGAGCTGAAGACCCGGAGCAAGTCGGAGGAACTTCAGAATGGAACGACTTAAAGGCAAGGTCGCTCTCATCTCGGGTGGCGCGCGCGGACAGGGTGCCGCCGAGGCACGGCTCTTCGCCAGTGAGGGCGCGAAGGTCGTGGTCGGCGATGTGCTCGACGATGTCTGCAGACAGACCGCGGATGAAATCAACGCCCAGGCCGCGACGAAAGCCGCAGTGGCGCTTCATCTCGATGTTACGCGCGCCAACGACTGGCGCGCTGCAGTCGCCGCCGGCGAACGTGAATTTGGCGGCCTCGATATCCTGGTCAATAACGCCGGCATCTATCGGACCGGCGGCATCGAAGACACCAATGAAGAAGACTGGGACGCCGTGGTCAACATCAACCAGAAGGGTGTGTGGCTCGGAATGAAGGCGGCGGTGCCGGCGATGCGCCGGCGCGGCGGTGGCTCGATTATCAATATCTCCTCGATCTACGGACTAATCGGTTCAGCCGGTTCCGCCGCGTATCACGGCACTAAAGGCGCGGTTCGGCTGCTGACCAAGGCGGCGGCGGTACAGTACGCCCCCGATAAGATTCGCGTGAACTCGGTTCACCCGGGCGTGATCCTGACACCCATGGTCGACATTGTGCCGCGCGAACAATTGCAGTCTCTGATAGAGCTCGCGCCAATGAAGCGCGGAGCTCAGCCCGAAGAGGTCGGGTGGTGTGTGGTATTCCTCGCAAGCGACGAGGCATCGTTCGTCACGGGCGCGGAACTGGTGGTGGATGGGGGTTACACGGCGATCTAGTCGCGGCCGCTGACCAGCGGCAATGGTTGGAGACGTGATTCGCGCTCGCCGAGCGGTCCCGCCCGATTTGAAAAGGAGATCGATCGACCCTTGAGCATTCGTCTTTCGGAAGAAGAAGCGTGGGCCGAACTCGAGCGGGCACACACGGGGATCTTCACGACCCTTCAGCGCAACGGTTGGCCTATTTCTCTCCCGATGTGGTTTGTGGCGCTCGACCGGCATATCTATTTGCGCACTCCGGCGCAGTCCAAGAAGCTCGCGCGCATCCGCCACGACTCGCGCGGCAATTTCCTGGTGGAAAGAGGAGAGCGCTGGAAGGAGCTGTGCGCGGTCATGATGCGAGTCGAGGTGGAGCGGGTGGAGGCGGGCGAAGAATATGATCGTGCCGTCGCCGCGCTGGCGAGGAAATATGGCGGGTTCGGTGAGTCCACGGGAGTGTTGACGGAAGCTACCCGTAGGGCCTACGCGGACATGGTTCTCCTGCGGCTCAAGCCGATCGGTCCCGCCATAACCTGGGACAATGCCCGAATTCGCCTGCGCACTGACTCCGTTGCGAAATCAGCCGTGCCTCAGGGTTCCGAGAAGTAAGTCCCTGTCGCAAAACGGTGAGCCGATCAGTTGAGGTTCCGAGGTGGCCTGCGATACGCGCCGCCCAGATCCACAAGGGTTCAGCCCGACACCGACTAGGCGGTCACAATCCTCGTCCTAAGGGTTTGCGTACTATCAATGACATCATCGACAGATGCGCACCTTTCCGAGATTCGGCTAGTTTGCGCATTGCCTGAATCACGCCGCGGCGGTACATCGATCGGGAGCAGACGAACCCGAGGGGAGGAACCCTGATGACGGGACCATCGACACTTGCCCCCGATGGTGACGCGGGACCCTTTCTCAGCGCGGCCGACATTTATGCGAATGCACGTGAGTTAGGCGGGTTCCTGTGCGAAAAATCACCTGAGATCGAAGCGGCCCGCAGGCTTCCGGCCGAGGTAGCTGAGCGTATCCGCCGCGCCGGCATGTTCCGGCTCACTATGCCGAAGAGCTGGGGCGGGCCCGAACTCAGCACGATCGAGCAGGTCGAGGTGATTGAAGAACTGTCGAAGGCCAACGCTTCGGTCGGATGGTGCGTGATGATCGGGTGTGACTCGGGCCTTTTTTCCGGATACTTGGACGACGCTGCCGCGCGCGAACTCTATCCCAGTCTCGACTTGGCCACGGCGGGTCATGCCTTGCCGATCGGCCGCGCCGACCGCGTTGAGGGTGGTTTTCGAATCAACGGACAATGGCCCTTCGGCTCGGGTATCACCCATGCCGATGTGGTCTCGGCTGGCTGCATCGTCTACGCCAACGGCGTACCCGAAATGATCGACGAACGGGTTCCCCGATGGCGGTTGATGCTCGCGCCGGCATCGTCTTTCGAGATCGCGGACACCTGGTACACGACCGGCCTGCGTGGCACGGGTAGCACCGACTACCGAGCCCACGACTTGTTCATTCCTGAGCGCCACAGTCTCAGCTTTTCCGAGCCTGCGAAGCGCGACGCTCCCCTATGG
>JBKPEA010000029.1:0-72380 GCA_046728175.1 Thermodesulfobacteriota bacterium | reverse complement strand
GCGCACAATCAAGCGCCGCGCCCGTTTAAGTGGACCAAAACCGCCGACCAGATTCTCGCCAGCATCGCTCGCTTCGCTCATCGAACCGTCGAAACTCATGCCCCTTCACTTATTAAACGAACCATTGGGACAGGACACTAGTGCTTCGTCGAATTTCTCAGGTTGGTCGACAAGGACCGCGTGCGCTGCGCCCTCGATGGCGATAAACTTCGAGCCCGGAATGGTTGCGGCCATTCGTTTTTGCACATCGAGTAACGGAGACCCCGAAGAAGCAATTACCAGCGCCGGCTTATTCAGTTTGGCCAAGGCCCGACGGCGATCAGCGCCGAAGATGTCTGCCACCACATGGCTATCCCAGTACTGGTCGGGGTCTGCAGGCTGGTTTTCACCAGCGCTTGGAAATCGACCCCAGGGTGCGGTTTCTTGAAGAGCGAGCGGATCATTCCCTCCAGAAATTCCTCGGGGTGGTTAGCGTAGATGGAAAGGTTGGAAAGGATCTTTTGCAAATTCTCTATGAACATCGAGCTCCAATGGTCCGCGCGAGACGGGCTGTCCACGAGAACCACGCCGGCAACGGAATCTGTCCCGTACCGTTGAAAAAGCGGCTGCGGAGTGTCATGCCGCAGCCGCCGTAGTTTTAAGCCCGGATCTGTGTGGGTTAGCAGAGGCGAGCGGGAGAATGTTGCCTGCGATGATCCTCGTTTTGATGGGAGTGTCCGGCTCCGGCAAAACCACCATTGGGGCGCTGCTTGCGAAGGCGCTTAAGTGGCGATTCTACGAGGGTGACGATCTGCATTCTGCTGCCAACCGCAGCAAGATGAGCCGCGGGATTCCGCTCACCGACGCCGACCGCCTACCATGGCTCCACCGCATCCGCCGTTTAGTCGACCAATGCCTTGCCGACGGGGTTGATGCGGTTATTGCCTGCTCCGCTCTCAAACAGTCATACCGCGAATTGATCGTCAGCGACTCCGGGCAGGTGCGAATCATATATCTGAAGGGATCGCCCAAGCTTGTCGAGGCGCGGCTTGGAAAGCGGAAAGATCATTTCATGCCGAGTTCTCTTTTACCGAGCCAATTCGAAGCGCTGGAAGAACCTCGTGACGCGATCACGATTGATGTCTCGGATACGCCGGCTCAGATCGTCGACGCGATCAGGAAGAGACTCGCGATCTGATGGCACTGCTCAACGCGGTCAGCATCGCCCTGGTGGCGGCAATCGTAACGACGGTCGGTTTTGGCGAGGTGCACGCGGATCAGACTTTTGCCGCTGGCGACGCTTCTGCTTTCAACCCGGTCACGCCGCGCGACGCGGCCGCAGGAACCCCGGTGCAGCTCAGGACCGCCGATGGACTGGCGCTGGGCGCGCATCTGTACGGCGGGGGCGATACGGGCGTGATACTGGCACATCAATACAACGGTGATCAGACGGGTTGGACCGACTTCGCAATGATCCTTGCCGCGCATGGTTACTGTGCGCTGACTTTCGATTTTAGGGGCTTTCCCGAGTCGGGGCTGGTTGTGCACGTCCCCGATTCTCCCGTGGATCTTAAAGCGGCCTATGACTTCATGCGTCCGCGCATGAAACACCTGTTCATAGCGGGGGCAAGCATGGGCGCGGATGCGGCGGTTGCGCTCGCTTCGCAGTACCCGGTCACCGGACTGATCCTATTGTCCACGCCGGTTGAGTTTGGGGGGCTCAACGTCTACGACGCGGATGCCCAGGTAAAGGCACCGTTGCTGTTCGTGGAAACCACCGACGACCCATTCGTGGCCGGCAATTCCGCAATTCTCTACAAGCACGCGACGGCTAAAAAGTCGCTCAAAATTTATTCCGGCCATGAGCACGGAACCGAAATCCTCCGCGGCGCGCATGGTGCCGAGCTTCGCAACCTAATGCTGCAGTTCATCGCCGACCACTCCCGCTGAGCAACGGGCGCCTGCATCGAGGCATGACAGCCCGGAGACTTTGTGTCTAAAATACGCAAAGTCCTGGCTCGCTCGCGGAGCCGGCTAGAGGGCGCAGCGTGAAACGGGGCGACAATTTCTACAACCTTTATAGCCACGACTTCGTGCGGGTCGCAGTCGGAATTCCCGCGCTACGCGTGGCGGACCCCGCTTTCAATTCACGCGCGACTCTCGGATTGATGGAGCAGGCTGCCGAGAGCGACGCGGCGCTGGCGCTTTTTCCGGAGCTGGGTCTCGCCAGCTACACCTGCGATGACTTGTTCCAGCAGCGCGCGCTGCTGGATGCAACTGAAGACGCCCTGCGCGAGGTCGTGACCTCTTCTCGCGAGATGAATCTGGTGGCGGTGGTCGGCATGCCCGTGCGCGCGGACCACCTGCTCTTCAACTGTGCGGTGGTGGTGTGCCGCGGAGCAATTCTCGGGGTGGTCCCAAAGACCTTCCTGCCGAACTACCGCGAATTCTACGAAGCGCGGCAATTCGCGCCCGCGGATTCAGCGCGCAGCAAGGACATCGAGCTCGGTGGCGCCCGCCACGTGCCATTTGGCAATCGGCTGTTGTTTCAGCATCGGGAGCAGCCCCTGTTCGTGTTTGCTGCTGAAATTTGTGAAGACCTGTGGACGCCGATTCCGCCCTCTGCGTCTGCTGCGCTGGCGGGAGCGACGGTACTGCTGAATCTCTCAGCGTCAAACATCACGATCGCGAAAGCGGATTATCGACGCGAGTTGGTCGGCAGCCAGTCGGCGCGATGTCTGGCGGCGTATCTTTATTCAGCGGCCGGCCCCGGCGAATCGACCACCGACCTGGCGTGGGACGGCCACGCGATGATCTATGAGAACGGAACCAAGCTCGCGGAGTCGCAGCGCTTCAGTGACGCGCCACAACTCATCTGCGCCGATATCGACCTTGAACGCCTGACCCAGGAGCGGATGCGGCAAACTAGTTTCGGCGACTCGATTCGCCGCGAGCGTGCCAACCTGGCCGAATTTCGCACCATCGAGTTTTCGAGCGCGCTGCCGCACGCGGAGCGGATGCTCCCCAACCGGGTCTACGAGCGCTTTCCCTACGTTCCCGCCGACCCGAAATATCGCGACGAACGATGCTCCGAAGTCTACGAAATCCAGGTCCAGGGCCTGGCGACGAGGCTGCGCGCGACCGGCATCGAACGGGTCGTGGTGGGCATTTCCGGCGGACTGGATTCAACCCAAGCGCTGCTGGTCTGCGCCCAGGCGATGGACCGCCTCGGGCTTTCGCGCAAAAACATCCTCGCCTACACGATGCCCGGTTTCGCAACCAGTGATCGAACGCTTGGGCAAGCGCGCCGTCTTATGAACGCGGTTGGATGCTACGCGCACGAGATCGATATCCGGCCCAGCGCCACCCTGATGCTGAAGAACATCGCGCACCCACACGCCAGCGGCGACCTCAAGTATGATGTCACCTACGAAAACGTTCAGGCCGGCGAGCGCACCAGCATTCTGTTCCGCCTCGCCAACCAGAACAACGGCATCGTCATCGGGACCGGGGACTTGAGCGAGTTGGCACTCGGATGGTGCACCTATGGCGTGGGCGATCACATGTCGCACTACGCGGTCAACGCGAGCGTGCCGAAGACGCTGATCCAGCATGTTATTCGGTGGGTCGCAGCAACCGGTCGGCTGGGCGCGCCGGTGAGCGCGGTGTTGAAGGAAATCCTCGAGACTCCGATAAGTCCGGAGCTGGTGCCGAGCGCAGTCCCGGGCGCCGATCCCACACCCTATACCGAAAACATCATCGGACCCTACGAGCTGCAAGACTTCAACCTCTACTTTACATTACGCTTCGGCTACGCGCCGGCGAAGATCGCGTTTCTCGCTTACTGTGCATGGCGCGACAAGCGCCACGGGGCATGGCCCGATATTCCCGCCACACTCCGTCACGAGTATGGGATCGCTGCGATCAAGGCGAACCTGCGCATCTTCCTGCATCGCTTCTTTGAGCTGAGCCAGTTCAAGCGCAGCACGATTCCGAACGCGCCCAAGGTCGGTTCAGGTGGTTCGCTGTCGCCGCGGGGCGATTGGCGGGCACCGTCCGACAGCAGCTCGGCTGCGTGGCTGGCGGCGCTGGACCTGGTGCCGGAATCCGATTAGGTCGGGAGGCGCGAAAGCGCAACTTTACCCACTCCGACAAGGAAGGAACAGCAATAACGGAACCGAGGAGTTGATCTCGACGTTCCTAAAGCACGGCGGGCGAGATCTCTTCCAGGGTTTTGCCCCGCGTTTCAGGGACATAGCCAATCGCGATGGCCCCAACGATGGGACCGAGCGCGAAGACCGACGCGGCATTTCCGATTCCGCCCAGCGGCACCGACAGCATTCCGATCAACAGCGGCGACAGTGTCCATCCCAACTGCCCAATTACCTGCACGGTAAGGCTGTAGCCACTCGCGCGAATCTCGGTCGGGAACAGCTCCGCGGACAACGCCGAGGTGGCCGTTCGGGCTGCCTGATAGGCGAACTGGGTCGCGACAATTCCGAACCTTACCGAGCCGTGCCACCCGGAGCCGAACATGATAGCCATCGAGATCGCCGAGGCTAGATAGAAGACGGCGGTGGTCATCCTGCGCCCAATCCGATCCATCGCATAGCCGCTCAGCAAGCTTCCCACGCTTCCCATCAGGTAGGCGACGATCAGCGCGAGGCCGACTTGGGCCGCGGTCCAGTGATGGTCGCGAATCGCTAACAGACTGAAGAAGGTGATGGTCGGCCCGCCGACAAATCCGATCGAGTTCCACAGAATCGCGATGAGTATGAGCCGCTTGCGGTAGGGCCCGGCAAATTCTGCCACCGAGGAGCGCAGCTTCGCCAGCAGTTTCTCACGAGCGGCGCCGGCCATTTTGCGGGCGGCGTCCATGGCCTGAAACCGTATCGTCTCGCGGAGCCCTCGCCTCAAAAATGCGGTGAGGAGGAGCGGGACGATTCCGAGCAGGTACATGCCGCGCCAGCCCCATCCCGAGGGCGCCACCAGGGGATAGAGTGCGGCAGCGGCAGCGACGCCCAGAAAAGCGACGGTATGCAAAGCGGCGATGGCGCGACCGCGCGTTTCATCCGGAAATTCTTCGCTCACCATGGTTACGGCCACGCCGAATTCCGCCGCCAGGAACAACTGCGCTGCGGCCTGAAAAATCGTGAACGTGATCATTCCGCGCGACAACGCGGTCGCCAGTGTAAACAGGGTATAAAACACGACGGTGATCGACAGGATTGGACGGCGACCATAGAGATCGGCGCTGGCTACGATGCCAAAAGACAGGATTCCTCCGAACCGCACCAGCGTAGCGACGAATCCGATCTCGCGATCGCTCATCGCGAAGGTTTTCATAATGTAGGGCGTACACAGATGGAAAATGGTGATGTCGTAGCCTTCGAAAATCGTGGCCGACATCAGCAGCGCAAACATCAGCCGCAGATATCGTCGCGGCGGATGAAATTGGATTTGCGTCGGGGCGGTCGCTGACGGGCTGGATTCCATTAAGCCGTGCGATCTTGCGGGCCCTGCTAGGCTTTCAGATCAGGCTCGTCTCGGCAAGCAAGCGGTCGACTTGGAAGACCGCGCGCGATCGGACATTGATCTTAACTTGAGGGACTGGAAACGCGTCTGGCCCAAGCTGAGTCAGCGCGGCAAAAACCCCGAGCGCGATGATACAGTAGCGGCAGCGCGCGTCCGGGGAAGGAGTCACAAATGAACAGTCAGCCGATCAAAGTTCGAGCACACGATGGTGGAACGTTCCAGGCTTACTTGTCTCTTCCGCCTTCGGGCTCAGGTCCCGGGCTGCTGGTGCTGCAGGAAATTTTCGGCGTAAACGCACATATCAGAGCGGTAACCGATCGGTGGGCGGCCGAAGGATACGTGGCGCTCGCGCCGGACATCTTCTGGCGAGTCGAACCCGGGGTTGAGCTGCCTTACACCGCGGAGGGAATCACCAAGGGACGGGCACTGCGGCAGAAACTCGACCTGGAACTCGCGCTCAAGGATATCGCGGCAACCCTTGACCACTTGCGTTCACGACCCGAACGCAAGGGCAACGTGGCGGTGGTCGGTTACTGCTTTGGCGGGCTGCTCGCGTACCTCACGGCCGCGCGCTGCGAGACCGACGCGGCGATCGCTTACTACGGAGGAGGAATCGAAACCCGACTCGATGAAGCGGCGCGAATCAAATGTCCCATCATGTTCCACTATGGCGAGAACGATGCCGCCATCCCCGCGGCGGCTCGCGAGAGCACGCGCAAAGCGCTCGCCGCGCATGACCGCGCGGAATTTTACGTCTATGCGGGTGCTCAGCACGGGTTCAATTGTGACTTGCGCGCCGGCTTCCATCCTTTTGCCGCACAACTCGCGCGTTCCCGTTCGGTGGGCCTGCTCCGCAGCACTCTCGGCCCGCGCTACGACCTGAGCGCCTTGTGGGACGACCATTGTGGGCTTGAGTTCGGAACTCGAGATGCTGACGCCACCATCAAAACCATGGTCACCGAACCGTGCGTGAACCACGTCCCCACGCTCACCGGCGGCTACGGTCAGAAGGAACTGCATCGCTTCTACAAGCATCATTTTATCCCGAGTCTGCCAGCGGATATGAAGATTGTGCCTATCGCTCGCACGCTGGGTCCCGATCGAATCGTCGACGAAGTGCTGATGTGCTTCACTCATGACCGGGAAATCGACTGGCTCCTACCCGGCATCGGTCCGACCGGCAAGTATTGCGAAGTGCCAGCAGTCGCATCGGTCGCGTTCGAGGGCAACAGGCTCTGCTACGAACGAATCTACTGGGACCAAGCGAGCGCCCTTGTGCAGATCGGAAAACTGGATCCCGCGGGGCTGCCGGTCGCGGGGCTCGAAACGGCGCGCAAGATTAAGGGAGAGGAGATTCCTTCTAATCAGCTGATGCCGACCTGGAAAAACAGCGCCGAAAAGAATTGACGCGGGTCGCCGGCGCGTGCATCCTTCGCTACGATCGCGGTCATGCAGATAAAACGCGTCTGTGTCTATTGCGCATCGAGCAGCAGTTGCGATCCCTCCTACCATCGCGCGGCCCACCAGCTCGGCCGGCTAATTGCCGAGGCGGGAATCACCCTGGTGTTCGGGGGCGGCGGCAAGGGGTCGATGGGCCACCTCGCGGATGGTGCTCTGAGTGTAGGCGGGCGCGTGATCGGCGTGATTCCGCAATTCATGTCCGACCTGGAATGGGCACATCGCGGACTCAGCGAACTGGTCCTCACCCGGGACATGCATGAACGCAAGCGCCTGATGATCCAGGAAGTCGATGCGGTCATCGCACTACCTGGCGGATGCGGCACGTTTGAAGAACTGTTTGAGGCGATGGCGTGGAAGCGGCTGGGAATCTATGGCGGTCCGATCATCATTGTAAATACCTGCGATTTCTACCGGCCGTGCATAGAACTTCTGGAGAGCTCGATAGCGGAACGCTTCATGGACGAGCGCCATCGAACGATGTGGACCGTAGTTGCGCGTCCGGACGAAGTGCTGGATGCGATCAGAAACGCACCCTCATGGCCGGCGCAGAATCGGGATTTCGCGGTGATTTGAGGTCGGGCGCAATCCTTTGCCCGGGACGCCCGGTCCTCGCGGTGGGGAGCCGAAGTTACCGGCCGCTCGCGGCACTCTCTAGTACGGGACGGACCGCCTGGCCGTCGCGCGCAGCCTGGCCCACGTTCAGCGCGACCAGATCATTGTCGGACACGTCGCCGCTGGAGATTTGCACCGACACGCCGTTGTCGAAGCCAAGCCCAACTTCCACCAGGTGCAACCGATTGGCGCGAACGACTGGCACATAAATCTTGTTGTTACGGAAGATCAAGGCGTCGTCCGCCACCATAGGCGCGCTCGCCGGCGTCGACACCGTGAAGGTCACAAACCCATACATGCCTGGATAGAGCGCGAGATCTTCGTTTGGCAGATCGACCTCGACGATCATCGTGCGCGAATCGGCCGCCAACGCTTGGGGATGCCGCGCCACGGTCCCGTCGAATCTACGCTTCGGATATTCATTTACCTGAAACGTGGAATGGTCGCCGTTTCGAACGAATAATGCGGTGCTCTGCGGCATATACGCGAACAAGCGCAGCGGCTTCATTCTCGCGACCTGTACGATGGCGCTGTTCGCGCTCCCGCCGGCAGTGCTCTGCGGAACCAGATGCCCCTGGTCGACATAACGCGCCGACACGATCCCATCAAACGGCGCGGTGACCACCTGGTACTTCTGCAACGCAAGGTTTTGTTTCAGGGTGGCCTTGGCCTGGAGCATATTTGCGTGCTCGTTGTCGAAGTCCTGCCGGGAGATGACACCGCCGTCGAGGAGTTGCCGGTAGCGCCGATCTGTCACGACCGCCAGATTGTAGTTGGCGCGAGCGTTCGCTACCTGCTGATCGGTCTCGGGCGAGTCGACCAGGGCGATAACTTCGCCCGCGCTAACGCGGTCACCTTTGTCAACGTTGATCTTCCTCAGATAGCCGGGGATCTTTGCGAAGATGTCGGTCTCATCGAACCCGCGCAGCGACGCTGGCAGCTTTACATTGCGGACCGTAGGAGCATGCATGACCCGCGTCACCAGTACGTGCATCCCCAGTGCATTCTCGCGCGCAAGCTCGGAGCTCTGGCGGCCGATCCAGAAATCGCGGGCCAGCACCAGCCCGGCAGTCGCGATCACGGCCAGGGCGATCGCGCCGATCCATCCGGCAAAGAAAAACCTGCCGGGCTGCCTGGCCTGATATTCCCTTGGATCTTCTTCCATTTCGTTTGCGCAGTTATGCGCCCGGCAGGCCGATCGCCTCGATCTCGGCGTCGCGCTGGTGCTTTCCGATCAGAGTACGGCTGAAGATCGAATATACCGCCGGCACCACAAACAGCGTCATTACCGTAGCCACCAGCAGGCCACCGATAACCGCACGGCCCAGCGGAGCGTTCTGCTCGGAGCCGGAGCCAAGCGCCAACGCCATCGGCAGCATCCCGAGAATCATGGCGAGCGCCGTCATGATAATCGGCCTGAAGCGTATGCGGCCGGCCTGGATCGCGGCGGCCACCGGGCTGTAGCCGTCCTCGCGCAGCTCGTTGGCAAAAGTTATCAGCAGGTTGCCGTTGGCGACCCCAACCCCGACCGCCATTATCGCGCCCATCAATGATTCAACGTTAATCGTCGTGCCGGTGATCACCAGCATCCACAGCACCCCGGCCAGCGCGCCGGGCACCGCCATCATGATGATGAAAGGCTCAAGCCAGGACTGAAAATTCGCAACCATCAGGAGGTAGACCAGGATAATTGCCAGGATCAGTCCTTCACCCAAGGTCTCGAAGGACTCACTCATTGCCGCGCTCTGTCCGCGAATGACCACGTGAGTCCCGGCTGGTAGATTGCCCAGACCGTTGATCGCGCGCCGCACGTCGGCGCTGACGCTGCCCAGGTCGCGGCGCGATACCGCGCAATTGACATCGATCACCCGCTGAACACTGTAGTGGGAGACGACCGCGGGGTCCCAGTCACGATGGACGGTAGCGAGGTTGCCAAGCAATTGCGGCTGGTTGCCCGTGGAGTCCTGCGATGCCGCCTGCTGCACGGAGGCGCTCTGCGGCGTTGCGCTGAGCGGAATATTGGCCAGGGCGTTTATCGAGCTGATGACCTGCTGCGGCACCTGCGCGATGACGTTGTAGTTAACCCCGCTGACCGGGTCGAGCCAGAAATTGGGCTGCAGCAATTGCGCGCCGCTGAGCGAAGCGAGCAGGCTTGACGCGACCTGGGTTTGCGTGATGCCAAACTGGAGCGCCTTCGCGCGATCGACGTCGACCTTGAGGGCCGGATAATCGAGCGGCTGGCCGATCCGAAGGTCGACCACGCCTGGAATCTGCGCCATCTTATCCTTAAGGCGCAACGCGATATCGTAGTTGCTCTGCAGATTGTTGCCGTTGATCTGGGCATTGATCATCGCCGGGAGGCCGAAATTGAGCACCTGGCCGACGATATCGGCGGCCTGGAAGTACGCGGTCAGGTTCGGATAGTGCGCTTCCAGGACCTTGCGTATCTCCCGCTGATAGTCGCCAGTGGGACGATGCCCGGGTTTGAGCTGGATCAGAATATCGCTGTCCTGCGGTCCGATGCTGTCGGTCTGATAAAAGGCAAGATCATACGAAATCGGCAGGCCGATGTTGTCACTGATGCTTTCGATCTCGTCGGCCGGCACGATGCTGCGAATGGTTTGCTCGATGTCGGCGACCAGCAGCTCGGTATGCTCGATGCGGGTTCCGGTAGGAGCGCGCACGTGCAGACGCATCATGCCGGCATCCACCGGTGGAAAGAAATCCTCTCCCACCGTGAACAGCAGGCCCATCGAAACGACGATCAGTGCGGCGACGCAGGCCAGTGAAAACGTGCGGCGCGCGATAAAGGTTCCGAGCACGTCCCGATAGCGGTCCCGCAACTGATCGAAGCAAGCTTCGAAGCCGCGCACGAAGCGACTCCACCACCCCGCTCCGCCGCCGACGTTCTCCTCGTGAGTGTCGGCCAGCAGGTAGCGGGCCATGGTCGGCACCAGCGTCCGGGACAGCAGGTAGGAAGTGAGCATCGCGAACACCACCGCCAACGCCAGGGGCGTGAACAGAAACCGCGCCACTCCCGTGAGCAAGACCACCGGGAAAAACACGATGCAGATGGAAAGAGTGCCCACCAAGGTCGGCGTAGCGATCTGATGCGCGCCGTCGAGAATCGCGACCAGCAGCGGCTTATTCATGGCGTGGTTACGGTGGATGTTCTCGATTTCCACGGTGGCATCGTCGACCAGCATGCCGACCGCCAGCGCAATTCCGCCCAGCGTCATCGTGTTGATGGTCTGTCCGCTCAGCTTGAGACCCACGATGGCGGTCAGAATTGAGAGCGGGATCGAGGTGATGACGATCAGCATGCTGCGTGGTGAGCCAAGAAAAATGAGCACCATCACCGCGACCAGGGCGGCGGCGCTTACTGCCTCCTGCACGACATCCCACAGGGCGCCACGCACGAACTTGGATTGATCAAATGCCAGCGCGACCTTCAGTCCCTGGGGCGCAGTCGCCAGGATTTCCGGAATTTTGCTCCTGACCGCGTCGACCACGGTCAGTGTCGACGCATCGGCGTGCTTGATGACCATCAGGTAGGTCGCCTGGCGCCCATCGACGCGTACGACGTTAGTCGCGGGCTGATGCGAGTCGGTCACCGGCGCGACGTTCCCCAGCAGGATCGGGGAAGCTCCAACATACTTGACGGGCAGGTTGTTGAACTCCCTTACGGTGGGGAAGCTCATGTTGACGTCGACGTTGTACTGGTAGTTTCCCATCTTGGCGCTGCCGGAGGGAATCACGACGTTGCTGGCGGCCAGCGAATTGCCGATGTCGTATGCGGAAAGGCCGTTGGCGTACAACTTGGTTGGGTCGATATTGACCATCACGTTGCGGCTCACGCCGCCCAGGGGCGCGGGGGAAGAAAACCCTGGAATCGTGAACAGCTGAATGCGGATGAAGTTCAGTCCGTAATCGAACAGCCTGGCGGTGGAGAGCACGTCGCTGTACACGTTGAGCTGCGCGACCGGAACGTTGGACGCGTTGTAGGAGATGATCTGCGGCGGTTGAATACCGCGCGGCAGGTTGCTCAGGATGGTCTGAGACACCGCGTTGATCTGGGCGATCGCGCCGCCCACGTCGGTACCCGGCTGAAAATAGACCTTGAGGATTCCCAGCCCATTAATCGAGCTGGATTCAATGTGCTCGATGTCATTGACCGTGGTCGAGTACGCACGCTCGCTGATAAACACCATCCGCCGCTCGACATCGAACGCCGACAGCCCCGGGTAGTTCCACACCACCATCACCACCGGCAGGTTGATCGCAGGAAAAATGTCGACGTTCATCAGCGAGAAGGAAAGGACCCCCAGCACCAACATCAGAAGCGCCATGACCGCAACCGAGAGCGGACGGCGCAGGGCTAGACGGACGATCCACATAGGCAGAGAGGCTTTCGGAAGCTGCGCTTGCTTCTACGCCAGAAAGGCGTTTCACAGCCGTGATAAGGATAGGGCAGCGTTCCAAACGTGGCAAGTTTCGATCCAAAAGGGCGTGAAGGCGACGCTCCGCCCGCGAAAAATCCGCTGATAAACCTGCGCTTCGCTGATTTCCGCCGTGGCGCAATCCGCCCCCGACGGCCTCCGCGTCGCACTTCGCTGCGCAGCGCAGGCTACCGGAAAGAGGCTCACCTCACCATCCGTCGGTGGGGCAAAATACCGCGCTAGCGCGCATTGTGCTTCATGGAAAAATGTTTTGCCTAAAACGAATGAAAGGATTACCGTCTGTAGACTGGCGGCGCGTGCATTGCTACCTGCGAGGGGCCAGAAATCGTGTTGTTCCTTAGTGCCGGAGCTTGAAGTCAGCGCCTCGCTCCTTGAATCAATTGCGAAAGGTCCAAGCGAATGCGGTCTCGTCAATTCAGGAACGAAACCCTCCCTGCTGCCCCGGATTGGCAAGTCGGGCACATCATCATAGAGTCCATCACTCCCTCAGTTGATGGCGGGAGATATCCAGCGAAGCAAATTGTCGGCGAGCCCTGCGTGGTCGAAGCGGACATTTTCCGTGACGGCCACCAGGTCCTGCGCGCTGCCGTGGAATGGAAGCGCAAAGACGAGGAGGCGTTTGGCGAGGCACCGATGGTCGCGCTCGACAACGACCGCTGGCGTGGCGAGTTCGTACCCGCGGAGAACGCCCGCTATGTATTCACCATCGCAGCCTGGACTGACCTCTTTGCTACATGGAGCAGCGATTTTATCAAGAAGGCGCAGGCCGGCCGGCGCGTCCTTTCGGATCTGCGCGAAGGCATTGCGCTGTTGGAGCGCATGGTTCGCACAGCGCGCGATCGCGATGCGGAATTACTCCGCGACTGCGTGCAGCGGCTGCGGGCGAGCAACAACGAGAGCGCGGCGCTCGAGGTTCTCTCTCATCCCGAGCTCGTGGCCGTGGCGGCGCGTACCGGAGAGCGCAGCGGCCTCACTCGCTTTGATCCTCTGCTCGAACTGGTCGTCGATCGCCCCAGGGCTCGATTCGGCGCTTGGTACGAGATGTTCGTCCGCTCCCAGCGGGGCTCCGCCGAGCGCTCCGGCACCTTGCGCGATGCCGGGCGCCGCCTCTCGGAGCTCCGCGACCTCGGTTTCGACGTGGTCTACCTTCCGCCGGTTCATCCGATTGGTCATACCAACCGCAAAGGTCCGGGCAATTCCCCGGACGGAAGCAATGCGGTCGGAAGTCCCTGGGCTATCGGGGCAGAAACCGGCGGGCACACTGCTATCCATCCTGACCTTGGAACACTCGAGGACTTCCGGAGCTTTGTCCTGGCCGCCAACAACCTTGGTTTGGAGGTCGCCCTCGACTTCGCGATTCAGACTTCGCCGGATCACCCATGGGTCAAGGAGCACCCCGAATGGTTTCACCGGCGACCGGACGGTTCCATCAAGTACGCGGAGAATCCTCCCAAGGAGTATCAGGACGTCTACCCCGTCGACTTCGATACTGCCGACCAGCGCGGATTGCTGGAAGAGTTGTTGGGCGTGATCCGATTCTGGATCGAACAGGGAGTGACAATCTTCCGGGTCGACAACCCCCACACCAAGCCAGTCGCCTTCTGGGAGTGGCTGATAAACGCAGTGCAGTCGGTTTATCCGGAGGTAATTTTCCTGGCGGAGGCCTTTACGCGACCAAAGATGATGAAGGTGCTGGCCAAGGCCGGTTTTACTCAGTCTTATACCTATTTCACCTGGCGCAACACCAAATATGAATTGACCCAGTACCTGACTGAACTAACGCAAAGCCCGATGCATGACTATTTCAGACCCAATTTCTTCACCAACACACCCGATATCCTGCATGCAGTGCTCCAGAGTGGCGGGCGTCCTGCGTTCAAAATGAGGTTGGTGCTCGCCGCGACCCTCGCACCCTCCTATGGCATCTACAGCGGCTACGAACTCTGCGAAAATCAGGCGGTACCCGGCACCGAGGAGTACCTGGATTCCGAGAAATACCAGCTCAAGCCGCGCGATTGGAACCGGCCCGGCAACATCAAAGAATTCATCGCGCGGGTCAACGCGATTCGCCGGGCTAATCCTGCCCTGCAACATCTATCGAATCTGCGTTTCCTGGACACCGACAACGAGCAAATCATTCTCTACGCCAAGGCGATGCAGGATCGTTCCAACGTCATCCTGACCGCCGTGAATCTCGACCCCCTCCATCCACAAATTTGCACCGCGTTCGTTCCGCCCGAGGTCGTGGGCGTGGCGCCTGGGCAGTCCTATCGCGTGACCGATCTCCTGACCAACGCCACCTATACCTGGTCGGAGCGCAATTACGTGCGTCTCGATCCGTTCATAGAACCGGCCCATATCCTGAGGGTCGATACTCGATGGTAGTCGCATGGCCTCAGAGCACAGAACCGAAAATGGCGTAAAGCGCGACCCGCTCTGGTACAAAGATGCGGTTTTCTATGAACTGCGCGTGCGCTCATTCTATGACAGCAATGGCGACGGGGTCGGAGATTTTCCCGGACTCGCAAAGAAACTTGATTACCTCCAGGCGCTGGGAGTTACCACACTCTGGCTATTACCCTTTTACCCCTCGCCGATGCGCGATGATGGATACGACATTGCGAATTATACGGACGTTCATCCGGAGTGCGGCACACTGTCAGACTTCAAGCTGTTTCTGCGCGAGGCCCATCAGCGAGGCCTCAAAGTAGTCACCGAATTGGTGCTGAATCATACGTCCGACCGACACGACTGGTTCCAGCGCGCACGCCAATCACCGGACGGTAGCGCGCACCGCGATTACTACATCTGGAGCGACACGCCCGAGCGCTACAAGGACGCGCGAATCATCTTTCAGGACTTTGAGCAATCCAACTGGTCCTGGGATCGCGTGGCCAAGGCGTACTACTTCCATCGTTTCTATTCACATCAGCCCGATCTCAACTACGACAATCCGGCGGTGCGCCGCGAGATCTTGCGGGTGGTTTCCTTCTGGCTGGGTCTAGGAGTTGATGGCCTGCGGCTTGACGCGGTCCCCTATCTCTACAAACGGGAAGGAACCGGCTGCGAAAACCTTCCCGAGACTCACGCGTTCCTGCGCGAATTGAGGCACTATGTAGACGCCAATTTCGCCGACCGCATGATCCTCGCCGAAGCCAATCAGTGGCCCGAAAGCGCGGTCACCTACCTGGCGGAAGGCAAGGAATGTCACATGGCATTCCATTTCCCGCTCATGCCGCGAATGTTCATGTCAGTGCGGATGGAAGATCGTTTTCCGTTTACTGACATCTGGGCCCAGACTCCCGAGATTGATCCCTCGTGCCAGTGGGCACTGTTTCTTCGCAATCACGACGAGTTGACGCTCGAGATGGTCACCGACGAGGAGCGCGACTACATGTACAAGGCGTATGCGCAGGAAGCACGCATGCGCATCAACCTGGGTATCCGCCGCCGTCTGGCGCCGCTTTTGGGGAACAATCGGCGGACCATCGAGCTCAACAACGCTCTGCTGTTTTCGCTGCCGGGGACGCCGGTCATCTACTATGGCGACGAGATCGGAATGGGCGACAACGTCTACCTCGGTGATCGCGACGGGGTCCGCACCCCGATGCAATGGGCGGCGGATCGCAACGCCGGGTTCTCCACCGCCAACCCGCAGCAACTGATCCTGCCCATAATCATCGACTACGAGTACCACTACCAGACCATCAACGTCGAAGCGCAGGATGCAAACCGCCACTCACTGTTGTGGTGGATGCGGCGGCTGATCGCGCTGCGCAAACAATTCCAGGCCTTCGGCCGCGGCTCCATCGAATTCCTCAATCCCGAGAATTCCCACATTCTCGCATTCCTCCGCAGCTACCAGGAGGAACGCATCCTGGTGGTCGCAAACCTTTCGCGCTTTGTTCAATACGTCGAACTCGATCTGTCCATGTTCAAGGACATGACGCCGGTGGAGCTGTTCGGGCGTGCAAGCTTCCCGAAAATCGGCGAACTGCCCTATCTGCTGACCCTGGGACCGCACACGTTCTTCTGGTTTTCCATCGAATCGCCCAAGCACGCCCCCGAGGAGCGCTCGGACTACCAGCCGCCGCACCTTGAAGCGAGCGCTAGCTTCGACGCCATGTTGCGAAGAGGAGCACGCGAAACCATCGCGCGCGCCATGCCGGACTATCTGCCGCACTGCCGCTGGTTTCGAGCCAAGGCTCGTTCGATCAAGTCAGTCACGGTGATGGAAACCTTGCCCATGTCGGAAGCACCGCACGCTCCGCACCTCGGCGTGCTGAATGTCGACTACACCAATGGAGACCCCGAAAGGTACTTGCTGCCGCTCGCGATAGCGGCAGGCGATCGTGCGCGGGAGGTGAGATCGCGGGCTCCCGAGCGGGTGATTGCGGAGGTCACCGGCGCCGGCAGCAACGGAGACCAAGCCGGGGTGGTGTACGACGCAGCGATTGATCCGGAATTTGGAACGGCGCTGCTGGACATGATCACCCATCATCGACACCACCACGGCGCCACCGGAGAGTTGTTGGCATACTCGACCCATGCGCTATCGGAACTTCGCGGTGACGCCGTCCTTGAACCGCGGGCTCTCAAAGTCGAGCAAAGCAATACGTCGATTGCCTACGGCGACCGCCTCATTTTGAAACTTTTCCGGCGGCTCGAAAGCGGCTTGAATCCGGATCTCGAGATCACGCGCTTTCTGACCTCCCACGGTCTCTTTTCGCATGTGCCGCCGCTGGCGGGCTGGCTCGAGTATCGCTTTGGACGCGACGAGCGGGATACGGTCGCGGTGTTGCAGGGCTTCGTGCCCAACAAGGGAGACGCCTGGCAGTTCTCGATCGACGAACTCTCGCACTACCTGGAGACCGCCGCCACCAAACCGGCGTTGGCCCAAACGCCCGCGACCAACGCGCTCGATCTGCTCGCGCGCGAGGAAGCGGACCCGCTCGCGGTTGAGTTGCTGGGTGCTTACCTGGATGCGGCGCGGCTGCTGGGTCATCGGGTTGGCGAACTTCATCTCGCGCTGGCCTCCAACCAGAGTGAGCCCGAGTTTGCGCCGGAGCCCTTCTCGGCTTTCTTTCAACGGTCGTCCTACCAGTCGATGCGGAATCTGCTGACGCAGGCGATTCGGACAGTGAACCGTCGGCGTCCGGTCATTCCCAAGGAGCTGGCGGGGCAAACCCAGATGATCATCGATCGACAGGCCGAAATCGTGGCGCGTTTCGACGCCTTCCTGCGCTGCCGACCTTCGGTGGTCCGCATGCGATGTCACGGTGATCTGCATCTCGGTCAGGTTCTGTACACCGGCAAGGACTTCGTAATCATCGATTTCGAAGGCGAACCGGCCCGCGAATTGAGCGAGCGGCGCCGCAAACGTTGCGCGCTGCAGGACGTGGCGGGAGTGCTGCGCTCGTTCCACTACGCCGCTATGAGCGCGACCATTCAGCGACTCAACGCCGGGACGTTGGGCGAAATGAACCTGCACACCGCGGAGCCGTGGGCAAACTTTTGGCAGGCGTGGGCTTCGTGGGCCTTCCTGCGCGGCTATCTGGAAACGACGGGGAAAGCACCCTTTGTTCCCCAGAATCCCGCCGAGCTCAAAACCATGCTGGAAGCCTTCACGATGGAAAAGGCCGTGTACGAGCTTGGCTACGAGCTGAACAATCGCCCCGATTGGCTGCTGATCCCTCTGAGCGGAATCGCGACGATACTCGGTCCGGCAGCAGGAGAAGCGCGGGCGTGAAGTGACGGGACGGAACGAGCGGCGAGCGTAGCTTCCCTGGAAGGACTGCTCATGACTGAAAGGACTGACCAACCCACACCCACTGCGTCGCACGGCCCGACAGACCGGAATGGTGGTGGCCGCGTCTCCGCTATTCCGCGCGATGACCTGACACGCCTCCTTGAGCTTCGGCATCGCGATCCTCATTCGATCCTGGGAGCCCATCTGACCAATGGCGGCGCAATCATCCGCGCCTATCGCCCCGAGGCGGTGCAGATTTCCTTGCTCCTTGACGACCAGGCGCCGCGCGAAATGATTGCGCGACCGGAACCCGGGTTGTTTGAAGTGGCGGTCCCCGAAAAAGGCCCCGAGATCTTTCGTCATCGGCTGGAGGTCGAATATCCCGGCAACCATCGGGTCACCGTGCGGCAGCCATATTCCTTTCCGCCAACCCTCGGTGACATGGACATCTATTTATGGGCGGAACAGAAGCATGAGCAGATCTGGAAGAAGATAGGCGCTCATGTCTGCGAAGTCGCGGGTGTCTCCGGGACCTCGTTTGCGGTATGGGCGCCCAACGCGGCCGGCATCAGCGTGGTCGGTGACTTCAACGGCTGGGACGGAAGGCTCCACATGATGCGGATGCTGGGCAGCTCCGGGGTTTGGGAGCTGTTCATTCCGGACCTGGGCGCAGGTACCTTTTACAAGTACGAGATCCGCACCCAGGACGGCGGCTTTCTGCTCAAGAGCGATCCATTCGCGTCGGCCACCGAATGTCCGCCCGCGACCGCGTCGCGGGTCTATCAATCGAACTACTCGTTTAATGACGGAGCGTGGATGTCCGCACGCGCAGGTCGCGACACGCTGCGCAGTCCGATGGCGATATATGAACTCCATCTTGGCTCATGGCGCCGAGTGCCAGAGGAGGGCAATCGGCCGCTCTCCTACCGGGAACTGGCCAACCAGCTATGTGACTACGTTACGAACCTGGGATTCACGCACGTCGAATTCTTGCCGGTAATGGAGCATCCGTTCGCCGGCTCCTGGGGGTACGAAACGACCGGTTATTACTCACCGACGGCACGCTATGGATCGCCCGATGACTTTCGCTACCTGATCGATCGCCTCCATCAGAGCGGCATCGGGGTGATTCTGGATTGGGTGCCAGCTCATTTTCCTACCGATGAATTCTCCCTCGGCCGCTTTGACGGCACTGCGCTGTTCGAACACGCCGATCCGCTCCAGGGTTACCATCCGCAATGGAATACCTACATCTTCAATTTTGGGCGCGACGAGGTTCGCAGCTTCCTGCTCGGGAGTGCGCAGTATTGGCTGGACGAATTTCACGCCGACGGGTTGCGCGTCGATGCGGTCTCATCGATGCTCTACCTGGATTACGGAAGACGTTCCGGCGAGTGGATTCCCAACGTCCATGGCGGCAACGAGAACCTCCAGGCAGTCGCGTTTTTGCGCGAACTGAACCAACAGGTTTATGCACGGCATCCAGGCGTCGCGATGATCGCCGAAGAATCGACCGCGTGGACGGGGGTCAGCCGGCCCCTCTACGTGGGTGGCCTCGGATTTGGTTTCAAATGGGACATGGGCTGGATGCATGACACGCTTGACTATTTCGCCAAGGATCCGGTGTATCGGCGCTACTCCCATCGCGATCTGACGTTCGGGTTCGTCTACGCGTGGTTCGAAAATTTCGTCCTGCCGCTTTCTCACGACGAAGTCGTGTACGGAAAGCGCTCGTTGCTGGACAAAATGCCCGGCGACCGATGGCAAAAATTCGCCAACTTGCGCGCGCTGTTCGGCTACATGTGGGCTCGCTCCGGCAAGAAAATTCTTTTCATGGGGGGTGAGTTTGGCCAATGGCGCGAATGGAACCACGACCAGAGCCTCGACTGGAACCTGCTCGGCGAACCGGACCATCGCGGACTGCAGGCACTGATTCGCGATCTCAATCGCATCTACCGCGGCCAGCGGGCGTTATGGGAAGCCGATCACGACCCCGCGGGCTTTCGCTGGATCGACGCGAACAACGCCGATGAGAATGCGATCGCCTTCATGCGCACGGCACCCTCTTCAGGGGACCGAGTGGTTTGTGTCTGCAATTTCTCGCCGGTAGTGCGCAGGGGCTACCGGGTTGGGGTTCCGGTTGCGGGTTTGTATCGGGAGGTGCTGAATACCGACGCGACGATTTACGGTGGCAGCAACCAGGGAAACGCCGGCGCCGCATATGCCGATCATACGCCCTGGCATGGACTGCCTTGCTCGATCTCGATAACGCTCCCGCCACTGGCGACCGTGTGGTTCGAAGTACCCGGACCGCACTAAGCGAGGGGGTTCGTTTAAGCGCGGACGGTCACTCGTGACTGCGCGGCGGATTGCCCTTCAAGTGATAGACGATTCCGGTCTTGGTAGTCCCAACCGAGATCCAATCCCGGGCGACGTCTTGTAGGGCGATGAAAAAGCGTTTGCATCGATCGAGAGCTTTTTCGTGGAGTTCGTTTCGGCGTCTGAACTTGCACTCGTAGGAAAATTCGCCGACCAGCAGCCTGTGCTCGCCCCGTTCGCGCCACAATGCGGCGTTGCACTTGGCGGTAACTCCCTTGCCGAAGTCCAACACTCCGAGATCCTGCAACACTTCCTCGACGATGGTGTGATTAACGAGCGAGATCTTCTTGGTCGACCTGCCGAGCTTCCCCAGGGCAGGAAAGAAGTCGGCCAGTGCCGCCAGCGACACCGCCTGCATTTCGCGCTGCAACGGAAATTCGACGTTGTGCGAATACAACATGCGAAGACCGCCCAGCTTCTCTTTCAACGGGAGAGCCTCGGCTTTGAACTTGATTCGGTAGGTGGTCGCGATGTTGGGCCGCACGTCCATTTCCGCGGCGGTCTGGAGGTCCGGATGCCGAAACTTGAATACGATTTCCGGATCTCCGATCGGAAAGCCGTCCTCGTAAGCGATACGGCGGCGAAGGATAAACGCACGGTTGTACAGGGCGAAATCCCTGGTGTCGAGAAACACCACCTCCCGGATTCGCGGTCTCAAATCTTTGAAGTCGCCGGTTGAAAAGCCTAAATCGAGATCCTTCGCGACGCGCTGCGCCAGCCTGCCAAACTCGTGAAAAGTTGGCGGCGATGTAAAGCGATCGGGCTTAAGGATCAGTTTGCACTCAAGATAGTGAACGGTATCGAGCGGGTGCCCATCGCTGTAGGCACCGGGCCTGAGCATTGGAACCCCTTTCACGTCAAGCGACTCCCGTTGGTCTTCCTCATCGGCACACTTCACCGTGGGCAGGTGGTCCCGCGCCTAGCTATATATCACGGCGGGCTCGCCAAAATTTCTACCTGGCTTCCGGCGCTGCGCGGTTGGCGGGCTCTCGGGGTCCCTGCCGACACAGGTCGGCTGACACTTGGTTGCCCCGTGCGTGCGAAAATGCAACAAAAGATGGTTCGGGCGGGGTCGTAGTTCAGCCCGGTTAGAACGCCGGCCTGTCACGTCGGAAGTCGTGGGTTCAAATCCCATCGGCCCCGCCAAACCGGATTGCGCGGTGCGGGATCTTGCGTGCGTTCGTCCCGACTCCGCGGGCAGGTGGTAAGAAGTGAAACTGACCGAGCAGACTGAAAGCGTGTCGCACGAGGCAGCGCTCCGTAACCGGCGGTGGCTATTGATCGACGCGGCCGACCGTTCGCTGGGACGGGTGGCAACACGCGCCGCGAGCCTGCTGCGCGGAAAACACCGGCCCGAATTTACTCCCAACCAGGATACCGGAGACTTCGTGGTCGTCATCAATGCAGCCAAGGTCAAACTGACCGGCGCCAAGGAAAGCGACAAAATCTATCATCGGCACACCGAGTACCCTGGGGGTATCAAGATGACGACGGCAGGCAAGCTGCGCGAGTCGAAACCCGAGCGGCTGGTCGAAACCGCGGTTCGAGGGATGCTGCCCAAAAATCGCCTGGGGCGGCGACTCTTCACGAAGCTCAAGGTGTACGGCGGCGCAGAACATCCTCACATTGCCCAGAAGCCGCAGCCCGTCAAGCTCTAATCGAGGACGTTAAACCATTCACATGGCAGAGAAAAAGCACATTATCTGGACTACGGGACGCCGCAAGACCGCAGTCGCGCGAGTGCGGTTGTTCCCGGGCGCGGGTACCATCCTGATTAACCAACGCTCACTGGAAGACTATTTCCCCCGCGACACCTCGCGCATGCTGATTCTGGAGCCCTTCGAAATCACGGAAACCAAAGGGCAATTCGACATCGTGGTTAGCGTCGAAGGCGGCGGCAACGCGGCGCAGGCGGACGCGGTGCGCCACGGCATCTCGCGCGCATTGGTCGCCTCTTCCGAGACGCTCCGCCCGGCGCTACGCAAGGCCGGTATGCTCACTCGCGACCCGCGCGAGGTCGAGCGCAAGAAGTACGGCCGCCACAAGGCACGCAAGCGTCCGCAATACTCGAAGCGCTAGTCCGAAAACCGCAAACGCAAAATTTACAGACAGACCGGAACGATGAGTTCCGGCCTGAGACTGCTACTGAGCGTCCTATAGAGGACCGGTGCTGAAGTTTACTTGGCCGACCAGCCTTCAGCTTGGATTGACAGTCTCCACCGCGGCGAATAGAAGGATGCGTTGAGCAGCGAAGGAACAACCACATGCGTTCAATTCGTGTTCACCAGCCTACGCATCAATCGCTATGGCTGTTTTTCGCTTTCATTGTCCTGCTCATGCTGCGGCCGGCGAATGTGTTCGCCCAGGGGGCAAACGCCGGCACCGTGAGCGAGGTTTCGGGGACCGTACAGGTCCAGCGCGGGGCAGCGACCATCCCGGTGACCCGTGGGATGCCGGTAGAAGTCGGTGACCGAATCATTACTGGTGATAATGGGCACGTTCTGGTCCTGCTCACCGACCAAAGCACGCTGGAACTGAGCGACTCCAGCAATGTGGTCATCACGCAGCACGCTGGTGCTGCTACCCAGGTAAACCTCGCCAGTGGTGTGGTGCGATCGTTCGTCAACCGGACCGTAGGCGCCGCGGCGCCCAATTTCGAGGTGCACACGCCGAACGCGGTCGCGGCTGCCAGAGGCACCCTGTTCGACACCGCATTTACTTCGAATGTTTCACGTCCGACCTTTGGCAACGCTCACGATTTTACGGACGTCTCCGTTTATGACGGCTCAGTGGATGTTGCCAATGCCGCCAATCCGACCGCCTTTACCAACGTCCCGGCCGGTTACGAATCCACGGTTGCAGGCACGAATAACGCTACTTCGCCCGGACCACTCGGAATGACCGGGGCCACGGCTTTCAGCACTCCCGGCGGTCCGGGGAGCACTGGGAACATAACGCCGGTGTCGACGGTGCCTCCACCCTCGTGCCCGGTATGCGTCGGACCGTCGATGGGTCCGAGCACAACGACTCCTCCTGCGAGCGGAAAATAGGATGGTTGTGAGGACTGCGATGCACAAGCTGACGCTCAGACTCAGCTGTTCGCTGGCGGGTTTCGTCGTCGTGATCGCCTTTGCAACGGCGGCATCAGCGCAAAGCTTCTTTGACGACCTATACCCTGGGTTCTTCAGGCTCCAGGAACCACCCACCCTGAATCTGAATTTTTTCGGCGGGGGCTTCATCAGCGACAAGTACGGGGACCTGCAGGAAGGCCTGCAAGTCGAGCAAAGCGTTACCCCTTACATCGGAGCAGTGGGACGCATTACCGGCTACCAGCTGTGGGAGGGTGAGGGCTTCGACAATCCGCTAAATCCCGGCACCGGACATCAGGCCCGGCTTAACTTCGTGCGCTTTCAGGGCGGAGCTGACTTTATCCTTTACCCGGGCACTCATCTTTTTATTCTCGGCGGTCGCGATGCCGCCGACAGCCATGCGAGCACCGTGGAAGGCGACTTCTCGAGCTGGCTATTTTTACACAGTCTGCATCCGTTCAATTTTTCATTCTCGTCCGTCCACAATTACGAAAACGGCGTCACCTCCAGCTCGATCGATTTGCAAGCCATCGTCCGGTCGACCCGGAAATGGATCTTCATGGCGGGTGGTGGTGGCGCCATCTACGGCGGCGGCTTTATTAGCGGCGTCGAAGGCCAGGGGGGACCCGACCTCGGCGTGTACTATCGACCGTGGAACGTCGGGATCAGCGTGCAGGCCGGCTATGGCGCGGCGCATCAATACGGCCAGCTAAGCATCTATAAACAGCTCACCATTTTCGAATAAGCCCCTACAAAGGGGATTGTGTCAGGCTTGCAGCGATCTGCGGCGGGCATGGCGCGTCCGCCAGCGGCACGTTAGTCTTTCCAGTCAGCGGCTGGAGATAGATGCCTGAAATGCCGAAGAAGCGGCGACCAGGCCGCAGGTTTCACTGGACCACCTTTGTCCTCGGCCTCGCGGTCACCGCGGGGTTTCTGCTGTTCTTTGCCGCATACCCCCGGCTGCTGGTCAGTCTTGAACTCAAAGTCTCCGACGCGCGGCTTCGCGCGAGGTCTCCTCGCCCATTCTCGAACAAAGTGGTGATCGTCGCGATTGACGACAAAAGCATCCAGCAGAGTGGCCACTGGCCCTGGGATCGGTGGACCCTTGCAACTCTCGAGCACGGATTCATCGACTATAAAGTCAAAGTGGTCGCGTACGATGTCTTGTTTACCGAGCCCGATCCGGTTGATGTCGAACGCGATGCCTTGACCGTCAAGCTGAAGACCTTGCACGTCACCAACCAGCAGATCCACGGGATCCTGGGAACCAACAACGATCAGCTGTTTGCCGACGCGATTCGAGCCCACGGCAGGACCATCCTCGCCTATAACTTCTCTGACCATATGGTAGGTGCGGCCCCGCCCACCACCCAGGCCGACTTTTTAACCAGGGTTATCGATCCGAGACCGATGTCATGGAACGTAAAAACCGAGCCCGGGGTGGCACCTAAATTGATATCCGCGGGAGGTTACCGCCCTCCGCTCCAGGTCTTGACCAACGCGGCGAAAAAAGCCGCCTTCGTAGACGCCGATAGCGATGACGACGGTCTTTTTCGTCGCGAGATGACGGCGATCAGTTTCGATGGCCGGCAGTGGGCGCCGCTTTTTATCGCCGCAGTGTGGGCGTACGAAAATCAGCCGCCACGCGAACTGACGATCGGCGCCGCAGGAATCACGCAGGCAGTACTCGGCGACACCAATATTCCGGTGGATGAATTGGGACGGATGATGGTGACCTACCGTCCGGTCGGCACCATCCCTCAGTACTCTGCGTCCGACGTGATCAATCATCTCGCGAACGCCGATGATCTGGCCGGCAAGATTGCGGTGGTCGGAGTCACCGGCGCTGGACTCGGAGATCGCGCGGTCACACCTGTCGGCAACGAATATCCGCGGGTCGAAATGCACGCTAATGCGATCGAGACCATTCTGAGCCGCGATTTCGTTCATTACTCGAAGACCGAAACCTTGGTGATGGAACGAGTGTGGGCCGTGCTGCTTGGCATCGGCGTATCGGTGGTTACGGCTTGGCTGAGTGCTGCCTGGTCGGTCGCGGCAATGCTGGTGCTCACTGGAAGCTACTTCGGGTTCGCGCAGTTCATGTTGCTAAAGCGCGGCGTGATGCTCGGCATGGTTCTGCCACTTGTTATAACCGGCGGCGCCGTAGTCATCCTGCTTGGCTATCGCTACATCACCGAAGGCCGTGAAAAAGGCCATCTGCGTCACGTCTTCGAGCACTATTTGCATCCCGATGTGATCGCGAGCGTGGTCGATAACCCTGAGGGACTCAGGTTAGGCGGCGAGCGGCGTCACGTGTCAATCCTGTTCGCTGACATCGTCGGATTTACCTCTCTGGCTGAACGGTCCGATCCGGTGCAGCTGGTCGCGATGCTTCACGTGTACATGACCCGGATGACCAACATCATCCTGGAAAGCGGCGGCGTGGTGGACAAGCTGATGGGCGATGGCATCATGGCCTTCTGGGGTGCTCCCTATGAAGTGGAAAACCCGGCCCGTCGCGCCATCGACGCGGCACTGCAAATGGGCGCGGCGCTGGAAAGCCTGCGCAAGGAGGACCCCCGCTTTCTGAATCTCGAGGTCGGTATCGGCATCGCCACCGGAGATCCGATAGCCGGCAATTTTGGCGGAGAACGCCGCTTCGATTATTCGCTTATTGGCGACAGCGTTAACTTCGCGTCCCGGCTCGAAGGTCTTACGCGAAAATTCAGGGTGCGGTTCCTGGTAAGCAAAGATGCCTTCGGCGAGGCGGACGGGCCATACATCGCGCGCGACATCGGTCTGGTGAAGGTCAAGGGAAAGGAAAGCTTGGTGGCGATAGTGGAGGTGGTGGGACGCCGCGATGACGGAGTCGATCCCACCTTTTACGATAAGTTCGAGCGCACCGTCGAACTCTTGAAGGGCGGCGATGCCGACCAGGCCAGAGTACAGCTCGAAGAGATGCTCGCAGCTCGCCCCGACGACGAGGTTGTCAGTCTTTACCTGGCGAAACTCAATGAATCGCGTGACGAGCCACCGCGCGAGATGGTTTTTGAATTCGAAACCAAGTGAACTGGTTAAGGTTTCGGATTCATGATAGTTGGGTTAAACCGATCGCGCGCCGACCGCAGTGTCGAGGAAGCTTCTATGGCAGATGACAGGATCCGCGTCGCAGTAGTAGGCGCTTCCGGCTACTCCGGGATCGAAGCGGTTCGCATCCTGGCTGCGCATCCGTTCGTCGAAATCTCCGCTCTCACCTCCGAGCACTATGCGGGACGCGAAGTGGCGGACGTCTATCACCACATGGACGGCACCGATCTGCCGCCGTTCGAGGAACTCCGCCCCGGCTTCCTGGCTGGGCGCGCCGACGCGGTCATCTCGTGCCTGCCCGAAAAAGTGGGCTTTCAACTGATTGCGGACCTGGTCCAGTCCGGTATCAAGGTGGTGGACGTTTCGGCCGACTTCCGCCTCAAAGACCCCGCGGTCCATCGGGCTACTTATGGGTTCGATCATGCCGGTCCCGCCCTGGTCAAAGAGGCGGTGTACGGATTGACGGAGTTCCATCGCAGCGAACTGCGTGAAGCACGCCTGGTCGCTAACCCGGGATGCTACCCGACGGGTGCGCTGCTTGGGCTGATACCGCTCATTCGCCGCGATCTGATCGAACCGGGGTCGATCGTCATCGATGCAAAATCGGGAACCACGGGCGCCCGTCGGACGGCTGCGATTGAATACCTGTTCGCGGAAGTTAATGAAAATTTCCGCGCGTACAAGGTGGGAACTCATCGCCATACTCCCGAAATCGAGCAAGAAATCGGCTCTGTCCTCGGCCGGGAAGTCGCCGTGGTGTTCGTGCCGCATTTGTTGCCGGTAACCCGCGGAATCCTGACTACGATGTTCATGCGGCCGCGTGCGGGCACCACCCAGGAAGACGTGCGGGCGGCATTCGAAGCGAGCTTTGCGAAGGCGCGGTTCATCAGGCTGCTCAAACCCGGAGAACTGCCCGAGCTGCGCAACGTGCGCGCCACCAATTTCTGCGAAATCGCGTTCGTGCTCGACCGGCGAACCCAGACTCTGATCGTCAACACCGCGATCGACAACCTTGGCAAAGGCGCCGCCGGGCAAGCGATTCAGAACCTCAACGTGATGTTCGGGTTCGACGAGGCCGCCGGCCTGCTGAACGCGGCCCCGGTACCCTGAGCCCATTAACCTCGCATTGCGTGGCTGATGCGATGCAAATGCGAACCCCTTTTTAGGCGAAAGCGTTGTGTGCCGGCCCGGCCCGCACCGACTGCAGGCTCGCTTGCAGGACTACTCCGCCGGCGAGCGAGATCTTTCGATCGCTCACCTGGATGGCCAGGGCCCAAGTCGCCGCACGCGTCTAACCTTCCCAACCACGACTAAGAAAGGTTTCGGGACCCCGGCTTGAGCGCTCGGTCCGTGAACCGCGTGTCCGAAATGCTGCGGCTTCAGCCGGTACGGTTCGGAAGACTCAGGGCAGGTCGAACAGGACCACCTCGGAATCGGAATCGGCTTTGAACTCGAGGCTCCGCTCGTTCTCGATGGCGGCGCCATCGCCTGCGCCCAACGAGACTTCATTCACTTGCACATTTCCGCACGCCACCTGCAGATAGACACGACGCAGCGCTGGAACCTGGTGGAGGGTCCCTTGGCCCGCCTCGAATAAGCCGTCGTACATCCGCGCGTCCTGGTGGATTGTAATGGAATCGTCGGCTCCGTCGGCTGAGGCGACCAACCTCAACCGGCCGCGGCGGGTGCTCTCGGGAAAATTGCGCTGCTCGTAACCGGGGTCGATCCCCACCGCCGCCGGCAGCAGCCAGATCTGAAGGAAGTGGACCGGGGTCTGCTGCGAGGCATTAAACTCGCTGTGGCGGATGCCACGACCCGCGCTCATCCGCTGCGCGTCGCCCGGTCGAATCACCGATCCATTGCCGATGCTGTCGCGATGCTCGAGCGCGCCTTCGAGCACCCAGGTGACGATTTCCATGTCGCGATGAGGATGGGTTGGAAAGCCTCCGCCTCCGACCACACGATCCTCGTTGATCACACGCAGAACCGAGAAACCCGTCGCCGACGGGTCATAGTAGTCACCGAACGAAAACGTATGCCGGCTGTCCAGCCAGGCGATTTTGGTAAGTCCGCGCTGGTTGCTTCTCTTAACCTTAATCATGGGCTCACTCCGCGCAAAAACATCTTCAATCAGCTCTCGCCTTTGAGGCGCTTGGCGATCTCTGCAACGCGACGGACCTGTGCGCGCACGATCCGAAGCTCGTTGTCGGTAGGTGTCCGCGATCTGTCTGGACCCGCCAGCGTGCCCGCGCCATAGGGCGAACCGCCGCCAATCTGACGTTCGCGAGCTCCGGCTCGGAGTATGGCACGCCCACAATGATCAGGCCGTGATGCAGAAGAGTCCAATGGACGCTGACGATTGTGGTTTCCTGTCCGCCGTGCTGAGTCCCCGTGCTGGTAAAAACACTGCCGACCTTGCCAGCCAGTGCACCCTTTACCCCGAGACCGCCGGTCTGATCGAGAAAGTTGCGCATCTGCGCTCACATGTTTCCGAAGCGGGTCGGAGTTCCGATGATAATCGCATCCGCACTCGCCAGGTGGTCGACGCTCGCGACCGGGATGTGCGCGAATGCCTCGCGGGCCTTCGCCGCTCCGGTGCGCTGTAAAGCCGCTTCAGGAACCAGCTCCGGAACCTGGTAAAGCTCGGCCGTCGCACCGGCGACCTGCCCGGCCGCCTCGGCGGCCGCTTCGGCCATCCGATAGATATGGCCGTACATGCTGTAAAAGATGACCCGGACGGTAGTCGCCATGCACTCACTTTCCCCCGCGCGCGTTGGAGAGGGCGATCGATCGAAACCCGGATTTCGCGGAGTTCGCCCTTCAGGCAACGCGGCGCATCAATTCGAGGATATCGTAGCCGGTGATGGCCTTGCTCTTCTCCGACCAGTCTCTCAGTTCCGCATCCGACACCAGGCCCGCCTGGGCGCCCTTGGCCAGGTCCATCAGTGCGATCTTGATGGTTGCCTCGTCGATCATCTCGCCGGTCTTGGGATCCGCCATCGAACCGCCGCCCTTCTCATGATACAGGGCCACCACGCGCCGCGCTTCTTCGATTTGCTCGGCAGTTGGCGTGAAGCAGGCGTTCGCGATCTCGGCCTGCTGCGGATGAATCACCCAGGTGCCGTCCATGCCCAGGTTCGCGGAGGCAAGATTTTTGGCGCGCAGCTGGCGCTTGAGCTGCTCGATGCGTTCGGGTGTGTCGGTGTTCTTCCAGATACGGATGAAAACGTTGTCCACCGCGTGTAAGCCCGCGGCCTTCGCGGCTACCACCACGGCCTGCTTGGAATAGTTGAAGTTGATGTGTTGATCCTCGACGATTTCGCGGATGCCGAGATTGGCGGCAAAGTCGGCGATTCCGAACACCAGCCCGCACATGCGGTCGGAAGCCGTCGCGATGTCGTAGGCGTGTACCAGCGCGTGCGGGGTTTCGATCAGAGACTCGATCTGCACGCGATATTTCCACCCGCCGCGCTTTTCCAAATCGTCCAGCAGTCGGGAAACCTGCTTGATTTCCTCGGGGCCGCGCGTTTTGGGAAGCATGATCCCGTGAAAGCAGTTGGGTGCTCCCAGCATCACCGCCTCCATGTCGCCCTTGAAGAAGGGCGAGTGGATATTGTTGGGACGCACGGTGACGACCTTCTTGCCGAAGTCGAGCGTGGTGAGCGCCTCGACCATGGTCTTGCGGCTCTTTTCGCCCTTGAACTCGTATGGGCACGCATCTTCGAAGTCCGCCATCACGTGGTCGACCGGAGCCTTCACCGGGTCGGCTGCGTTCTGATGAAGCTTCAAGCTATGGCCGGGATAGGTCATCTCGGTGCGGGGGATGACGAAACGAGTGCCCTTGTCGAGAACGTACATTTGCTTTTCCTGCCTTTGGAGAAAATAGCCGCTCGCCTGCGCGTCAGGCCTTCCTCAGAAAGTGCGATTTTCGCTTGATAAGAACCGTCCGCTCGATTTCCACGACCTGGGTACCGTCGGGCTTCTTGCCGACGAGCTTGAACTTCACGAGACCGGCGTCAGGTCGACTGGAATCATGCTTTTCCAACACGGTCGACTCCGCGTAGATGGTATCCCCGTGAAAGACCGGATTCGTGTGCCTCCCGTTGTCCATTTCCACTTCCGCGATCGCGTTCTCGCTGGTGTCTTCGGAAGCGAGTCCGACGGTGAAGGCGAGTACCACTCCGCCATATACCACCCGGCGCCCGTCGTAGTAGGTCTTGGGATCGCGGTCGACAAAGTTCTGGTTGAAGTGCAGCTCGGCGGTGTTCATCACCAGCGAAGTGAAAATGTGGTTGTCCGATTCGATGATGGTCCGTCCGCGCTGATGGACCAGCGTGTCCCCGACCGTGAAGTCCTCGAAATAACTGCCGTCGCTGGTAATGCTCATGTCAGCCCTGCTGCTCCATGATTCGGCGGCCGATGACCTCATACTGAATCTCGCTGGTGCCTTCGAAGATCGACAGCACGCGCGCATCTCGCCAGAATCGCTGCGCCTCGAACTCCATCGAATATCCGTATCCGCCGTGAATCTGCATCGCCTCACGCGTGACGCGCTCGGCCATCTCGGCGCCAAACGCTTTGGCCAGGCCCGCCTCGTAGTCGCTGCGTTTGCCGGTGTCTTTTTGCGATGCCGCGTAGTAACAAAGCTGGCGCCCCGCCTCAATTTCGACCGCCATGTGTGCGAGCTTGTGGCGAATAACCTGGAAGTCGCCGATCGGCTGGCCAAACTGCGTGCGCTGCTTGGCGTATTTGACCGCGCACTCGAAAGCCGCCTGCGCGACCCCCACCGCGCGGGCTGCGGTCTGCACGCGCGCGGCCTCGTACGAGGACATGAGCTGGTAAAATCCCCGGCCCTCCTGCCCGCCGATCAGGTTTTCCGCGGGAGCGTAGGCCTCATCAAATTGCAGCGCGTAGCTGCGCATCCCGTGGTAGCCGATGGTTGGAATCGCCGATCCGGTCAGCTGCGGCGGCATAAAATCATCGCCCGGCTCCTTCTCGAACAGGATCAGCGAAAGCCCGCGGTGACGCTTGGAGACATCAGGATCGGTTCGGGTCATCACCGTCAGCATCTGCGCGCGATTCGCGAACGTGCACCACATCTTGGAGCCGTGGATCAGATAGCCGTCGCCCTTTCTGACCGCGCGAGTTTTGAAAGACGCGGTGTCGGAGCCGGAGTCCGGCTCGGTGAACGCCGCGGCCGTCAGGATGTCGCCCCGCGCAATCTTTGACATAAACCGCTTCTTCTGCTCGGCCGTTCCGTTGGCGCTGATGAGCGTGCCGGTGATGATATTGCGGGTCATGACCGAGCCGACCGAAAGCCATCCGCGCGACAGTTCCTCGGTAACGATCGCCATCGCAATGTAGTCGAGGCCCAAGCCTCCTTCTTCGGCAGGAAAGATGACGCCGAAGTAGCCCAGCTCCGCCATCTTCTTCAGGATCTGTTCGGGAATCTCCTTGTTCTCACGATCGAGGTCGTTGGCGATCGGCTTTACTTCGGCCTCGACGAAGTCGCGAACCGAGCGACGAATTTCCTCGTGTTCTGGTGTAACCAGCGCCATTTTCAGATCACCCTGCCTTGACGTTGCGCTTGCGAATGAGCACCGGGCGCTCGTATTCGAGCACCTTCTCGCCGCGTTGGTTGTAGCCGCTGGTGCGGAACCTCACTACGCCGCGGTCGGGACGCGAGGTGTCACGCTTTTCGAGCACCAGCGATTCGCTGGTCAGCGTGTCGCCCGGATACACGGTTGCCAGGTACTTGAGCTTTTCGTAGCCGAGGTGAGCGATCGCTCGCTCGCTGAGGTCTTCCACCGAAAGCCCGAACACAACGTTCATTACCAGCAGGTGATTGACGATCACGCCCTGGTAGCCCAGCGAACGCGCGTACTCGCGATTGAAATACGCGGGGTTGAAATTCATGGTGACCGACGAGAAGAAAGCGTTGTCGCCTTCCGTAATCGTACGTCCCCAATGGTGCAGGAACAGGTGCCCAACCTCGAAATCCTCGAAGTAGTGGCCCCGCTCGATTTTCCGTACCGCCATGCCGATTTCCCGCCAGAGATATGGTTAGGGCGATTCTAGCCAACCCCGTCGCCGCACCGCGAACGATAATTTCGCCCCGGTTTTCAGAAACCTGATTGAATCCTCGCCCTACGGATTGGCGCGGCCGCAGGCTCCGTCAAAGCCGATGCCCTTTTATGGAATCCGCGTAGCTGGGTCAACCTTTCATTAGGGCGGGTTGCCGCAAATGGAGTCCTGGATAAGCCAGCGTGAAGGACTTCGGGCCGACTGCCAGCCCTGCAACTCAACCTGTTGTCACAGGTTGAGCAAACAGGTAGCTAGTGTCTCCGCAGCCCGGGGCAAAACGTTCAGCCGCGTCAATTTTTTACATCGCGGACCATCAGCCTGTGCAATGCTGTGGCTAGTCAATAACGGCTTCCCGGAGTGCCGAACCAACCGCCTGCCACGGTGGTAACTGAGCTATATGAGCTACAAGGAAATCTACGAAATCGGCGAACTTCCCCCCATCGGGCACGTGCCCAAGCGCATGTACGGTCAGCTGATTCGCGCGGACCGCTTCGGCCATCCCACCCAGGCCTTTCGAACCGAAAAGGTCGAGGTGCCGAAGCTCAAGCCGGACGAAGTCCTGGTTTATGTGATGGCCGCGGGAATCAACTACAACAACGTGTGGGCGGCGCTCGGGTCTCCCATCGACGTGATCGCGGCCCGCAAAAAAGCCAAGTACGACCACTCCGACTTTCATATCGGCGGCAGCGACGCATCGGGCATCGTCTACGCGATTGGCAGCCAGGTGCAAAACGTCAAGGTCGGCGATCAGGTGGTGATTCATTGCGGCGTCTGGGACAGGGACTGCCCCGCGGTACGCAATGGCGACGATCCGATGTACGACCCGTCTTTCAAAATCTGGGGCTACGAAACGAATTGGGGCAGCTTTGCGCAATTTACCAAAGTGCAGGCTCATCAGTGCATGCCTAAAGCGAAGCATCTCAGCTGGGAAGATGCCGCCGCTCCCACGCTGGTGGGTTCGACCGCCTATCGCATGCTGATGGGATGGCCACCGCATACGGTTCGCCACGGCGACGTGGTCCTGATCTGGGGCGCCTCAGGGGGACTCGGCTCGATGGCGATCCAAATCGTCAGGGCCGCCGGGGGAATGCCGGTGGGCGTGGTTGGCGACGACCGCAAGATCGAATTCTGCAAGAAACTGGGCGCCAAAGGCTGCATCAATCGCAAGCACTTCAAGCACTGGGGCATGCTGCCGCACTGGAAAGATGACGCGTCCTTCGGCAAATGGACCAGTGAGGCGCGCAACTTCGGCAAGGCGCTCTGGGACATAGTGGGAGAGCGCAAGAGCCCCCGACTGGTGTTCGAATTCCCGGGCGAAGACACCATCCCGACCTCGGTCTTCGTCTGCGATACGGGTGGGATGGTAGTCATCTGCGCGGGTCATACGGGTTACAACGCGACGATTGACCTTCGCTACCTGTGGATGCGGCAAAAGCGGCTGCAGGGATCACATTTCGCCAACGACGAGCAGTCGTACGCGTTCAACCGGCTCGTGATCGACGGCAAGATCGATCCGTGCCTGGGCAAGACCTTCAAGTTTGAAGAGATCGGACACTGCCACCAGCTAATGCTTGAGAATCGCGCGCCCGAGGGAAATATGGCGGCGCTGATCGGGGCACCCCGGGCGGGACTGAAAGACCTGTAAAGCCGCAGTAACAATTTCGCATCGATCTCTTAAACCAAGATTCCGTTTACCGGGGGTTCGCCCCGCCGCTAGATTCGCCTCGCACCCGATGCCTGGTCTCGCCACGGAGCGTAGCGACCCGACCGGAGCCGAATCTTGAGCGAGTTACGAGCACTACAACGCCTATTCCTGTTGGCAATTCTGCTGTGGGCAGCGGGATGCGTGACGTACTTTTCCGAAGAGCGACAGTTTCCGGGATTGCCCGAGATAACTCGGCCCCTCTCAGGAGAAACGCCTTCCCGAGTGGATCGGGAAGGACCGCAAGGAGCTGGTGGCAAAGATGGGCGAACCTACTTTGGCGATACCGATGGAATCCGGCGCCGAGGAGCTTTACTTCTCCTACCAGGGCCACAAGTACTATTTCGAAACGGATTTCAAGCGCGACGTTAAAACCGCCGTACAGCTTAACTGAAGCAGGTTAGTTTCCGGCTTCTTAGGGCGTTAGGCGAACGCCTCAACTGGACTAGAATCCAGGATTGAGATGACTTCGCTCACCTCCATCCTGGGTGAACTTGAGCGCTCAATCGAGGGGGATGTCAGCTTCGACAAGGGCACCCAGACGGTTTATTCGACCGACGCCTCCAACTATCGCCAGATTCCGATTGGCGTCATCGCACCACGCCACGACGGCGATGTGGCGACCGCGCTTCGCATCGCCCGTGAAAATGCACTGCCGATTCTCGCACGGGGAGGGGGAACCAGCCTGGCCGGCCAGGCAACCAACGCGGCGCTGGTGCTCGACTTTTCAAAATTCATGAATCGCATCGTCGCCGTCGACGTCCAACGTCGTACCGCGCTGGTCGAACCGGGGGTGGTGCAAAGTCACCTTAACGACGCGCTGGCCTCGTCGGACCTGTTCTTCGCGCCCGACCCGGCGACCAAGGATCGCTGCACTATCGGCGGGATGGTGGGCAACAATTCGTGCGGCTCGCATTCCGCCGCCTACGGCAAGACGGTCGACAATGTGGAGGCTCTCGAGGCGATCCTCTACGACGGGACCCGCTTTACTCTTACCGGCCCGATGACCGAGGAGAAGATCCAGGCACGGATGGCCGCGCCCGGCCGAGAGGCGGAGTTACTACGGGCGCTCACGGATCTTCGCAAACGAACCGCGCAATCAGTTCGCGCCCATTTTCCAAACATCCCCCGGCGCGTGTCCGGCTACAATCTCGATGAACTGCTGCCGGAGCGCGGATTCAACCTGGCGCGTGCCCTGGTCGGCAGCGAGGGTACCTGCGCGATAACCCTTCGCGCGACACTGCGTCTGGTACCGCGTCCCAAGTCCGTCACGCTGGTGGTGCTCGGGTTCGACGACGTGTACGCGGCCGCCGACCAGACGCCCTGGCTCCTGCGCCATCGGCCGGAGGCACTGGAGGGATTCGACCAAAACCTCCCCGACTTCGCACGCATCAAAGGCATGCCTGGCGTGCGATTCCTGCCGGAAGGCCGCGCGTTTCTGATCGTCGAGCTTGGCGCGGATTCCGCGGCCGAAGCCTACGAGCGGGCCGCACGGCTCGCCGACGAAGCCCGGAAAATTCGGGAATGCTCGGGCACGAAAATCCTATCCGATGGAGCCGCCCAAACAGCGGTCTGGCGGCTGCGCGAGTCGGGTCTTGGGGCAGGGGCTTTTATTCCCGGCCGACCGCGGACCTGGCCCGGCGCAGAGGATGCCGCCGTCCCACCGGAGCGGTTGGGCGCGTATCTGCGGCGGTTCAACCAGCTGCTGACCAGCCATTCGCTCACGGCGGCCACCTACTATGGACACTTCGGCGAAGGATGCGTTCATGCGCGAATCAGTTTTGATCTGGGCTCTCGCGAGGGGGTGGCGGTGTTCCGTCGCACCATGGAACAAATCGCGGAGCTGGTCGCGGAGTTTGGCGGTTCGCTGTCGGGAGAGCATGGCGATGGGATTGCGCGTTCGGAGCTGCTCCCGGCGATGTATCCCAGCGACTTGATCGATGCCTTCCGCGAATTCAAACGTGCCTTTGATCCCGGCTTCCGAATGAATCCCGGCGTGATCGTGGATCCTCACCCGCTCGACTCTCATCTGAAGCTCGCCGCCAATTATTCGCCGCGCCGGGTGCCGACCCACTTTGACTTTTCCTTGGAAGGCGGGCTGGCCGGTGCAGCGCTCAAATGCGTCGGGCTCGGCAAGTGCAGGAAGACCGACACCGGCACGATGTGCCCGTCCTACATGGCGACTCGCGATGAGAAACATTCAACGCGCGGGCGCGCCCGGCTGCTGTTCGAAGCGCTGACCGGTGACCTCCTAGAGGGCGGGTTGGTGGATTCGGCAGTCAAGGAAGCGCTGGACCTTTGCCTCTCGTGCAAGGGCTGCCTGAGTGAATGCCCGGCGGCGGTCGACATGGCGGCATATCGCGCCGAATTCTTCGCGCAGTACTGGGCGCGAAACAGACGTCCCCTAAAGGCGCAGTTCTTTGGGCGCCTGCACGATTTCGCGCGCGTGGCTTCATCTGCGCCCGGCCTTGCGAATTTCCTCGCCCACGCACCGCTGCTTCGGTCGCTGGCGAAGAGCGCCCTGGGAGTTCATAGCGCCCGCAAGCTGCCGCGTTTTGCCCATCAGGATTTCCGCGCCTGGTTCACGGGCCGACCGCGAATTTCAGGCTCTGCGGACCGTCAGGTCCTGTTGTTTCCGGATACCTTCAACCGTTTTTTCGAGCCCGCAGTTGCGGCGGCCGCGGTCGAAGTCCTCGAACGAGCCGGTTGTGAAGTATCGATTCCGGTGCGCGACGTGTGCTGCGGCCGTCCGCTCTACGATCAGGGAATGCTCGATCGCGCCCAACGGGTTCTCAGCAACGCGCTTGAGCTGCTCGCCCCCCTCGCGCAGCGAGGGGTCGCAATCGTGGGGCTTGAGCCGAGCTGCATTCTGACCTTCCGCGACGAGCTGCCCAAGTTGTTCCCACGCGATGCGCGGGCCGCCGCCCTGGCCAATCGTGCGATGCTGCTCGAGGAATATCTCACGCGCGAGGCACCGGATTTTGTTCCCCGAGCAATTCACGGACAGGCCGTGTTGCATGGCCATTGCCATCAGAAGGCCATCGCCGGTCTTGATTGCGAGGTGAAGCTGCTGTCGCGGGTAGACGGCCTGCAGGTCGAGGTGCTCGACTCGGGCTGTTGTGGAATGGCGGGTGCGTTCGGTTATGACCGGGAGAACTACCAGCTGTCCGCGAAGATCGGTGAGCGGGTTCTGATCCCGAAATTGAAAGCCAGCAGGCCAGACACGATCATCATTGCCGACGGGTTTTCCTGTCGTTCGCAAATTCGCCACTTCTGCCCCAATCGGAAGCCGCTTCATATTGCACAGGTGCTCGCGGGGCGTTCGGGACAGGGGAACGCAGAACCATCCGGGTCCTGATCCCGGCGCAAGCGCCCGGGGTCAGACAAATCTCAATCGCCTCGGGCGCCACGCGATCGTCGTCTCGCCGGTAGGAAACCGCTCCGGAACTGCGCTACATTTCAGCGACTAAGGAACTCCATCATGATGAAGCTTGGCGTTACCATTCCGTTTGACCCGTTTTTCTCCCACGAACATTTCCCGGAACTCGTGCGCACCGCCGAGCGCTGCGGGTACACGGAGGGCTGGTCTTACGAGTCGTACACTACGGACGCCTTCTCGCCGATCAGCGCTGCCGCGATGCTGTCCTCGAAGATGCGCTTCGGCACGGCGATCGTGCCGGTTTTTAGCCGTCCCCCCGCCCTGATCGCGATGTCCGCCATCACGGCCCAGCTGATTACCGGCGGCCGCTTCGTGCTCGGGCTCGGCATCTCGACTTCCAATATCATGCAGGGATGGATGGGCGTCCCCTTTCGCAAACCCGTCACCCTGATGCGCGAAACGGTGGAGGCGCTGCGCGCGATTTTTCGCCGCGAAAAAGTCACGCTGCACGGCAAAATGGTCAATATCGACGGCTTTCGACTCGACGTGCCTTTCGACACTCCGCCGCCGATCTATGTCGGGGCGCAGGGCTCGCAGATGCTGCGCGTCGCGGGAGAAATCGGCGACGGAGTGATCGTCAATTTTGTCACTCCGGAAACCTTGTCGGCGACACTTGACGAAACGCGCGAAGGTCGACGCGCGTCCGGCAAGGATCCCGCCGCGCTGGATGTGGCATGCCGGATTATCTGCGCGGTCGATGAAGATGAGGAAACGGTACGCTCGATGTTCCGCCGCTCGCTGACCGCGTACGTGACCGTCCCGCAATACAACAAGTTTTTCCGCGAGATCGGTTATGAGAAAGAAGCCGGTATCGCGTTCGAGGCGTGGAATACCGGTGACCGCAAGAAAGCACTCGAATCGATTCCAGATGGAATGGTCGAGAAAATCTTCGTCTTTGGCAGCCCCGCACAGTGCGCCCGGCGACTCAAGGACTTCGAACGAGCGGGCGTCACCACGAGTGCCCTGCAGTTCTCATCCTTTGCGAAAACCCCGGAGGAACGCCGCAGCCGGCTCCTGAAGGCGATCGAGAACCTCGCCCAAGCCTGGCGGGCAGCCTAGAGCCTGCCGACAGAACTGCGACCCAAAAGTCAAAAAAAAGTGCGCTGGGCGAGAAAGTACAGCCCCGCCCCCACCAGCGCGTATGCCGCAACCCCTTCAAGCAGGCTTGCCCCGCTGGTCGCAAGAAACAACCCCAGCACCAGCGCGGTACCGATTATCGCGACGACCTGTTCGATGCGACGCTCGCGGCGCCGAACCCGCGCGACGTGCTCGGAGATTCGTGCGCCGCAGTTGGGACACACCCCACCCCGCTTGACGGCGAGATCGGCTTCGCATTCCGGGCATTCGATTTTGGTCCTGAGCGGCATGCCTCATCGACGCTAGGCCTACTCACCAAGGGCCGCAAGCACCGGGGTCAGGTAAGAAAACCGCAACGGGGCCGCGACCCTAAACCGCGGCGTGAAAACACGGACGGACCAGGCCCGGGGCCACTCACATGGCGGTTTACGCGCGCGCCCGCCGCCGATTGGCGGATGCATGGGTCGAGCGAACGCGATGCTCGTGCTCGCGATGATGGACGGCGGCGGGCTTGGCGAACACCTTGGCGGGCTTGGGCGCGGGCGTCGGGGCGGCCGCGGCCGGTTCGGGCAGCGCAGGATTGGCGGCGGCAGCCTCCGCTTCGGCGCGCCCGCGCGCAATCAGTTCGATTTTCCGTTCCTTCCATCTGCTCAATCCGACCCGCATGTAGTCAGGGTTGATGTCCAGCATGTCGCAGACGTTGTCGAACGAGAAAACCCAGCGCTTGTCCTCGTGCGTGATCCACTCATCCGCCTCGCGGAAGAGCCGCTGTCCCTTGTTGGTCGCCGCATCGATGCATTTCATGAAGCACTCGACCGCGTCTTCCAGCACACTCAGGATCAGGCGCTTCTCGCCCTCGAGCAGATGCTTCTTACGCATCGCCTCGAAATATTGGATGGGCAAAAGGGTGTCCGGCTCGAATAAATTCGGCAACCTTTCGTCCAGGGTTTCCTTCTCCTGCATCTTGGTTCCCTGCTCTACCCTCCCTCTCGAGCTGCGATTGGCTTCCACCACATCCCCACCTCCTCTCAAAGATTAATGACGCCGTTCCCTCGGCATCAATTCACTCTTCCTCGTCGTTCTGTTCCTCGTAAATTTCGTTCCAGGCCATCTGGATGGCCTCAAGCTTGCTCTCGGTCGACGAACCCGGCTGGTCATCGAACTCGTCAAGGTCGATAACCCACTGGCGCAGATCCGTAAAACGAACATCCAGCGGATTGATGCCAGGATGGTTTTCAGCGAGAACTTGCGCGATCTCCTCGGCTTGATCCCACTTGAGTCCCATGATGAGAGGCCTCCCTTATGACACCTCTTCGACCGATTTCTTTTCCAGCGCCCGCTTGATGGCAAAGTCCATGATACGCTCCGCGAACGGGGTGCTCAGCTCGTTCAGCTCTTCGACCAGTCTGGAAATGAGTTCGCGATCCGATGTCTTGCGTGCCGCCTCCAACCGCTCCGCCTCCTGCTCGAGCCGCGCCCGTTCGTCCGGTTCGATCAGTCCCGGAAATTCGCCGAGCTGCTTGCGCAGCGCCCCAAGGATCTGCTCGGCGTCGTTGCGAGCGACGATCAGAAGCCGCTGCTCCAGATCCTCCTCGCCCAGATCGATCGCCTCTTCGAGCATCCGTTCGATCTCGTCGTCCGTCAGACCGTAACTTGGCTTGACATCGATCGAGTGCTCGCGGCCGGTGCGCTCGTCGCGCGCGCTGACATTTAGTATCCCGTTTGCGTCAATGAGGAAAGTGACCGCAATCCGGGGCAGTCCAGCCGGCTGCGCTTCGATGGGACCCAGTTTGAATCGTGCGAGACTACGGCAGTCTTTGGCAAGCTCCCGCTCGCCCTGGAGGACATGGATATCCACATGGCTCTGATTATCCACAGCGGTGGTGAAGTTCTCGGTGACGCTGGTTGGGATAGTGGTGTTGCGATGGATGAGCCGTTCCATGACTCCGCCCATCGTTTCGATGCCAAGCGACAGGGGGACCACATCGAGCAGCAGCATATCGCCCTGCGTACCCATCAACACACCCGCCTGGACCGCGGCCCCGAGGGCAACGACCTCGTCGGGATTCAGCGAGCAGAGCGGCTCGCGGCCAAACAACTCGGCGACTCTCCGGCGCACCAGCGGCATGCGCGTGGCGCCGCCGACCAGGACCACCGCCCCGACCTCCTTCGCCGCAAGCTTCGCATCGGCTAGCGCGAGCTCGCAGCGCTTGAGGGACCGCGCCACCAGCGGCTCGGCGATTTCCTCGAGCGCCTGGCGGGTGAGCTGCTTGGCAATCAGGTGACCCGGCAACTCCAGCCGGAGTTCCACTTCGTCGGCTTCGCTAAGGCGCTTCTTGGCGTCCTCGGCAGCGCGCCGGGCGCTGTTCCACACGTGACGGTCGCGCCTGATTTCGGCGGGAGTTTCCGCCAGCAGCCAATCGATCAGCGCACTGTCAATATCGTCGCCGCCCAGGTGAGTATCGCCGTTTGTAGCAAGGACTTCGAAAATCCCGCCCTTGATACTCAGAATCGAGATATCGAAGGTGCCACCGCCGAGGTCGTACACCGCAACCTTTCCCTCAGCCAGCTGGTTGAGCCCATAGGCAAGCGAAGCCGCGGTAGGTTCGTTCACCAGCCGAACCACTTCGAGACCCGCCAACCGCCCCGCATCCTTGGTTGCCTGCCGCTGGCCATCGTTGAAATAAGCAGGAACCGTGATAACCACCCGCTCCACCTTCTCGCCGAGCGCGCGCTCGGCGCGGAACTTCAACGCGTTCAGTATCTCGGCTGAAATTTGCGGCGGAGTGAACGCCCGCTTACCAATCCGAAAACGTACGACCGGACCCGACAGGTCGGCAAACGCATAGCGGGCCCGTTCCTCGGCAGCGACCTCCTCTCCGCCCAGTCCCATATAGCGCTTTACCGAGCGGATAACGGCGCCGTATTCGCCGCCGGGAAATCCGACCGCACTCACCCGCCCGTCCTGCTCGCGGCTCAGGTGGGGTTCCATCTCGACCGCGTCGCGGCCGACGTGCACTGCGCCATCCGGCGCGATCGCGACTACCGATTCCAGCAGGGTCTGGCGGGTCTGGGGATCGGCGATGATCCGTGGAGCACCATTCTCCATCGTCGCGATGAGGCTGTTGGTCGTGCCGAGGTCAATACCGAAGATGCGGGTCATTCAAGCTGCCTTGAGATTTTCCAGTTCCCGGTCTACGTCACGAATCAACGTGCGCAGGTAAGCGATCTTTGAAAGCACCGCCTTGAGCTCGGCGCTGAGTTGTTGGGGGTCGCCGCCGGCATCCCACCGCTCGAAATTTCGCGCCAGATCACGTTGCAACGCATTGCTCGCGGCTTCCAGTTCTACCCGGCGCGCGCGGGTGCGCTCGCGCAGGCGTGGAAGGTCGGACCCTGCGTCGCGCAGTTCGCTGAGCTCGTCCTGGACCTCGAATACGAGCTCTGCGAGGTCTGGGGGAACCGTTTTGTTGCTGTCGGCGAGCTTTTCACCCTTAAGCTCAAGCCAGTACAGTCCGCGCGCGACCGGATCGCGCAACGTGCGGTAGCTGCGCGTCAGCAGCGCGGTGCTGCGCAGGCTGGCGTCGCGGAGGTGGGCGGAGCCCTGCGCGAAACGGTCGGGATGAATCTGTCGACTCAGGTCGTGATAGACGCGCTCGAGCGCAACGGTGTCGAGGATCAGCTTGCGCGGAAGCGAGAACGCCGCGAACCCGTCGACCTCGGCGCCCAGCGGGGCGCCGCAGTTCTCACAGATCAGTCGCGGTCCTTGCCGCCGTCCGCATGACGGGCATTGGATCATGTTTGCGCCGTGTTTCCTGCATCCCCTCGTTCATACGACGAACGATTCCCCACATCCGCAGCTGCGTTTGGCGTTGGGATTAACCACCCTGAACCCCGACGACATCAGCTCTTCGGCGTAGTCCAGTTCCGAGCCATTGAGGTAAAGAAAACTTTTCTTGTCCACGATCAATCGCGCGCCGTCGCGCTCGAAAATCTTGTCGCGCTCTTTGGCCGCATCGATTTCCATGCGGTATTGCAGACCGGAGCATCCGCCTCCGACGACTTTGACCCGCAGACCCGCATGGTCGCCCTTCTCGGAGACCAGCTGCTTGATCTTGTGTACCGCGTTGTCGGACAGAGAAATCATCGAGCCCGTGCGCCGCTACTTCTCCTGCGCTTTCTCCGGCTCGAACTGTGGGGCGCCGTCGCCCTTATGCGTCTTCCAGTCGGTAATCGCAGCCTTGATCGCATCCTCGGCGAGGACCGAGCAGTGGATCTTGACCGGAGGCAGGTTGAGTTCTTTCACGATGACCGTGTTCTTAATCGCCATCGCCTCGTCGATGTGCTTGCCCTTGACCAGCTCGGTCACGTAACTCGAACTCGCGATCGCGCTGCCGCAGCCGAAGGTCTTAAAGCGTGCATCTTCGATGACCCCGGCGTCGCTGATCTTGAGCTGCAGCTTCATCACGTCGCCGCATTCGGGCGCGCCGACCACACCGGTTCCGACGTTCGCATCGTCCTTGGTAAAACTTCCGACGTTGCGCGGATGGTTGTAATGGTCGAGAACCTTATCTGAATAGGACATGGGCGCCTCCGATAACTTGTCTGGTCACGCTTTCCACTGGACCGATTTCAGGTCGATTCCTTCCCTGGCCATCTCGTACAGCGGCGACATTTCGCGCAGCCGCTTCACTTCCTTGCTCACACGCTCCGCCACATAGTCGACTTCCTCACCGGTGTTGAACCGCCCCAGTCCGAACCGGATCGAGCTGTGCGCCAGCTCTTCATCGGTTCCGAGCGCGCGAATCACGTAGGAGGGTTCCAGCGTCGCCGAGGTACAGGCAGAGCCTGAACTGACCGCCACGTCATTGATACCCATCAGCAGCGACTCGCCTTCGACATAGGCAAAACTCACGTTCAGGTTGCCGGGCAGACGCTCGGTCGGATGACCGTTCAAATAGATCTCGTCGAGCCGCTCGAACAACTGTGCCTGCAACCGGCTACGCAGATCGGTCAGATAATGGGCTTCACCGGCCAACTCGTTCTTCGCGATCTCGCAGGCCGCGCCAAAACCGACGATTCCCGTGACGTTGAGAGTACCCGAGCGCATCCCGCGCTCGTGACCGCCACCGTCAATGATCGGCGCCAGCCGCACGCGCGGTCCCTTCGCGCGTACGTAAAGCGCGCCGACTCCCTTGGGACCGTAGATCTTGTGCCCACTCATCGCGAGCAGATCGATGCCGTCCTTTTCCACGTCCACCGGAATCTTGCCGACGGCCTGGACCGCATCGCAGTGGAAGACGATTTCCCGCTCCTTGGCAATCTTGCCGATCTCGCGAATCGGATGAATCGTGCCGATCTCGTTGTTTGCGTACATGATCGTGATCAGCACGGTCTTGTCAGTGATGGCCTTGCGCACCGCGTCCGGATCGACCATCCCGTACTTGTCGACCGGCAGGTACGTCACCGTCGCCTTGCCCAGCCGTTCGAGGGCACGGCACGAGTCGAGCACGGCCTTGTGCTCGGTAACGCAGGTGATGACGTGATTGCCCTTGTCCTTGTAGAAGTCGACCACACCCTTGATTGCAAGGTTGTCGGACTCGGTCGCGCCGCTGGTGAATATGATCTCCTTGGACTTGGCGTTGATGATCGCCGCGATTTGATTGCGAGCTTTGTCGACTGCCTCTTCGGCTTCCCAGCCGAAGCCATGATTGCGGCTCGCGGCGTTGCCAAATTTGGTCGTAAAGTAAGGCAGCATCGCGTCGAGCACCCGTGGGTCGCACGGCGTGGTCGCGTGATTGTCCATGTAAACCGGCGTCTTAAGCATCTTTAGATAATTCCGTTCGTTGGACCTGAAAACCCGAAAATTAGTGGACTCCTACAGTCCAGTATAGACATCCTTGTCCATCTGTCAAACGAGACACAATACTGGACCTAACCAGGCAACTAAACAGAATCCCCTTATTTGTCAAGGGTAATTCGGGTGACTTACCGGCTGGTCAGGGATGGCTAGGGGCGCTTCGGCTTGAGTTCGAGGCGGCGCTCTTCACGCCAATCGGGCGAAGCCAAGCCGGTGCCACGCCGTCGCCCCAAGCCAGTTGCGATGCAGCACGCTCAGCGTGACAACCGCTACATTCTGCGCTCGAAACCATTGGTAGGCATCCTCGAGCATCATTTTCATTAGCCCCTTTCCTCGCCACGCCTCCTCGAGAAAAGCCTGGCTGATATAGCCGCTGAGCGGAGGTACGCCGCCTTCGCGCAGACGATAGAGCCGGACCCACAGATGGCCAACCAGCTGTCCCTTGCCACTGTCCGCCACCCAAACCGCATGGTGGTTGCGGCTCAGCACCGCGCGCAGCCAGCTGGGAGCATCCCGAATTTCGTCCCAATCGTAACGGGCACGTTCGTCAAGCGCTTCCTCGTAGGCCGCGAGTGCCGCAACCAGCCGGGCCACCTCGGGAATGTCGCTTACCTGGGCGGGTCGAATCTCGATGTCGGACAGCATGTCTACGATCACATCACAAAGCGGGCGCGCGGCAAATCCTGCGATTACACAATCGCGCGCAATTCATCGACCACTCGACGCCGCATCGCGAGCGTGGCGGGCACCAGGCCGCTCGAAATTCCGATTAGGGTCGACAGCACGATCGCGGCAGCGGGCACACGGGCCGGCATGGTTATCGTCCCGAGGCTGCCAAACAAATCTCCGCTGAGTGGCAGCAGGTGCAGTACTATCCATGCCACTCCTGCGCCGATCGCGCCCCCAATCACGCCGGTGAGCGCGCCCTCGGCGCTCAGCAGCGTTACTACCCGGGGCGCGGTGAACCCAATCGATCGCATCACCGCGAATTCAACCCGGCGCTCGCGTACGGACATCGCTGCGGTGTTCGCCGCGACCAGGCTGATACTAAACAAAACGATGATCGAGAGAACCTCCGCCAGACGAATTATGGTGCGAACCGATTCGATAAATCCGGCCTGGAAACTCTGCTCCGATTCGGTGGTGGTCGGATCGCTGGAATTGGCAAACTGGCTGTCGACCGCCTGGATGACCTCCGGTATAGACTCCAGCCTGTCCACCCGAATCCAGATAAAATCGGCGCGCCCGGTCTGCCCGATGGCCTGCTGCAGATAGTCGCGGCGAAAGATCAGCATCGTGGGCATCGTGCCCTTGCCCAGCGTTCCCACGATCTTGAACTGCAGATTCCGGCCATACACCGAGTCGTGCAGCATGATCTGCTGGCCCAGATGGAACCCGAAGCGTTGCATGGTGGAGAGGCCGACCAGCGCCGCGGTACGCTCGTGCTGAAATGCATCGATGCTTTCCCGTGACAGGCGCCAATCCGGCCACACCGTCTCGGTCTGGTCAGGTTCGGTAGCGAGGTTGGGAAACTGGTCCGAGGGCAGATGATAAATGCCGCCGAACCAGTTCCACTGGTCCACGCCGACCACGTGCGGAATCGCCGCGATTCGCCTTCCGTATGACTCCGGCAGCGAGTAGCCGAGACCGGCTTTGCCATGACACACCAGGCGCGGGTTGGATGCGCTCGCTGCGAGCACCCGATCGACGAAACTCGGCAAGGTGAACAACGCCGCGAAAATGAACATCGAAACTGCGATCGACAGGATGGTGAGCAGGGTGCGCCGCCGATTGCGGGTGAGATTGCGATAAACCATGCGCCAGAACTTCATCGGGCGATGTCCCGGTTCGCACGCAACCGTGCGCTCACTCCGTGAAACCTGGCCAGCATTCCCCGGTTCCTGCCCGCAGCGCGGATAAATTCTTTCGGCTGCTCATTCACGGCGCTTCGCCCCGCACCATATTTTTGTCTTTCCTCGACAGTACTTATGCCCAGCAGGCCCACTATCCGTGCAACCCCCATCGACTTTAGTAGCCTCAACTCCTCGACCGGTCGTGAGGTGAAGCGTGAGCGTAAACTGCGCCAGAACATTTGCGTTTCCGGCCTAAAACGAACCAGGACTACAACGACTCCACCAGCGCTGCCACTGCCCTTAAATCGTCGAGCACCGCCATTGCACCGCCGAACTTAGAACCTCTGGTGAAGCGATTCGGCACCACGACGCATCGCAGCCCGGCGGCAAGCGCGGATTGGAGCCCACGGGCGGAATCTTCGACCGCAATGCAACGTTCGGTCGCCACGGACAGACGATCGAGGGCGGTCAGGTAGGGTTCCGGGTGCGGCTTCGATTGGCGATAGTCCTCGCGCGCGAGAATCAAGTCGAAATACTCGCGCACTCCGCTTGCGCGATGCGCGAGATCGAAGTGCTTGCGGAGTGAAGTGGTCACGATGGCCATGCGAGCCTTGCCCTTGAGGCGCGCCAAAGTCTCGATGACCCCCTCCATCGCCACGCAACCGGCGCATAACATTTCGGCATAGGCAAGGTCGCGTTCGCCGCGAAGTCTCAGGATTTGATCGGCGCTCCGTCCTGAGGCTTCAAGCAGGTCAAATGCGCTGCGTCCACTGGTTAGCGCGAACTCGATGTACTGCTCGCGGGTTAGATTCACGCCTACTCCCGCCAGCGTGTCGCGAGTGGCCAGGAAGAACATCTCCTCGGTGTCGACAAGAACACCATCGTTATCCCACAGGATTGCTTCAATCATGGCGCCCTGCCGGGCCGAGAGGCTCGCGGCCCCTATACTTTTTTGAATCAAGATAACCAGGGGCAGGAAGACCAATGGTTCGGCGATGGTCCGCACCCGCGGGAGTGCAAATCTCAAGTACATTACGTCCTGACGCTCCCCCCGACGGGCTTAAGCCGCCCCCTTTGCCGTTTCCGCGGCTGGTTGCCGCGTGGTCTCCGCTACGCCCCGCGCAGTAGAGGCGACCGAGCGGAAGGGCCGATGAGCAACAACCGCGGACGTCTCGATTCCCGCGTCTCGACCGCAGCCGCGGAAGTCGCCTCAACGCTACCGGAGCGGAGGGGTCAGAATGGCCCGCGATTGGAGGCATCGAAGCGGATCTCCAACATCCGGTGTTCGCTGCGAATGGTTTTGAGCGCGCTCTCTCGCGTCATTTCGAATTCGCGTTCGAGCCACGGCGCGAGTCGGTTCATGATGGCCTCAGCGTCGGTCGTGGGGTCGACGAGTCCGGCCGCAAGGCGGCACTGAAACGCCACTCGCTCGATTCCATCGCTGCGCTCCAGCACCAGCGTCAACAAAATTACTTCCGCATCGCGTTGCTCGGGCGCTCCAGTCTTGAGCAAATAGTCGCCGCGGCCGGTCTTGATGGATCGTGCCAAAGAGGATGACGCGCGGGGCTATGCGGCACGCGCGGAGGAGGAACCGCCGCCTTTACCGCGGCCCTCCCAGAACAGCACGACCGGGCCTGCAATATAGACCGACGAGTAGGTGCCGGTGATGAACCCCACCAGCAGGGTGAACGCGGATGGCCGCAGGATGGGCCCGCCGAACACGAGCAGCGCAATGAGCACCATGATCGCGGTACCCGAAGTCAGGATGGTTCGCGACAGAGTCTCATTGATCGCGCGGTTCATGATCGTCGCGATTGGCTCGCGCCGCCGCTTGGCTGCATCTTCGCGGATTCGATCCGACACGATAATCGTGTCGTGCACGGAATAGCCGATGACCGTGAGCAACGCGGCCAGCGTCGTCAGGTCGAACTGGAGCTGCGCGATGACCAGCGCCCCGGTGACCACCAGCACATCGTGAACCAGCGCGATAACTGCTCCGGTGCCAAAACTCCAGCTTACGTGGCGAAACTGGATCGCGATGAATATTCCCATGAAGATGGTAGCTGCGACCACGGCCAGAAATCCTTTGCGCCGCAGGTCGCTGCCCACCTTGGCCCCCACGCTCTCCACTCTGACCACTTTCGCGCCGTTGGCCCCGAAGCTCTTGGACAGTTCCGCTTCCAGTGTGGGCCCGAGGCCCGCGATGTTTTTGACCCTCTCGAAGCGCAACAGGTAGGAATGGCCGGCGGAACCGAAGTCCTGGACGGTTATTTCACCCAGATCGAGCGGCGCCAGTGACCGCCGAATCGCGTCGGCAGTGGTGGCGTTGGTGAATTGCACCTGCACGACGCTGCCGCCGATGAAATCGACTCCGTAGTTCAGGCCCTTGAAAATGAGCAGCAGGATCGCCGCGATGTTGATCGCGGTCGACAGAATCACGAAGAAATGGCGCTTCCCGACGAAATCGAGATTGATGTCGGGACGAATCAGTTGCAGAGACATCGGCCCTGTTTAGCTTTTCGCCCCCGCCGGCACAACCCACTTCCGTTCAGCTCGCCGCGGCGCGTTTGCGGCGCGCGCTGCGGTTTGATGCCGCCGGTTTGGGTGCAGGCGCGGGCGGCGTGGGAACCGACTTCGCCTTGCTGCACGCGCCGCACTGGTTGTTCTGATTGTCGGGATCCTCGGTCAGCCCATCGTCGAGCGAATGGCACACCTTCAAACAATTACTGCAGATGAAGTAGATACCCTCGATGGTCTTGTTGATCCGCTCGCGATTGAGAATCCGGCCCCGGAGTTTTTCGATGCGGATGCCGAGTAACTCGGCATACTGGCGCTTTATCTTGCGTCGTCCGGCCTCGTCCTTGGGAAGATCCGCATCTTCATCGGCTTCGTCCGCCATATCCCCGAAACTTGCGTAGCGGTCGCGCTTGGAAGTCTTGCTTTTCCGCGTTCTACCCATCGCGTTACTCCCGAAATGCTTAACGCGTTCGGCCGACGTAGCCACAGGCCTTTTCGCACACCAGGTAGAGACCCTTGCGCCCGAAACCAGCGAACTTGGTTACCTTGCTCTCCGCGCCGCAGCTCGGACACACGTGCCGGTTCTGCAGTTCGCTGCCTTTTTCCGCGGTCCTTGCTTTCTTTTCTGCCATTGTCACCCCTGATCCGTGCCGAATTTGTGCCGAAAAGGCGGATTGGCCGGGCATTCGCCATCGGCATGAGATGATTTAACCACTTTTCAGGGACATGCAAAATCGCCCGGCCGTCGTTCGGACCGAGCGCGGCAAAAAGCCTAGGCCCCGCCGTCATCCGCAGTCAATAGGGTTGAGCCGCGTTGCACCCGCGACAGCATGCGTCTATCGGTAGATGACCCGTGGATTCTCGTTTGAAACCCAACGACGCCGTGATCTTCATCGATCGCAAGGGCCGGCGTTACCTGAAGGTTCTCAAACCCGGTCAGAAACTGCTGATCCGCGGCGACCTAATGGCGGATTCGCTGGTCGGAATCGAGGAAGGATCGCGGGTCAAGTTTTCTGGCGGTGAGACCTTCCTGGTCCTGAGACCGACTTACGCCGACCTGGTGCCACACCTGCCTCGCACCGCGCAGGTCATCTATCCGAAGGACACGGGTCCGCTGATCGTTTGGGGCGACGTATTCCCCGGTGCAACGGTCATCGAGGGAGGGGTCGGCGCGGGCGCGCTCACCATCGCGCTGCTGCGCGCGATCGGACCGCAGGGGCGGCTCGTCTCTTACGAGATTCGCGACGATTTCGCGGATCTTGCGCAACGCAACGTCGCGGTATTCTTCGGCCCAGCGCCCTACTGGACCCTCAAACGGCGCGACCTCTATGAGGGTTTCGATGAGACCGCGGCGGATCGGATGTTCCTGGATTTGCCGGAACCTGGCCGGGCACTGCAAGTGGCGGCGCGTGCGCTCCGCCCGGGCGGGGTGCTGGTTAGTTACGTCCCCACGGCACTGCAATTGAAAGACACCGTCGACGCGCTGCAGGCGCATGCCGAGTTCGGACAAATCGAGAGCTTCGAGACGCTGCTGCGCCACTGGCAAGTCAAGGGACTCAGCGTGCGCCCGCTGAACCGCATGGTTGCACACTCCGCATTCATCATCATCGCTCGCCGGCTCGCGGCTCCGCCGCCTCTGGGGGCGGAAGCCGAGTCAACGTCGCAGTGGTCCCAACGACCCGACGAGTCCGAGGACGAAAATCCGAAGCAGTAGTCAGACCAGCGATTTTCCTTCACTCGGCGGCGGACGACTCAGCACTTCAAAAGATGGGGCCGGGCGCGCCGTGCACCAAGATAGCAGCGCGAGGAAGTTTTTCGCTTCAGTTCGCCTTCCGAGAGAGGGCGGGCGGCTCCAGCAGCCATCGAGTTTAGCGGGGGCACTCAAAACCGCAGGCGAAGAAACGCCAATCCCAACGGGTTTCAGTGAAAGAGCCGGCCGAAGAATCCGGCGACCGCTCCTATCAGGCTCTCGGAAGACGGGCTCGGTGACGCGCTGGGTTGGGGCCCTGCGACGGCGGGCGGCGCAGTACCGGTGGCCACGGCTGGAGGTAGAGGCGCAGAGGCGATGAGGCCGGCGTGCAGCGGACAGATACCAGTTGGTGAGGTGCCGATCAGAAACGGCAAAGCCATCGCGCGTGGACAGTAAGGCGTGGCAAGCCCTCCGCTTTGCGGATCGATTGTCGCATACACGATTCCCGACGGTTCCGGAAAATCCGGCGAATCCGGCGATACGTTATTGTTCATGAACGAAACCCACGCCGGTAGAGTGGCCTGCGCGCCCGGCATCCTGAGGGTTTGCGGTTGGTCGAACCCTACCCATACCCCGCACACCAGTTGGGGCGTGTAACCGATGAAGTAGCCGTCGTGATAATCCTGGGTGGTTCCGGTCTTCCCGGCGGCAGGAAAGTCCACCCCCATGCTGCTCGCCGCCGCGCCGGTGCCATATCGCAGCACCTGCTTGAGCGCACCCGTTATGAGGAAAGCAACCGAGGGATTGATCACACGCTGTTCCTGGTCATCGTGGTGGTAGACGAGATGCCCGGCTCCGTCGACCACCGATTCGACCGCATACGGCGGATCCTGCAGGCCACCGCTCGCAAACACCTGGTAGGCGCCGGTTAGCTCGAGCAGCGTGGTCTCGTCCGCGCCGATCGAGATTGGCAGCACCGCCGGCAAATTCCCGCCGATTCCAAGCTCGTGCGCGGTCTGGACAATCTTCGCCGGCCCCAGCTGGCTGCCAACCCACGCGGTCGGCACGTTGAGCGATTCGAACAACGCTTCGACTACCGTGACCTGACCCTGGTAGGTGCGCTCGTAGTTCACCGGCGTCCACCCACCGAAGGACATCGGATGGTCGGGAAGGGTCGAGGCCAACGTCAACCGAGAGATTAACGGCGATCGTTCCGGATCGAGCGCGGCCAGGTAGACAATCGGCTTGAAAGCGGAGCCCGGCTGTCGCTCGGCCATGGCGGCGCGATTGAATTGACTGGATGAATAGTCGCGCCCGCCAACCATCGCACGAATCGCCCCGGTCTCCGCATCGAGCACCACTATCGCGCTCTCAAGCTGGTCCTTGGCGTGTGCGCGGCGCAGGTATGGATGACGCTTTTCAAGTCGTTCGAGATTCTCGGTCACCGCACCGGCGGCGTCAGACTGCATCTTAGGATCGAGAGTCGTGTAAACCTTCAAGCCTTCGAGGCGTCCGTGGAGCCCGGGAGTTTTCTCGACCAAGCCGACAACATAATCGGTGAAATAGGGCGCGCGGCGAAGCCCCGGCGGCTGCGTCACGTCGATGGGCGATGCGATCGCGGCGCGATACGCGGCGTCATCGATCACACCATCGCGCTTCATCACCGCCAGCACCGTGTCGCGCCTTGCGCGGCAGGCCTCGGGATGCCGGCGAGGATCATACAGGGTGGGCGCCTGGACCATCCCGATGAGGGTCGCCGCCTCGGCGGGCGTCACCTGGCGCAGGTCTTTGTTGAAAATATAGCGAGAGGCCTGCGGCATGCCGTCGATCGGCGTACCACTATACGCACCCATCGGCACGTCGCTGATGTAACGCTCGAGAATTTCGTTCTTGCTGAGCCGAATCTCCAGCACGATCGCGACCGCCAGCTCACGAAATTTGCGGCCGAAACTTCGGTCGAATCGATCCAGGAAAGTGCGGGCCAATTGCTGGGTGATGGTGCTGGCTCCCTGGGACAGGCGGTGGGATCGCAAGTCCACCAATGCGGCTTCAACGACGCGAATCGGATCGAGCCCGGGATGGTAGTAAAACCACCGGTCTTCGGTCGCAATCAGACCTCGGACGAAATAGGGCTTGAGATCGCCGAGCACAACATCGACGCGCTCGGCCGGAGCGCCCGGCAGCAAGCGCCCTACCACTTCTGGCTCAAGCATCGCGCTGCGCCTGGGGATTCCGAAAGAATCGGCGATCGCATCAACTCGGTCCCCGTCGAGCCTGAGTTTTATGATCGAGGGCGCGTAGTCGTTGAGCCCGACCTTGAAGCCGCGAGCATAGATGGTCATCGCGTCGCGCCTTCGCGAATATTCGCCGGGCGCATCGGCAACCGCGACCTGCAAGTAGCTCAAGTGGTTCAGCCGGTCGAGCAGTCCAGTGGTCCCCGTGTCATCGCCTCTCCTGATGACGGCGGGAGCGGTATAGATGGCGGAGCGGAGAGCTGCCCGCCGCTGCTCGATCAGTTCGGAAATCTCGCCGTAAAGCTGGGCGACGTAGAAACCCGCGGCAAAGCACAGGAGCAGGAAGGCCGCACCCGCAATCGTAGCCACGCGCCATCCGCCGATTCGCCATCCGCGTTTCGGCCGGCCACCCCTTCCCCGCCCCTTGTCACCACTGGCCATCGCCCAATCAGGTCAAATCATAACGAAAAATAGGGGTGCTCGCAGATAATATTTTCGCCTCCAGCGAGGTGCAGGAATCGGCCATTTCGGCTTTCCTGTAAAAAGGTTATTTCTTGTAGCCGAAGCGGCGCAGCATCGCGTGACGCTCCTGCTGCTCGGGCTCGCCCTCCACCCCGGCAGGCGAGCTCCCATCGATAACGCCGATAACTGCCCGTCCTCCGACCTCCTCGGCGACTACCACGCGCAGCGGGTTGGCGCTGGCGCAGAAGACCGTGCACACCTCGCTCACCGCCTTGATTTGATTCAGCACATTCACGGGGAATGCGTTGCCGAGCATGATCACAAACACGTGACCCGCAGCGATCGCGGAGATAGCCTCGATTGCGGCTTGCTCGAGGTTCCGGTCGCTGCCCAGATGACGAATCAGGCAGGGACCAGAAGACTCCGCGAAGGCGAGGCCGAACTGGATGCCCGGGACCGCCTGCACCAGCGCCTCGTATAGATCCTCAACGGTCTTTATGAAGTGCGCCTGGCCGATGATCACATTAACCTCGTCAGCCGGCTTGCTGATCGCGATCGTTTTGATTTCCATATGACGCGGCCTTTCCTGACGGCCCGCCGCCGATGATATGAAAGTGGATGAAGCGCAGAAAGGGCCGCCGATAGCGCTGACTCGCTTCAATGCCCAACACTCGCAAACCGGGACCACTGTCAGATAAACTGCCCGGCTTTTTCTATCGTCTTCCCCCGCATGCACAGCGCTGTTATCTGGAGAGCGATTCGATCACTCGGTATGAATTTGTTCCCGATGCTTCGGCGGCCAGATCGGTCGCCAGCTTGACGCGCGTCCTGGCAAAAGGCAGTGCGACCGACACGGAACAGGCGGCATGTAAAGTCGCGTCCGAGATGTGCCGCCTTGCGGGCGTGCCGGGCCTGGCCGTCGAGGTGCGCGAGGTGCGCCCCAAGAATACTCGGGGTGAACTGCACGGACTCTTCTATCCTTCCGATCCGCACAACCGAACGCTACCCCGTATCGTGCTCTGGATGTGCACCGCGGAGCGGCGCGAGGTGGTAAAACCACGGACTTTCGTGCGCACGCTGATGCACGAGCTGGTTCACTACTTCGATTACAGCGTGCTGAAGCTGGAGGACTCCTTTCACACTCACGGATTCTTCGCGCGCGAATCATTCCTGGTACGCTCGACGATCGCTCCGCAAGAACCAGCGGAGACCGAGGGGCCGGCGCTGCTGCGGGCATGGCTTGACAGGCATGGTCGCGATACCGATAGGTAAAGCTCGCAACTGGCCGCGCCTCTGGTCGAGCGTTTGATGCCTTAGGTGATGCGGCAAAGCAGGTGGGGGAAGATGGCATCGGCGATGGGATTTTTTGACAGGTTTCTGCCTTCTTCAGACAAGACCGCTTTGGCCCGGCTGGCCGAGCTGGCCGGCCGCAAGGAAGCCTTGATCGAAAGGCTCGCGCGTCACGCGGCAATGTGTCCCTACGGAACGATCAGGACCGGCCTCGAACGCATCGCGGCGCAACAGAGCGAAGGGTTCCAGGTTCTTCGAAGCCTCCTGGCTGATCGCCAGATGTGGCCGCGCCCGCCCGAGTCCACGCCGCACGAGGGCTCGAACAACTGGGAGCGCCTCAACCATGACCTTGCGATGTTGGGCATGGTCGTCAGTGAAATTGAGAGAGCTTGCAGGGTCTGGGAAGGAATCGACTCGGCGACGGCGGAGAAGCTCCTGGCGGTGGCGATCGCAGATGGTGAAGCGCAAACCCAGTTGCGCGCGCTTGCGCTCAAGTGCGATCCCCAGGCGCTCGACTAACCCCCCAACCCGAATTCGGACGCCCGGAGACCCTGGGCGGAGCCCATTACTAGCGGTGCGTGGTCCGGTCTGGTCGTCGCGGCGACCGGTTTCTGCCCCGGTAGCGGGATGCCCGACGCAATTCTCACTTTGTCGCCCGCGGCTGCAGTGTGCGGAAACCGCAGGGTCTCCCAGGTCGGGTACGACACGGGAGGTTGGAACGATGAGACCCTTCTCCAGTCTCTAACGCTCGGTGGCCGGAAAGCGCTCAACGCGAGGTCGAAGCCGAAAGACTCTCGCAATTGCGTGTCACGGTCCTACAGGTACTTGTGCAAACCGCGGCGGGAGAGCTCTTCGCTGACGCGGCGCAGGTCTTGCGACCTGGAGCGATGCGCCACCAGGACGGCATCGTCGGTGTCGATTGCCACGATGTCATGGGCACCAAACAGCACCATCAAGCGTTTTCCGGCGTGAGCGACCACGCGATCCGAATCGAGCGCGATAATGTTGCCGCGCAGAATCCTTCCTCCCTGGCCACCGATCGCATGACGCAATCCTTCCCACGATCCCACATCGTGCCACTGAAATCGCGCTCGCACGCCGAGAACCCGTTTGCTCTTTTCAACCACTTCGCGATCGAAAGAATCGAAGGCCAGCCGGCGATAAGCGCGGGCTACGCCTCTTGCGGGCATACCGACCAGCCGCCGCACCGAGCTTTGCAGGGACGGCACTATTCGGCGCAACTCGGCATCCAGCGTATTCGTCGAAAACACAAACATCCCTGCGTTCCACAGATATCTTCCCGATCGAACCATCCTGCGCGCGCTGGCGAGGGCGGGCTTCTCGACGAACCTCTCCACGACAAATCCGCGGCCGTGCACCTCGCCGACCTTCAGGTAACCGAATCCCGGTTCCGGATGGCTCGGCGGAACGCCGATAACGACGATCGATTGGTTGCCCGCCGCCAGGGCGGCGGCCGCAGAGAGGGTCGCCCGAAATTGTGCGGCGGGCTCGATCAGGTGGTCCGCCGGGAGCGCCGCGATGACCCCCGGCCCCATGCGGCGCTCGATGACCGCGGCACCGTACGCGATAGCGACCGCGGTTCCGCGCGCGGCAGGTTCGATAAGCAGATTGCCTGGAGGAATCAGCCCTCTGAGCGCGCGGCGGAATGCGGTTGCATGGGAAGCCGCGGCCAGCACAAAGATGCGGGACGGCGAGGCCAGCGGTTGCAGGCGCAGCGCCGTATTCGCGAGCAGGGTCCGCTTTCCGTCCACCGAGAACAAGGGCTTGGGACGCGCCGCGCGGCTGGCGGGCCAGAATCGGGTCCCGCTGCCGCCCGCGATGATCAGTGCGGAAAACCCGGCGGTCCGCCGCTGCGACGCCATGGTCGGCTAGATCGCGCCCAGCTCTTTGAGCTTCTTCTCGAACAGTGCTCGGATCTCCTCAAGCCGCTTCGCGCTCTGGGCTTCGAATCGCATCACCAGCGCGGGCTGGGTGTTGGAGGCCCGCACCAGGCCCCATCCGTCGTCGAATCCGACCCGCACCCCGTCGATATCGATGACCGGGTAATTTTTGCGGAAGAATTCGGTCGCACGCCGGACGACTTCAAATTTGCGATCGTCCGCACAGTCGAGCCGTATTTCGGGCGTGAAAATGCTGCGCGGCAGGTCCGCGAGCAAGGCGCCCAGGCCAAGCTGCTGGTTGCTCACGATTTCAAGCAGGCGGAAAGACGCATAGATGGCGTCGTCGAAACCAAAATAGCGATCGGCAAAGAACATGTGCCCGCTCATCTCGCCGGCCAGCGCCGCCTGCTCTTCCCGGAGCTTGCTTTTTATCAGCGAGTGTCCGGTTTTCCACATGATCGGACGGCCGCCCCGCTTCGCGATATCGTCATACATGCGCTGTGAGCATTTTACGTCGCCGATAATCGCCGCGCCGGCGCGCTCCTTCAGAATCGCGCGGGAGAAAATAACCATGAGTTCATCGCCCCACACGATCCTGCCGTTCTCGTCGGTCGCGCCAATCCGGTCCGCGTCGCCGTCGTAGGCAATTCCAAGTTCCGCGCCGTGCTGCTTAACCGCCCCCTGCAGGTGGCGCATGTTGGCCTCGACGGTCGGGTCGGGATGGTGATTAGGGAAGCGGCCATCCATCTCGATGAACAACTCGATGACTTCCACTCCAAGTTGTTTCATCAGCGGCACCGCGATCGCGCCCCCGCATCCGTTTCCTCCATCAACCGCCACCTTCATGCCCTTGCGCAGCTTGAACTGCGAAAGAATGAACTCCCCATATTCGGGCACGATGGGTTTCTCTGTGAGCTTGCCCGGCGTTCCACCAGCCTGAAAATCCCGCGTTTCGACGAGGCGCCGGACGTTCTGAATCTCCTCTCCAAAGATCGTGGTCGGACCCACACCGAGCTTAAAACCGTTATACTCGGCGGCATTGTGGCTGCCGGTTATCATGACGCCGCCATCCATCTGCCAATGCAGCACCGAAAAATAGAGCAGCGGGGTCGGCACGACTCCGACATCGATGACATTGATCCCCGATTCCAGGAGGCCGTCGAGCAAGCGCGCACGCAACGCGGGCGACGACAGGCGGCAATCACGGCCGAGGGTTATGTTTCTTTTTCCCGCCCGGTGGAGGACCGTCGCATAGGCGCGCCCGAGGTCGGACACGAACTCATCATCGAAATCATCCTCAACCACACCGCGAATATCGTATTCGCGAAAGACCTGCGGATTCATCTCGACCATCAGCCCCCAAGTGCCAATTGCACGACCCGGGTGTTCACCTTGCGCTCCCGACAGGGCAGGAAACTTGTGCTAAGCAGTCTGTGCGAGTAGCGGGCGGTTCGCAAGCGCAAGGACTCCGCGGCAAGGTTGATGACCAGCGATAATTCCCACCGAGTCGCGATCGTTACCGGAGCCGGCCGCGGAATCGGACGAGCGTGCGCTATTGCCCTGGCGGAGGCCGGTTTTTCAGTCTGCCTGGCCGCGCGCACCCGCGAGCAACTCGAACAAACCCGCACTGCGACCGGACTGCCGCCCGAGCGGTCCCTGATCGTACTGCTCGACCTCGCACAGGCGGAGGCGCCGGCGGCCCTGTTGGAAGCGGCCCTTGATCTCCATGGACGGATCGACGTGCTGGTCAACAACGCCGGATGGGCCCCCGCCCGCACGCCCCTGCCGAAGCTGCGCGAAGACGACCTCGATCAAATCCTGGCCCTCAACCTGCGCGCGCCGATCGCGCTCGCGCGACTGGCGGCCATCCAAATGGCCGAGCGTGGAACCGGCACCATCGTGAACATCGCTTCCAACGCCGGCCGCCTAACGGCGCCGGGGGAAGCGGTGTACGCGGCGGCCAAGGCAGGTCTGTTGGCCTTCACCAGAGCCGCCTTCGCCGATCTCCGTCACCACGGAATCAAAGTAGCGGCGATCGTACCCGGGCTGGTCGACACCGGATTGATTCCAGACAACAAACGGTTGAATCGCAGTGCGATGCTGCGCGCCGAGGACGTTGCGGCGGCGGTAATGCTGATCGTCAACGCGCCGGCGCACGCGTGCCCGGTGGAGATATCCCTGGAGCCGCAGGCCGACCCGATGAAACGATGAAGCATTTCTGATCATGCCGAAGTCGTTTACCGCCAAAGTGGTCGTCGCGTTTCTGGCCGGATTGCTCGCCGCCGTCGTGCTCTCTCCGTTCGTCGCCATCGCAGTTGCCCGGCTCGGCTTCCATTTTCCATTTCCGCGCATTTTCGATCGGGTCGTGATGATCGCGCTCGGCCTCGTGCTGATCCTCTGGGCACAACACCTCAACCTGGGTGCGCTGCTGCGCACCGGGTTTGCGGGGCCGGTCGCCAATTTTGCCTCCACAGCGCGAGGTCTCGTGGTGGCCGTGGGAGTCATGGTCGTGCTGTTCGTGCTCGCGAGCGTGATGGGAGGTTTCCCGCCCGCGGGCCACGCGGCCAGGTTGCTTCCCAGGTATGTTTTTTCGGCGGTGGTGATTGCGGTCATCGAGGAAGGGTTCTTCCGCGCATTTCTGTTTGGGGGAATGGAAGGTGACTTCGGATCGACCGGCGCGCTGATTGTAAGTTCAGCGATCTACGCGCTTGCACACCTGGTGCGCGCCCCCGCACGCTTTTTCGTGAGCACGCTGGATTTGACCGCGGGCGTGCGAACTCTGGGTCTCAGTTTCTCCCAACTGAGTGCTCCGCTCTCGGCGCTGCCGACCCTGGTTGGCTTGTTCCTGCTCGGAGTCGTGCTGGCCGAGGCTTTTATTCTGACCGGTACCGTCTGGTTTTCGGTCGGACTTCACACCGGGTTCGTGATTGGCGCAAAGCTGTGGCCCAAGGTGATGGTCACCCGCCGCGGGCTGCCGGGTTGGCTCGCCGGCTGGGGTAGGCAGCCACTGATCAGCGGTGCGGCGGCGTGGGTCGCGGCGCTAGCCGTGCTGCTCTTGCTGCGAGCGCTGGCCGGCACCCGACGCGAGCGCGCGGCCTGAGTAACGTTTTCTAACTTCCCAATGATAGATCGGTGGGAGGTCGCGGGGCCGAGTTCGATAGCGGCGGTGGGTCCACAGAAACTGTTCGGGATGGGCTCGCACGGCATCCTCGACCGCTTTCACGAACCGTCGCGAGTTCTCCAGCACGTCGGCGTCAGTGTCACCAGTGCGCTGAAGTGAAATGGCCTCACGAATTACGATGCGATGGTGACGTCGATCAGGTTGGCGTACCAGGAAAACCGGAACCACTGACGCCCCCGAAATCATCGCCAAGCGCGTAACCGCCCCTGCGGTCGCAGCCGGCTCTCCGAAAAAGGGAACAAACACCGCCTCGCTGCGTTTGGCGTTTTGGTCGTACGGAATTCCTACCAGATCACCGTCCTTCAGGGCGCGCAGTACCGCGCGCGCCGCCGAGTGTTTGCGGATGATGTCCACCCCCGCGCGTTCGCGCACGAACGTCATCAGCGCATCGCCGGCAAGAAAGCGCTGCGTATGATGGACCAGGCTTATCTGGTAGCCGTGCAGCGCGTGCGCGGCGAGCAACAGTTCGAAGTTTCCAAAATGCGCGGTCAGTACCAGCGCGCCGGTTCCCGGCGTGCTTCGGAGCGCGCGGGCGAAGTACGCGAGCCCCTGGTAGGCGACCCGGCGTTTGAGCCGCCGATAGAAGAAGCCCCCGAGCCGCACGTACTCGGCACCCGAGCGGCCGAGGTTGGCGTAGGACTCGCGCAGAATGCGCCGCCGCTCACGCTCGCTCTTTTGGGGGAAAGCGATCTCCAGGTTCTTGAGGCCGATACGCACGTGGCGGCGATCCAGTCGATAGGCAAGGTTCCCGAAGACCACGCCGAGCGGGTACAAAATAAAGTCCGGGATCAGGCTCAGGGCGTGGATGATCGCGCGAAAAATCCAGAAGAGCAGCCTGCTCTTGGCATCCAGTTCGAGGGGCTGCGAGCGGCGCTCCGTGCGCTTGCGCGGGAACTCCGGTGTACCCGTATCACTGACCGCCTCGTCGGGCGAAACCTTACCTCCCGGCGCATATGAGTCTCGATAATGGCTGGCGTCGGACAATTGGTTTCGCCTACAGCATAGTGCGCTCGCGCTTGGGGCCTTTCGGAATCACCACCAGACCCGAGTCGGTGACAAAAAAGCGCTGCCGGTCGCGTTCAAGATCGTAGCCAATCTCCTCGCCATCGGGCACGTACACATTCTTGTCGATGATTGCGCGCCGGATTCGGGCATGGCGTCCTATTTCCGCATAGTCCATCACCACCGAATCTTCAATGTGGCTGTACGAATGTATGAACACCGAGCGGCCCAGCACCGAGTTGCGGACCGTGCCGCCCGACACGATGCAGCCCTCCGAGATCACCGAGTGCAAGGCCTGTCCGCGGCGGCCGTTTTCATCGAAGACGAATTTGGCGGGCGGCTGATCATAGTAAGCGGTCCGCAGCGGCCAGTTTGGATTGTACAGGTTCAGCTGGGGTCGCGCGTCGCGCAGGTCCATGTTCGCCTCAAAATAGGCGTCCAGCGTTCCGACATCGCGCCAGTAACTCAGATTGACCTCGGAATCGCGGCGAATCCGGTTGGTCATGAAATTGTAGGCATAGATCGGCACGCGGTCGATCAGTGATGGAATCAAGTCGTGCCCAAAGTCGTGCCGACTGCCGCCGCTCGTCGAGTCGTCGATAAGCGCCTGACGCAAAACCTCAGGGTCGAACAGATAGTTGCCCATGGACGCGAGGCATTTTCCGGGCGCCCCCGGAAGGGGTGACCGCGCGCGCTGTGGCTTCTCCTGAAACCCGAGCACGCGCAGTCCCGAATCGACTTCGAGTATGCCGAACTGGCTTGCCTCTTCGAGCGGCACCGGCAGAGTCGCGACCGAAACCGCCGCCTTGCGGTCGACGTGGAAGTTGATCATCTGCTGGATATCCATCCGGTAGATGTGATCCGCGCCGAAGACCGCCACGAGGTCTGGCTGAAAGTCACTTATCAGGTTGAGGTTCTGAAAGATTGCGTCGGCAGTTCCCTGATACCAGGTCTCCCCCAGACGCATCTGAGCAGGCACGGGAATGACGAAGTGGTCGGGCAACATGCCGCCAAACTGCCATCCGTCCTTGAGATGCTCGATCAGCGACTGGGAACGCCATTGGACAAGGATGTAGATCGCATAGATCCCGGAGTTGACGAGGTTTGAGAGTACAAAATCGATGATTCGATACTTCCCGCCGAACGGGACGGCGGGCTTGGCGCGGTCCCGGGTCAAAGGGTGTAACCGCGTGCCCTGCCCCCCTGCCATGACCAATGCGAGCGTTCTCATCTACATCACTGGGCGCTAGCTGTCCGCGACTTGATGACGCCAGGCCTCGCGGGCAGACGACCGGCTCTTTCTAGCAAAAGCACAAACCTAGAGACCACCAGTGGGGAAATTAAGCTTGCTTAGCCTCTTCGGTACGGCATCTTCTCGTGTCGGGGTGCTTCAAAAGACGCAAACTACAGGGTCTTCTGGTTGAAATTTTGGTTACATCTTACTCGTTGAAAGCAAGGATTGCTTGATTTTAGGGCTTTTTTGCTGCCCCCGCCCGGTTGGCATGCGGGAGGCACGGCGATTGCGTGAAACATTTTCCTGAGCTTAACGTCTAAGCTGGCTAGAACAACAAGAACTAAAACCTCCGCTGACGAAGGGAGGAGGAAACATGCAAACTGCTATAAAACATGAATCTCGCGCGGCAACCGGACACGGAATAGTTTACCGGACCACCTGTCAGAACCCGGGATGCGGAGTGACTTTCGATCTGCGAATAACCGCCGAAAATGCTCGACTTTTGAGTGGATCCATGGCCTGTCCCAGATGCCGCCGGCACGGCGGGTTTCTCAAGCCTCAAGGCCGAATTGGCGAGAAGCTCTTCGCCGCGAAGCTCCTGTTTCGCTTGACCGGTGTCGGTCCCAGTACCCGGGAGGACGAGGACCTTTTTGGCGATTCGCGCTCTTAAGGATCGATCCAGAATCGAGTAAACTCCACACCACGTCATCAGATCCGCTTCTCCATCACGCACGACGAGCCACTCGTTCCATCGAGCGGCTCGTCGTTTTTTGTCGCTGCTCGGGCGACCCGCGGTGCTGACCGAATTCCACCGATGGGCGATCATCACCCGGGGGCGCTGGGATCGGCGGCGACACCCTGCAGGCTCTGGACACTCGGCCGTTCCAGCATCCGCTTGATCCACCCGTCGACATTGGCGCGATTGGCGGAGGCATCGATACCGATGTCGCCGAGAATCAGCAAGCGGGGCGCGAAGGCGACGTCGGCCACCGAAAATTCACCAGCCAGAAACTGCTGTCCCTTGAGCTCGTTGTTCAGGTAATCGAGCACCCGTTCAACCCCCTGATGGAGCCGCTGCAGGCGATTCTGATCGCGCTCGGCTTCCTGCTTGGACACTTCGACGATTAACTGCCCGACCTGGGGCGTAAAAGATGTGTCGGCAAAGTCTTCGAACATGCGCGCGCGCGAGCGCAGCGCACTGGATCCCACCGCCGGCAACACCGGTGGTTCCGGGTATTCATCCTCGAGGTACTCGTTGATCATCGTCGAGTCGTAGACTGCCGTGTCATCGTCGACCAGCACCGGAACGCGACCGAATGGGTTGAGTCTCAGGAAGTCGGGGCGGCGGTGCTCGTTTTGCGTCAGATCGACCGACACCAGGTCATAGTTGAGACTCTTCTCAGCCAGTACGATGCGCACCTTCTGGCCATAGGGGCAGGACAGGAAGTCGTAGAGTTTGATCATATCCGGCAAATCCTTATTCGGCCGCGACCTCGACCTTCAAGCTTGCTTCGACCTCTGCCTCGAGCCGGATCGCAACCTGGAAGTCTCCAAGTCGCTTGAGCGGCTCCGGCAGATGGATCTTTCGGCGTTCGATGTCGAATCCTTTTTCGCGCAACGCGCGTTCGATATCGATGTTGGTGACTGAGCCGAACAATTTCCCTTCTTCACCCGCGCGGGCCTTGATTACCAGCGCGAGTGCTTCGACCTTTTCCTTGAGCGTGAGCGCATGGCTTTTCTGGCGTTCCCGCTTGAGCATCGAGACGCGCTTATTGTGCTCGAACTCGCGGATGTTCTTCTGGTTGGCTTCCACCGCCAGGTGGCGTGGCAGCAGATAGTTGCGCGCAAAGCCGGCGCGAACCTTGACCACGTCCCCGGTTCGACCCAGGTTGCGCACGTCTTCGCTGAGAATCACTTGCACGTTCATGAGCCTGACCCTTAAAGAAAGTCGCCGTAGTTACCAGCCTCCTGGCTGGGCGGCTTGAGCCGTCGAAAATCGATCCACATATCGAACACGCCGGCGAGGCACACCACCACCGGAACCACAAAATATCCGGCCGCGGCAAACGGGTATCCGACCGCCGCAACGAAAGGGTACCCGAGCACCACGAAGTAGATGATCGCGCGCACCACCCCGGGAACCGCTAGCGCCTGAAAGTAAAAAGCCATGATCGCGAGTCCCTGGCAGAGGTAAACGACCGCAAAGCACAGGAATGCGTTCACGGCGACATCGCGGACCGCGGCGATGGGAGCCAACATCCCGAATCCACTTGCGATCAATCCCCAGATCAGCCATTCGGGTGCGGACCAGCGCAGCAGGTCACCGAACAGCGGGTAAGACAACCGCTGTTTGCCGGCCCATCGCCAGAACACCCGCAGATTGAACATCACCGAGACCGCTGCCGAAATCGCGATGAGCGCCGGAAGAATCCGAATCATCGAATCCAGCGCCGCCGCTTGTGCTTGCGGAGGCATCGGACTGGGGATTCCGAGCGCCCGATACCCTTCCTGGCCCTGCACCATCATTTCCGACAACAGGTTCTGCACCGCCTTTACGAGTGCAAGCGGACCACCGGCCGCGATTACCGCGACCACCGCGGCCGCGGTACACGTCGCACCGGCAGCCGCCACCAAGACCAATTCGAACGGGCGGCGGAGCCCGATCATCCAGGTCATCACAATCGTCGCGATGCCGAAGGTAGCCAGGTACCTGCCACCCACCATCAATCCAAGGCCGCCTCCGGCAAACGTGGCGCTCAGCCCCGACACCAGAAGCGTGCCCAGGAGCACGGTGCCCAGGGCCCGCAGATTTGCACCGGCGCGGCCCACCGCGAAAATCAGGATCGGTGCCGGGGCCAGCAGCATCGCGATCTCACCAAAAAGCGGGATTGCGCCTGCCGCGAGGAAGAACGCACCCGACAGAGCAGCGGCGCGAACACTCCCGATGACAACTTTACGGCCCATCTCGCGGTGCGCTCAAACCCCCAGGGTCGAAAATGGAAGCAGCGCGATTACCCGGGCGCGCTTGATCGCCACCGCCAGCTGGCGCTGATGTTTGGCGCAATTGCCCGAGGTTCGGCTCGGCACGATCTTTCCACCTTCGGTGATAAAGCTGGACAGGGTCCGCACGTCTTTGTAATCGACCTTGAGGGTTTTGTCGGCGCAAAACCGACACACTTTCCGTCGTCCGCCCGAGCGACGGCGCATTCCCGGCCGTCCCTCGCCGCCACGCTCACCCTCGCCGCGCGGTCCTCTTCCGCGCGGCGCGTCGTCACCCCGCGGACGCTCGCCGAACTGTTCGGTCCTTTCATCTTCAGCCATGATGTTTCCCTGAATTCAGAAACTCGGGCGCAAAGTGCCCATACTCAAGTCGTTTGCTTCTGCGGATGGGGCGATTTTCGCGCGAGCTAGAGATCATTGCGGGCGGTTGCCGCCCTCCGGCTCGAGTTCGCCCTCGTGTTCGGCCATCAGCTCTTCGGGAGCATCAGGCGCGTCAGGCGCTCGTTCGTGCTGGGCTGCAAGCGCTGCGGCGCGCGCCTCCGCGGCCGCCCGCGCTTCGGCAATCCGGCGGTTGCGCGCCTCGATTTCCTCGCGCACCTTGGCCGGCTCAGCGTCGGTGTCGAGTAACACCGACAGGAATCGCAGTACCGAGTCCGAGAGCTTCAAATTTCTCTCGACCTCGTTCATCACCGCACCTTCGGAAACATAGTCGAGGCGAACGTAGTAGCCGCGCCGTTCGCCTCTAATCCGGTAGGCCAGTTCGCGCGAACCCCATTCGTCGGTTTCGATCATCTCGCCACCGCCCTGGGTGACGAAGCCTTCGAAACGCCGGATCGCCTCTTTGATCTGTGATTCGCCCTGGTCGGGCCGAAGGATAAAAATAGTTTCGTAGCGCCGCAACTGCGCCAATCCTCCTTGTGGATTAAGCCCCACGATGGAGCAAGGAGCCGAATTCGCAATATAACATCAGTCTGGAGCACCAAACAAGCAGCCTTGACCAGATCCAATCGCTTGGTTGTGCGTATCCTGGCGCCCTTCGGGCGGGTTTTGGCCCTTGGCTTGCGATCGGAACTGCTCGTAGTCTAGTGTTACTAGACAATAGACAGAAGCAGCAGCTGGTCCGGCCCTCCGCCTGCGGTTTTCAATAGCTCCTGGGGGAGCCGTCGTCGCGCTGGAGAACGTATGATGAAGACTTTTGTACTCGCGGTATCGGCGCTGGTGATTTCGCTCACGACTGCTCTGGCCGCGACCGTCAAACCCGGCGACGTCATCACGCCCGACAATGCATCAGCGGTTCAGGATTTGCTCAGTCCCGGAAACTTCCTGCTGGTGAAGCAGGGCATGAAGATGAAAATCGTGCCGACCGAACGCCTCGAGTGGTCGCCGCCCTACAAGAGCGCAACCGAAAAATACTCGACCCAGGTGGTACTCAACGACAAGGGTGAGTTGGCAAACTATGTGGCAGGTCTGCCCTTTCCATTGCTCAATCCGAACGATCCTCAGGTAGCGACCAAGGTCCTGTGGAACTTCAGCTTCCGTCCGCAATACACGGACGACGTGGATGCGCGCAACGTCGAGGTGGTGAGCCGGCGTTCGGACAGTCCCGCAGCAGTACCGGTCGAGCATTTCACCATCGGCCATTTTGCTTTCTACAACAGTATGGGACGCACGGAGGTCCAACCCATCCCCACCGACCCGGAAGCAACCGGGGCGCACATCCGTTACCGATTCGGTGCGTTCCCTTTTCTGGAGCCGGCCGAAATTCGCGGCTTCGGACTGGTGCGTGAGCGGAACGCAGATCCCTCAGTCGATGACAATGCCTGGTATTACAGCCCGGCGTCCCGGCGTCTTCGACGCGCGACGGCAACCAGCCTGTCCGATGCGATGGGACCCCTCGCTGTGGGCGTCTCGGTCGGGGGCGGCAGCGGCGGGCAGGGCTCGATGACCTACGCAAGTAATCTCGACCCCGACTCCTACTTTGGGTTCATGGCCAAGATCGAAGATTACGACTACAAACTGATCGGTCTCAAGCCGATGCTGGCGTGCGTGCATGCGCAGAATATTCCGGCCAAACCCTGTGAGCTCGATAACGGCAGGAGCGTCTGCCCGGAAGACTGGGAGATGCGCCAGACTTATATCGTCGAAGCAAGCGCCAAGCCCAAGTCCTGGTCGCAAAAGATCGGCGGCGACGAAGTCATCATTCCGAAGCGCATTCTCTACATCGATTCGGAAGGCTGGTTCATTACCGCTTCGGACCAATACGACCGGGAGGGCAAGCTCTGGAAGACGATCGCGACGTTCAACGCGTATCGCGATCGTCCGGTGCCAGACGCAAGGGTCGCGATCTACCCGTTCAAGCGGATGTTTCAGACTGCGCTCGTGGATGAAGATGTGCAAGACGGCTTCTCGACGGTGGTGTATATGCCGGGCCGGGAAACGGAAGAAAGAGAGTGCTGGTACATCAACATGGGTATCGTTACGAAGTCGTTTCTCGATCCTCACCAGCTGGGCCTCCAGGCCCACTGAGGGCTCGCTTCTCGTCCCTTGAGATTAGCGTCCGAGTTGCTAAGAGAAGTGCAGTGCTGCGTCGATGAGGAGGAAACATCGTGGCGAAATCGAAACCCAAAAAATCGGCGGTGAAGAAAGCCGCCAAGGCCAAGCTGCGCTTGAAATCGGCCGGCCGCGCGGTCGCTTCGAAAAAGGCCGCGAAGAAGCTGGCGGTGCGGCGTCCCGCCGCACCGGCCGCACCCAAGCTCCCGCGCTATGACGAGTTGCCAATTCGAGCGGGCGCGCCGCAGGGCGCAGCGTGGGGTGTATTTGGCGACAGCGACGAAGTGGGCACCATAAACCTGCTTTCACCGGAGCGCGTCCGCGCCGCCGCCGGCTCGATTCGCAACGGCAAGGTGTTCGCGCTGAACCTGCCCATCAATATTCCGGACCCGCCGCTCTTCACCCGCGGCAAGCACACCCACACGGTGAAAATCTTCCCCAATGCGGAATTCGTGCTCGATGATTACCTGGACAACTTCTACCCGCAGGCATCGTCGCAGTGGGATGCTCTGTGCCACGTCAAGCATCCGATGCTGGGTGCCTACAACGGCATCCCGGATCGCGAAATAACCGGTCGGGGTGGCACGCGATTGGGAATCGACAACCTGGCGCGCCGCGGTATCGCGGGACGGGGCGTGCTGGCCGACATCGCGCGCCACTACGATCGCATCGGCAAAACCCTCAACTACACGCAGGCGGAATCGATTCCGCTCGAGGACCTCGAGGCCACGCTCTCCGCGGAGAAGGTCAAGTTGCAGGCGGGTGATATTCTGCTGATTCGAATCGGATGGACCAGGTTCTACCTATCCGCGAGCGAGGAGACCAAGGCCGAGCTCGCGCGCGAGACGGTGGTGCCGGGCATCGAAGGCACCAGCCGCGTGGCGCGCTGGATTTGGGACCATCACTTGGCGGCGGTTGCGTCGGATTCGCCGGCCCTGGAAGCGCTACCCAAGGGCGAAGGCGATGATTTCCTGCATTTCCACATGCTGTCGTTCTTCGGCATGCCAATCGGTGAGATGTGGAACCTCGAAGGGCTCGCGGAGGATTGCGCTGCGGACGGACGCTACGATTTCTTTCTGACCTCCGCACCACTGAACGTGCCAGGCGGGGTTGGCTCGCCGCCGAATGCCTTGGCGATAAAGTAGAATGGGGTGGTCGGCAGCGCGAACTCGGAATGAGGGAGAATGAAGGAGGAAACGAGCTTGGCCCAGACCCCTTCCTGCAGTGGGAAAACCTGAACTGCTGGCGAGGCCTTGCGCTAAAAGGAACTTCTTTATTCCGGTTGCGCTTGCCGCGTGGGCAGGACGTGGCGATCGTGACCGATGGCTGCGTTTTCGTCAGTCAGCCGCGAAAATTTTCGGCCTGAATGTGCAAGCAGATCCTGCGGGCGGGCCTAAACGGCCCGCCCGCAGGTCTTTCAGGTTCCCCCCAACCCCAAGTAGTCAGCGGTCAGTGTCCCGCACGGGCCATGGCCTCGGTGGTAAAGAATTCCCGGTCGACGGCGCCCATGTTGATATACCAACATTCGCGCTCCGGCGAGTTCGGACTTGGAAGATAACAGGTCGTCACCAGACCCGACTGCACATCGATACTTGACGCCGCCACAACGAACGCCCGCTTAAATGGATAGACTGCAACCTTGGCGTCGGGAACCGGACGGTCGCGGTACGTGAGCAGATAAATCTGGGTCTTCCAGAGCTCGCCCTTGCGGTCGTAGCTGTCGACGTACGGATTAAACCAGGCCTCCGCGTCGATGTAGACGACGGTCTTGGATTGCAGCACACCGGTGATGCGCTCGGGTCGCGGCGTTACTTCCACAATGTACTCGTGGCGCATCTCCCAATTGTCGGGACACGAAGTTGCACCGCCGTCGGTGGGGCAAGGCTGAGCCGGGGATTTGGCGGCGTTCACGCATCCGAGCATGTCGCGCACGCCGACGAACTTGAAATTGTACTCCTGTAGCTTCGCCGCGAAGCCGCCGGCATGGTCGGGATCCCAGGTGTTTAGACCGGGCGACGACGACATGATGACCTCGTTGACGCGTCGGACCCGGCGAACCTCCGGAAGATATGCCCACGCGTCATCGGCCCGCATCGGATCCCAGTAACGGAAGCGGAGACCACCGGCGCCCCGTTCGTTCGCCGGCTGAATAATCGGATAAGCGGCCGAGCGCAGCCAGATGCCCGAGGTCTTGAAATCGGGATCGGTAGGGAGCGGCTCGACCTCGGTGCGACCAATCTGCGCGTAACCCGCGAAGTGACCGATCAACGAGTCGAGAAGCAGAACCTGGAGATGTCCGGGATTGAAGTTCACGACCTGGCACTCGAAGAAGCGCAGGTCGGCATCATCTGTGGCGATAGGACGAAACGCGGAGTTCCACATGATTTTGGTCGCCACGTCGGCATCATTAGGATCAAGGAGCGGAAACGGCTGCCCGGCGACATAACCCTCGATGGTTCGATGGTCGGCGGAAAGGCGGACCTGACCGGAATATTTCTCCGTGGCGTCTCGATAGGGTGGCGGCCATTCGATTCGCCCAGGTGCCACGATATGCATCTCCATGCCCCGCGTCACAGCATAGTAGGTGCCCGGACTCACCAGCGATTGGACACTGGCAGCATTGGCCTGCGTGATAGTGTCGCCGGGATTTACGCAAAGGGCGGGACGTGGGAATAGACCGAGCGCAAGCAACGAGAACGTGGTCACGGCCGCAAGGCGGCTCCCTATCTTGGGCATCGCTGGCACCTATCGAATGTTAGAGATGGCATTTTGTCTGCGGGATGCATACACAAAGCCGCGCGCAAAGGCAACTCGCGCTTGCGCAGCAGTCGCAGACGGCGCAGGAGCTGTCCTCGAACAGTGAACCGGTCGCCGCCAAAACAGAGCGGCCTCAATGTGCAACCCTCGTAACCGGAGCCCATCGGCGACGAAACAAATCTAGTGGTCGCGGCGGTTCACGAACTTGTGCTCCGCTAAGCCAAGCCGCCGACTCCCGAATAGAGATTCCTCCGCCGCTTCGCGACGACCACTCTTCGAGCTTCAGCGAGCTCAAAAATTGTGCCGATAGGTCACGAAATTGTCGGTTACGCGAGCACCGAGGCTCTCTGCGATGCGGCGCGATGCCCAGTTGTCGTCGAGTACCAGCGTGTAACCCGCGTACCGCATGCCTTGTTGCGCCATGGTAAGAAAGGATCGTGCTGCCATGGCCAGAGCGATACCGCGGCCCCGTGCGGCTTCCGCTACGCCGATATTGATGAGCGCGCCGCGGGTACCGCCGCCACGGTCGGGGTCGAGAATGACCCCACGCTTGATCCGCGCGAGCATGGTGCTCCAGTCGGGCACCGAGAACACCGCTCCGACCACGTCAGCGCGAACTTCGGCAACGATCGACAAGTCCGCGACCGCGGTGTCGCCGAGCGAAACCAACATCGGGCGGACCTCCGCGCGGGTCACCGGGTTCCATCCCCAATGGCGCGCGAATGCGGCGTTGGTTACTTCGGTCCACGCGTCGATGGCGGCCAGAAAGCCGTATTGCCGCCAGCTTTTGATGCTCACGTCGCGAGCGAGAGTCGCGTCGACAATCTTCCGATAGCGTGACTGCATCTCGCGATCGAGCGGAGCGGTGTAATCGACCTGCCCCTTCTCGACCTCGAAGCCAGCCTCCTTGAGATAGCAGTGGTAATAGGCTGGATTGCCCCGCAGCAGGAATGATGGAAGGCGATCGTAGTTGTCGATTCCGTAGGGGTAGTCGAGAAAGGCGGCAAATCCGCTGCGCACCGCCGCCATCCCGCGGACACGCAGCCATTCCATCGCCGCGCGAAGCATCGCTACAGTCGCTTCGTTCTCCTCTTCCAGGGCCTCGAAGTGAATCAGGTGTCCGAGCTGTTCGTTCCAGTGATGGTTGTAGCGGCGGTTTATCACCGCGCTCACTCGCGCCACTATCTGCTGCCCGCGCCGCGCGCAGAACCCGGCGACGTCAAGATAGGCTGCGACCGGAGTGCGGCGCGTGAGGAAATCGATTTCGTTCTGAACGTCCGGCGGCCACCATGCAGGGCGTCCCGCGTAGACCTGGTATGGCAGACGCGCGAATTCTTCGAGTGCGTGCCGGCTGCTGACCTGCTCGACCCGAGGTTCGCCCCCGGGCGTGATGATTGATCTGCCGAATGCCATAGGCCTTTCCCAGTCAGCGTGCCGGTTGAGAATAGCACCATGACAACTCAAACGATCATCGCCTTGGTAGGCCGGCAGTCACCCTTGCGCGCATAAGGGGCGTACCTTGGCCGCAACCACGGTCAGCGCCTCACCTTCCGGCGATGAAGCCACCGGACCGTGAGAAAGGGATCGAGATCGACCCCGAACCCATCTGCGATCCGAAAAATTCACGCCAGCGAGGTCCCTGACGGCCTTTCGGTCCAGGATATCTTTCCACACGCACTTAAGGCTGGTGGAACGCCATTTCGATCACGTTTGCCGCCGGTGCCTGCTATTGTACGGCCTGTGTCTGCAGCTGAGATCGCAACCAAACCGGCGTCGCTTCCCGGGGGCGAGGCTGGCCTCGCCGGGAGTCGGCGACTTGCAGCAGAGGCGATCGCGCTCGTCTACATTGGGGTCATCGCGTCGATCGCTTCCGCAACCGGCGCGTTCTACGTACTGTTCCCCGAGCTCGGTGCGCTGTCGCACGATGTCTTCACCCGACCGCGCGGCACCTGGGCCAGAGCGCCGCTAATGCTTGCGATCACTCCACCGCTGGCAGGTGCGATCGGAATCGCGATAACGCGCACCTTGCCTTATGGAATGCTCGCCGTGCTGACGGTGGTGTGCGGTTCGATGCTCCTGATTATCGCGTTGAAGTCTCCTATCGCGCCGTCCATCTCGGCCGGACTGTTACCTCTGGTACTGGGAGTAAAGAGCTGGTGGTATCCTTCGGCGATTCTGTTCGGGACAATTCTCCTCGCG
>JBKPEA010000028.1:0-34839 GCA_046728175.1 Thermodesulfobacteriota bacterium | reverse complement strand
TCCTTTCGGCGCAGTGCAGATGGGACTGATCTACGTAAATCCGGAAGGGCCCCAGGGAAAGCCGGATCCACTCGCTGCAGCACTTGATATCCGTGAGACGTTTCGCCGCATGGCGATGAATGACGTGGAGACCGCTGCGCTGATTGCCGGCGGACACACTTTCGGAAAAACCCACGGTGCCGGTCCGGAAAGCAAGGTCGGCCGCGAATCGGAGGCCGCCCCCATCGAGCAGCAAGGCCTGCGCTGGAAAAACAGCTATGGCAGCGGCAAAGGCGCCGACGCCTTCACCAGCGGCTTGGAGGGCGCCTGGACCACCAAACCGATAAAGTGAAACAACAACTTTCTAGACAACCTGTATGGATATGAGTGGGAGCTCAGCAAAGAGCCCCGCCGGCAAGAACCAGTGGGTTCCCAAGAATGGGGCTGCAGCGAATGCGGTTCCTGATGCCCAGGATCCGTCGAAGCGGCATACGCCGGTAATGCTCACGACGGACCTCTCCTGAGGATGGACCCGATCTATGGCCCGATCACCAAGCGCTTCCACGAAAATCCGCGGGAGTTCGCGGATGCGTTCGCCAAGGCGTGGTTTTAAGCTGACGCACCGCGACATGGGGCCTGTCTCGCGGTACCTTGGCCCGCTGGTTCCCAAGGAGCCCCAACTGTTCCAAGACCCTCTTCCACCAGTGGATCATGATTGATGGGGGAACGCGACGTCACTGCTCTAAAGGCCAAGATCCTCCAATCAGGGCTGTTGATTTCCCAACTGGTCAGGACTGCCTGGGCCTCCGCGGCGACATTCCGCGGGACCGACAAGCGTGGTGGGGCGAACGGAGCGCGCGTTCGCCTTGCGCCGCAAAAGGATTGGGAAGTGAACCAGCCGGCCGAGCTGGCGAAGGCCCTGCAGAAGCTGGAAGCCACCCAAAAAGAATTAACAGCGGGCAGTCCGGCCGGAAGAAGGTCTCGCTCGCCGATCTGATCGTTGTGGGCGGCTGCGCCGCCGTCGAAGAAGCTGCGAAAAGGGCCGGGCACGACGTAAAGGTTCCTTTCACGCCCGGGCGCGCGGATGCTTCGCAAGAGTGGACCGATGTGGAATCGTTCGCCGTGCTGGAGCCGACCGCTGACGGGTTCATCAACTACCTTCGTAACGGACACAAACGACTTGCGGAGGCGTTGCTGGTAGATCGGGCGGAGTTGCTGACGCTGACCGCCCCCGAGATGACGGTTTTAGTCGGCGGTATGCGCGCCCTGAATGCTAACTTCGGGCAGTCCAAACACGGCGTCTTCACCAATCGGCCCGAGACCCTGACCAATGATTTCTTCGTGAACCTGCTCGACATGGGTACGCAATGGCAGACCACCTCCACCGAAGGCGTGTACGAGGGGCGGGATCGTGCGACGGGCAAAATCAAGTGCACCGGCACCCGGGTCGACCTTATCTTCGGTTCGAACTCCGAACTCCGAGCAATCGTGGAAGTCTATGCATCTGACGACTCGAAGGAGAAGTTTGTGAAGTACTTCGTGGGGGCGTGGGCCAAGGTGATGAACCTTGACCGCTACGACCTTGCGTGAGCCGGCGGAAAACAGGGGTTTGATTCGTCTAGTGAGGGTCAAAGAGCCCGCCAAACTGCAGAGGATGACGGGGCGGCACGCTGACAACGAAGTCTCTCAACGTCACTGCGAATGAGGTTCTCGGGAGGGAGAAGGACCACACGCAGCCTTCTCCCTCTCCCACTGCGCCTTCCTAGAAGAAGACAAAGGATCGGACCACGACGTTCTTGCGGCAGGGAGCGTCGTCGGGCGCAGTTGGATCAACACAGGCGCTGTGGAAAGACCAACGCGAGACGGAACCGTCGGTCACAGAGTCGTAGCATTTGAGCATCGAGACCTCGGTAGGCTTCTGCTGGGGAAACCAGTACCACTCGTGGTTGGGGCGGTAGGTGAAGCGGGTGGTCTCGCCGACGCGGTCGTCGTAGATGCGATAGTTGGTGATGTACGGCTGATCGGCGAAAGAGGGCCAGGCGCAGAGCACGAAGGGGTTCTGGCGGACGGTCTCCATCGGCTTGGCGAGGTTTATCGACATGAACCGCCGCGACATCTTCGCGTCTGCCTGCTCCTCAGTGTAGTGCTGCTTGCGCCCGAAGTTCCGTAGGTTGTTAGTGAGCAGCTCGCGGCAGCGCACGCGGCCGCTATTGTCATTCAGGTCGTTGTGCACGAGGTACGCGTAGTTGGCGTTGACCCCCGGGTTCTTGTTGTCCTGGTCATCCCTGCGGTCACCCTGGTAGTCCTTGTCAAACACGTCGTGGTTGTACACGAGCGCATCGGTCGCGTCCGGGAAAAACTCCAGGAGGAGCTTTTCCATCTCGGGGTAGAACACGCGCTCCACCTCGGCCGCGTCATAAAAGTTCTTGCACTTGGACTCGCAGTACCCCAGCGCCAGGCCAAGCTTGTCCATGCAGGCGGGGCTCTTGGGCGAGAGACCGGGGTAGTATTCTTCTATTCGTCGCGCGTCGCGCAACACCTGAGGAAAATAAAGGCTCCGCCGCCCGATCTGTTGCTCTTCCTTGCGCAACGCTTTCGCCTCCGCCTCGCGCGCCGGGTCCCGCCAAAGCGCGTTGGACGAGACGATGGAGTAGGAAGGCTGCTCGTAGACGGTATAGCGCAGCGGAAGCGCTACGCCCCCTTCTATGACTTCTATCTTGCTCGCCCGAATATGTTCCAAACACTCTGAGTAGCTCCGAAACCCGACCCCCCACCTGGTCTCGATCGGGCCGGGAGGAGCTTTGTCAATCATATCGATGACCGCCTGCCCTTCTCCCGCGGCAATCTGCTCGAGCGCAGCCTTCGTCGCTGCAGCAGTCCCCGCATCCCCATCTCGATCGAACGAGATGTAGGATAATCCGCCATTGGCGGCGATTGGCGGTGGCTGTCCTTGCGTGAGTTGGAAGGGAGGCACGTAGGCCGACGAAACCCTATCCGGAGTTCCCGCAGTGTGGTTCTCAGTTGCCTTAAACCTATCCATGGTAAGCCCTCAGTTGGAAGTATCGAAATCGTGACACACAGGGTTTGTAGCTGTAAATGCGGGAGTGAGTCTATCAGCTCCAGAGAGAACTGGGCTCACACGGAAAGCGGCTCACTTCGAACAAGCGGAACGATTCCAGCCAGCACCAGCCGACCATCGCGCGCTACTTGCGCGAGAGACCAAGCTGGGGTGTCAACGGATTTCTGAGGATCGTAGAGTTAACCGCCCGAATTACGCTTGGTTCCTAAAAGAATTCGGACGCCACTGAACCCCTCGTGGATTTATAGACGGTGGCCGGGATCGAGCCGCCTACCGGGTCCGCTCGAATGAGGGGCCTCGTTCGCGATTTGAGGCAGCGATGACCTCACCGCCAAGACGCCAACCACGACTTAAAGGCGTGATTGGTTCAAATACTCATAGACCAAAACTCATCTTCGCCCTGCTGATCTCCTTCATACTCCCGAAAGGCGGTAGCCCGACCGTGCCTTACGGTCCAGGCATGGACTTGCGGAGAAGACCAAGTTCGACCACCGCGCTGCGCGGTCTCCGTGCACAAAATGATCACGCGGTCGCCCCTCGCGAAAACCTCCTCGATTCGAATTTTGAAGGTGCCTTCGGACAGCTCCATGAAGTGATCGAAAAATCCCAAAACCTCCATTTGCCCGCGGTAATCGCGCGACAGCGGTCCGCGGCCGGGAACATGCCAGGAGATGTCCTCGGCGAATATCTCCAACGCGCTTTGAATATCGCCACGATCGAAGGCCTCGTAGGCGCCTACGATCAGTGCTGCATTGTGCTCTGCTTCTGTCATGTCAATTTCCTCTTTGGTCGAAACACCGCCGCATTTCCGGACCGGCGTTGTCGGCCATCAGGATGCAGTGTTGCGACCAAGCGCCGCTAGAGGGTCGGTACCCTTGCTTTTTCTGGTTCGAGTACCTGGTTGAGTTCAGTGCGCGATGTGATGTCGAGCTTGTCGAAAGCGCGCGCAAGGTGACCCTCGACTGTCTTGATGGATAGATACAACTCCTGTGCGATCTGTCGGTTGGTGCGCCCTTGCCGCGCGAGCTGCGCGATGCGCAGTTCGCTGGGAGTGAGGGCTTCAACGCCTCTGGTCCAGTCGCGGCGCGGGCGCGCGCCGGCGACCCGCAGTTCTTGTCGCGCGAGAGTGATCAGAGGCCGAGCACCGCAGCGAGCGGCAGCGTCGAGCCCTTGCGAAAGCACGCGCTGTGCGTCTTGCCGCCGTCGCGCACGCCTTAGTGCGACGCCCCACTCCACCAGCGACTGGGCACGCTCTAGCGTCGCTGGAGATTCGTTGAGGACCCTTACGGATTCCTCCAACGCCGCCAATCCGTTTTTCCCGCCGCGTGCAAGGCCGGCGACCCGAAGGGCAACATCGAGGGCACTACGACCCCCGAATCGGCGGACATCGGCAAGCTCAGCCTCGGCCAAGTCGCGTGCGCGGTGAGCATCGCCCAGTGCGAGTAGCGCTTGCGCGGCGCCCGAACGGGCGTGAAGGTACCCGACATCTCGCATCTGAATGCCCCACACGTCAGAGCGCCACAGCGCCATACAGGCTTCGAATTCAGCCAGAGCTTTACCGGCATGCCCTTGGGCGAGACATAGTCGTCCGCGCGCGGCCGGAATTAGCACTGTGCCGACGCCAGCAGGCCAGCCGGAGCGAGGCATAGCATCGAGCAGCTGTTGGGCTTCATTAAGTTCGCCGCTGGCCGTGGCGACATTCGCCAGAACCGTCGCGGCGAACGGCAACCCGGGCGCGAAGTCGCCCTCTTGCACAACCCGCATCGCAGTACGAGCGGCTGCATCTGCCTGTGGTAGAGCACCGAGCCGAAAATTCAGCAACCCGAGCGTGCTATACACGGCGACCAGGCCGCGCGAGCTTCCCGAACGATCGACTCGCCTCATCGAGGACCGGAGCGCCGCTTGTACCGAGCTGAATCGCTCCGCAGTCAACAAGCACCACCATAGTGCAGCCTGCGTATCCCAGTCCTCGACTTGTGGATGGATCGACAGTGCTCTTTCGAGCGGCAGCGCCGCTTCATCGGCAGGTCGCCCGGTCATTATGCTTACCATTCCCTGAGCCACACCCAGAGCCACCGCAACACTCCCTTGTGAACGGCGCCGCGACAACTGCTCGAGCAACCGCAGTCCTCTCGGCGCAGTACGCGCATCTTGCAGGGCCGCTACCAGCAACTGGCTCTGCAGGCGTATCGTGATTGCCTTCGCTGCAGCTCGAAGCGTTGACAATGCATGCTCAAGAACGCCTACGGATTCAGTCCAGCGAAATAGTTCCGCGTGAGCGCGCGCTAGTTCCAAAGCGAGTTCCGCTCGCAACGCCGGGCCGCGGGCAATCCGTATTGCTTCTTCGAGACGCTGGCATGCAGCCATCCTCCCGGTTTGCCGCTCGGCTCGCGCGGATTCGCGGAGTGTTTCGACATGTAGGCGTGGAGGAGGCGGCTCCAAAAGCGCGCGCTCAAGCAGTTCAGCGGCTGCCACGGGAGCACCGTTCTCTAGCGCTGCCCAGGCCGCTTCGCGTAGGCGCTCGACGATCCAGACGTCACCGGCTGCTGGTAAGCCCTGGAGGTGCGCGGCAATCCGCCCGGGTGACGAACGCTCAGCATGTAGTATCCGAGCTGCCGCTCGATGTCCCGCTTCCTGCTCTGACCTTGACAGTGTGCGGGCAACCGCACGTTCGACAATCGGATGAATAAAGCGCGGTGGCCGATCCTCAGCCAAGACCTCGAACCGGACAAGTTCAGCTGCAAGGTGGCTGGCCTTAGCAATTTCCATGCAGGAGATCGCAGCAGCGTGGCGAAGCTCGCAGCAGTCGCCCAGAATCGCAACTGCCTGAGCCAAGCGCAGCAAAGGCGGATCCAGCTTTCGCAGGCGTGCCGCAAGCTGCAAGGCCACACCGTCGATTCCGCCGCGGTTTATCACATCTTCAATTACCCGCGCTCCGTTTGGTTGATCGGTGTGCTGCAGGGCCCGCAACAGCTCGAAAACGTAAAATGGGTTGCCGCCGGTCACGTTATGGACGGCGGTGCAGATGTCATCGTTGGCGGCGCTTCCCAAGGTTCTTCGTGCTACAGCAGCGACGCCGCGCTCACTCAGCAGCGGCGGACGAATCACCGCCGTCGCTGCTGCGCGCATTGCAACAAGCGGCTTTGCTTGTGATCGCGGTTCATCAGAACGCACCGTTACAATCAGTGAAACCAAGGGCCCGGCCAGGCACGGCCCTAGATGTGCAAGCCAGCGCCCTGACGCATCGTCCGCCCACTGTGCGTCATCGACCCCAATCAAAACCGGACCACGCGACGCCAGATTCACAGTAAGCCAATAAAGCCCGTGCAACATTGAAAACGATGTATCGCTTTCTGTTGGGCGTGAGGGCCCAGGCAGGAGCAGCGCCCGCACCACATGAGCCGAACCGGCAAACAGTGCCGCTCTCTCTCTTTTGCTTGCGTCAGCGCTGTAGCGCTCGAAGAGTTGGCGGACAATTCCGAAAGCGAAGTCGCATTCGAGATCGGATCCCCGTGCCCGAAGGACGATTCGGCGCTTTTGGGCCGCGATCGCGCAGGCCGTATCAAGAAGAGCGGTCTTGCCGACCCCTGCCCCCCTTCCACGACCAAGAGCCCGCCTCGACGCAGCAGCGCCCGGATCGCCGCTAATTCCGATGTGCGTTCGATAAGCTTGATCAAGCAGGCAATTGTTGTCCGCGAGATTTGCTACGCGCAACGTCCACGGAGTTACAGGTCGAGGCGCCCTCCATGCTGCATGATGTGGTACGCATTGCGGTTTCCGTTAACGTCAATTGAAACGGGGCAGCAGATGAATATCGCGCCAGCTTGCTTGCAGCGGAGTTCCCTTTGGGCCATGAAATGTGCTTGATGCCGACTGTGATGGGAGGGTTGCCTATACACACGGTCTACTTCCGATTTAATGATTCGGAATCACTCCCAAGACTACGCTCACGAGGTGTCCCCGCCTTTTTGCGCGTGCTTCCGAACCCGCGGCGCGGAACGAGGTCAACCATCACCCGCCGGGATGGTTTTGCGGAGAGTGCGCAGATGGTTGATGCTTGACGCGCTCTGGACCAAGAGTCCCAGTGTTTTGACAAAGCCCCGCTGCGGGTACGCCTGCGGAGCGTTCTTCGTGACGAAGGAAGCCGGCGCGGGCACTCCTGATAGTGGGCGCATCATAAACATATCGGCTGCTGGCACGCCGATGCTTCCCCTCTTTAGCTCGGTCTATCTCGGCAGCAAACCGCGGTGGAGGCTTTTTGGTCCATTCTCGCCAACGAGCTCGCGCTCGCGGCATCACCGTGAACACGGTGCTACCTGGCGCGGTTGAAACCAGAATGCTTCGCGAACTTCCAGCCTGGCTGCAAAAGATGCTCGAGGAACGAAGTCCGATGGGCGTCGGCGAGACGGTCGACATCGCGGGAATCGTAGCGTTTCTAGCGAGCGACCAGGCGCGATGGATTACCAACGAAAAGATTCGCGGCGATGGCGGTATTCGTTAGGGAATGCGCGAGGTTGGTCTCCAGCTGTAGCCGCAATCCTAATGGAATTTCTACAGAAACAAGCGTAGAGAGCGGGAGGGAGACCAACCATGGCCCGGAAGACGCTCACTGATGCCTTCGGCGGCAAGATCACCACTCTCGAAGAACAGCGCGCGATTTGGCTCGATGCCCTGCACGAAGACGCCATCTGGGAGGGACCGACGTTTGAGATCCCGGTGGCGATGATCGGGCGGGACGCAGTGAGCCGTTTTATGGAATTTCTGTTGAGCGTGGTCCCGTGCTTCAGCACGAAGCCGGTAGCGGTTTATCCTACCGCCGATCCGGACACGATAATTTTGGAGGCGTCTGGCGGCGGCGAGACTGTTGACGGAGGCCGCTACACACAACGCTATTTCACGATGGTCACCAGCAGAAATGGTCAGGCCTTCCGAATGCGCGAATACGTCAACCCATTCCAGACCTACAAAAGCTTCGGGAAAGAGCGCTGGGAACGGGTAACCGGTGAGATCGCGACCAAATACAACAGATCCTGGCCCCCATCGCAGGCACCCGACCCAATCGTGTTGCCGCCGTTGAAGTAAATGCCGTGGTGGACTGAGCTCAGTGCGATCTGTCTACAGGTTTCTTCTTCCGCACGCGATTAGCTAACGGCCTCCTGCACCTTCTTGGACCTCTCGCATCAGCGACTCTCTCCAGGCCTAAGATGGTTTTCTGGCCGCATTTCAAAACATTTCTGTCCGTCAGCGGGAAGTGGCTTCCCGGGCCGATCATTTTCATCGTCCTCGTGGTCATCCTGTTCACGCTGCGACTCGTTCTGCTGCGCTCGATCGCGCGAGCGAGCAAGCATCGTGGGCAGTGGATCGATGCACTCCTGCGCGCGCTGTCTCCTTCGCTGGGCGTCGCTATCGTCGTGGTTGCCCTTGCGCTAGCGATGGGGTTCGGAACCGATCCCGATGAACTGGCGCCTTATCGGTGATGCGATCCTGACCGGCGGCATCATCCTGGCGCTCATCGTACGGGTCGACGGGCTCCTCATGTTCTGGATGCGGCGCGGGGCGGCGCGCTTCCCCATGTTGGGCGAGAGCTACGGAATCGTCGTCGGCTTCGTGCGTGGAATCGTGTTCGGGATCGGGGCGCTGACCTTCCTGGAAAGTCGGCATCTCCGTCGGTCCTTTCTCGCTACGCTCGGAATCAGCTCGCTGGCAATTGCGCTCGCCTTGCAGGAAACGCTGAAGAACAGGCTCTCGGGTCTGGTCCTGATAGTCGACTCGCCCGTGCAGGTGGGAGACTACGTAAAATTGTCGAGCGGGCAGGAAGGATGGCTTACGCAGCTCGGATGGCGCAGCAGCAAGTTTCGCATAATGAACGACAACATGGTGATCGTTCCCAATTCGCAGCTGGTGGACGCGATTTTCACGAATCTTCGCGCGCGTGACGGGGCGTTGAGCATTGAAATCGACATCAGCGTCGCAGGCGGCAGCGACCTGGAGCACGTGGAACGAGTAACCAGCGAAATAGCATCGAGTGTGATGGCGGCCGTCGACGGCGACCACACCAGTTTCGCGCCCTCAGTCTACTTCCAATCCCAATCTTTAAGCGCGAGTGCGATCGCGATGGCGGTATTTTTGAAGATCTTGCGCAGCGCAGATCTCGAGAAAACCAAGCACGAATTCATCAAACGGCTGACGCAGCGGTTCGTGAAAGAGGATATCAAGCTGGCGTGAGCGCGACCTTCCACGCCGGTCAATGAAGGACTGCCCCTCTCATGGAGCTACCCCGAGCACTGTCAGAATTGCGTATGGCGCGAATCACCTCCGACTGGTCACGACCGAGCGCACATACGATAAGGACAACTTCTTCCGGCTAACTCAAAACAAACCGCGTCGTGACCGCGCTCGAGCGACCGCCGGATCGCGGCTGCTCTATTGGATCATCTCGATCAAGGCTGTTCGCAATATTTTGACTGGCATCTAAGATCTCTGTAGCGCGACGCCGAACGCGAGGGGAGGTGAGGCCTTTTTTTCTCGTCTAGAGTGGCCGCGGGCCAATCGCGCTAACCTTATCCTTTCGAGTTTGGCTGCCGACGCGCGAAGGCTTTGGCGATTCGCGGCTTAGCCGAAGTGGTTCGTCAGTCCGAAGGCGGGTGCGACTCAAAGCCCATCAACGCCACGAGCCCATCATGTAGTGCCGGTTAAAAGCCTCTCGCGGTCGAACATCGGCGCCACGATCCTCCAACCCAGCGCGTTGGCGAGCAGCAGCAGCGCCGCGAGGCCGATCGCGAGACCGAGCGTCGCGTGAATCACGTCGAATGCGATGAGCGATGTAGCCACGCCCACCGGAAGACTCCCGAGGAGGCTGAGCTGCTGGGCGACTCGGACGTCGTTCGATCGGGTGGAGATAGCGATGCCGACCCAAACCGAAAAGGCGGCGAGGAGCGGCGTGAAAAACACCTGGGCGAGGATGTCCGGACCCTGGAGGATCGCCGACGCAACGGCCCGATGCGCAAAGAGCCCAACAAAAGCAAGGAAGAACGCGAACACTGCATAGGCGATTCCTGTCGACGGAGCGAGGACCGCCAGCGCCTTGCCGAGCAGGAATTCTTCGCGACGAATCGGCGTCGTCAGTACCGGCTCAAGGGTCCCCTGCTCGCGCTCGCCGGCGACCGCGTATGCGGCGAGCATGGCGGGTGTGAGCACCGGGAGGGCGAGCATGTACAGCAAGACATGCCCGTGGCTGAGTTGGGCTGCCTTCGACGCGGGCACGATGTACACGACAACGATCGGTTGAATCAGGAAGATGAGCGGGAAGATCGCTAACGCCACGAGCACGGAGCGGTTGCGGCGGTACTCGCGCAACTCTTTGCGGAAGATGGCCCCGATTCGCCGCTTGCTCACACCGACCTCGGATCTGCCTCCACGTCCCCGGTGACTAGCTCGAGGTAAACGTCCTCGAGTGAGTGATGGGACTCGCTGATCGCCAGCACCTCGGCCCCGGCTGCCACCAGCGCCCGAGTTACTCCTGGCGCGGCGACCGCAGGGTCGGAGACCGTAAGAACGTATCCGGACTGGCCGTTCGAGCTCCAGCCGTTGACCGCCGGAAGCCCGCGGAACACCCGCTCGGGATCGGGAAGCGGAGCACGGGTCCGGATCATGAGAGTTCTGGCGAACAGTTGGTCCCGGAGCTCGTCGGGGCGGCCGATAGTGCGCAGGGTCGTGTTCAGGATCGCTACGCGGTCGCAGAGGCGTTCTGCCTCCTCGAGGCGGTGCGTGGTTAGGAAGATCGTGACACCCCGCTTTCGAAGCCCGATGATCAGTTCGTGGACCTCTCGAGCGGCGACCGGATCGAGGCCGGAAGTCGGCTCGTCGAGGAACAGCACCTCAGGGTCGCTGAGCAGCGCCCTGGCCAGAGCGACCCGTTGGCGTAGGCCCTTGGACAGGGCGCCGCAGGTATCCTGAGCACGGTCGGCCAAGTTGACCGCTTCCAGCGAGCTCGCGATGCGATCGTTGGGGTCGGGCACCTCGTACAGGTCGGCGAAGCATTCGAGGTTCTCGACGACGCTCAAGCGCAAGAAGAGTCCTGGTGACTCAGGCATGATCGCGATCCGTCTGCGGATCTCCACGCCGTTCTCAGGCGTGAGCGGAAGGCCGGCGACCGCCGCCGAGCCTGAGGTCGGGGCAATGAGAGTGCCGAGCGTCCGCACCGTCGTCGTCTTACCGGCGCCATTGGGGCCGAGGAAGCCAAACACCTCGCCGTAGCCGACCTCTAAGGAGACGTCGTTGAACGCGACGCGGTCACCGAATCGCTTCGACAGATGTCTGACCGCCAATGCTGGACCCATAGCCGACTGAGCAAAAATTGCCTCTTGCGCGCTCGCGGGTGCTGAGCGAAGGGCGGGTGACCGAGAATTGGGTCTTTTGCTCACTCACATCCACTTTGCGCGAAAATGTCGAACGTTCTTCCAACTAACATCTTCGACCCAGATCCCGTGGAACAACTTAGTCATTTCTTCTCTCGCGGGATTGCCAGACGCACGGTCTCGTCGCCGTCCTGGTTATCGCTCGCGAAGGGTGCGGATTCACCTCCGTGCGGTAGGGTCAGCGAGCGTCCTGGATGATGAGTGCATAACCCGGTTCGGCGCTAGGGATAGCGTCAAGAACCTACGCACATCTGGGGCTCTCATCGACGGAGTAGGCTGGAGCAGTATCAGGCATTTCCCCGAAGGCGAGGTCTATAGATAACCGAGAACAGACGCACGCCGTCGCGATCGGAATGGGTACGCTGGTTTCGACGACTACACTCGCCATCGGCGGCCTATCATTTCAGCGCGGGCGAGGGCTTAAGCCTGGGCATCACTTTACTGGCTATCAACTCGATCGAGCGCATGATCTTGTCGTGCGGCGTGGTGTACATCTGCATGAAGAGCAAGGCTTCATCCACCCCCGCATCCGAGAGATATTGCAGGACGTTGAGGCAGGTTTCGGGACTGCCGATACAGGCGCCGCCCGCCTTGACGATCTCCGACATCGGTACCGAGCGCGCCGCATCATACGCGGTTTCCTTCCAATACTTCATGAACCATTCGTAGGAGCGCGGAGACTTACCGTCGATCCAGGGCGCGAATAGATTGCGCACCGCGTCGCCGTACATTCTGAAGTTAGGCCCCTGAATCGCCAGGGCTTCCTCGTCGCTGTCGCAGCAGAGCGTGAATGTCAATAAAGCAAATTTGTTGTTGACCATGGCACCGATCGGTGTGCAGTTCTTGATCCGTTCACGGTAGAGGCGAACGAAATCATTCGACTGGCCCTGCCCGATTCCGAAGCCCAGCGCGCCCAGGCCATGAGCGGCCGCGAATTCCAGCGTGGCCGGCTGAGTGCACGCCACCCACATGGGAGGATGCGGCTTTTGTACCGGCTTCGGCACGACCTGGCGTACGGGCGTGCGCAGAGTCGGGCTTTCATAGTGGAAATTTTCTTGCGTCCACATCTTCGGAAGGATGCTCAACGCTTCCTCCCACTGGGGACGGGTATCGTCAGGATCGACTTCAAAGGCGGAAAGTTCCGATTCCGAGATTGCGCGCCCTCCGCCGAACTCGACCCGCCCGTTCGACAGCAAATCCAGGGTGGCGATGCGTTCCGCCACCCGCAGGGGATGGTTGATGCGAAAGGGCAGCAGCACGATCCCGTGTCCCAGGCGGATGTTTTTGGTCTTGGCCGCCAGATGCGCCAGGACGAGCTCCGGCGAGGAGCTGTAGGAAAATCCGGGCAGAAAGTGATGTTCGGTAAACCATACCGAACGGTAGCCCAGCTGGTCGGCGAGCATCGTCTGCTCGATGCATTGATCGAATATGCGCTTCACACTGGCCTCGGATAAATCCGAGGTTTCGAGCTCAAAAAACAGACTCAGATCCACGGGCAGCCCTCCCACCAGGGTTTTTTGCGTCGAATGACGCTCTCATTTGATCGCCAGCGGCGCGACGGGTGAGCCGACGGCACCGGGAATCAACAGCGGCTGCGCGACCAACATAAACTCGTAGATTTTGTCCTGAGCGCAGTCGGCGGCCAGCTCATCGAGCGCCCAGATTTCGCCCAGCATCAATCCCATCTCCCGCAACGTCAGCATGTGCAGCAACAGCGGGGCGTCTCCGATTTCCGGCGGGCTGACCTCGACCGCGACGTTATCGACCGCCACCGCCGCTACCCTCTTCTCATGCAACCATTCGGCGCAGCGCCAACTCAGCCCCGGCGATCCGGCCAGGAATGCCCCGCCGTCGCGGGTCTCGACGAAGCGTCCCCACCATCCGGTGCGCACCAGCACCACGTCGCCCTGCTCCACCGTGATGTTCTGCGCCTTGGACGTCGCGTCGAGCTCCTCGGGCGTAACGATGGTGTTGGGCGCGAGATGCTTGAGCCCGTTCTTGCGCGCCACGTCGAGCAAAACACCGCGAGTTACTATCTGGCCACGTTCAGCCACCTTCTCGATACCGTTTTTGGTGGTGCCCAGGCCGGTGACTGCCGAAGCCGGATAGCCATTGTAGAGCTGGTGGTCGTACCAGACGTGAGACAGTGCGTCCCATTGTGTGCCGGACTGTAGATTCATCACGATTACGTCGTCGGCAAAGCGCATCGGTCCCTGGTACAGCGCCTTGAACGCCTCGCCCACGCTGCCCCCGAATCCTTCCAGATGATCCGCGATCTGCTCGTCGCCACCATGCACGACCATCAGGCGGATCGGATTTCGGCGAAAAAAGGAACTGCTCCAGGGTCCGTCAGCTTCGAAGGGTGCACAGAGCGGGAAACTGCGTCCCCGCTTGACCAGGCGGCTGGCGGCGACCATCTTCTCGGCCGTGATGTAGTTGAGCGTTCCGATCTGATCGGAATCGCCCCATTTGCCCCAGTTGCGCACGCGCTTCGCGACTTCACGCCAGTTCTCCGGCATCTGAGATTCCTCTTGCGATGGCAACCCTCAATGCTGGGTAGCGCCGCCATCGATGGTATAGGCCGCCCCGGTGATGTAAGCGGCTTCGTCCGAAACCAGGAACGAGATCAGACTGGCGACTTCCTCGGGACGCGCGATGCGCGGAACGCTACCCGGCCCCGAAGTTATCGTCTTCAGGCCCAACTTCTTCATGGAAATCTGAAGCATCGGCGTGTCCACCGGACCCGGGCAAATCGCATTGCAGCGGATGTTTTCCGCCGCGTTCTGAAAAGCGACCGCTCGGGAAATAGCCGCCACTCCCCCCTTGCTTGCCGTGTACGAGGTTCCGCCTCCGCCGCGTAGCGCCGCGGTGGAAGCCAAATTGATGATCGCTCCGCCGCCGGCCCGCTTGAGGTGAGGAACACCATACTTACAGAGCAGGAAGATGCCGCGCAGGTTGACCGCGATGGTCCGGTCGAAAACCTCCTCCGGCACATCGACTATCTTGGTGTCCTCCATCAGCGAGACTCCGTGGCAATTCGCCATGGTGGTGAGCTTGCCGAACCGCGATACGGCCAGGTCGATTGCGCGCTTGACATCTTCAGTGCGTGAAACGTCGGCCGGAGTGACAAGGGCCTGCTCCTTACTGATGCTCTTCAAGGTCTCATTGAGACCCGTCTCGTTAACATCGAGCAATGCGACTTTGCATCCTTCACGCGCAAACATCTGAGCAGTGCTCCTGCCGATGCCGGACGCGGCGCCGGTGACAATCGCAACCTTGTCTTTGAGTCTCACTCTCTTCGGCCTCCGGCGTTGGGGTTGACTACTTATCAGTTCCGCGCGAAATGCGGGATAACATGCCTGCCAAACAGCTCGATCGATTTCATCACCTTCTCATGGGGTATGGACCAGAACTGCTGCATGCCCATCAGATGGTCTAGTCCGGTAACTTTCTGGATGTGCTCGAGTTGCTTGATACACGTGTCGGGACTGCCACAGATAACGGTGCGATTCCTGAGCAGGTAGTCCATGTTGACCTGGTCGCGCGTGACGCCCTTGGGCAGGTTGGCGCCGGCACGCTGCGGCACGTCGCGAGTACCTTCCTTGACGGCGGCCTGGAGCTGCCCACCCACCGTGAATATTGTGTTGACGTAGGACATAAAGGCGCGTTCAGCGTTCTCTCGCGCCTGCTTATCGGTCTCAGCACAGTGCACCATATAGAAGACGGCGGCGCGATTATTGACCTCTGACCCCACCGGCTGAGCTTGCTTAAGCGCATCGCGATAGAGCTGAATGCGGCGCGCGACCTCGTCGGGATCGAGCATCACCACCAGGGTCAACAATCCGAGACCCATCTTTCCGCATAGCGCGTGGGTCTCTTCGTTGCTGCAGGCAAGCCAGAGGGGTGGGTGCGGCCTTTGTATCGGCATCGGGACGACCGTCCGCTCGGGGATGTCGAAGTAGCGCCCTTTCCAGGAAAACGTTCCGTCCTGGCTGCCCCAGATATGGAGCAGGATTCGCAGGCCCTCTTCCCATCGGGCGCGCGTTTCGTCCGGCGGGATGCTGAACCCGCCTAATTCCTGGATCGTGGCCGAGCGGCCGGTGCCAACCTCAACGCGGCCTTTGCTTAGGATGTCGAGGGTGGCGATTCGTTCCGCAACGCGCACCGGATGGTTGTAGGGGAACGGCAGCAGTACGACTGCATGGCCGATGCGGATCTTCGATGTCCGCTGGCTAAGCGCGCCATACAACACCTCAGGCGCGGAACAGTGCGAGAATCCGGGCTGAAAATGGTGCTCGACACTCCAGAAGTTGCTGAAGCCAACCTTCTCCGCCAGAGCTACCTGTTCCAGTACCTGGTGAAAGACTTGCGCCTCACGTTCCCGGTGTTTCAGCGGGCTGTTAACCTGAATCTCATAAAAGATCCCGAAGTCCATGCCGCTCTCCCCTGGCCCAACGCGGGTCCGGCCGTAGAATGCTGCCTGGAATCATCCTGAGTCCAGTGAGCAACGCGAACGAAGTCCAAGAGCCTCCATCGAGGAGGCCATGCCGACCAATGTGCCTCGGACAGGCTTAGCCGGTGACGCAGCTACCGGCTCCCCGACAACCCCAAAGCCCTCCTTGGTTTCGTAAAGACTACATACCGCCCTCTTCCTTTACTATCGAACGGTGGTGCGTTTCTCGAGGGTTCGCGTGTCCGTATCCGGCGCGTATGTACGCCTTGCCGCGTCCTCGACAGCCGCACTCTATGGGGCGGTTAGTGACAGGGCAGGGAAGACGGCGGAGTGAATGATCCAATTCCGCAGAAAATTGGAGAGACTTTCTACGGTCCCTCCCCGTGCGGGAGGGGTTGTACATGCGTGCTCGTGCCCTTGCGCGGCCCGTTAACGGTCGAGCTGGGGGCTGGACGGATTTAGCGGACGCGACGATCCGTGCTCACCCTAGGTCTCTCCCAACCTTGGTGAGAAAGACGATCTACCGCGCCCGCCACTATCCTCAAACCCCGATTTGCAGATACAAGGTCCTAGATCGTTCGTTTCCCGAGCGCTGCCCGGCCGCGCAAAATTCACAAACTCAGAGTGGAGATGAACAAGGGAAGGTTGGAGGCATTCAGCGACGGCGTGATCGCGATCATCATCACGATCATGGTGCTGGAGATGAAGGTACCGCACGGAGAAAATCTGCAGGCGCTGTCACCCGTGGTGCCAGTGTTCCTGACTTACGTATTGAGCTTCACCTATGTAGGCATCTACTGGAACAACCACCATCATATGCTGCATACCGTCACCACGGTCACGGGCGGGATGCTCTGGGCCAACCTCCACCTGTTGTTCTGGCTGTCGTTGTTTCCCTTTGCCACCGGCTGGATGGGTGAGAATCATTTCACCGCGATACCCACCGCGCTTTACGGCGTGGTGCTGTTGATGGCAGCGATCGCGTACTACGTGCTCCAGGAAGTGATTATTCATGCACAGGGACCGAACTCACTGCTCAGACAGGCGGTCGGGCGCGACTGGAAGGGCAAACTGTCGCCGATTCTCTATTTTCTGTCGATCGTTGCCGCCCTTTATTCACCTTGGATCTCCCAAACAATCTTCGTAGGTGTGGCACTTATCTGGCTGATTCCGGACCAACGTATCAAGAACGTCCTGACACGGAGCGAGGCTTAGTTTTTCGACGGATGCTGCAAAGTCATAGGTTGCCGCGTCTTAGCGACTATGTCCCACAACTACGAAGTGTCTCAGTTTTTGAGAAAGCGAGGTCCTTGATGAGGGCGCGTCCGCGTCGAAGCGCACAGCGATGGGCTTGGGAGGGCCGGGAGTTCGTGGTCGTTCTCCCGATGCTTTCGGCCCGTCCCGCAGAAATTGCGCAGCCGGCCGGTGCCCAGTTTGCCCCGAAGGGGCAGGCATTTTGTGGTGGAAGACAACCCTGACAATTCTGAAAGTATGTCGATGCTGCTGGAGCCGATCGGGCATCAGGTGCGGCCGGCCGCGAATGGTATGGCTGCTCCTGGATGCTGCGCGCGCGAACCCACCCGACGTCATACTGGTCGACATTGGGCTACTGGGCATCGACGGTTACGAGGTGGCGCGCCGGGTCCGCCTCGAACCGGCCCTCAAGGATGTCCTTCTCGTTGCGCTCACTGGATATGGCCGGATGAGGATAGACAGAATTCGATGGCGACCGGATTCGACTATCACCTGTCAAACCGATCAGACCTGACACCTTTACTACTCTCGTAGACTGGAAAATGGCGCCATCGCAGGCAAGCCTAGTATTGTACACTGAGAGCACAAGGTCCTGTGCGGAAAGCGTGGCCCGAGTTCAGGCACTTATTCTTGGCCGGCTCCGAGTGAGGTTAGCTTTCCCATCTGAGATGAGGTTCTGCACCTATGAGAGGTAGAAGACTTTTACCCGATGGAGAGAATGAGCTGAAGGAGCTCGCTAGAGAACTTGGCGTTTCGACAGAACCGGGTGCCGATGCTTCGGATGGTGAAGCAGTTTTGTTGCCTGCTTTGCGGGCTCGAATACTACAAGCTTTAAACTATCGTACTGCTCGGCGAGCAATAATTGTTAGCGAAGTAGCCATCTGTGTATCCGTCCTTAGCGCGATCTTCGCGTTCTTGGTCTTATTGAAATCATGAGCCTTTGACACCTATCCGCGTTCACATTGCTAGCGCAGGTTGAGGATGCTTCCGATCTGCGCATAGTCACTCTAATTGCGCCGGGTGTGCCTGGCGTGGTTATGTGATTCTTGCCAGCGCTGACGATCTCTTTTGACACGGTTGTCAACATCCTCAACGGCAGAATGTGACCCAGAGTCATGTATGGACCCGGCCCCGTGCGCAAGGCTGACTGCCGTGATCGCGTGATCCGGTTGCGTTCATGTATCCGGCCTCTCACTCAAGGGGAGCAGTGCTCCGGGCCATCATGGAAATCCGCGCATTTTCTCTATATCACTCCAACGGCCTGTGACGGCCTTGACCCTTCGCAGGTTTGGAAAGTGCCGGTCCGACCGGTTCACCATCATCTGGCAGACAACCTTCGCAACCTGTGGCAAGTTTTTTCCCGCCGCGCCGATCAGGCGGCGGCGGGCACGCGGTACCCTTCCCCGCAAGTGAGTAGTGCCCACAGCACGCGCGCATTTTTGTTGGCGAGCGCTACCGCTGCGATGTTTGGTCCGCTCCTATCGCTAAGTGCTCCAATCCATACACTGCGCCGATCGCGCTTGTGGCGTGCGTAACGCAGCGCCTCACGCGCGCCATGAATCAACAGAGTCCGCAGATACCGATCACCGCGCTTGCTAATTCTCAGCAGGATGGTGCGCTGGCCACTGGAATGTTCGCGCGGCACCAATCCCAGCCACGAAATTAACTCGCGACCGGACCTGAACTGGCGCGCATCGCCGACGGTCGCGATCAGCGCGGTGGCAATTAGCGGACCGACACCCGGTACGGTCATCAACCGGCGGGCCCTGGGATCATGTCGCGCGAACCTCTCGATCTGCTGGTCATACCGCACAAGCCGCTCTTCTAGTATACCTGGGCGCTCGCTCATCTCGGCGAGCCTTCGCGGATTAGCTCGCTAACGTGCTCATCGTGATCTCCCAGGAGTTCGGCCAGTGCCCGGCCCAGCTGCGCCACACCTTGTGCGACAACTATGCCGCGCTCAGCCAGCAGTCCGCGTACTTGATTCATCAACGCGGTGCGCTCGCGGATTAGCAGCGCGCGTATTCGGTGCAACGCCAGGATGTCTTGCTGCGCTTGACTCTTGACGGTTACGAATCGCATCGACGGTCGGGTGACTGGCTCGCAGATTGCCCCTGCATCCCGTGCGTCGTTCTTGCTCGACTTTACATACGGACGCACAAAACGCGGGCTCATCAGCTTCACTTCGTGTCCCAGCTTCGCGATCTCGCGAGCCCAGTAGTGCGCTCCACCGCAAGCTTCCATTCCTACCAGACAGGTCGGGAGCTGCACTATGAACGGCAGCAGCTGACCGCGCCGAAGCTGGCGCCGTACTACTGTTCGGCCACTCGCATCAACTCCGTGAACGCGAACAGATTCTTTGCCGAGTAGATTCCCAATGTTCTACTCTCCACTTTCGGACCCTCCCTCGCTCTTCTTCGTGATGGTTCATTACCATCCTGGCCCAACTAGAGGCCGTTTTCGAAAAGTGAGTGAGGGTTGGGTCCATCCCATCACTCCAGTCCTGAGTCGGTTTTGCGTCAGCGAGCGACAGGGTTGCGGTGTGGTGCTTTGCCCCTTGGCTTCCCGAAATGTGGCAATAGTCACCGCCCCGAATCTGCGAACTCTAAGGGCGACCGACAAAAGAAGGTGGCTTGCCTTTTACGTAGCGAGTAGCGATGATTCTCAAGCCGGGAGTGCCGCTATAGGAATGCCGGAATGAGTCTGGCGGCAGGGTTCCATCAGAGGTGTGCGCCGGGCAAGCATCTTTACGCAATGTTCATGCGCGCCGACGTTGAGTCGCTGCTGCGCTATCTGGAGGTCTTCGAGGCGTGCAACGTGCGGCTCTATCAGAGCCACGGCTTCACAATTCGGAGTGAGGAAGTCGAGCCCAACAGCGGTATCCGCGGTTGGGGCTTCCTCCGCGCGTAAACCAAGTCAAGGCATCAAACAGTACAGGGGCGAATCCCATGGCTCTTTGGAAACCTGATCAGACTTTCTATCCGTCTCCCAAAATGGCGATGAACGCGCCGCGCGAGAAGCTTGCCTACGTCGTGACCTTCAATCCCGATGCGAAGAACGGCAAACACGACGCGCTATGTGTGGTGGACCTTGACCCCGCGTCCAGGACTTACTCGCAGGTCGTCGGCCAAAGCGAAGTGACCGGCGTGGGGGACGAACTGCATCACTTCGGATGGAATGCATGCAGCGCCGCACTATGTCCATACGCGCCCCATCCGCACATCGAGCGGCGCTATCTGATCGTTCCGGGGATCCGCTCTTCGCGGATTTACGTTTTCGATACGAAACCCGATCCTCGCAATCCGCGTATCGTGCGCGTGATCGAGCCGGAGGAGCTATTTGAGCGCACCGGCTATAGTCGCCCACACACCATCCATTGCGGCCCGGACGCTATCTACGTGAGCGCGCTCGGCAACCCGGGGGGCGATGGTCCGGGCGGCATCTTCCTGCTTGATCATGAAAGCTTCGACGTACTGGGGCGATGGGAGGTCGATCGCGGTCCGCAATACCTCGCCTACGATTTTTGGTGGCACCTTGGGCACGACGTCGCGGTTACCAGTGAGTGGGGGACGCCCAAAATGATCGAAAACGGCGCGGTGCCTGAACTGCTGCTTGGCGGAAAGTACGGCCATGCTCTGCACATCTGGGATCTCCGCAAGCGCCGCCACATCAAGTCGCTAGATATGGGCGCGGAAAATCAGATGGCGCTGGAGCTGCGTCCCTCCCACGATCCGACCAAAAGCTTCGGCTTTGCGGGCGTGGTCGTTTCGACTAAAGACCTGTCAGCATCGGTATGGCTGTGGGACCGGAAAGATGACGAATGGTCGGTGCGCAAGGTTATCGAGGTCCCTGCCGAGCCCGCGGACCCCGGGCTTCTGCCGCCAGCTCTCAAACCGTTCAAGGCGGTCACGCCATTCATCACCGATATCAATCTCAGCCTCGATGATCGCTTCCTCTACGTCTCCTGCTGGGGTACCGGCGACTTCAGGCAATACGACGTGAGCGATCCTTACAATCCCGAGCTTACTGGCAATATCCGCCTGGGCGGCATTGTTTCACACGCAAAGCACCCAAAAGGCGGTGTCCTCAACGGCGCTCCGCAGATGGTCGAAATGAGCCGCGACGGCAAGCGTATCTACTTCAGCAACTCCCTTTATGGCGCCTGGGATGCGCAGTTCTATCCGGAAGGCGTGAAGGGCTGGATCGTCAAGGTCGACGCGAATCCGTCGGGAGGCATGACACTCGACAAAGACTTCTTCATCGAATTTGAGGGCAACCGGCCGCACCAGATTCGTCTCGAAGGCGGCGATGCGTCGTCTGATTCCTACTGCTATCCATAAGCGGCCCGTTGGTGTTGGAGCATGTCCAGCAATCCTTGTGGGCAAAGGCGGCACGAACCGGCACGTTAACGGCAACGCCGCCGTTTTGCCGTGAAGGACCCACCGAAGGCTTGGCTCAAGCTAGGTCGGTGACACAAGAGGTGCCGGCTCGCCATGTGCAGCGTCGCTGTCTTTTATCCTTGGTGCACAGATGGCTAATTGTTCTGTCACGCCGGGACCCAGCGGTCATCATTGACCGAGCCGCATTCGACTGTCTTACGTTTAGCTGATCAATCCAGCGCCACCCCTTGCGCTGCTCGGACGATTGGCGACCCGGCTGCAAAGCGAGCCGCGCAGATTTTCGCAACCCTCGCCCTTGGTAGCATTCACCGCAGCTGATCGGTCAGGCTCTCCGATCGTCAAAGTGGGCCAACCCGCATTATCAAAAAGCCATTCGGTTTCATTTGCGCAGTCTTGTCATTGAGCCTAGGATGCCTTCGACAGCGGAGGCAGGGTGATGGCTCGCCTATTCGGCGTCATCGGTGGTGCGCTTCTCCTCTCTTTGCTCTTTGTGAAGAGCGGCTCCGGTCAGCAAATCACGCGTCAGCTACCAAACGCCCCGGCTGGCGGGCAGCCGGGTCCAATCGACTCGAGCACGACGATCCGCTCGCAGAATGCTGATGAGCGCGCGCTCGAAATCTCGCGACAGCCGGGTGGCCAGCCGCCAACGCACGATGAGATAGTGGCGCCGCGCGCATTCAAGCCATCGCAGGATGAGGCTTCATTCGACCGCACCTTGAAGACTGAACCCGAACAGCACACCGTCGGGCGGGCTCCGTATCTAGGCATAAGAATCGCCGAAACCAGCAAGTGCATTCTAGGGAATGAAGAGCATGCGCTCGAGGTATTGTCGGTGCGTCCGGACAGCCCAGCGGACAAAGCCGGGATCAACGCCAATGCCGGATTCAGCGCACCAGCTTCAATCGCGTCGGCGATATTCATTCCTATCGGCTTGGCTGCGCACGCTCTGCTACACCGCGCCGGAATGCCGGGATATGGCCACGACTTGATCATCGGAGTGAACGATCACCGCGTGCATGACAAGACGGAACTGGATCGGGAACTGAGCAAGCTCAAACCAGGCGACTCCGCTTACATCAACATAGTTCACCCGCTGCCCAGCGGATCGCATCAGACCTTGCGTCTTTTCATAACGGTCGGGGAGTGGCGCACAGAAGCGCCACTGGAGAGTGCTGGTCGTACGATGGGTCCTGCAACTTTCGATTCGAGTGGCAACGTGAGTTACGCCTACTGAGACTCTGACCCATGCACCGCGCGACATTGCTCACCACAATTGCCGCTGCAATTATCGCCGGCGTCAGTTTGGCAAACGGTGCCGAGATCGAGCCGGGAGAACTCATCACCAGGGACAACGCGACGCAGGTCGCGAACCTGGTCAGCCCGGGCAACTATTTCCTGGTTCGCCAGGGAATGGAGATGAAGATAGTCCCGACGAGGGACTACGAGTGGCCGGCACCATACAAGAATTCAACTGAGCAGTATTCGCCGCAGGTCAAGCTCGGTCCGAACGGAGAATTGCAGAATTATCGCGCGGGACAGCCGTTTCCGCTTCTCGATCCCAACGACCCGCACATCGCGCAGAAGATCATGTGGAACTACCAGTTAGGACCTTCCTTCAGCGACGATCTCGATGCGCAGGACGACGAAATCGCCAACTATGCGCCGGGCCTTTCTGGCGTTCCATGGTCCTCGTACTACGTTGGGCACCTGGCGGTGTATCGCAATATCGGCCGCAACTACGTCTTGCCGGTTCCTACTGACTACGACGGCAATACCGGGATCATGCAGCGGATGGCGGTGGGGCCGATTGTCGTTCCGATCGAGTCACCTTCCTGGCAAACCAGGTGGATGTGGTTCGTATGGTATCGGTACAGCGAGCCGGAGAAGTCGGACCTGGTCTGGTCACCGATGAACTTTGGCTGGTCGAACTGGCCCGGACCAAACATCGGCCCGACGGACTACCTGACCGGCAGTTCTTTTTTGGGTAACCTCGACCTGCAGTCGTTATTCGGCTTCGCCGGCAAGTTCGAGAATTTTGATTTCAAGTTCCTGGGCGAGAAGGAAGTACTCGCTGTGGTTCACGCCGCGAGCCTGCCGGCCCAGTCATGCGCTGCCGATGGCGGGCGCACGATATGTCCCGAAAACTGGGAGCTGCGCCACGTGTACGTGGTCGAGGCAAAAGCCCACAGGCCGACACGCTATGCGGACATTCCTCCGATTGTGAAGCGGATTTTTTACATCGATTCTCAGGGATGGTTCATTACCGCGTCCGACCAGTATGACCACCGGGACGCCTTGTGGAAGACGCTCGCGATCTTCAACACGGTACGTGATCGCGAGTACCCCGACTCCCAGGCCGCAGTGTATTCATTCGATCACCTGCTGCAGACCGCGCTGGTCGATGAGGATGTTCAAAGCGGCTATTCGACCATACTGTTCACTCCCAGCCCCCATCGGGCGCGGCACGACACCTGGTTCGTCGACCAGGGCATCATCTCTCAGCGCTGGATAGTGCCTCAGCGCTTTACGACATTTAGGGAATACTTCTACTGAGCGCTTCGCGTCCGGAGGGCGCCCACAGACAGTTCTTGACGAGGGAGAAGTGAAAATTCGCCCAATAAGATTTTTGTTCCAGGTGGACTCCGGACAGCCTCCCTTCTTAACCTCGTTTTTGGGCACCGAGCGCCCACCGCGGTCAACCGATGGTCGCAGTCTCACAGGCGCTTAAGCTGCCGCTCGTTGGGAAAAGGCGCGAATTGCCTCGTGAATTTAGTGGAGGGGGAATTGAACACGCCCAGGAGGAGATCGCTTAAAAAAGATGTTTCTTGTACCGCAACTGTTTTGCAAGGAGGTTCTTTTGAATCAGCGGTAGCTTTCCTAGGTCACAGACCTCACGGACACCGTTTCAGTTCGCAAACCATTGCCGGTCAATTCCCTGCGTCACCGAACTAAGATCAAGCCAGACCGAAAAGGCCGCTCGCGCCGCAACCCTTTCAGTTTCGACGCTTCGCCAGACCGATTTTCGAGGGTCGGCCAGAATCCGTACCATTTGTGCGAGATTCGAAAAAAAGTCTCCACAACTCCCCTTGTCCCATACGCTTATTGATTTCGGCAAAGACGAAGTAGAGAGCAAATACGATACTTATTCCGAGTGACCAGACCAGAATCGAGTGACTGAGCTGTTCGTACGCATGCAGGAAGGCTGCTCCCCAATTGTGAAACTTATGCCGAGCTTCCAGAACCCGTTCCGCGTACAGGAACAGCAGACACGTGATTCCATAGAAGAGCACTTTCGCGGCAATTTCGACGATCCTACGGTAACGCACAAGACTGCGTCCGAGCGGCGTCTCGTCAAGTACGAGCGCCGCCTTGGCGGCCAGTAGCGCTCCAATTACGGCATTCGAAAGTACCGTTACCTCGATCGAGAACACGGCCAGCGCCGCCTTTAAAAGCAAGATCAGGAGGAGGAACCCAACAAGAAAAAACACAAAGACCGGCCAAAGTGCGCTGAATTCCTTGCGCGCCCATCTGCCTACTGCAGCGAATCCATGCGATAACGAGGCGGCCATATCAACCGAGCTTAACTGCTGCCAGCCTAAGATCGAAGGCCGCACAATCTGCTTCGATGGTCTTTCTTACCATTGATCGAATATTACTTAGGGCGACGAGCAGCCTTTCACGGAGAGATTTATTGCCGCGCCATCAGGATGTGGATCAGTTGTTCATGTGAGATAAGGTGATCTACGGTCTCCTTGGGGTCCGTCTCGATCACCACAAGTTGCACCGTTCCCGTGAACGCGTTGTTCTCGGCAGGAATATCGGCCGTTATTGGTGACCCGCGTTTTATACCAACATCGGATGTCTCATCAGCAGAGAAAATCATGGGCAATGTTCTCTCCACCCGGTCTGACCCAACGCTGCTGCCGTCAACGTAGAGTGTGACAGTTCCTCCTTTTGCGAGACCGCTGCCATCGTATGCAAACTCCATTCGTACTTGATGTGCACCGCTGGATAGTGGTTTCGAAGAATTGATGACATACTTTTCTAATCCCGCGTAATTATAACAATACGTCAAGTGCCCATCCCTTACATACAAGATCCAGCCTCCTGCGAAACCACCTTGTGAAAAGATAACACCTTGGGACGGCTTTCCTTCGGGTACGATCAATTGAGCGGTGACCGAATGACTCTTGTTCTTGATGTTGATGAGCCCGTTTTCGTTCAATCCTCCCATGCCTCTGGCAAGTATCTGTGTTGTGCCGCGAACCAGCACCGGACGTCCCGCCAGGTCCGAGTTGAAACGCTCAGCGCCGCGATCGTCCATTGGCAAAACGTTATTGCGGGTCGCCTCGATGATCCACAATCGTTGAAGTTCGTGAAGTTTTTCCGGCGTCTGCTTCGATAAGTCGTGGGCTTGGGTCCAATCTTGAGTTGTGTCGTATAATTCCCAAACGTCATCGTCGAATGGTGGAGTCTTCCCGGTCAGTATCCACGGCGTGCGATGACGCGTCACGGCGGTCCAACCCTTGTGGTAGATGCCGCGGTTGCCGAACATCTCGAAATACTGGATCTCGCGTCGTTCCGCCGCTCTCGAGTCGTCGAAGGTGTAGAGCATACTGACCCCTTGCATTGGAACCTGTGCCACGCCGTTGACCATGTAAGGTTCGGGAAGCTGAGCCACCTCCAGAATCGTCGGGGCTATATCGATGACATGATGGAACTGATGACGGATCTCGCCTTTGGCCTTGATGCCCCTCGGCCAATGAATGATGGTGCCGTTGCGCGTTCCGCCCCAGTGTGACGCGACCTGCTTGGTCCACTGATAGGGCGTGTCCATCGCGTGCGCCCAGCCAACGGCGTAGTGATTGTACGACTCGGGGCTGCCGAATTTGTCGATGCGGGCGGCCATGAATGCCGCGGTCTCAAACGCGTTAAGGCCGTTGAACGGGATCAGTTCGTTGAAAGTTCCCTGCAGGGTTCCTTCACCCGACGCGCCGTTATCGCCGATAATAAAGAAGATCAGTGTTTCGTCGAGCACTTGCAGCTGCTCTAAGGCGTCGATGAGCCGTCCGATATGATGATCGGTGAATTCGAAATATCCAGCGTAGACTTCCATTTGACGAGAAAGGACAGGCTTCAAATCCTTGGCCTCGTCGTCCCATGCGGGTATCTCCGCAGGACGTTTTGTGAGATCGCATCGCTCAGGAATCACCCCGAGCTTTTTCTGCCGTGTGAATGTCTCTTCGCGAAGCTTGTCCCAACCTTGGTCAAACTTACCCTTGTATTTGTCAGCCCAGTCCTTGGGAACGTGATGCGGCGCATGGGTCGCTCCCGGCGCGAAGTACATGAAAAAGGGCCTGGCCGGGGCCAGCAGGCGCTGCTGGCGCACCCAATCGATCGCACGATCCGTCATGTCGGCCATGAAGTGATAGCCCTCTTCGGGAGTGGCCGGCGGATCGATGCTCCGGGTGCCTTCGTGCAGCGCCGGATACCACTGGTTGGTCTCGCCCGCTACGAACCCGTAGAAATATTCGAATCCCGAGCCAGTCGGCCAACGGTCGAACGGACCCACCGAACTCGTTTCCCAGACCGGAACTTCATGGCACTTGCCGAACTGTGCGGAGGAGTAACCGTTTAGGCGGAGGATCTCGGCGAGGGGTGCCATCGAGTTGGGCCGGCGCGAGTTGTAGCCGGGCGCCGAGGTCGCGATCTCCGTGATCCCACCCATTCCCACCATGTGATGATTGCGGCCCGATAGGAGTGCAGCACGGGTGGGCGAGCACAGCGCGGTGGTGTGAAAGCGTGTGTAGCGCAATCCGTTTGCTGCAAGCCGTTCAGCCGTCGGCGATTGGCATGGTCCTCCGAACGCGCTCGACGCGCCAAACCCGACGTCATCGAGGAGCACGATCAAGACGTTCGGCGCGCCTTGCGGGGGCCGCAACTCTTCGATCGGAGCAAACTTAGAGTCAGGATCCTTCGCATCATAGGCCACAAACCCGGCGTATTGCTGGTCGGGAATGGGCAGGATCTCACGCTGGACCTTCTTCGGGGTGTCATTGGAATGGCTCATTATGCTTCTCCCTCTCGGCAGCTAAGAAACGGCACCCTTAAGCCGCAGTCAGTTTATAGGCCTCTTAATTTTCAACAATATTGGACTTTGGTTGAGTTCGACCGCCCCTGTTTCGGCGCGCTTTGAGTGACTTCCTTTACCGCGTCACTGGGTGCTCATGTTTTACCGTTGCTCGGCCAAAAGAAATTGAACCTTGGTGCAACGCGCTGCGATTAGGCCTTTGGTGGCATGGCGGGACCGCTGCGCGCGCCGTATTCACTTGTAAGAGTGACGGCTTTTCAGTCGCACGGAGACTCGGCCTGCGTTAGCCAGCGGACACAGAGCTACCGTGACCGTATTGGAGGACGACACGTCTGTCTGTCGCGCGCCGAAGATGCACCTGGAGAGTCTGGGTTTCAAGGTGCTGGTCTTCGACTAACTGAATTGACTGGGCGCACTGCAAGAAGTTCCGCAGGCAGCTCACAATGAGCTGTCAGTGGCTGCACAAGAGGATCTGGTCGCCGGCGCTGCGAAACTTGGTTTGAGAGCCCGCGCGCAGTACAACATCCGGGATACCTTCATCACCTTGGGCGCTCTCGGCGGGCGAGGACCAGGCGCGGTCGCCCACGTCTGTGGGAACTCAGAGCGAATGATATTCGAGCACTGCCGCAGGCGGAGGAACAATCTGGCTCGGAGATGGTGGCGGCCGGATTGCTCGCCTGTACACTATTCGCGGACCCAATTAGGGACCCTAATGGCACCGAAAGGGTGCAGTGTTGAGAAAAGGCCCGAATTACCGAGCGAAATTGGTGGAGGCGTGGGAATTGAACTGCCCACTGGATTCCAACTTCACTCAGAGAAGGTCCTCGATTTTCCAGTAAAATCAATGGGATCGAATCATTTTTTCGGAAGATGCGAGCGGTCCCAAAAAGGCCGAAAAAGTCATTGAAAATCCCGAAAAACCGGACCGGGTCCGGTCGGTCAAAAAGGAACCCGCAGAAGCCCTGAGTTGAAGTTCATCGTAATTCTCAGACGTTGGCACTTGCACGGGTGTGGCCGCCAAGCGCTTACGCGTGCCGATGCCGATGATGAAGGTCGGACGACGCATGCGGATGTTCATGAGTAATGGGATCATGTCGGTGAATGTGCGCATGAGGTTGCATGACAGGACCCTCATGCGCGTGCCGGTGGAGATCATCGTGAATGTGCAGATGGTCGTGCTCGACCGCTTGGTGGGTGTGAGCGTGGCTGTGTCGTTCCCGAACGAGAAGGAATATACCGGCTACCATGAAGTTCCACCGCTTCCAACCGCGTCGGCAGCTCTCCAAAGATCGCCACCGAGAGTAGCGCGCCGATAAAAGGCGCGGTCGAAAACCACGCGGCTTCCCGTGCAGCTCCAAGGTACCGGAGAGCCAACATCACGCAGACCAGGCTCGCGCCATAGCTGAGGCAGCCCAACGCGAGGGCTCCAGCCAGAAACGCCGGCGCGGGCAGCGTATGCCCGGTCGCAAGCGCCAAGGCTAACGAGGTCACGCCGGCACCGGCGCCCTTGACCTGCACGATTGTGACGGGATCGCGTAGCGATAAGCGCTGGCTAAGATTGTTATCGATGGCCCAACAGAAACATGCTCCAGTGATCGCTATCATGCCCACGAAGGTCCCTTCGACGATTCCAGGCTGATAGCTCAAGAGCACCGCACCCAAAATTATGATTACCGAGGCAAGCGCACCCTCTCTATCCAGATGTTCGTGAAACATGACGACGGCGAGGAGAATTGTGAAGACCGCCTCCAATTTCAACAGAAGCGAGCCTGTCAACCCAGAAATTCGCACGAGCCCGAACAACATCGCCAGGGGTCCAAGAACACCGCCGAAAGCGACCACACCGCACGCCACGACCGCATCCGTGCCCCGCAACCTCGCTTCGGGAGATTGATGCCCTCCAATTACAGAGAGTCCACGAAAAACGGTGAGCAGTCCCGCCGAGCCAAGGTACAACAGGGCGGCGAGCATCAGCGGACTCACGCGCGGCAGAAGAAGTTTGGAGAGTGGGGTACTGGCTCCGAAGAGCACCGCCGCACTCAAGCCATAAAGGGTGCCGCGTTAAATGTGGCTTCGTGAGTTGTCCGCGACCGAAACCATCGCCCCAAGCTTAACATTTCATCTGCGTGCGAGATGCGGCCCGCAAGGGTGGAAAGTGAAGCAGCTTCTTCATTTTACAGGTGTTACGGCGAAGACGCGGAGTTCCGCCTTCTGCTGGCCTCGGCGGGGTACCGCTACGTAAAGCGTTCCTGTTTCGCGCACCAAGAACGATGTACGCGCACCGGGGGCGGTAGTGACTTGGCCGCCGACATTGTAGGTGTCGGTGTTCGTCTGGCTAACCACCGTGACGCGGCCTTCGCCGCCGGAAACGTAGATCCGCTTATTAGCCGCGTCGTAGAAGAGATCGTCGGTGTCGCCGACGATGTCCAGGGTCGCAACCGTCTTGCTGGTCTGTGTGTCTAGTACCAGGAGCTTCGCTGGCTTACGGCAACCGATGAAAATTCTCTGGTCGGCCTCGTCTAGCGCCATAGGGAAGTTCGCGCTGGCTTCTCTCAAAGGAATCTTCTCGATGACCGTGCCCGTCCCCCGATCGATGACGGCGATGTGACCAGCATTTGGAACGTTCACAAAGATCCTCTTGCCCTTGCTCTCCAATTGGAAGGATTCGGGATGGGCGTCCAGCTTCACGTTCGCGGTCTGCTTACCGCTCTTCGGGTCAATCTCTGCCAACCCACCGTCCCCATAACCTACCCAGAAGCGGCCGGCTGCGGCGTCGTATCGAACATTGTCGGCATCGTCTTTCAGCTCGACGGTCGCGGTCTGTTGTAGCGAAGCGCCATCATATAAGCGGCACGAACCGTCTCTATCGTTGGCTATCGCCAGGCGGTCGGATTCAGGGGCGAAGCCGATTCCCTGTGGAGCCTGGAGATTCCTGATCTCCTGTGTGACTTTGCCCGCCGTAAGATCGACTACCTCGACAGTGTCGTTTCCGAGAGTGGCAACGAAGAGCCGTTTGCCCTTCGCGTCCAGACCAAAGTGATCGATGCGTCCCTCGACGCCATCGAGCGGAATGGTCTGGATTCGAGTCAGCAGGTTGGAGTTCTGGCTGGAACTCTGCGCATGTATTTCGGAGCAGAACTCCAGGATCGTCACTAGGACGAATAGACACAAGGTTCCAGAACGAATTCGAGGCATATGAGTCTGCAACTCCGGAGCTAGTTACTTCTCAGCAAATCAACGACGTTGTGGCGGACCATCTGGAATGCGGGCATAGCGGCGCTCGAGAAACCAATAATCGCAGAACCGGCCATTCCATAGAGCGCCACAATGAGCGGCATCCGAATTGCGCCAAATGGTCCCAAGATCTCGCGTCCGATGTCTGCCGTCCAAAGGGTGACGTAAGCAACTAGACATCCGAGCATTCCACCAGCTATGGCGATCGCAAGCGACTCTCCGATCAGCATTTCAAGGATTCTTTCACGGGCGAATCCGATTGCCCGCATGATTGCGACTTCACGGCGGCGTTCGCGGACCGACATCGCAGCGGTATTCGCGGCAACGAGCGTCATTGTGATCAGCACGATCACGCAGAGGATCTTCGCGATCGTGAACAGCATATTGAGCGATGACATAAAGCTCGTGATGAACTCGACTTCACTGTCGGTCACCGTCTCATACGATGAATTCGCGAATGTCTTGTCGACCTCCGAGATAATTGACGGAATCGAGCTGACGCTGTCGGGCTTAATCCAGTAAAAATCAACGTCGTATTCGGGCTGGACGCGGTGCGGGAAGCGTCGGTAAATCTCGACCAGGTAGTCACGTCGGAAAACGAGATAGTTTTCGGGCGCTTTCGGACCGAGTACTCCGACGATCTGCGTCATCACCGGAATCAAATCCTGCACGCCGAAGAGCGAGACCTCGTCGCCGACATGCCACCCGAAGCGCTGCATCAGCTTCGGCGCGACCAGCGCTGCCCGACGGATTGTTCTGAATGCGGTAAGGGCTGCGGGCTGAATCTGCCATTCAGGCCATATGACCTCGATGTCCTGAACGTCGACGTCGACTGTTGGGAAGGTGTCGTCGGGCCGCCGGTATCGCGACCCGAAGAAATTCCACGCCGAAACGGCAACGATATGAGGCAGAGACTGAATTTTCGGCGTGTACGCCTGCGGCAATCCATGTCCCAGTCCGGCCTTGTTACGGCAAACCAGGCGGACTGACTGGTTCGCGTTGGCGCGAAGCTGATCTGGCACATTAGCTAAACTCATGAGCGCGCATAACACTAAGATCGAAACTACAATCGACGCTACCGTAGCGATCGTGCGCCGAAGATTGCGCCGCAGGTCCCTGAGAATGATGCGCGCGAAATCCATTTGCTTCTGCGCTTAGTCAACCGGCGTTATGATTGCACACCGCGGGGAACAAGGCGGGCACCGTTGGCAAGATCCTCGGAGGCATGAACAACCACCGAATCACCCGCATTGACCGATCCGAAAACCTCAATCAGCTCGCCCATCGTCGACCCACGATGCACGGGTACGCGCTCCCATGAAGGCATCGGCGGCACCCAAATGCGACCGTTAGCCTGTCCGCGGCCAGTCCGACCGTTGCACGCTCGCGCTGTGCCAGAGCCACATCGACCAAGGCCATCTATCGGAGCAAGCCGGCCACATCCTTCGACAGGGACAGAGCGGCCGAGCTGTTCCATGCGCTGGTTCCGAACTTGCCGCCGTTCTTGTTCTCTTCAATTGTGGGAAAGCCCGGCATCAATAAAAAGAGTCCCGGCACATTGTTGGCCGTCGCTCGCCTCTCCTGCGCGGAGAGATCTCATTGGGGAGATAGTTAGTGCGCGCGTATTCGAGGCCTGCTTCCTCAGCCGCCTCGATTGCCCTCGCCGCGCGCGAACTCGACTGCCGAGCCAGCGCATATTTGACGGCGTCTTCCAAAGTGAGGGGTGATGGCACTGCCTAAATGTCCTCACAGCGAGCCGCGGCCGAGAACGCGAACAGCATCGCCAACACCAATAAGAAGCACACATGTGATCTCATCGGCGTCGCCTCAAAAAAAATCAAAGAGGTCGGTGAAGACCTCGAAGCCCGCGCAAGGCGCTCATCGTCGTCTTTCACTCGCGAACAGACCCCAGTGATCAGAGCCTCCATGCCCGCCGTTTCCGGATGCTCAAATTTTGCGTCCTTCAGATCGATTTCGTGAACGATCTCAGTCACCGGCCGCAGCCCGCTCTCGTTCGGCGCAAACTGCGCCATCAGAACCTCCGCGGTACAGCGATCCCCTTCCTGGGTAAATTCAGCGTCGAACATGTCGAACCTGACTTCGCCTTTTTGTGGTGACAGCCGCGCGCCGGAACGAATTTGAAGTTCGCTTGCTTATCAATGAAGCGACGGATCAGCCAGGCGCTCGCCATCCGATCGACGTGAATCCCCTTGCGCGTTACCCATGTGACCCCGCGATACTCCGAGGGCGATTTCAGGGTCTCGTTCGCCGGGCGCGGGCAGCACGACGCGTTCGAGGCTCGAGATCAGACCCTCAGCCGTCTGCCGGCCCAGCGAGTCGAAGTAATCAATTGTCACGCTCTCGGTTAGTCGATTGCGAAGCTTGGTAACTGCGGCAGCGAGCTCATTCACTGAAGCGCTTCCGCGAATGTTTTCGCTTTGTGAGTTCGCGTGCTTCTTCAGCGACAGCGGTGTAGTCGGCATCACGTGCGGCTCGAAACAGCGATTCGATCTGCGCATCGGTCAGACCTTCGACAAAACGGATGCGTCTCCGCCGCCTTCGGTGATCTCCCGAAGAATCCATTGAAAGTCCTCAAGCATCGCGTCGGATTTGGGCAGCACGTACACCGAGTTCTTGACCGCTACCGCCCCGACTCGCATCAAGCGGCGCCAGATCTTGACCCGAAAATAATCGGGCTTGGGGGAATCTGATGGATCAACAACAGTCATCGACTGTCGGTTGCCTCATCCATGTATTCACCCTTGGCACCGCGGCGATACAGTTGCAAGAGTAAAGATGCAGATGAATCGCCGAAGCGAGAATAATAGACTCAAGGTCGCGCTGCTCTGGCGCGGGACCCTGAAAGGGTCGAAACGCCAACACCGCAGAACAACCGGCTATATCCGCTTTTCCAAGCGTTCGCTGATCTCAACATCGCAGCAGAACCATTCGCCTATAACGACCACGCCACAGACCAAGTCCGAGCGCGATTGCTTCAGGTCGATGGCGTTCTTGTTTGGGTGGACCCGGTCACCGATCAGGGCGACCGCTCGAAATTGGACCCAATGCTGAAAGACCTCGCCGCCTGGGACGTTTGGGTCAGTGCCCGGCGGATCAATTTGTGTGTTTCCCTGTTCACGGCTTGTCGGCCTGCGCGCTGACCGCCAGCGCCAGTAGAGCCGAAAGCCCTGGCGATGCCATTGGACCACGGTTGCCGGCTTCACCAGTACCATGGTCCGGAGGCAACGCGGCCACACTCGGTAGAGCCAAACCCAACAGCATCCTATCGACGGAGTACAAGCGCAGACGGCTACGCCGTTGACGATTCAGCACCGCTACCTGATGACGCAGCGCGATGAGCTCAAGCTCCAATTCTGCGCGGCTGCGAAACCGGCAAGGCCACCCAAGACGGGAGCGTCGAAACCAGTGCGAGCATGCCGGCGACATTACGGAGTGCAGACCGAAATCGCCAACCTTTTCGCTACTTTCGGAATTTTCAGCAGGCACAACCCTATTCAGGAATTACGCTCACTGGACTTGCACCATTATTTTCAGAGCCAACGCGGTTATCGTCAAAGTTGGATTGACCGCCAAGGCGTTTGGAACGATAGAACCGTCAACAACATAAAGTCCGGGATAGACCGCCGTGGTGTCTGCGCCTCCCGCATAGAACAGCTGCCCCTTCGAGTTGACGACTCCCTGGTTGCGCTCATTCCCAATTCCGCATCCTCCGAGCGGATGTGTCGAAATCAGTTTCTTGTGGCCAAAGCCTTCCCAGAGAGGAAAAGGCACGTATTTCCCCCCCATCGCGGAGCCAAGTGCTCGAAGTAAATCTTCGGTTTTCTGGAATGTTGCCTGATCTTTCGGAGGTGTATTGATCTTGAGTTTAAGTTCATCTCTTTCCAGAGAGAACTGGCCATCGCTCGCGTCGA
>JBKPEA010000027.1:0-23465 GCA_046728175.1 Thermodesulfobacteriota bacterium | reverse complement strand
GTGCCACGCCATCGCGAGCGGAGGCCGCACCCTACTTCTTCCCAAGCAGACCATTTCAGGTCATCATGAGGTCATGAAGCAGGTACACATCGCCGAACTCAAGTCGCACCTCAGCAAATACCTTCGCGCAGTCCGCGGCGGACAAACCATCGCAGTCCTTGATCGCGAAACCCCAGTGGCCCACATCGTGCCGATAAGAGATAAAGCAAATCTCAAGATCCGCAAGCCACAATCGGGTAGCCCGCCGCTCAACCGCGTCCCACTGCCAAGGCCGCTGAAAATCAAACTGGACGTCGTTGAGCTTTTGCTAGAGGAACGGCAGCTACATCGATGATCGCGTACGTGGATGCGTCGGTGTTACTGCGCGTGGTGCTTCGACAAACTAACGCCCTCCAGGAGTGGACCCAGATCGATCGTGGTGTTTCAAGTGCGCTGGTTACAGCTGAGAGCCTTCGAACATTGGATCGGCTGCGGCTCCGCGCGCAACTCTCGGACTCCGAACTGGCGCTGCGGCGGCAAGCGGCGCTGGCAGTGATCGCTTCCCTGGAACTCGTCGAGATCGACACGACCGTGCTAGATCGCGCCGCTCAGCCCATGCCGACAGAGCTTGGAACCCTTGACGCAATTCACCTGGCTAGCGCCCTGCTCTGGCGCGAGAGTACCGGCGAAGTACTAATGATGGCGACTCATGATCGCGCTCTCGCGCTGGGAGCGCAGGCGCATGGCATTCGTGTGATAGGGATCTCCTAGCGATGCTCGGCCATCGAGAATCACGGCGGCCGGATTTGGGCGACGCCGAATCTCGATCGAGGCGCGACCTTCGAGTTCGTTCCGCCGGTATATCGATGCAACACTGATTTCCCGCACCGCCCCACGCGACCTGGAGTGACTTACTACCCGGGAAATTTACGCGGCGATGTCAGTTCACGCACGAAGCACTTTCGGCAAGCACCATCAAAATGAATCAAGTGGCGAACAGCACCCAACAATTTTCCCGAACCTGATGATAGAGGCGGTGGAGGGCATCCACCAGCGCCCCTCGTTAGGCATCGCGAGGTTGTCACCGGGACGCGCTAGACGCCGGTCAGCGGAGGCCAATTGAAAGGATTGGGGTCGCCAAGAGTCTCTCATCCCGCCAATTCTCCCGGGCCCGATACTAACAGTCGGCACAAATGATGGCACTGATCCACGCCCGAGAGACATTGCACTCGCGGGGACGTGTTTCGTTTTCGTCCACACTTTCCGTAGCACCCAGAGTTGCTCTTTTCCACCGATGGGCGAAAGTCGTTTCTGATCCGCAACAAGGCCGGCGATCATTGCGAGACTTTACCCAACCCGTTTTCATCGATCGTATTGTTTTCAGCGGTGCAATCTTGTTCCCCAGAGAATAACAATGCCGCGGAACGCGTATAAGCGGATACGAAAAGCCTGAGCGGCGTCTAGCATGTCCACCCACGCAGGTAGGCAATTAGTTCTCGACGGCGATTGCGATCGCGGCTTCGAAGAAGTCCGCGACGCTTTCATTTCCAACTTTGAAAACGGACTGGAATCCGGCGCAGCCGTCGCTGTCTATTATCGGGGTCAGCTGGTTGTGGATCTCGCGGCCGGAATTCAAGATCGTTCGACCGGAGCGGCATATTCGCGAGACACGCTGCAGCCAGTCTTTTCCGTTACGAAAGGGATAACAGCGCTCGCCGCGAACATGCTCGCGGATCGCGGACAACTCGATCTCGATGCGCCGGCGTCGGGGTACTGGCCTGAGTTCGCGGCGGCGGGCAAAGCGGCAATTCTGGTCCGCTGGCTGCTGACTCATCAATCAGGCGTCCTCGGGCTGGACCGGACCATCTCGCCGACGGAACTGCTAGATTGGAATTACGTAGTCGAGCGGGCCCCGCGCAGAAGTCCGACTGGGAACCGGGCAGCAAGCACGGCTATCATAGTCTGACTTATGGTTTCCTGGTTGGCGAAGTTATCCGCCGCTTGAGCGGACGAAGCGTCGGTCAATATGTAGCGAGCGAAATCGCCGGAGTGCTGGCGCCGACTTCTTCATCGGCCTGCCCCGCAATCAGAAGCCTCGCGTGGCGGCGCTGATACTCGAGGAAACCAGCGGTCAGCATGTCAGGCCGCCCGATGCCGGACCATATGCAGACCGAGTATTTAATTGGGTCTCGCCGCCGCTCCCGCTGCTTGATACCCGGCGCGACGAGCTACGGGCCGCGGAAATTCCGGCGGCAAATGGCATCTCGAATGCGCGTTCGATCGCCAAAATCTTCGCCGCGACCATAGGCGCCATCGATGGTGTCCAGCTCCTTTCGGCTCCCGCCATGAATCGAGCACGAGCGCAGCAATGGAGAGGCTTCGACGAGGTGATAGGAGTGGAGAACGCGCTGGGGCTGGGTTATCTCCTGCCTACTGAGTCGTGCCCGCTCGGCGGTTCAAGTTCATTTGGCACCGCCGGTTTCAGCGGATCGAGAGGATGGGCTCATCCCGAACTGGAACTCGCATTCGGCCACTCGCCGAACTTGTGCCACCTCGAACTCTACGACCCTCGCGAAGTGGCGCTCAGCCACGCCGCAGTCGAGTGCGCGCCCACGTAGGAATCGGTTAAAAACCATCACGCTTACGGACCGTGATGCGTGACGACGGTGTAGAAGGCGTTGCGCCCCGAGTGATCGAAGTTCAAGTTTGGCGTCGCAATCTTCATCAGCGTGCTTCTGACGGCATGGGCCGTTTTCCAGACGAACCCGTTGGGTAAATTTATCTGCACATCCTGTTCATTGCCCGAAACCGGGTCGATGTGAGGCGATAGCTGGACGCTCAACACGTCAGGGACGACGAATCGGCTGCGCTTCCCGTCGACATGCATGTCGATCGCCACGATTTGCGGTTCCAACCTGTAGCGCATCGTGGCGGCAAAGATTGCATATGGGCCATCGCCGCCGGCGCGGCCGTACGCGATATCCGCGATGGCTTCGCGCTGAGCAGCGTCCGCACGATCGCTGATGTAGACGCAGAGGGTACCGTCGCCCTGATGAATCGCGCGCGGCCACGAAGCGGCATAGACGAAATCGAGACGGTCCAGGGTCACTTCGCCAAAGTGCCCGTTGCGGATGTGAAAGCCGACCAGCGCCTCGCAGCGTCCGAAGTTTGGCAAGCCGTTGAAGTTACAGGAGCAACCGAAATCGCAGTTGCAGGTTTCCATGAAATCGCATTCAATTGACCAATTTGGGGTATTCATGAATCGGTTTCCTCCGTGCGGCCGGGCCGTCGAGCCGTGATCCCGCGCACCCGACAATCCGGTTGCGCCACAAAGAACCCTCTCCTCGCAGTTCATACATCGGGGCACGGTGTAGCGGAAGCGACGAGGAAACCTTCCAGCTGTTCAAGGCGTCCGTAGTATCAAATCGGGACACAGAATGAGCTTCATCTCTCAGGTCCCAGCCCTGCCGGATCCGAAGGAGAACCGGCTTTACTCATGAGGTGATAGCTACTCGCTTTCCACACCACGTTCTCGACCTGCCGTTCGCTGTCGGCGTGCAAGTATTCTCCAAAGGAGTGCCATACATGGACCGCTCGCCGGTGCCAGGCTGGCGGACGGAGGTGAGGGGGAATCCGGTTGCTTCCATACATCCAGCCTCTGGTAGAGCATAGTCTGCCCAGGGTCCCGCGATTACGGGAAATCCGCTACTAAGCTGTACGGGAGATGCCCGCGGCGGCCCGCTACTGGCAGTGCCCGGTGCCCGTGCGGTTGATGAGGTTCGGAAATTGCCGGCGTTACCAGGAACCAACTTCGTCGCCGACCAGCAGCGAGGCTCTGTTCGAGTATGCTTTGGATCGATTACCGCCGCCGGCGTTCACCGCCTATGGCTTGCAGAGCATCATTCAACATGTCGCGCACTTTTCCATGGGCTCCGGCACCGGATGCTAATCGAATGTCGGCCCGTCCGCGCACAATCAACAACACCACTTGATCATTCTTCAGGTCTTCCGACACGACGCGGACAAACGCTCGAGTTGTCGTATCGAGAGTTTGCTCTTCCAATTGATTCAGACGGCTCAGGCATTGCGATAGGATCACTCGCGCATTGAGTCCGCCGCTCTCAGATGCGCCCAGCCTCATCTTGCTGCCATCGCGGACGAGCAGCAGGATCTCCGCGTCGAACTCCTCCGCAGCAGCCGCAACGACGGCCTGCAGAGCGGAGTGATCAAAGCGTTGTGATTCGTCCGCCACCAGTGACCCGAATCCAGAGTATAACAGCCATGAGGGTAAAGAAGAGTTTTCTCCGGCTCGAACAAATTGGATGGGAGTGGCGGAGGCAGGCGCCCGCAAGCGCGCTTCTCTTTGCGATCGACCGGCGCACAGGTTCACATCCATTCTCGTAAAAACAGACCGACTGGTCGGTCTAGCCGTCTTTGTAATGCGGATGTTGTTATGCCCGCAGAACAGTCTCCGACGATTACTCCTGCCACCTCGCGCTGCCGCGACCGGGCCGAAGCTGCGTTCGCTCGCGCGCCGCGCACCCGGACCCCGCAGATGGTTTACCGGATGGCGGCTACTCTTCAAGCCGCTCCCATCGACGGAGAGAAACTTTCGCGAGTATGCCGATCTGGTCCATCTGCGCCTGGTCGGCTTTCACCTCTATACGGTGGCCCATCCAGACGGCATCAAGCACGTTCTGCAGGAGAACCATCGCAACTACCGGAAGTCTGTTGATTACAAGATTCTCGCCCGCCTGCTAGGTCAGGGACTGGTCACGCGTTAAGGCGAGTTGTGGTTCAGCCAGCGACGCCTGATGCAGCCGATGTTCCATCGGCGAAAGATCGCGGCATTCGGCGCGATGATGACGGAATGCACCCTGGAGATGCTCGAGCGCTGGCGCAGCTTCGCGAGACGAAACGAAGCCTTCGACGCCACGGCGGAGATGATGCGGCTAACGCTACATATCGTTGGCGGCGCGTTGCTCACGATGGATCTGACTAATCAGGCTGATTCAATCGGCCGCAACATGGCGATCGCAAACGGGCGCGCGCCACGATAGTTCCATTTGGGTGTCGCGCGCGAAGGTCTTGAAGAACGCCCAAGACTCGACGTTGCGCCTCCCGGCTCGATTCCCAGTCGTTCAGAGAGTCTAAATCGTTGATTCGGAGGCAAAGTTCGATGAATAAAGACCATAGTTCAGTCCTCTAACCAGGGCTGCCATTGCTTCTCCTGGACCTCTAACTGCCCCTGTTTGACCTCGGCCTCCCAGCGGGTCGTCCGGGCCTCTCGCCAGAAGCGGAGATCAACTTTTGCCTGTCCGACCCTGAGTCCCCGAAGATGTAAGTCTGGAAGCCATGCCGGCAACTGCGGGTCGACGTTCAATCGGCGATTTGGTGCGTCTGCCTGTAAGCCGAGGATCGCCTGCAGCAGATGAAACACGCTTCCGGATGCCCATGCCTGAGGTAGATTCGCTTCGGTGTATTGGACCGGAAATGATCCCGGTCTGTGCTCGATGCCGCCATAGAGTTCGGGCAGCCGATAACTGACGAAATAGCTTGCGGCTTCGGAAATATCGCGAGCAATACGAGCCGCTTCCGCCGCAAAACCGTAGCGTTTGAAGCCAACCGCGATGATTCCATTGTCGTGCGGCCAAACAGAGCCACGCTGGTAGGAAAGCGGATTATATGCGGGGTTGCGCGCCGAGAGCGTTCGGATACCCCAACCACTCCACATGTCGGATTCAAACAGTCGCTTCATCGTCCGCTCTGCATGTTGACGACTGGCGAGGCCGCTCCAAAGCAGATGTCCAGCATTCGAAGCAACGGTCCGAACCGGTTCTTTGTTCGAATCAAGCATGAAGGCGTAACAGCCAATGTCCTCGCACCAGAAGCGTTGTTCGAAGCGGGTCCTTAGATCAGCGGCCTTGTTCCTCAACGTTGAGGCGCGCGGCTGCTCGCCGAGCGTGTCCAAAATTTCAGCCATTCTCATCCAGGCGTCGAATACGTAACCTTGCAATTCGCAGAGCGCCTTCGGCTGCTTTACTTGGGTGCCGTCCGGGTACACGCAAGCGTCCCCGGCGTCCTTCCAACCCATGTTTTCGTAGCCCTGCTTCGATCTAGTCTGGTACTCCTGAAATCCGTCACCATCGAGGTCACCATAATGATCGATCCACTCCAGGCACCGAAGTGCAACGTCGCGATAGTCTCGTAGTAGAGAAGCGTCGCCGAGCCACTTCCAGGCCTCATGCAGCATGATCAAATACAGCGGGGTTGCATCAGCAGTACCGTAATACGGTGTGTGAGGAATCAGATGGAAATGCGCAAGCTCGCCGAACCGGATTTCATGCGGCATTTTTCCTGGCTCGGCGTCCCGCCAGTCATCGACTTCGGCAGCCTGAAATTCGGCCAATTTCTTAAGCGCCCCAAGTGCGAAGCCTGGGTTCACGGCCATATTCTGCATCCCGACCAACAGGCTATCGCGGCCGAAGAGCGTCACGAACCATGGCACTCCCGCGGCCGGCACCCAGAGATCCTCGCTGGAATCATGATCGTGGAGTCTGAGCGCTCCCATATCTTCGACCGCTTGTCTATACAGACGATAGATATCTTCGTTCTGGCTGGTCAGCGAAGTCGACTTGCTTAGCCAATCGCGCTGCAAACCGTCGAAAGGTGTCTCCTGTGCTTTGTCAAAACACGATCTCACGGGGACCCGACGATGGTCATTCTCAACAAGTATAAATTCGTGGCAAGCGTGCCACCCACCTCCCGGCCGTAGGTCCACATCAAACGTGATTCGGCCATTGGCGTAGCTGGCGAGTGACTCAGAGACGGCTCTAAAAATAACGCTTCGTCTGAAGTCTCGGTTCGTGTACGAAGTCCTCAGCTCTTGGCGCTCCCTATCCCACACGGTCTCTGTTTTTCCCCGTCGCACAAACCGATGAGCCTTCACTTCGAAAATATCAGCAAAGTCGGAACGCAGTGCGATTTCAAGATTGAAACGCACAGCTTTGAGGCCGAAATTGGTGATGTCCAGATCCTCGTGAACGCCATCACCAACGGAACGCGTAATGACTAGTGCTAATGTCCCTGCCTCAACTTCGCCGTCGACGGTGCTGATTTGCGCATTCATTAAGCATATTTGGGCGCTATAGTACGTTACCACACTAGAAGTGCGTCGGACCCATGATCGACCATTCGCAGAAATCGAATAATAACTTATGAATCGTGTATCATTCGCAAACAACCCCTGCTCGCTATCGGCAGCGATCTCGCCGGCTGGGTCGGTAACAATGAAAGTACCCGAGTTGTTGATCGTTAATAACGGTGGCCCTACATTGATTTCGATAGGCACAGCAATACCTCGACTGTTGGTTGTAATGCTTGCTATTAGCGGCGTTTCGGCACCGGCTTTCAGACACGCGCAAAAAGGTTAGTAGAGAACACTCAGCGTTGGAAGGGCGTCAGAATACGGGTCACGATTCGCTCAGTGCGACCGGGCCGATCGCGAGCCACCACCTGATTATCGGCGCAAACTTGACTGCAATCCAACTGGCCACTTTTTTCGATCGCTCTTAACCTTCTGCGTTTGCCTATCACCGACAGGTGGGCTCAGAAGCGTTCATCTACGCGTCGCATTGTGGACGGAATCATCGTAGCGCTGTCCAGGAAGGCTTAAGCGGAGTAGCACCCACTCATCCCTGAACGACGGGTCGAGGTCAATGGCAATTCTGCGATGCGGAGTGAATCTTGCAGTGGAACGCGACAGGGCAGAACTGTTGCACGCTGCGATGGAAGCTCAACGATCCCGTTGGTCACTGACCGCCGTACCTTTCGCTCTCCAACCAAAATAAGCCCACGGGTTGCTCAAGCGTGCAGCCGAGCTCGCTAAGGAGGGTCACGGCCAGATACTCGCGGTGGTGTCTGAGCCTGGGGTCGGCAAGTCGCGCCTTTTCCATGAGTTCAAGGCCAGTAATCAATCCGGTTGGATGGTACTCGGAGGCAGTCTTTCGTCTCGCACGGGAGGTGACCGCTTATCTGCCTCTGATCGAGTTGCTCCACGATTACTTCGGAATCGCGCCCGACAACGAGCCACGCAAGTGGCGAGAAAAGGTGACGGGTAGAGTGACAATGTTCGATCTGGGCCTTCAGAACGATACCCTTCCGTACTTGTTTGCACTGCTGGGCATCGCCGAAGGTGAAGATCCGCTCGCGCAGATGGACGCGCAAATTCGACGGCGGCGTACCCAGGATGCGGCCAGACGTATTCTGTTGCGTGAAAGCGTCAATCAGCCGCTCATGATGATCTTCGAAGATCTGCATTGGCTCGACGAGGAAACTCAGACTTTCCTGGAACTACTTGCGGAAGGGATCGCCAACGCAGCTGTTCTCTTACTGGTCAACTACCGACCCGAATACAAGCAACAGTGGGGCAACAAGACTCAGTACACGCAGCTTCGGGTTGACCCGCTGGGCAAGGAGAGCGCGGAGGAGATGCTGAGCGCTCTAACTGGAGACGCACCGGAACTCGGTCCTAAACCAGTTAGTGCTCGAACGCACCCAAGGCAATCCCATGTTCATCGAAGAGCTGGTCGAGGCGCTATTCGATGAGGGCGTGCTTGTCAGAAACGGCGCGGTCAAGTGACCAGACCGCTGAGTCAACTCAAGATACCGCCCACCGTGCAAAGCATCCTGGCCGCTCGTATCGATCAACTTCCTCCCGAGGCGAAGTAGCTGCTTCAGACGCTGGCGATAATAGGCTTAGAGTTCCCTCTCGAGTTGGTACGTCAGGTCGTGCAGTTGCAGACCGATCAGCTTGATCGGCTGTTGGACGTTTTGCAGTCGGGCGAGTTCATCTACGAGCAACCAGCGACTGCGGATGTCGAATACTTCTTCAGGCACGCGCTGACGCACGATGAGGCTTACAAATCGCTGTTGACCGAGCGGCGTAAGCTGCTGCACGAGCGAACCGCCCGGGCGATCGAAGCCCTCTACGATGAGCGGCCGGCGGACCACTATGCCGATCTCGCTTATCACTATCGTTCGAGCGACAACGCCGCCAAGGCGGTGGAGTACCTGCAATTAGCCGGTGAACAGGCGGTGGAACGCGGCACATACGCGCAAGGCGCTGCGAATGCTGAAGCGGCTCTGAAGTTGATCGAGCGGCTTCCCGAGGGGGTCGAGCGATTTCGGGCCGAGCTTGGCGTGCGCCTGATGGAAGGAATAGCCGCGTCTCCCCTATACGGACCGGGCTCTACGGAGTGTCTGAACACGGCCCACGGGTGTTCGAACTGAGCGAGCGACTCGGCGACCGATCCGCGGAGGTTCAGGGGCGGATCAACGTGGCAGGCGCGAACTTCAGCAGAGCGGAGGTTTCGCGGGGCTTAGAGATCATGCAGCGATGCGTCGAGCTCGCTCAGCTAAGCCCAGGTGGTGAACTCAGACCCATAGTTCACCTTCAACTCGCGACTCTCCTTCACCATTCCGGTGACCCCGTCCAGGCATCTTCGCTCATGAGCGATCTGATGACGCATTTTGAACCGGCGCGCCAAGTGGCCGGGAGCAACTATCTACGGATCAATCCGTGGGTCTTGACCCCAATGATGTTCTCTCTAGTTCAGCACGCTTTGGGTCGTTCGGATCAGGCGCTCAATGTCAGCGAGCTGGCTCTGCGGCGAGCTCGTCAGCTGAAGGGCCTGTTCACGATCAGCGCAGCATATGCAAACGCTGCCGCACTACGATATCAGCGGCGCGAGCCTGAGGAAGCGCGCAAGCTCGCCGAGGCGCTATCGTAGTGGCGGAGGAACCTGGCTTTGAGAACTTTATAGGCGTGAGTCGATCAGTTCGCGGGTGGATACTGGCCGAGAGCGGCCAGTCTGCGAAAGGAATCAGCGAGTTAGAGGCGAATGCCCCCGGTCGTGCTGCCGAACGAGTATCAGGCCGTGGTCCCAGTCGATCGCGTCTCAGCGTAGCGCCAGCGCCTCGCCCGGGCGCATTCCTGTGAACACGACCAGCGTGACGAACGGCCGCTCCCAGCCTTGCGCCGCCTCGATCATGCGCAAGGCTTCTTCAAGCTCGAACGGATCGACTTCGGTTTTCGTTTCGCGGAGATTCTCGACGTGAAGCATTGGGTTCTCCGCGAGGAGCTTGCGCCGCTGCGCCGTCGCGAAGATGTTTCGAAGCCGCGAGATCACCATGTTGATCCTTCGCGAGGGTAGCGGTGTCCCAGACCGCGTACTTTTTGATTTCAGATCGCCGATGAACCGATTGAGATCGCCGTCGGTGATATCGCTCAGACGTATCGCTGCGAGCGCGTGGGGCAGCACTTGAAACCGCAACTGGCAGTTGTAGTCGTAGCGGGTCGCTTGCGTGAGATTCACTTTCTCAGCAAGCCACGTCTCAATCGCGAACTCGCCGAGCGTCGGCTCGATAGCGACCTTCGCGCCGAAGCGCGCAAGATTCTTTGAGTGCGGAAATCGAGCGGCGAACTCTCGCTCGAACTCACCAGTATGAATCGCGTTCTCCAGCGCTTTCTTGATTCGCTCGGCCTTGCGCTCATTGTCGTGCGACTGCTTCAGGCCGAGATATTCGTCGAACTGCCCGCCCTGGTACGGAATTCGCGCAAACAGCAGCCAGCCGCGATTCGATTTCACGTACACGGCGCGAAGCCTCCCGCGAAGTCACCACGAACGACAAGCCTCCAAGACGGACCAATCGATGCGATGGCGAGTGCCGAGCGTTCGAAGGCCCTGCCGATCTTGGAGTCTGCCCTTCTCTATCCAGCAATACAGCGTCTTGGGTTTTAGTCGGAGACGACTGGCAGCTTCCGCAACGCTGATAAGGTTCTCTTCTGCTTCGCGGTCGAAAGTGAACGATATTGCCGACGACCTCGAAGCGCGCGCTTGCCAGCGGTTTCAGAATCCTGCCGGTGCAGAACTCCACGACGTAAGGACAATTGGTGTTGACTATTGAGCGAGACTTGTTTGAAGTAGCTGTAGCATTTCCCATGCTGCGAGATTCGGCGCGGCGCTCGGCAATGTTGACACATCCGGCACCTCGCCCTCGCTTTTTCTGCCGCTCTCTTCCTTCTCTTGCCATCGCTTGCCGTTTCTTCCGCGTCAAGGTCTTTCCAGAGCGCCTGCCAACAAAGCACCAGCAACCGCCGGTGTTCGACCGGTTCTCTGCCAGCACCTGTCCATGAGCGTATTTCCACGTAGTTTTGAGGACAACGCTCGGTGTACAATCCAGCGTCGATGTGGCCACGTAGACGCAACAATGACGAACGGCCGACGGCACTCACCAGCGATATTGTGACACGGCTCCAGCATCTCGAAAGGGCGCATGGAGAACTACGCACGACGCTCGAAGGCGATCGCCAGCTCCCAATCCTTATTGCCAACCTTATGAGCGCGGGTCATGCTGCACCCGTGATCGGCGCAGCAATTGAATGCTTCGCCCAATCGATGCGGGCAACAATACCACGGGGGAGACTCGGCGGTCTCGTGCGCGCCGGCCACGCCTGGCGCTATCTAGACGGGATCTTCATGCCGGAATCTGAGCGGTACGAAGCTCGTCGCGAAGAGTACGAACGGTACGCGGTCGGTGGCCGTGCTCGCGCAGCATCCGCGCTACGTGCGAAGGACGATGTTTTTCCGGCACCAGAAAACCCTGAGAGTACAACGAGGATTCGAAGATGACGGATCTTGGCAATCTTGGAGAAGGCTTAAACGAACTTCGGAAAATCCGACTCGAGACCGAAATCGTTTTGGGGTGCATTGAGAATCTGGCTAAGCAGCCGAAGTGGCAGAGCCTCGCGCGTTTAGCTGCCTTCAAAATACTGCATTCCACTCTACTTACCCTCGAAGGGAACTCGGAGCTGCGATCAAAAGTCGAAGCATTGAGCACCGTTGCCACATTGCTCGGAGATCCAGCCACGATGCGCGAACCGCTGGAACGTGTCTGGGAGGGTCCGGAATGGAGCACGGACATACTCGAGAAATTCAGAGCTGCGCGCGATGTCGAAGCGGACCTCCTCGCGCTGAGTGACCTCGCCAAAAAAGCAGCGTCTCTACCAATCGTAAAATCCGCCAAGGTGACGATTCAGATCGAGGGTCAGGTTCCGTCAGAACCCCAGCCGCTCGATTCTGCAATCCAAACTCTCGAAGCTACCCCCGCTCTAAAGGCCGCCCAAGAACTGTCATCGCTTGCAGAGGCCTTCGAAGGACTGTCGGAAAATAGTGATATTAGTGACCGCCTTAAGCTGATTGTGGATATTGCGGAAAAAGACGGTTTCTCAGACAAGTTCCAGCTTCTCATGGGTCAGCTTCTTGCCACCGAAGATAAGATTTACGATCTGATGGGTGCTCTTGAGAGGTTACGCGAACATGCTGAAAATTTTGTACGTCTCGTGAACACGGCGGCTATACGCGAGATGGGCACACAATTGAACGAAATTCGAAAGCTGGAGGCGAGGCTAAGCGAGCAAAGTGAGCCGCAAAATTTCGAGTCAGAAATTCTCTCGTTGATGCGATCTGTCCAAAAAATAATAAGGGAGTGAGTTGCGTAGCGCCCGCGCGGATCGCTTCTAGAAGCCGTGCAAGCCGCGTTTGCTCGAATAGTAGAAGCGCACATTTACTCGCCCGGCGCCCCGTAGTTCCCCAATCCTTGCCCTGCGACCGTAGCACCTTCACGAGCGCGCCGAACTGGAGGTAGGCAAAATCGGCCGGCGCGGCGCACCCCTTGGGGAAACTGCATTCAGGACGGTGCCAAAATGACTCATGGAGGTTCCGACGCCGTCTCCAAGATCTATGATAGGATCACAAACATCTTCGAAATAAGGATGCGCTCGCTCCGCTCACGGACATAATACGGCCCCTCGCTTCGCTTGGGGCATGGCTTCGCCAGAGAGTTGATTAATTCAACTTGGCGCCACGCTCATCCCAGAGAGTTGACAGAAAAGATGAGTGGGGATGCTCGAGAAGCATCGCTCGCATTCGCGATGTATGACTCCCGGGGTTTCTACCGCCCCATGGCCATTTCTGGAGCCTGTGAGACTCCTGAACTACGCCACGGCCGTCACGGCGCCATCACGACCCGCTAGTCCCTTTAGCGGCAGCGGACGCAAAAGTACGAGTCGTCGAGCGAGAAATGACCGCCTCGCGCCTGAGGACGTCTTACACCCGAGCTTGCTGTCGCTTCGTCGCCTCCGCGACAGTCGGGTATGCTACCCGGCCGACTGGTCGATTGCCGGGGCTGGACTTTCACCAGCAAGAAAGACAGCCGCTGTCGGCTGCACCGTAGTGCAAAATAAAGGTAGTGCGGTACCATACCATGGATTTGGCATATTCTTCCGATGATTGGGGCATTTTTTTTACCCAGAGGGAGCTCTCGAGGCCGCAGGGTATGGTACCGCGGAAACCACGTAATGGACGTTGCCGAAGCGGGGAATTTTGAGGCCTTTGAGCGTCCTCTGCTACTAGCAAAAGGCCGATCAACTCAAGCGAATTTGATGTGTGAAATGTCAGATGTTTCCAATCGATGGCCCTCCAAAAATCGTCACCGGGCGGACGGGCCGCACGCGGTGGGAAAGGGTGGTACCGAGGGTTTCGACAGTGCCGACCTGAAGGACGCTAAGCCGTATGCTCGACGAGTCGAGCTCATGAATGGTCAGGTCAAGGCGCTGGATCATCAGGAGCTAACGTCGGCTCAAACGTCGACCAAAGACTCGGGGGCAAATCTTATGGAACGACTCAAAGGCAAAGTCGCGCTCATCTCCGGCGGCGCGCGAGGACAAGGCGCCGCCGAGGCTCGCCTCTTTGTCGGCGAAGGCGCCAGGGTCGTTATCGGGGACCTGCTCGACGACCAATGCCGCCTGACCGCAGATGGCATCAACGCAAAGCCCGGCGCGACATCCTCCATTCCGCTTCATCTCGACGTCACCCGTGCCGCCGACTGGCGCACCGCGGTCGAGACCTGCCAACGTGATTTCGGTGGTCTGGACATCCTCATCAACAACGCCGGAATTGCTAACCTGAAGGGCGTCGAGGAGACAAAGAAAGAGTGGGACTCCGTCGTCAACATCAACCAGAAGGGCGTATGGTTGGGGATGAAATATGCCGTGCCCGCGATGCGCAAGCGCGGTGGCCGCTCCATTATCAATGTCTCCTCGATCTTGGGACTGATCGGCTCCCGGATCGACTGCATATCATGACACTAAGGGAGCCGTTCGCCTGCTCACCAAGTCCGCCGCCGCCCAGTACGCTCCTGAGAAGATCCGGGTCAACTCTATTCATCCGGGATTCATCCACACTCCGATGCTCGGTGGCGTGACGCAGGAACGGTTACAGCCGTTGATCGATGCGCGCCGGGGTGGGAAAGCGCTGGAATTGCGCGCCACGACCAGCCTCGGGCGCTTTCAGCGCGACACCGATCGTCGCGATGAGGCACGCACGATACTCGCGGATACTCGCGGAAATCTACAACTTGTTCACTGAGGGCTTCGATACCCGCCGATCTGAAGGACACCAAGGCGCTGTTGGCCGAATTGGCGACGCGCACGGCGGAACTCTAACCTCGTGTATACGGCAATGAAATTACGGCCTAAACGGAACCACGTGCAGAGTTGCGATTGCGCGATAGTGCCTCAAATTTCCGGTGGCGAGAGCGGACCCACTCTCAAGCGCGGTTGCCGCAATCAATGCATCGAGTACCTTGAGTCCGTGTGCTGCGGCATGCGATTCGAGCAAGCCGATCGCTCGTTGAGAAATGTTCTCATCCGGATGAATCAGGGACGAGACGTTATGAGTCAGGAAGGCTCGCACCGCTCTGATTTCCGCGGCTTTCCTGCAGCCTTGCAGCAGCTCCATCGTGGTCAAAGAAGAAATCGCGCGCTCAGAATATGGAACGCTCTGGATAAACCTGCGCGCGCTATCCTCACCTCGGAGATACCAGACCAGTATGTCAGTGTCGAAGACTATGTCTCGTACCGTGCCGCTCTCACCCGGTTGAGCCATTTGTCGACACTCTGCATGTCTCGCCGGCCTTTCCAGATTCCGAACCCTGTAGCTTCGAACTCAGGTTGGGGAGTTTTGTCGAAAGGCGCGAGAACGGCGATGTGTCGGCCCCGGTATGTGATGGCTATCTGGCGTCCGCGGCGAACCTCGGCAAGCAATGCCGCGGTTTTCTGGCGTAATTCTTTCGCGGTGGCACTCTTCACAGCCTTGTGCTCCTGCCAAGTGTATACCGCAAAGTGTACACTACGGAAAGGGCTAATGGGCGGGCGCCATCCAGCTGGTTGAGGATCATGCGCTGCGCAAGATGCGGAGCCTACAATCGAGAGGGACGCAAATTTTGCGCGCAGTGCGGATCGTCGCTCGCGGCTCGGTGCGCACGATGCGGCGCGTCGGATGAACCCGAAGAAGACTTTTGCGGTGAGTGCGGTGTGTCGCTGGCACCGGAACCGCTGACTCACACGTCGCTGGCACCGGAACCGCTGACTCACACCAGGACTGTCGACCGCGACATCGGCAACCTTCAGTTCAGGCCGAGACGACCGCGTCTGAGGATCTAGAGGGGGAGCGCAAGACGGTCACGGCTTTGTTCGCCGATATCAAGTGTTCGACCGAACTGCAGCAGAACCTCGATCCGGAGGAGGCGCGCGCGATCATCGACCCGGCGCTACCTCTCGCTCTGGGGTAATGAGCGCACGACCTTTGAAGGTCGACACTACCGGTTCCACGATGCAATCGTGTGGCCCAAGCCCATTCAGAAGCCACAACCGCCGATCTTGGTTGGAGGCGGCGGCAACGGCCTGCTCCGAATCGCGGCCAAGTACGCCGACTACGTCGACATCGCCCCACGGTTCGGGAAAGCGGGGCCGAATTTCGATCGAGGACATGAGGAGGAATACCGATTACCCGGGGTTGCGCGAGCCGTGTGGACTTCGTGCGCGCAGAAGCGAAACGGGCGGGGCGAAGTTCCTGCCCGAAGCAAGGGCGGAGATATCGATCTCCGGCGATATCGAGTCTTGCGCCCACTCCGGAAAGCTCGCCGCCATCAGCCCAACCAACACGATCCCCGCCAGTAAAGATTTCATCAGGACCTCCTCATCCAACTCCACATCTACGAAATCAACTAAAAGTATGATGATGCCAGGAGAAAAGTGCACTAGCCGGAATACCGCCGGGCCGTGCTATACGAATCGAAACGTCACCGATTTTATGGAAGCAAAGCGGGAGCATCTCACAAATGGGCAAGCTCGATAAGAAAGTAGCAGTCGTCACCGGCGCCAGCCGCGGGATTGGACAGGCAATCGCGGAACTCTTCGCGAAGGAAGGCGCGCGCGTCATCTGCACGGCGCGCACTCTGCATGAAGGTGAGCATAAGATGCTGACCGGCTCGCTCGAGACCACGGTTAGCGGCATCAGAAAAGCCGGCGGCGACGCTACTGCGGTCACCTGCGACGTCTCCTCCGAGGCCGAATGCGAGAAGCTGTTCGCCGAGACGCATCGCATCTATGGTCCGGTCGATGTGCTGGTCAACAACGCAGCGCTGACCTACTTCATCCCCGTCAAGGACTACGAGCCGCGCAAGTGGAAGCGCTCGTTCGACATCAATCTGCACGCGCCGTTCATCCTGAGCCGGCTCGCATTGCAGGACATGATTCCGCGCAAGTCCGGCGCGATCCTCAACATCTCCTCGGCGGCGGCGGTCGGTCCCGGCCGCGGGCCGTACAAGGGCGATGCGATCATTCGCGGCGCGGTATGCTATGGCGCCGAGAAAGCGGCGATGGAGCGGATGACTCAGGGTCTCGCCGAGGAGGTCTACGAGGACGGTATTTCGGTCACCTGCCTCTCGCCCTCGGTGGTGGTGCCGACGCCAGGCGCGGTTTACTTCAATCTCACTAGCGGCGATGACGACCCGAACAGCGAGCCGGTCGAGTGGATGGCGGACGCGGCGCTCTTGCTGGTAAGCGAGCCGCTCGACAAAGTCACCGGATGGGTAACTTATAGTCAAGTAGTGCTGGATCAGTACGGGATGCTGAAGCGGCCGGGCCGCGGCTTCGGCTTCGATCGCAAAGGCAGCGGCTACAGCCAGATCTAGACGCATGCGCAATCTGACGCGGCTGCTTCCGCCGAAGATTCCGCGCGTCGATACCGCGCTGTACGTGGTCGAACGCGATGTGATGGTGCCGATGCGTGATGGGGTTCGGCTTGCCACCGACATCTATTATCCAGCGCGCGACGGCGTCCGCCTCGAAGGCAGGTTTCCCGCCATTCTGGAGCGAACACCCTACAACAAGGGCGGGCGCTTCCATGGCTTGCCCGGTTATCCATGGCAGCCTTACTACGCGAGTCACGGGTATGTCTGCATCTCGCAGGACACCCGTGGCCGTTTCAAGTCCGAGGGCGTCTGGCACATGATGACCGATGACGTGCCCGACGGGTTCGATACCGCGCGATGGCTCGTGGAGGAGCCGTGGAGCGACGGCGGCTTCGGCATGATTGGCACGTCATATGTCGGCGGCACTCAACATGCGATGGCGCTGGCGAATCCTCCCGGCCTCAAAACGCTGGTGCCCGTCGATGCGGTTTCCGATGCGGGCTACTTCGGCATGCGCAATGGAGGGGCCTGGGAGCTGCGTTTCACCAACTGGATCTTCTCGATGGCCGCGCGCGAGGGGAGCCGCGCCGCGCGCGATCCCGCCACTCGCGAGGCCCTGGAAGAATCTGCGCTTAACGTCAGAAATTACATTCGAAATTTGCCGATTCGAAAAGGCGACACCCGGATTCGCCTCGCGCCCGAATATGAAGATTGGATCGTTCACGCGATGGGTCACGGCGAGAACGATTCCTACTGGAAGCAGGCGGGGCTCGGCCTGACCCACAACATCGACGCCTACAAGGATATTCCGGTGTTCCTGGTCGGCGGATGGTACGACTCGTGGGGACGTCAAACCACGATGGCCTATGCGGCGTTGTCGAAAAACAAACGCGGACCGATTCAGATGATCCTCGGACCGTGGATTCATGGCTCGCACATGATGTCTATGCACGGCGACACCGATTTCGGCGCGAGTGCCGCGCTCGACGGGCTCGAGTTTCGCCTGCGCTGGTATGACCGCTGGTTGAAGGGAATTCAGAACGGTGTCGAGAATGACGCACCGGTGAAAATTTTCGTGATGGGCAGCGGCAACGAGGGAACCGGCCCCGACGGGCGTCATCTTCACGGCGGCGCTTGGCGCGACGAGTACGAATGGCCGCTCGCGCGCACCCGTTTCACGCCCTACTACCTCCACGCCGATGGCTCGCTGAAAGTCGGTGCGCCACTCGAAGTGAGCAGCTCGACCGGCTACGAGTACGATCCGCTCGATCCGGTTCCCAGTATCGGCGGCAACGTTTCCTCCGCGATGGAGATCATGCAGCAAGGGGCGTGGGATCAGATTGGCGGCCCGCATATCTGGAATCACGCCGAGGAGGTTCGGCTTTCCGCGCGACGCGACGTAATTGTCTTCGTGACTCCGCCGCTTACCGAAGATATCGAGGTCACCGGTCCTATCGATGTAAAACTGTGGGCCTCATCGTCCGCGCTCGATACCGATTTCACCGCGAAACTGATCGATGCGCATCCGCCGTCGACCGACTATCCCGACGGTATCGAAATGAATCTCGAAGATGGGATCATTCGCGCACGGTTCCGAAGTTCGCTCGAAAGAGCCGAGCTGATGACTCCGGGTGAAATCTACCAATTCACCATTCAGCTCTACCCGACCTCGAATCTGTTCAAGGCTGGTCATCGCATCCGGTTGGACATCTCGAGCAGCAACTTTCCGCGCTTCGATCCGAATCCGAACACCGGCGAACCGCTCAACGCTCACGCTCGCACGATGGTTGCGCGCAACACGATTTATCACGACGCCGCGCATCCAAGTCACGTGATCCTGCCGATCATTCCGCCGCGGCTGGGTCGATGAAGGTGATTTCCATCGATCACGTTCAACTCGCGCTGCCCGCAGGCCGCGAAGCCGAGCGCTGCGGTAGATGTCGAAGCGATAACCGGAAAGAACGCAGGTTCTGCGCGAGGTGCGGGGCCTGCTCGCGCGGTCGTGTCCGAAATGCGGCGTCCTCTAACGAGCCCGGCGAGGACTTCTGCGGCAAGTGCGGGCCCCTTCGCGAGACCTTCGCCGTTATTGTTGTTGGCGGCCAAACCTTCGTGAGGAGGTATACGGAACGCTATGGAGACACAGATTACCATCAAGCGACTCACTGGCGCGATTGGCGCCGAGGTCAAAGGGGTCAACCTAAACCATCATCTCGATGACAGAATCTTTGCGACCATTCAAAACCAGGCTTTCCTCGACCATTACATGTTGGTGTTCCGAGGGCAGTTTCTCGATGCGGAGGGGCAAAGGGCCTTCGCCCACCGCTGGGCGAACTGCTGCACGCACGGCGTTCGTTGAAGAATTTGTTCGCCCTGACGCGTATTTCATTCTCCGCTCTTGGAACTCTGCTCAAGAGCCGAAGACGCGCTGTAAAATAAGGGGAAAAAGTAAAGACCAAGACCGCACATCATATGCTAATGGAGCTTGCAATTGCGGCGCTAAACGCTAGGCTTTAGTGCGTTCTAGGGCGGGGGATCGATGACATCTTCCAGTGCGCAAGATCGCCCCAGGCCGTCACACCGCAGACTGCTGCGGCTCGATGCGGGAGGTAGGCTTCTCGGAAGCTTACATGAAGCAACTCACGGGTATCGAGTCGATGGTCGTGGGCATCAAGTAAAGGGAGAATTCTAATGAACCCTCGAATAAGGCCAGGAAAACCAGCAGATGCGGCTGCGCTCGGCGTAATCCACTTCGAGGCCTTCAAGTCGATCTCCAGCGAACACAACTTTTCGTGGGATTTTCCTTCGGTCGAGATCGCCACCGGATGATCAGCGGGATGCTTGCGAATCCGGGATTTTATTGTGTTGTCGCAGAGGCGGATGGCAAGATCCTGGGCGGCAACTTGCTCGACGAAAGGAATCCGATCTCGGGCGTCGGTCCGATCTCAGTTGATCCCGCGGTGCAGAACCAAACCATCGGGCGGCAATTGATGCGCGCGGTCATGAGTCGATCTGACGAGCGTGATTTTGCGGGATGCCGGCTCGTGCAGGCCGCCTACCACAATCGTTTGCTGTGTCTGTATACAAAGCTCGGGTTCGAGACGCGGGAACCGCTCTCGAAGATGTTTGGCTCGCCACCCCGGGTCAACTTTCCTGGTTATGAGGTCCGGGCCGCGACCGAACTCGATCTGGGTGCTTGCAACCGACTTTGCGAGCGCGTTCACGGCCATCATCGCGGCGGCGAACTTAAGGATGCTATCACACAGGGCACCGCGAAGGTCGTCGCGCGTCTCGGTCGCATAACTGGCTACTCCACTGATATCGCCTTTTTTGCGCATGCAGTGGGAGAAACCAACGACGATATCAAGGCGCTAATAGCAAGTGCACCAGAGATTGGAGGCGGCGGATTTCTGGTCCCGACTCGTAACGGTGAACTATTCCGCTGGTGCCTGGACAATGGTCTGCGCCTTGTCCATCAAATGACGCTGATGACGATGGGTTCATACAATGAGCCCGCCAGCGCCTACCTGCCGTCAGTGCTCTACTGAAGGCGATGCTTTCTGAAATCTCCAACTGGTTCACCGAAGGCTTCGACACCGCCGACCTGAAAGAGGCGAAGGCATTGCTGGACGAGTTGAGCGCCTGACAATGAAGTGCGCGAAGTGCGGAGCTGACAACCGCGAAGGACGCAAGTTCTGTGCGAAATGCGCCGCCGCGCTCGCACGCTCATGTCCGCAATGCGGCGCTTTCAATGAGCCCGCCGAGGACTTTTGTGGTGAATGCGCTGCCCCGCTCGCGAAGTCCTCAACCCCCTCAGCAAAGCAGGCGAGTAATGGGCCGATTCTCGTCGCGGAGACTTCCGCCTCTGAAAATCTTGAAGGCGAGCGCAAGACCGTCACCATGCTGTTCGCCGACATCAAGGGCTCGATGGACCTGATTGAAGACCTCGACCCCGAAGAAGCCCGCGCCATCGTCGATCCGGCACTCAAGCTGATGATGGAGGCGGTGCAGCGCTATGGCGGCTACGTCGCCCAATCTACAGGTGACGGCGTTTTCGCGCTGTTCGGCGCGCCGGTCGCACATGAAGACCACCCGCAGCGCGCATTGCTCGCAGCACTACGGATGCAGGGGGAAGTAAAGCGCTACGCGGAGAAGCTGCGCGCTGACAAAGGAGTGAATCTGCAGGTACGGGTAGGAGCCAACACGGGCGAAGTGGTGGTGCGTGAGATCCGGACCGGTGAAAAGCACAGCGACTACGTACCGATTGGACACTCAACCGGCGTTGCGGCCCGCCTCCAAACGCTGGCAGCACCGGGCTCGATCGCAATCACCGAAGCCCTGCGCAAGTTGGTCGAGGGCTATTTTCTACTGAAGTCGCTCGGACCTGCTCGCATCAAGGGAGTTAGTGAACCGCTCAACGTCTACGAAGTTACCGGGCTGGGGCCGCTGCGCACTCGTCTGCAGCGCGGGTCAGTCGCTGGTTACACCAAGTTCGTCGGCCGCCAGCGTGAGATGGAAACCCTGAAGCATGCTGCGGAGTTGGCGCAGGCCGGACATGGCCAGATCGTCGCAGCGGTCGCAGAGCACGGCATCGGCAAGTCCCGTCTGTTTTTCGAGTTCAAGGCTAAGAATCAGTCAGGCTGGATGGTGCTGGAGGCATTCTCGGTCTCCCACGGCAAGGCGAGCGCGTATCTGCCACTGATCGATCTCCTGCACGGATACTTCGAGATCGCTGCCGAAGATGATGCACGCCGGCGGCGGCAAAAGCTGCTCGGGAAGCTTCTCGACCTAGACCGTTCCCTTGAGGACGCACTTCCCTACCTGTTCGCCCTGCTGAGTATTGTCGAGGGTGAAGACCCGCTCGCCCAGATGGACGCACAGGTCAAAAAGCGCCGCACTCTCGAAGCTATCAAGCGCATCCCCCTGCGCGAATCACTCAATCAGCCAGTGTTCGTGATGTTCGAGGATCTCCACTGGATCGATGAGCAGACTCAGGAGTTTCTGAATTTGCTCGCCGACTCGCTCGCCAATGCGAAGCTCCTGCTCCTGGTGAATTCCTGCCCCCGAGTACTCCCATCAGTGGGGATCGAAGACCTATTACACGCAACTTAGGCTCGACCCGCTGGGCACCGCGTCGGCCGACGAGATGCTGTCCGCGCTGCTCGGTGACTCTCCCGACCTAGCACCTGTGAAAAAGCTCATTATCGAGAGAACGGAAGGCAATCCCTTTTTCATGGAGGAGATCTATCAGGCGATGCTGGAGGACGGCGTGATCGCGCGCAACGGTGCGGTCAAGCTGGTGAGGCCACTGCAGTCCGCGAGAATTCCCACTACCGTGCAGGGGGTGCTTGCGGCGCGCATCGACCGGCTCCCAGCGGACGCCAAGCAACTATTGCAGACTCTATCGGTCATTGGGCGCGAATTCCCGGTGTCGTTGATCCGGGCGGTGCTCATCAAGTCAGGCGACGAACTAGCCAGGATGCTCAACGATCTGCAGTTTGGGGAGTTCATCTATGAGCAGCCGGCGCTGGGTGATACGGAGTACATCTTCAAGCACGCGCTGACGCAGCAGGTCGCGCATGACTCGCTTCTGTTGGAGCGGCGCAAGATTCTTCACGAGAGGATAGGAGAGGCAATCGAAGCGCTGTATAGCGATCGTCTCGAAGAGCATCTGCCCGAACTTGTTAATCACTACAAGCAATCGAACAACGTCCATAAGGCCGTTTATTTTTTAAGCCTGGCAGCCGAGCAGGCCGGAAGTCGCTCGGCGATGGCGGAAGCGGAGTCCTATCTGCACGATGCCATTGGTCTGCTCAGTACTCAGCGCGCGTCTCCAGAACGCGATGCGATCGAATTAGGTCTCCAGACGACACTCGGCGCACTACTGACCGGGAAGAGCTATGGCGCGCAAGAAAAGGAGGAGCCGCTGCAGCGCGCTTGCGAGCTTTGCGACCGCGTAACCGATTCGGGAGCAGTGGTTTCGGCACTCTTTCACATCGTCCAATTTTACATCTCGCGAATGCGTATGAACGAGGCTCGAGCGTTGGCTGAGCGAGCAACAAGGTTGGTCCAAACGATCGAAGACCCACTCCACGAAATTGGGGCGTGGCACAATCTGGGCGAGGTATTGTTCTGGCTTGGAGAGCCGCTGTCGGTGTGTACTTACGCTGACCGGGCGCTCGCGCTCTATGAAGAGATCCCTCGTCCGGCGCTGATACGGTATTTCGGGCTCGATTGGTGGATCATTGCCGCGGAGTAATTGTCAAATGTTGTGGATCGGCCGGTCATGATCAGGCGGCCTCCCGCGATCGATTGTTAGTTGATTGAGTAATGGGGTGATCCGTTTCTGGGCGCACTCCGTCTACGAACTTCACTCCCGCCCGAACCAGCGG
>JBKPEA010000026.1:0-70790 GCA_046728175.1 Thermodesulfobacteriota bacterium | reverse complement strand
ATACCAGTCCGCGCCCTTCCTGATGATCCACGGCACGTTCGAGAGCGTCTCGACGTTGTTGACTACGGTGGGCGACCCAAATGCCCCCTGGATGGCCGGAAACGGAGGACGGTTACGAGGATAGCCGCGCTTACCCTCGAGCGATTCCAAGAGCCCGGTCTCCTCTCCGCAGATGTAGGCGCCCGCGCCGCGATGGGTGTAAATCTCCACGTCGAACCCGGAACCCATGACGTTCTTGCCGAGGTAGCCCTTGGCCCGAGCTTCGGCGATCGCGGTTTCGACAATGTTCTTCTGCACCGCGAATTCGCCGCGAAAATATATATATGCAACGTGAGAGTTAACCGCGCGGCATGCGATCAGAACCCCCTCGAGTACCTGGTGCGGATCGAGTTCGAGCTGGTAGCGATTGGCGAAGGTTCCCGGCTCGCTTTCATCCGCGTTGCAGCACACGTAGACCGGTTTCTTTGAATCCTTGGGGATGAAACTCCACTTGGTGCCGGTCGGGAACGCCGCTCCGCCCCGCCCGCGGAGATTCGAGTTCTTGACCTCGTTGATAACCTCTTCGGGCTTCATGTCGAACAGCGCTTTGTGCAGCGCTTGGTAGCCGCCGTTCGCTTCGTACACTTCAAGGCGCTGGATATCGGGGATATCCAGCCAGCGCGTAAGAATTCGTTCCATCGCGTACCGATTGACGGGCAGCGGTCCGAACTAAGCCGCCTGATGCTTCTCGCTGAGCGCGAGGAGTTTCTGCTTCTGTCCCTGAATCTTGCGCTGCAACGCCATCAACCCGTCCAGGACCGACTCGGGCCGCGGCGGACATCCGGGCACGTAAACGTCGACCGGCACGATTCGATCAATACCCGGAAGGGTCGCGTAATTGTCGTAAAACCCGCCGGTTGAAGCGCACGCGCCGAAGGCCATTACCCATTTCGGCTCGCCCATTTGCTCGTAGACCCTGCGCAGGATTGGCCCCTGGCGAACCGACACGGTTCCAATGACCATGAGGAGGTCCGCTTGTCGCGGCGTGAAGCGCGGCAGCAGCGCACCAAACCGATCGATGTCGTATGGCGTCATGGACAGCGACATGTACTCCATCGCGCAGCACGCGGTCGCGAAAGGATAGGGAAAGATGGAAAACTTCCGCGCCCAGCCGAGCGCCTTGTCTAGGCGAGTCAGAATAGCGGTGTCGCCGAGCAGAATTTGGTCACCCTTCGACAACGCTTTCACATCGTCACTGGCTGCCATTGGTGCCTCTAAACCCAAGCTAGCAAGCGATGCTCGCGCCGGTCAATGAACGGCCGGAAATCGGTGGATTTCGCGCGCCTCGGTGCCAGAGCCTGAACATCTCGTTAGATCCCGACTCTCGACCAATCCACTAATCCATTTTTCCGGGTCCGAAGGATCGGAAAACCGACGCTTTAGGGAGAATTCGGAGCCCCGACTTTCAACGTGACTCCCGCGCCAACGAGAAGGTTGATTAAGCTTGCTGCAAGTGTGTCCACCAGCCGTCATGACACCCGCAGGACGGCGGCCCCTTTGATCTCATCGTGCTTAAGCATCCCAAGCGCGACGTTGGCCTCCGACAGCCCGAATGCGACGGTGTGGGTGCGCACCGGAACCTCCCCGGCAATTTTGAGGAACTCTTCCGCGTCGGCGCGAGTATTGGCCGTGACGCTCCGAATTTCGCGCTCGTAAAACAAGTGCCTCTCGTAATCGAGCTGTGGAATAGGACTCAGATAGATACCTGCAATCGCTAGAATACCTCCGCGATCCAGTGCTTCCAGCGCCGGCAACACCAGGTTGCCCGCGGGTGCGAACAGGATTGCAGCGTCGAGCAGCGCCGGAGGAGCCTCGTCCGCGTCCCCGATCCACTCAGCGCCGAGCTGCGATGCGAGGTCGCGGTGCACTCCGCCGCGGCTCATCACAAACACGCGGCAGCCCCAGTGCTTCAGCACTTGCAGCGCAATATGCGCTGAGCCGCCGAATCCGTAAAGACCAACGGTGGCACCGGGCCTGATGTCGGCGCGTTTGATCGCGCGAAACCCGATGATCCCGGCGCACATCAAGGGCGCTGCTTCTTCATCGCCAATCGTGTCCGGCAACCGGTATACGAACTTCTCGCGTGCCACCGCGTATTCGGCGTAGCCCCCATCATGATCCCATCCCGTGAAGCGCGCGTTAGGACACAGGTTCTCGCGACCGCGCAGGCAATAGACGCAGGTTCCGCAAGTCTCGCGCAACCATGCGATTCCAACCCGCGCTCCCTGCGCAAACCCTGCGGCACCGACACCGCGCTTCTCGACGGTGCCTACAATCTCGTGTCCGGGAATTACCCGCGGAAGCCGAGGCGGGAGATCGCCTTCGGCAACGTGCAAGTCGGTACGGCACACGCCGCAGGTGCGAATTCGGACCAGAATCTCGCCCGGTCCGGGATCCGGAACGTCCGTCTCGACTTCGCGAAGCGGCGCCGATTCGATGGGCGCCGGCTCATGCACCGCCATCGCTCTCATGGTTCCAAGTTTCCTCCCTTATGTCGGGCAGGACCAAAAGCGAACCGGAAGGCTCGAAGGCCGCACCCGGTTTAGGTTCATGAACGATCTCCTTCGGGTTGCGATCAAACCCGGCCGCTCTTCATCACCAACCGCCTTCCCCCCGGCACGCTCCCATAAAGGGGAAGGATCAGAGTTCGAAGTCGGCTTCCTCGATAATTTTTCCCGTTCGATACAGAAACCGGTTTCCCAGCACGCCGTCGATGACCCGATGATCGTACGAGAGCGCCAGATACATCATCGCCCGAATCGCGATGGCATCTTCGCCGTCGACATCGATCACCACCGGCCGCCTCTTGAGTTCGCCCATGCGCAGAATTCCCATCTGGGGCTGATTGATGATCGCGAAGCCAAAAAGATTGCCCTCGCGACCGGGGTTCGACACGGTAAAACTCCCACCGGCCAGCTCGTCGGCGGTGATCTTGCGGTCGGCAATCTTGCGGCGCAAGGTTTCGATTTCGCGCGCGATACCGACTACCGACATTCCTTCAGCGCGCTTGAGCACGGGCACCAGCAAGCCTTCCTCGGTGTCCATCGCGATGCCGAGGTTGATTTCCTTCCTGATTACCAGGGAATCGCCCACCACCGCCGCGTTCATCCGCGGGAATTCCTTGAGCGCGCGTACCGTCGCGGCCGCCACCAGAGGCAGCAAGGTAAGCCCGAACCCTTCGCGCTCCTGAAACCCCCGTTTGTGCGCGTCACGCAGGCGGGTCACGCGGGTCATGTCAATCTCGGCCAGCGTCCCCACGTGCGGAGAATGAGTCTTTGAATAGACCATATGCTCCGCGATGAGCTTGCGCCGGCGCGTGAAGGGTTCGGTTACATCACCCTGGTGGGGCTGATAGACAGGCGGCGAATACGTTGCGCCCGCGTGTCCCGCCGCTGTGGCTGCGGGGGGCACGGCTTTGAGCGGGGACGTGACGACTGCCCCAGACAGCGCAGGTTTCGCGCCCGCCACCGCAGCCGACCCGCTGCGCAGCGAATCCAGATACTGCTGGAGATCGCGCTTGGTTACCCGCCCGTCGATTCCCGTGCCGGAGATCAGATCGAGATCGACGCCATGTTCCTGCGCCATCCGCAGTACCACCGGAGAATAGCGCCGCGGCGCTCCCCCGTCGCTTCTCGGCGGGGCTTGCGCGCGACGCAGAGCGGAGCTGATCACGACAGCCGGTGAGATTGTTGTGGCAAGGCCGGGTTCCGACCGCGCTTCGCCTCCCGCTCTGCGCAGCGGCGGCTCGAGCGCCTGGGGCCGCGAAGGCTTCACCGGGGTCCCGGGAGCGCTTTCTTGCACGCGTCCGCCCTCGCGCTCTTCGATGATCGCGAGCTTGCCTCCAACTGGAATCGTCTCTCCTTCCTGCGCAACTATCCTCGCGATCCGCCCCGTCCCGGGCGATGGGATTTCGGTATCAACTTTGTCGGTGGAGATCTCGCACAGCGGCTGATCCTCCTTGACCAGGTCACCCTCCTTCACCAGCCACTTGGTGACGGTTCCTTCCACTACGCTCTCGCCCATTTGCGGCATCGCGACTTCGATAGCCATATCAGTACGCTGCCAGGTCCCGAATTGCGTCGACGATCTTGTTGGTGTTCGGAAGGATTGCTTCCTCCAGCGGGGGGCTGAAAGCGGTATGCGTGTCGAGCGCGGCGAGCCGGCGGACCGGTCCATCGAGGGACTCGAAGGCGAACTCGCCGACTAGCGCCGCAACTTCGCCGCCGATCCCGCCGGTGAGCCGATCTTCGTGCACCACCAACACTTTTCCGGTTTTCCGGGCGGTTGCGAGAATGGCCTCGCGATCGAGCGGCAGCAAGGTCCGCAGATCGATAACTTCCACCGACAGGCCATTTTCCTTTTCCACGATCCTCGCCGCATCGAGCGACTGCGCCAAGGTTCCCCCATAAGTGATGAGCGAAAGATCAGTGCCTTCCTTGCGCAGTTCCGCGACGCCGATCGGTACCGTGAAATCGCCTTCCGGGAGGTCCTCCTTGATACTGCGATACAAGCGTTTGTGCTCGAAGTAGATGACCGGGTTGTTGTCGCGGATGGCGCTCTTCAGCAACCCCTTGGCGTCATATACCGTGGCCGGCGTCACCACCTTGAGCCCCGGTACGCGGGCAAACCACGCTTCGGGATTCTGCGAATGGAACAGCGCGCCATGAATTCCCGCGCCTGAGGGCGCACGCACGACGATCGGGCAGGCCGCACGACCGCCGTGACGATAGCGGAGAGTCGCGGCCGAGTTGACGATCTGATCGAAGGCACATGAGATGAAGTCGGCAAATTGCATTTCGAGCACGGGGCGCAGCCCGAGAACCGCCGCGCCGATTCCGGCCCCGACGATCAGGGCTTCGGAGATGGGGGTATCGATTACCCGCTCCTCGCCGAACGCCTCCAGCAGACCTTCGGTGGCCTTGAATGCTCCACCCAGCTCCGCAACGTCCTCGCCCATGACGAATACGTTCTCGTCGCGCCGCATCTCCTCGAGCAACGCCGAGTTGATCGCCTTGACGTAGGTCATCTCCATCGCGCGTCTCCTACCTGCCCTTGGGCGCGGGGGCCGGCGAGGGAGCCGTCAAATCTTCAAGTGCTTCTTCAGCTTTGGGTAGAGCGCTGTGCTCCGCAAAATCCACCGCGTCCTGCACCACCTTCTGCACACGTTCGTCGATCTGTTCGCGGATATGTTTCACGTCGTGGCCCTTTTTTTCCAGGAACAGCTCGTAACGGGGGATCGGGTCGCGGCTCTGCCACTCGATTAGCTCCTCCTGGTCCCGGTAGAGCGCGGCGTCGTGCTCGCTGTGTCCGCGATAACGATAGGTTTTGCATTCGATCAGCGCTGGCCCCTCGCCATTGCGGATTCGCGCCACCACCCGCTCGGTGACCTCGAGCACCTCCAGCAAATCGTTGCCGGAAACCACGTGGCCTTTGAATCCGTAGGCCTGCGCCCGGTCCGCCACGTCCTCGACAGCCATCTGCTTTTCGAGCGGGGTCGAGTAGGCGTAGCGATTGTTCTCGCACACGAACAGCACCGGCAGCTTGTGCACGCCAGCGAAGTTCATCGCCTCGTGCACGTCGCCGCGCGAGGAGGCGCCTTCACCGAAGAACGCCACCGCGATGTTCTTCTCGCGCTTCATCCGGAATTTGAGCGCGGCACCCACCGCGATCGGCAGCGAGGAACCCAGCATCGAGGTCGATCCGAAAATCCCGTGCTCGAGGTCGCCGCCGTGCAGAAAGGAGTCCTTGCCGCGCGAGAGCCCGGTCTCCTTGCCCATCAACTGGGCCATCAAGCGGCCGGGATCGACGCCCCGCACCAGAAAGACTCCAAGGTCGCGATGGAGCGGCGCAACAAAATCTCCGTCGCGCAGCGAAGCACAGATCCCGGCAACGATCGCCTCCTGGCCGGCGCCGGAATAAACGCCGCCAAAAATCTTGTTTTGCCGATGCAGGCGTGAGACGCGCTCTTCGAAAGCGCGAACCAGCTTCATCCAGTAGTAGAGCTGAAGTTCCTGCTCGACTCGCGCTGCGGGCTCCGCAGCGGCCCGCGCGCCTTCGGGTTGAGACATGAGCGCTGGTCTCCTGGAGACATGAGAACCTTGCAGTCAGGATAGCCCAGGCCAGAGGACCGCAACAAACCGGAAAGGCGCGCTGGTCTCCACCACACCAACTGGCCGGAGTTCTCGGCCGCAAACCAGCCGCGCATGGTGCGTGCGGGTGGAGGGCGCCACCGAATTTTAGGTGGTCCTGTGCTCAGCGCAGTGCCGAACGGATCTTCGCCATCAGCGCCGGGTCGGCGGGCAGCCGCCCGATGGCGCCAAGGCGTTCTGCCAATTCCAGCCAGCGCTGGTCCTTGGCAAACACTTCTTTGAAAAGCGGCAACGCATCCTCGAGGCGTTCTGCATTGACCAACGCGATCGCATGCCAGAAGCGCATCTCAGGATTGTCTCCGATCAGTGCCTGCGCTTTCCGATACTCGCGGTCGCCCGCCTCGATCTCGTGGCGCGCGAATGCGGTCTCGGCAGCTATGCGACAAAGGTAGGCGCGCCGCACCCCCAGCAGCCGTTTGAGTTCCACCAGCGGCTGGGCAGCGTCTTCCACCCGGATATCGATCATGCGCTCGGCCCACGGCCGTCCGGTCGCACTCGCATCGACTACCAACATCGCCGCAGATTGCATTCCTCGGATGTCACCGCCCTCGCCCTCTGCCGCCTCCAGCGCCGCCATCAAACGATCGGGTAGGTCGCCGCTGGTTGCTCGATACGCGTCCGCCATCGCGGGCCACACGCTCTGGTGATGCATCATGTTGGCCTGAACCGAAAATCCCTCGCCCACGATGTGGCCCGCTTCGGCGATGCATCTCGCGCCAGTATGGGCCGCGGCATTTCCGTTGGCGTCGACCATCGCAACCTGACGCACCTCACGCTCGGAGTCCGCTGCTGCCAGGCCCGCCAGAGTATCGGGCGCATTTCGCCCCGAACGCATCAGATCAAGCCCGAGCTTTCCGTAACTGGGATCAACGAAGGATTGGGTCGCCACCGATCCAACGCCGGCTTCAGCCCACGTGACGACCGAGCCCACGGAAAAATAGTGCGATTGCACCGCGACCCCAAGCCGTCCGCTGGCCGGATCGCGCGCCACAATTGAGTAGGTTGCGACCAGGTTGGGGTACGCTTGCTGCCCCTCCATTCGAGACAAGCTAACCCCTAATGCGCTCACAGGGAAGCAACGACCATTGACGTAATCACCGGTGCGCATAAAACAATGGAGCCCGGACCCCGCTCACCCTGGTTTCGGCGCGGCCATACACCCAACGAGCAAGCACGGCGTGGACTGCGCCGAATCCTGGGGATTGACCGGGTCGCGGACCCGACCGCCGCACCGTCCGGCTGGACAGCATTCGAGCCATCTGGCAATGGTTGGGCACGTCTTCGGGAGAGTGACAAGATGCTCGATCACATCGGCATTCCAGTCTCCGAGCTTGGGCGGAGCAAGCAGTTTTTTGTCGCCGCGCTCACCCCGCTCGGGTATAAGGTGATTTTTGATTTACCCACTGCCGTCGGCATGGGCGACGAAGCGTTTCCGTCGTTCTGGATCGGCGGAACTGAGTCACGCGATCCGTTGCATATTGCGTTCTCCGCTGCTAATCGCGCAGCCGTCGATGCGTTCTACCGCGCCGCCCTGGCAGCCGGCGGCCGAGACAATGGACAACCGGGAGTGCGAGCGCAATACCATCCGAACTACTACGCCGCATTCGTGTACGATCCGGACGGCAACAACATCGAAGTGGTGTGCCGCAAGGGATAGAGAGGCGCAGGTCAGACTTCGCGGTCGATTTGCTCGTCGATCAGAATTGCGAGACCGTCCCGATAGGGCGACGGACGGAGCTCGTTAAGCATCTCGCGCGCATTCCTGACTTCCACCGACGCCAGCGAGCGCGCCTCCGCGATCAACTCAGGATCGCGCAGGATTTCCAGCGCGCGATCGAAGGCGACGCCGCTAAGCCCGCCGCCGTTCTGAAACAACTCCTTGAGTTCCGGGTTCCGTTGCGACGCCAGCACTACCGGGAGCGAGGGAATGCCTTCGCGCAGGTCTGACCCGACCGGCTTGCCAATCTTTTCCTCCGGTCCAAGGATGTCCAGCACGTCATCGATCATCTGGAACGCCAACCCGATCGCGAGGCCGAGTTTCGCCATCGCACCGATCGTGTAGCGCGCAGCGCCGGCAAGATCGGCGGCGACTTTTCCCCCGGCATGAAACAGGGATGCGGTCTTGCGGGTGATAACCGCGCGATAGTCGCGAATTGTGGCGACCGGGCTATGTCTGAGCCGCCCTTCCATCACCTCGCCCTCAGTCAATTCGATGCATGCCTGGGCCGCGATGCGCACCAGGTGCTCTTCGAAGCGGCCGCACAGTTCGAACGCGCGGCAGAACAGGAAGTCTCCCGCGATGAGCGTCGGCGCAAAGCCGTACCGCGCCAGCGCGCTCGGTTTACCGCGCCGGAGCTTGCCACCGTCGATAATGTCGTCGTGCAGCAGTGTTGCAGAGTGAATCAGTTCCAGCGCGATTCCGGCGTCGATCGCATCGATAACTTTCTCGTCACTCCCGCCACATGCTCGATACACGAGGAGCACGAAGGTCGGACGCAGTCGCTTGCCACCGCCGTCGACCAGATAGTGACACACCTCCGAAATCAGCGACTCATTCGAGTCGAGCAGACGTTTAAGTTTGGCCTCCGCGGCGGCAAGATCGCGTTCCACCACCCGCGCGGGATTCGGTGCAGAAGCAGCCTGGGGGTGAACCAGCTCGATTGCCTTTGCTTTCTTCACGGGCTAGCGGAATAAATCTGCTTCGGCCGGTCGAATCAATACTTTGGCACTTCCCTCAAACGGCTGGTAGGCATAACCACGCACCAAAACCGCCGGAACGGCGGCGGCTTTTTCCATCAACAGGCCTGCAGCTGCCGCCAGTTCGTCCGCGATCGCCACGACCGTGTGATGAAGTTCGCGGCCGCCCAGGTCCGTGGTCCCGCGCAGATCGAGGATCGGGTTCATCCCCGCTATCCCAAGACAGATCTCGGTGAGACCGTCGCGCCACGGCCGCCCGAAGGTGTCGGTGACCAGAACCGCAATATCGAGCCCGCACAGGTTTTTCAGTCCGGCGCGAATTCTCGCCGCCGATGTATCGGGATCTTCGGGCAACAGGATCGCGCTATCGTCGATCAGGCTGTTGGATTCGTCGACGCCTGCGTTCGCGCACACCCATCCCTGCCCGGTCTCAACGATGATTACACCGCGCTCATTTCTGACGATCCGGTTGGTCTGCCTGAGCACCAGCTCCACCGCTCGCGGATCTTTCTCCCATCGTTTCGCCAGGCTGTTCGCGAATTCCGAGGGCGCAATAGTCTTCAGATCAACGACCCGACCCTCGGCCTTGGAGACCACCTTCTGGCAGACGACCACGATGTCGCCGGCCTGCAACTTGAGGCCGGTTTTTTCGATTCCGCCCGCTATCAACCGGGCCAGATCATCGCCCTTGTTGACCAGTGGAATTCCTTCGATCGCGCTGAATGTTATTGAGCGCATTAACCGCTAAGCCTACACGTCAAGGGCGCGCAGGACTACGTCCGCCAGCCGCGCGGCCCGGGATGGCGTAGCCATGATCGTATCAGCCACGACGGTTCGCATCTTAAGCTTCTCGATCCTGTCGGCGTACCCGCGGTCAATGTTGTCCAGCACGAATACCCCGACGATCTCGCGGTACAACTTGGCGATGCTTACCGGCGATACCGCCATCCCCAGTCCACGCAGCATCCGGTCCGCCGGACCCTTGATGGTGCGTCCGCCCACGATCGGACTGATCGCCGCAACCCGCGGCCGCGAGTGTGCAAGCGTTTCGCGGACCCCGGCGAGGGCCAGAATCGGCCCCAGCGAGACGAAGGGGTTCGAAGGAGCGAGAATCGTTGCCGCCGCCGTGCGCAGAGCGTGGAGCGCTGTTGGCAGCACCCGCGCACGCTGTGCGCCGCGCAGTTCGATGCGCTCGACCGCGCCGCGTGCCCGGCCGCGTACGAAATATTCCTGAAATGGCAGCGCGCGGCTGCCGCGAATCTTCACGAAGGTCCGCAGCCGATCATCGCTCATCGGTAGGACCTGCGACTTCACGCCGAGTGCACGCACGATTTCATTGGTCACCTCGGAAAGGCACGCCCCCGCGCGCAGGCGTTCGGTCCGGTAGAGGTGGGTCGCGAGATCACGATCGCCCAGCGCAAACCAGGGCTTTCCATAGAAACGCGCCAGTTCCCCCAGCGTAGTGAATGATTCGTCGCCCCGTCCCCAGCCCTGCTGGCGGTTGACCAGATTGGCCAGCGTGTAGGTGACTGTGTCGAGGTCCGGAGAGACGTGAAGCCCATAGAAAATCTCATCGTCTCCGGTATTGACGACGACGGTCAGGCGCTGCGGAGCGATCCGGCGAACCAGGCCGCGGATGAACTTAGCTGCACCCACTCCCCCCGCAAGCGTGACTATCTGCCTGGATGGGGGAAGCGGAGATCGGCCGCGCACCATTCGGCGCCTTTCTTCCGTAGAGCTTCTTGTAGAGCGTGCTGCGCTCGACCGCGACCCGGCCCACTTCGTGCGCCTTCGCTTCGATCAAATCCACCGGAACGAATTCGCCGGCGTCGCCGCCAGCTTGCGCCGTGATGCTTTCCTCCATCAGGGTGCCGGAAAAATCGTTGCACCCGGTCTTGAGGGTTAGCGCGGCGAGGTCGACACCGCATTTCACCCACGAGGTCTGGATGTTGTTGATCTGGCCGCGCAGGAACAGCCGCGAGAACGCATACATCTGGAAATCCAGCTCGCCGCGTCCCACCGGCTTTACCAGTCCCTTGCGGAACATCACCGTGTTCTCATGGATGAAGCGGAGCGGCACGAATTCGGTAAAGCCGTGGGTCTCCTTCTGGATCGTGCGGATCAGGTCAAGATGATTCACCACGTGACGCGGCGTTTCGATATGACCGTACATCACCGTGGAAGTCGTCGGCACGCCGATCGAATGCGCGGTGGTGATGATGTCCACCCACGCGGCCACATCAACTTTCTTGTGGCTCAGGATCTCGCGCACACCGTCGTCGAGAATTTCCGCGGCCGTGCCGGGAATCGATCCGAGCCCGTGGTCGCGCAGCATCCCGATATACTCCGGATATTCCATCCGCGCGCGCTTGGCGCCGTACATGATCTCCATCGGCGAGAACGCGTGCACGTGAATTTCGGGAAAACGCGACTTGATGACATCCAAGAGGTCGCGGTACTTGAAGGCCGGCATGTCGGGATTGATCCCGCCCTGCATGCATACCTCGGTGGCGCCCCGCGCTACCGCGTCGGCAACCTTGCCGAGAATCGTCTCGTCGGAATGGTCGTACGCATCTGATTCCCAGCGCTGGCGTTTGAACCCGCAGAACTGGCATCCGACGAAACAGATATTGGTGAAGTTGATATTGCGATTGACGACATAGGTGACCTCGTTGCCGACATCTGCGGAGCGCGCGAGGTCGGCGCATTTCACCGTTGCCCGCAGATCGTCATCCTTGCTGGTGTACAGCGCGAGCCCTTCTTCGGGGGTAATCTCGCGCCGCTCCAGGCACCGTTCCAGGGTTGCGCGCACCCCGGGCGATGTTTTGCCCAGAAGCGCATCGAGCGGGGCCGCTTCTATGTCATCGACCCAGTTTCTCCAATGCTCCAGATTCATGATTGGCCTCCGACGGTTCGAGCCCACATCGCGCGCACATTGGTCGCGACCGCCGGGTCGAGCCACTCATCTTCTATATATTCGGGGTAAATTGCCAAACGCTCGCCGAGCGTAAAGCCCGCGCGGGCGCACCTTTCACCGAGACGCTCGATATGCGGCCACGGCGCCTCGGGATTTACATAGTCCTTGGAGAGCGGTGAAATTCCACCCCAATCGTTGATGCCGGCCCGCAGGAACAGCTCGATCTGATTGGGCGACAGGTTCGGCGGCGCCTGCACGTTCGCTCTGGGTCCGAGCACCAGGCGGGCGGTCGCAATCGCGCGCACCATGTCGAAGGCATCGGGCTCGGGCGCGTCGGCCATCGCGATCTCCGGCTTGGCGCGGAAGTTCTGGATTATCACCTCCTGTACATGGCCATGGCGTTCGTGCGATCCGCGAATCGCAACCAGGCTCTGCGCGCGTTCCGCAGGGGTCTCGCCGATCCCGAGCAGGATTCCGCTCGTGAAGGGAATCCTGAGCTCGCCCGCCTCGTCGAGCATCTTCATCCGCAGGGCCGGGTCTTTGTCGGGCGCCGCCTGATGAACTCCGCCTCGCCCGCGCAGGCGCGGCGAGATGTTCTCGAGCATCAAACCCATGCTCGCGTTGAGCGGACGCAGCATCGCCATTTCTTCGCGCGTCATCAGCCCCGCGTTGGTATGGGGCAGCAGCCCCTGTTGCAGCGCGATCTCGCAGGCTCGCCCGACGTACTCGATCGTTGAACGTACGCCGAGTTCATCGAGCGTCGCGCGATATTCTTTGAACGCGACTTCGGGCTTGTCGCCCAGGCACATCAGCGCTTCCTTGCATCCGAGCTCATGCCCGCGTCGCGACCACGCCGCAATCTCCTCGGGACGCATCGTCCACGCGCCAGGGTCGCCCGGGTCCTTGCGAAACGTGCAGTAGGTGCAGCGGTCGCGGCACAGATTGGTGACCGGCAGGAACACCTTGCGTGAGTAGGTAACGTGATGGCCCTTGCCTCGATCGCGCACCTCGGCCGCGGCTCCAATCAGGTCGTCGAGGTCGCGGTCGCGACACTCGATCAGCGCGACCGCATCGTCTTCGGAAATCGGGTCGTCGGCCAGCGCGCGGTCGAGAATCTCCCGAGTTGGCGCGCCCGCGCGCGCCGCTGACTCCGCTGCAAGATCGGGCGCCATTGTTCGGACTTATAGGCCATCGACCCCGGGCAGGCAACCTAGTTGCATTTCGATACTGGAGGGCCGGCCGGGCTCGCGACCATCGCCGCAACCGCGGCACGACTAGGGCCCGCAGCAGAACCCTCCCTGCGCCTGAGCTGGCCGCGGCGTGGTGCAGGGCCGAAATTCTTCGGAGGTTACTCATGCTCAAATCGGGCAGATCACCGGAACGCCGGTATCACATCCTCGGCAAAAAGCTGGAAATCCTCCAGGAAGAACGGCGCCATCGCCATGAAGATGAAGTGGGTCACTCCGGCCTTGCGATAGCGTTCGATGGTGTCCAAGCACTCCTGCTGGTCGCCGATCATGATTTGCTTGCGTGCTTCCTGGGGCTGCTTACCGCTCATCGCACCGATGATCGACATCATCACTTCCTCGCGCTCCTTCGGTGCGCGATAGCAAAGCCCGATCATCACGGTTTTTTCAATTTCGTCCGGGTCGCGGCCGACGGTGTCACCGTGCCGGTTGATGACGTTAATCAAATGCTTCATGCGCTCGGCATCTCCGCTCGCGTTCCACATGTTGGCGTGACGCGCGACAATTTTGAGCAGGGTATTTTCGCCCTGCCCGCCGATCATGATCGGCGGATGTGGCTTCGAGAGCGGCTTTGGGTTGCAAACCGCGTCGACTACCTTGTAGTGACGCCCCTCCAGTGAGGTCTTGTCCTGCGTGAACATGCCCTTGATGATACGCAACGACTCATCGAGCGCCTGCAGCCGGCCCGGGATGGTTTTGAAATCGATCCCGAAGCTCTGATGCTCGAGCTCGAACCAGCCTGCGCCGATTCCCAGGTTAAAGCGCCCGCCCGACACATTGTCGAGCGTCGCCGCCATCTTCGCGGTGAGACACGGATTGCGATAGGTATTGCCGTTGACCAGGGCTCCCAGCCGCACCCGTTTGGTGTGTTGGCTCAGGGCCGAAAGCAGCGTCCATCCTTCCATGCACGGCCCGGTCGGATCGGGCACGAAGATCGGATAGAAGTGATCGAACACCCAAAGCGAGTCGTATCCCCAGCCGTCGACCTTGCTCCACAGTTCGGTCAGTTCGGCCCAGCTGACATTCTGTTGTCCGGTTTGAACTCCAAAACGAATCGGATGCTTTTCGGCCATTTGCGCATTCCTCCGTAAACAATAGGTACCGGTTGAAGGTTAGCTCTTTTCGACCATCACGATCGCCGCTGCGGCCATCCCTTCGCCGCGGCCCAACGCGCCGAGACCTTCGGGGTTCGAGGCCTTGACGTTCACCAGCGACCGATCCACGCCGAGCGCACCTGCCAGGCGCGCCCGCATGGGCTCCAAAAAAGTGGCGAGCTTTGGTGCCTGCGCAAAAATGGTGAGGTCGGCGTTCGTGAGGCGCCATCCTTTCTCGGTCGCGGCCTTCCAGACCTCATTCAGCAACCCGACGCTGTCCGCCCCGGCGTAGCGAGGGTCATGGTCGGGGAAATGCCGCCCCAGATCGCCCTCGCCGAGCGCGCCCAGGATAGCGTTGGCCAGGGCGTGCGCCACGACGTCCCCATCGGAGTGTCCCTGCAGTCCCTTGGGATAGGCAATTGGGACCCCGCCGAGAACGAGCCTGCGCCCCTCTACCAGCGGATGAAAATCGAATCCCTGTCCCACGCGGTACCCCATGGACGGTCAGGCTCCGACGCGCAGACGCCTACCTGCGTTGACAAGTCGCGACTGCCTGAGCAAGCTTCTTGGCGATAACCGGCAATAAGGAGCGGCCGCGATGCCGTCATTTTTGAAGAATCCCAAGTTCATAGTCGGCACTATCGTCGTCTTGTGGGTGATCTTTGTGATCTACAACAATCTGGAGAAAAGCGTCGATTTCCACCTTCTGCCATTCAACATTCTCACCCTTCAGCTCCGCCTTTCGGCGGTGGTCGTCGCTTCGGCCCTGTTCGGCGTGCTGGCGACGATCGTCATTCAGTTCATGTGGAAACGACGCTCGAAGAACGCGGTGTCACCCGCATCGGTGGCCAGCAGCAGCACCGCGCAGTGATCGCCTGCGCGCAGCTGGCTCACTTCCGCCGGTCCAATCAAGAGGCCATCGGCGCGGGCGATGGAACTGAAGATGCCGGAGCCCTGGTTACCGGTCGGGACCGCGAGGTATTCGTCGTCGCGCCGCTCCAGCTTCACCCGCACGAATTCGGTGAGCCCCTTGGCCAGCTTGATGTCCGTGGCGCAGCGCACCGTGATGCGGGGCAGACCCAACTCGCGCCTTCCGCTCATCTTGAGCAATGCGGGCCGCGCGTAGAGATAAAAACAGACCAGGGTTGAGACGGGGTTGCCCGGCAACCCGAAAACGGGACGATCGCGCAGCGTTCCGAATTTCAGAGGACGTCCCGGTTTTTGTGCAACCCCGTGAAAAAGTGTCTTCATTCCGAGTTCATCGAGCACGGTCTTGACGTGATCGAACTGTCCAACCGACACCCCACCTGTGGTAAGGATCGCATCGAAGGCAACTGCCTCCCTCAGGCGCTCCTGAACCTCGGCCGGTGTGTCGCGCGCCACGCGAAGTATCGAGGCTTCTCCACCCGCTTCCCGAATCGCGCCCGAAAGCGCATACGCGCTCGAATTCACCACCTGTGCTCCGGTCGGTAATTCATCCACGTCCACCAGTTCGTCGCCGGTGGCCACAATCGCCACTCGCGGCCGGCGATAAACCCCGACCATCGCCCGGTTCAGCGACGCGAGCATCCCGAGATCTGCGGCGCCGAGCAGCTTCCCGGGGGTCATCGCGACCTCCCCTTGCTTGAGGTCCTCACCGCGCGGGCGGACGAACGCACTAGGTGGGGCGGATGCGAGTATTTCGACCTGGTCACCGCTGCCGCGCGTCTGTTCGATCGGAACTATCGCATCGGCACCGCGCGCGATTGGGGCGCCGGTCATCGTCCTTGCCGCCTGACCGGGTCGCAATTCCCCAACGGGCATGGTACCGGCCGGTACGGTCTCGGTTACTTGAAGCCGCACCGGGCTATCGGGGCCCGCGCCGGCGATATCGGCCGAGCGAACCGCATAGCCGTCCATCGCCGAATTATCGAACCCGGGGATATCTCGTGGCGACTGAACTTCCTGGGCCAAAACCCGCCCCAGGGCGTGAAGCAAAGCCACCCGCTCGACACCGAGCGGGCTTACCGCGTCCAGCACCATGGCAAGCGCTTCATCGACACCGATCACAAATCAGAAGGATACGCGGCTTCGCGGCTGTTGAGAACCGAAACCATCAAGTATGCAAGGACAGGGGGCGAGTGGTGAGCTCGTTACTCGGCGAATGCCGTCCGCAGCAGTGGAACGCGGACTTTGTAGCTGTGAGCGTCGGGCGGTATGCGATCGCGCAACAGGGCGGGATTCAGATCATGGAGTTTGGCTACCGTCGTACGATACGAGCCTGCCAACTTTGAAAGCATTGTGCCGCCCCGTACCGGAACCTCGTGATATTCAGGAGGTGTATCGTAGTCGAGGTGGACAAGTCGGTAGCGAGTGGAATTGTGCGCCACGAATGCGAGGGCCATGAAGCGGCCCATCAACGCCCGGGTCTGGGCGGGCAGCAGGTCCATGAACCGGTTGAAGTTATCGCCGCGCAGCAGCCAGTAGCGGTCGATCGCCAGGTCGCCGCCATTCCATCCCACAACTGCCACCCGCCAGTCGAAACCGGCTGCCTGGTGAAGGTCAGAGAGATACTCGGCGGCCGCCTTGGTAGAAAGGCCAGGGTCCCGGCGCTCATCCACCCACCGGTCGATCCGCAAACCGTACCTGTGGGCGGTTTCTTTGTTGAACTGCCAGGGCCCTTTGCCGCGTTCACTGAAATCGCTCTCGGCGAAGCTCAAATAAAGCATGTCGTCGGGAACACCCTTCGCGCGGAGGGCCTGCGCCATTTCCAGAAAAAATGGCCGGCTCCGCTGGACGCTGGATTCCCAAGATGCGGGCTGGTTCAGATAGTCATCGACATATCCTTGAACCAGCCGGTTGAGGAGAATCGGAAATGGAGCTACCGGCTTGGGCTGTCCGACTACAAACGGAGTGTGGACTGCAGAACTTGGCTCGAGTTTGACCGGTTCACGGTTAAAGTTGGCCGGGTCGCCAATGCCAGGCCCAGCAGAAATCGTAGGGGCGAGCGGGGTTTCGTTTGCAAATCCGGACGCCGCCGCGAGAAGCGGCATCAAAATCAGAGCCGAGGATGCACTGAGTATGGCTTTACGTCTAGGCATTCTCCCCCGAGAACCGCCCAAACCCTAACCGGTGAGACAGCAACGGTCAACCACGTCGCGGGGAATCGAGCATAAAAAATACTGATGTGAGTCGGACGGCCTGTTAATAACTTTCGCACAGAAGACCAAAACTCTCCGCATTTTCGGTAGGTTTCAAGCCAACCCTTAGTTGACAATCGCCTTTATGATAGCTTCGTAAAACGACCCGAACTGCTACCGCCAAGTCCGCATAATCGATAGTGAATCTCTGGCGCGATATTATCGACAGTCTACCCGACGCGATTGTCGTCGTGTCGAACGATGGCTGTCCTCTCCGGGTTAATCCGGCCGCTGAGACCATCTTCGGCACTTCCACCATCGGGACGCATGAACTCGCTGACCTGCTCGGACAAAATCCGTGGCTCCAGAAGATGATTCAGACATGCCTAGAAAGTGGGCAAACCCTGGGAGACCCTGATGCGCTTCTGTGTGTCGGGGCTCGATCAATGAGAGTCCGGGCCGAAGTTTCGCCGCTCCTTGCTGCCGATACCCGTCCTGACGGCGCCATCGTCCTGCTCCATGATCTCTCCCATGAGAAGACCGCCGCGCAGACCGCAGAATCGGTAGAGTCCAGCCTGCGACTTTCCCCCGCCGGACTGGCGCATGAAGTCAAAAACCCTTTGACCGGCATCAAGGGGGCGGCGGAGCTTCTGGCCTCGATGTATCCCTCCGATGGGCGGGCCCAGCAGTACTGCGGCGTGATCCTGGATGGGGTAAATCGGATCGCCGCGCTCGTGGAACAGGTTCTCGCCGTCAGTTCGCCCCAGCGTCTTGCGCAAGAACCGGTCAATATCCATCAGGTGTTGCACCAGGCGCTCAGGATGGCCGGGCTGTACCCGAGCGCTCCCGACACCGTTCGCATCGTTCAAGACTTCGATCCAAGCCTGCCGGAAGTCATCGGCGACGCCTCGGCGCTGGAGCGAGCGTTCCTCAACCTGGTCAAGAATGCCGCCGAGGCGATCGGCGCGGAGGGGGTAATCCGTCTGCATACCCGGATGGAAAGCGAATTTCGTGTGACCGCCGAGGGCCGTCGTCGGCAATTCTTGCGCGTCGAGGTTAGTGACAGCGGGCCCGGATTGGCCGAGGAGGAGATCGATCAACTCTTCACCCCGTTCTTCACCACCAAGCCCGACGGCACCGGACTCGGGCTCGTGTTAAGCCAGCGTATCGTCGCACTTCACGGCGGCCGGCTATGGGCTTCGGCAGGTGGGGTCGGCCGGCGCTCCAGTCGTACCGAGCACCGCGCGGGCATGACATTCAAAGTCACCCTCCCGGCGGGCGATCGATGATCGCGATGACTCGCTGGTGGGTGACTATTACTGTTACGATGAGCCGACACCAGATCTAGCAATGTCATCCGCAGAGCCCAATCTCCCCGACAACCCCGGAATCGAGACCCCTCCACGGGCGCGAGTCCTCATCGCCGACGATGACCCGGCGATTCGCCTCGTTCTGCGGCATCGGCTGGAAGCCGAACAATATGCGGTCGAGGAGGCGTCGGATAGCGCCAACGCGCTCGAGCTGCTGCGCTCCGGACGCTTCGATGTCGCGCTGGTGGATATCATCATGCCCGGTCCCGGCGGACTGGAAGTTCTAACCGCCGCGCGCGGCGAAAATATCCGCACCCTCATTTTCATAATCACCGCCGCCAGCACGATGAACAACGCGGTGGAGGCGATGAAGCGGGGCGCCCATGACTATCTGACCAAACCTTTTGTCAATCTCGACTTGGTAGCCGCCACGGTTGGACGCGCTGTGGAAGTCGCGGAGCAGGCGGCCGACCTCGATCGGCTCAAGAACGAGGTCAATCGCCAACTGGTGGGCGGGGAGATAATCGGGCGCAGCCCTGCAATGCAGGAAGTGTATAAGCTGATAGGGCGCGTCGTCACCAACGATGCGACCGTGCTGCTGCTCGGCGAGAGCGGCACCGGCAAGGACCTCGTCGCCCGCGCGATTCACTTCAAGTCGGGGCGGTGGCGCGCACCGTTCGTGGCAGTGAACTGCTCGGCGATTCCGCAGGGCTTGCTGGAAAGCGAGTTGTTCGGCCATGAGCGGGGCTCGTTCACGGGTGCGAACGAGCGAAGAGCGGGCAAGTTCGAAATGGCCGACGCGGGGACCATCTTCCTCGATGAAATCGGCGACCTTCCGCTCGAGCTTCAACCCAAACTTCTGCGCGTGCTCCAGGAGCGCGAGTTCTCCCGGGTTGGCAGCGTCGAATCGCTGCGGGTCAAGGCGCGGGTGATCGCGGCCACCAACCAGGATCTGCAGAAACTGGTCGCCGCGCGGCGCTTTCGCGAGGATCTCTACTTCCGCCTCCATGTCATCCCGATTCATCTTCCGCCGCTGCGCGACCGCCGCGAAGACATCTCCGAGCTGACCGACTACTTCGTCGGCAAAGCGGTGCGCGAGATGGGTGCGCGGGTGACCGCGATGGGCACCGAAGCGCGCGCCAAACTCGCTGCGCACGATTGGCCCGGCAATGTACGCGAACTGGAAAATGCGGTGTTGCGCGCCGCGCTGCTCGCACCCGGAAATACCATTCGCGCCGAGGATATCGAGCTGTCCCCCAGTGGTCCCACGCCGCAGGCGAGTGCCGAGTCACTCGCCACCAGCGGCGATAGTGTCGCGCTCGCCGAATTGATCGCCGGCCGGATCGGACAATGGCTCGACTCACCCGACGGCGAAGAGCCGCGGGATCTGTATGAAAAGCTGGTGGCCGAAATCGAGAGACCGCTCATCGAGCTGGCACTCAAACGCACCGGCGGCAACCAGGTCAAAGCTGCCCGTATGCTCGGGCTGAATCGCAACACGCTGCGCAAGAAGATTACCGATCACAAGATCGTTCTTACCAAGTATCCCGGCTAGCGGCATGAAACTGCCCTCCCGCTTCTACGGAATCGTCGATCCAGCGGCGGGACATGAGCCCGTCGAGCTCGCACGCGTTCTCCTCCAGGCAGGCGTGCGGATCCTGCAACTGCGCCTCAAAGAAGCATCCGGCCGCGACTTTCTGGCCGCCGCCGACCGCATCGGACGCATGTGCCGCGAGCGTGGCACTCTCTTTATCGTTAATGATCGCGCTGACATTGCGATGTTAGCTGATGCCGATGGTGTACACCTCGGGCAGCGAGACATCCCGCTGGATGCCGGCAGACGCGTGGTGGGCTCTAACAAGGTCATCGGAATCTCGACCGCCAGCGTCGACATGGCGCGTGCCGCCGAAGCCGGCGGCGCGGACTACATCGGTTTCGGCCCGATGTACCAAGGCGGATTGAAGAACATCAAGGTAGCTCAGGGACTCGAGAAACTCCGTGCGGTGCGCGCCGCGGTAAAGATCCCGATCGTCGCCATCGGCGGAATCACTGAAGCAACCATACCGGAAGTACTTGCCGCCGGCTCAGACGCGGCCGCAATAATCACCGACGTGATCATGGCGCCCGATATCGCGGCGAAAGTCCGCACCCTAATTGGAATTTCCGACGCCGCTTAGTCTCCGCACGAGTTTCTCAGCTGCAAGAACGATCGGCAAGAATCGACACGGACGTAACTCTCTTATCAAAAAGTGGCACGGGCTTTTTCTGATGTGAAACTTTTTCCCCGGTGCTCGCCCGAGGGCCGTGCACGCGGAAATTGAAAAACGGCTCAATCCTAATCGCTCGTGGGTCGCCCCGGCGCATTGTAGTTCTCGGGTGTGCTGGAAGCGGCAAAACCTCGCTGGCCCAGCAAATTGGCGAAAGAACCGGCTTGCCGGTGATTGCCTCGATGAGATGTCCAGCCGGTTATGTTCTCAGGGCGACCTCTCAGCCTTTCGCTCTTTGCTGGATGAGGCACACGCGAAAGAGGCCTGAATAAGCGACGGCAATTTTGCGCAAGTCAGTTTTGATATTCGCCTGCCGCGCGCGGAGCTCCATCATTTGGCTTGAGTTGCCGAGAATCCTCTGTGCCTGGCGGGCCTGCAGGCGCGCCTTTCGGTACGCGAGCCGCACAAACTCCGAGACCTGCCCGCGGTGCTGGCGTTCATCTGGAGGTTCGACCTGGTGAATCGTACCCTGATCGAAGTCGCACGATCGACGCATGGAACCGAGGTGCCTGTGATCCATCTCAAGTCCGGGCGCGAAATTGCAGGATTCTTGCAGTCGCTCGACACCTAATTGGTAAGGCCAATTTTCCTCGACTGGAACAAAAGGCAGAATCGGCACCAGCGTGCTTTCATCTCAAAGAAGCGGCGCCCGCCCTTCTCTGGTGTGAAACTTTCTCTGGAGGGATCGCGCTGCTGCGAGTCCCGCTCGAAGCACTGCGCTCTCGCGGCTCAGGAAATGCTCTCAGATCGGAATCGGGACGCCGATGCTGCTGAGGACGAAGAGCGTGCCGACCACGATGCTGTAGGTCGCGGTCAAGATCATCACGCCGCGATAAATCCAGTCACGAAAGTTCGAGAGGTGGAACATGCCGGCCGATGCCACCGCCATCAGGGTGTTCATCGCAAGCAACCCCGCCGCGAAAGTGAGCACGCACAGCAAACCGCTCGCCCAACCTCCAACACCGGCGGACAAGACGAACAAGCCGAGTTGGGTCGGGGTTTCGGCGCCGATGCCGTGGATGATGCCGACGCTGTAGGCAGTTCGCGGACCCGGTGGTTGATTCATCGGCGCTGGCCGGGAGGACGGCGTTGTCGCGATCAACGACTTGGTCCACCTTCCTGCACTTCGGATCAATTCGAAGCGCGTCGCTGGGCGAGCCTCCGGCGCGCCGCGGAAAATCGCGCTCAGGACATAGGCGCCCAGCACGATCAGCGTGCACCCCACCGCACCCTCGAGAATTTGGTCCGATCCCTTGGGCAGCACCCTTCCAAACCAAACCGAAACTGCGCCCAGCACGGTGACGATGGTCGAGTGTCCCAATCCATAGAGCACCGCGAGCCCGACTGCCTGGGCGGGACGCTTGGCCGCTCCCGCCAGATCTGCAATCGCCGCAACGTGATCGTAGTCCACGCCGTGCCGAAACCCGAGCAGCGCGGCAGCCGCCAACGCGGGTGCTACTCCGGTAAAAATCACGCGACCGTCTACGATGCTTGAGAACCCGCCAGAACTTCCTGCGAGGTGCGCATCCGACGCGCCAGCCGGGCCTCTTCGGTGGCCAGATTCAGACAGGCCAGGGTCGCGATAGCGCCGAGAATATTCATCACGATGAACGTGCCAAAGGCAGCGTAGTACCCCCCGAGCAGATCGAAGATGACCCCGGCCCCGAATGGACCCGCCGCCGCGCCCAGCGTATTGAAGATGCCGGATATTCCGCCTATCGATCCAAATCGTTTGAGACCCATCGAATCGGCCTGCAAAAGCGGAATCAGCACCAGCGGTGCACCTAGAGTGAGTCCAAAGACCAGGACGAACAGAGCCAGCATAACCCGATTGGCGGCGCCAAAGACCAGGGCGATTCCGAAGGCGGCACCGATGAAATTGACGGTCAATGCGACGCGCGCGCTCACCCGGTCCGAAAACAACCCCATGCCAAGTTTGCCGAGCGAAGCGCACACGAAGACCACGCCCATCGCTCTGGCCGCCGCAGTCTGCGAGTAGCCCAGGTTAATCAGGTGGTGGATCAGATGCAGCCCTGCACCCGCCGCTGAACAGGCAAACAAAAACTGCGCGGCCGAAACCATCCAGAATGACCGCGCACGTAACGCCTGACCCAGTTCCAGCCCGGGCAGCGCGTCGCTCGACGCCTGGAAGTCTTCCTTGGTGGCCTCAGGTGGACGACTCCGCACCTGTAAGAGAACCAGCGGAAGAGCGATTAGCAGCATGGGCGCCGCCAAGGTTACGTACGCTGCTCGCCATCCGCCCAGATCGAGGATCGCGAAATTACCCACCTGCGTCATGACCGCGCCACCCAGCGACGTCCCGGCAAAGGTAAGACCCATGGCAATGCCGCGGCGCGCGCCAAACCAATTGGCGACGATAAGTGCCGCGGGCAGCAGCGTTGCGGCGGCAATTCCGATTCCCAGGAGGAGATAGGCGGCCATCATTATCGGGAAGGACTCGGCGCGGCTGGCGATCAGAAAGGCGGCTCCGGTCATGACGATGCCGACGATCATTACGATCCGCGCTTCCAGCCGGTCCAGAAGAATGCCGATTAGCGGCCCACTAAGTCCCGCCGAGAGCGCAAGCGCGCTGGTCAGCGAGGCAGTGCGTGTATGGCTCCATCCGAAGTGTTTCAGCAGCCGAGGAAAAAACAGGCTCGTGGTGTTGTAGCCGGAGCCAAATACCAGGAACAAGGTGACGAACAAACTCGCCACGAGGATCCATCCCTGCCGTTCGCGAGCGGTCATCGCTAGATTCCCCCGGCAACGCCCGATTCAGTCCCGGTGGCGCGCCAGTGTGTTATAGCCATGAGTTTCGGAGGCGTCGAGCGCGTTCTTTCAGGGTAGGTGATGCTGCGGGGTGGAGGTACCTTGGCGGGATTGGATTTCGTAAACCCTGAACCGGAAGATCTGCCGCCTCGGCGGCTTAATGCTACTCGAGCGCACTCATCGGTACGTAGCCCTCGAGCCCGCTTTTCATTCTGATCTTCGTGTAGTCGAGCGCGACGCCTATCACGTGAATGTTATGTCCCTTGTGGACCTCGGACACCTTCTTCGACCACTTGTTTGGTTTTTCCAGCACCGCAGAATCGGAGGTCAGCGTAAAAATCTTATCGGTCGGCTTGACCAACTCGACCGCCGCCGGGTCGATATAACCGGCCTCCCCCGATTTGAGTTTCACTTGCAGAAAATAGCGCGTCGACCCGGTAACGTCGATGAACTTTCCGCTTTGCGCCTGCTCGATTTGTTTGCTCGCCTTGTCGGGCTGGACGAGCACGGCAGTGTCGTTGTTCAATTTGACGCGCGCATGCGCGGGCTCGACTTCGAAATTGGTCGCGGATCCTCCTGGGTGGCGCGCCGGAGCCGATGCCTGGTTGGGCGGTGTTCGTGGCGGCGGACTCTCGTCGCTGGGCACCACCGTGGTCTCGGGGACGTCGGACTCGTTAACCTGGGCCCGAACCGTCCAGCAGCTCCCGTATAGCAGCGTCGCCGTCAGGATCGCAGCCGCTAGCGTTCGGATCGTTCCACGCCTGGTTTCCATCGCCTCTCCCTTCCACCGCCACAGTCGTTCAACATGCGCCACACACCGTACATCGGTGCACGTCGCAAGGTTTGGTCTGATGCTCATAATGAGCCTTGCGGCGTTCCGACAGCAGAAACCATTTATGAATGTGATGATCGATGAAGTCCCAGGGCAGGACCTCGTCATACGCGTATTGACGCGTCACGTAGAATTCAGGATTCGGCAGCGCACCACGACCCGCCTCGGCCTCGCGGCGTATCTGCTTGAGTTCGCTCCAGATCTGGCCCGGCGATTCGCAATTCCTTTCTGCGAGGCGTTCGAGGATCGCGCCCACACGACGGTCGCCCCGCGAAACCAGGGTCTGAAAGTACGCCTCGCGCGGAGATTCCGCATCCAGGTCAGCGCCGAGGCGCCCCAGCTCCGCGCGGAGCAACCCGATCTTCCGGCGGGTACTACGCGGATCGTCCATCGGGTCCCACTGGAATGGCGTCCACGGCTTGGGCACGAAGGGATTCAACGAGACCGTCACATGCCCGACCCGCTGGCAAGCCACCCGCGTCCGTTCGAGAATCTTCGCGGTGAGCAGCGCTATCGCAAGCACGTCGTCGGCGCCTTCCTCCGGAAGCCCCACCATGAAATAGAGCTTCAGGTTTTCCACCCCCTCGCCCACCATCATCGATGCGGCGCGTAAGATTTCGTCTTCGCTAAGGTTCTTGTTGATCACCCTGCGCATCCGCTCGCTGCCGGCCTCGGGTGCCACCGTCACGCTTCGTGCGCCGTTGCGTCCAAGCGCCGCCGCAAGTCGAGGCGAAATGCAGTCTGCTTTCAGGGAAGATGGCGACAGTCGGCCACCCGCCTCGGCAACCCGCTCTGCGATCTGCGCAACGCCGGGCACGCTGGCCATTTCCGCGCCGACCAGTCCTATAACGCTTCGCTCTCCAAGTCCGCGCAGCGCCTCTGCTTCAAGCTTGTCGGGCGACCGATAACGTATCGGACGATACATGAACCCCGCCGCACAAAACCGGCAGCCCCACTGGCATCCTCGGCTGGCTTCGACCAGGAACATATCACCGAAGACGGATTCCTCGGTGAGAATCAGCGACGAGGTGTTGAAGCGATCGAGGTCATGGATCAGACGCCTGCTCACGGTCGGTTTGGCCGGGCCTGAATAGCCAACTCCTTCAAGCCGCCCACCTTCGGCGTACTCGGGATGAAAGTAATCCGGTAAGTATGCGCCGCGGACCTCGGCCAGCGCCGCCAGCCGAGCCGGATCGCGGCGGATCTCAAGAAACCGCGCAAGGAACTCGGGCACCATCTCCTCGCCTTCGCCAATCAAAAACAGATCGACGAACTCGGCGACCGGCTCGGGGTTCAGAAAGATCGCGGAGCCGCCCGCAATGATCAGCGGAAAGTTCCTGCCCGTGCGCTCGGATCGTCTGAGCGGAATCCCCGCCGTCCGCAGCACGCCGAGAATATTAAGGTAGTCGGTCTCGAAGGCGACCGAGAACGCAAGAATGTCGAAATCCGACAACGGGCGTCCGCGCTCAAAGGACAGCAGGCGCCGCCCGGTCCCCGCGCGCAGTGCGGCGCGCTCGTCGGGGTCCGGCAGGAACGCACGCTCTGCATCGACGGACGGATGTGAATCGAAGATCTGGAAGATCGCTTGGTAGCCGAGGTTGGCCATCCCCAGCCTATAGAGGTTCGGGTAGATCACGCACACCGAGACCTCGCCCCCCGAATGCCGCTCGTAGAGCAGTTTTTCGCGGGCGATCCTATCCAGCGCGCGTTTGCGCGACAGATACTGGGTCTCCGGCATTACCACCTAGACTATCGCCCCGGTTCAGGGCCGCTCAAGTAGGGCGAATCGTTCTGGCTCGGCGCAAAGCGAAGGTGTTGCGCCGCGGTGTCGATCACGCCCACGATCATCACGTCGAGTGCGGCCTCGGTCGAGGGGTTGATGACGGGGCCGCCCGCAAGTCCGGTCGCTTCGCGAGCTCCCCGGAGGTTGCTTACCACGAGATGCAACCCGCTTTTGTTCACGCGAATATTCGGGGTTAAGCGACAAGCTGATGTGACGCAAGCGCGCGATGCGGAACGCCGACCGTCGAGTCGATGCAGTTATGACTGCGCCCAAGGCATCGCGTAGGACCCGGTCACGGGCCGGTTGTTGACCTCGAGGCTCAAAAAGGTCTCGCCGACTGTCGCGTGGAAGCCCCCTATTTTGCGCGGCCCCTCGCGAGCCCAGTTCCACCGCATGCGGGTCCGGTCACGCGCTCGGGATGCGTGTATACGTTGAACGCGCCATCGCGCAGGAACCCCAGCAGAGTGATTCCGACTTTGTCCGCCAATTCCACCGCCAGCGACGAGGGTGCCGAGACCGCGGCCAGCAGCGGTGCTCCGGCGGCCGCCACTTTCTGGACTATTTCGAAACTCAACCGTCCACTCACCATCACCAGCGCATCGCTGAGCGGCAGCGTGTTCCGACCCATCGCCCACCCGACCAGCTTGTCGACCGCATTGTGGCGCCCTATGTCTTCGCGCAGCATGCGCAGAGCTCCGGACCGGTCGAAGAGGGCCGCGGCGTGGACTCCCCCGGTGTCGGCAAAAATTGACTGCTCGGCACGCATCTTGGCGCTCAGGTTCGTCAGTACCGTTGCCTGGAGCGAGGCGTGGCCGCGGGAAAGCGGAGCGATTCTCCTTTCGATCGCCTCGATGGAGGTCTTGCCGCAGAGTCCGCAACTCGAGGTCATCGCGAAGTTGCGTTGCAGCCGTTTACGCAAGGCCTCGACCGGCACGTGCAAGATGACGTCGATGACGTTGGCCTCCGGCTTACCGGCACTGCCTCGCACCCGCCGAATCTCGCCAATCTCGTTCGCAGCGCTCACAAATCCTTCGGTGAAAAGAAATCCCGCGACCAGCTCCTCGTCGTGGCCCGGGGTCCTCATTGTGACGGTGAAGCGACGCCCGGCCAGACGAATCTCCAGCGGTTCCTCGACCGCGAGCAGATCCCGCCCATTCCTGAAGCGCGACGCGCGCCAGCGCAGGGTAGCGCGCTCCAGGGTTGTCTTGCTGCCAAAATCCGGCACTATGGTAGATTATCACTGCCCCCGAAAAGCGTGCACCTCCGGAGGAAGCGTCGATGGATCGCCAGCCGGTCAGTCCCGATACGACTCACAAGCATTCTCGTTTGCGCGGTGCGACTAAATCGCACAGCGTTTGCCCCTACTGTGCCGTTGGATGCAGCCAGAACGTGTACACCAAGGGCGGCGAGGTCATCGATATCGAGGGCGACCCGGAAAGCCCAATTAACGAGGGCACGCTGTGCCCCAAGGGCGCAAATACTTTTCAGCTGGTTTCGAACCCGCATCGGATAAGCCGAGTCATGTACCGCGCGCCCTACAGCGACCATTGGGAGCAGCGTCCACTCGATTGGGCCATGGACCGTATCGCACATCTGGTGAAGGACGCTCGCGACCGCGATTTCATCGAAAACTTCGCCGACGGAATGGAAGTCAATCACCTCAAGACCATCGCGCACCTGGGCGGCGCTACTCTCGACAACGAAGAAAACTATCTCATCAAGAAACTCCTTACGGGTGGGCTCGGCATTCTCGCGGTCGAAAACCAGGCTCGCATCTGACATAGCGCCTCGGTGCCCGGTCTGGGCGCCTCGTTCGGACGCGGAGCGGCGACCACCTTTCAGCGCGATCTCGCCAACAGCGATTGCGTGCTGATCATGGGATCCAACATGGCGGAAGCACATCCGGTCGGCTTCCGCTGGGTCCTGAAAGCGCGCGAAGCGGGCGGCAAGTTGATTCATGTCGATCCGAGGTTTACGCGCACCTCCGCCATGGCAGATATCTACGTCGCGATTCGCGCCGGTTCCGACATCGCCTTTCTGGGCGGAATTATCAACTACCTGCTGGAGCGCGACCTATGGTTTCACGAATACGTGTTGCGCTTCACCAACGCCGCAACGATTGTCGGCGAGAGCTACGTCGATGCTGACGACGGCGATGGTTTCTTTGCCGGCTTTGATCCATCCACCCACCGTTACGACGGTGAGCCGGGGGTGTGGGGTTACAGTATCGCGAGTGTGGACGGGAAGCCCGAGCAGGACCCGACCTTGCTGCACCCACGATGCGTGTTTCAGGTTCTGCGCCGCCATTTCTCCCGCTACACGCCGGAGGCCGTCGCGCAGGTCTGCGGATGCTCTTCGGCCGAGGTGATCCGCGTCGCCGAATTGCTCGCGCGCAACTCGGGCCGCGAGCGCACCAGCTCGATCGTCTATGCGCTCGGATGGACTCAGCACTCGACCGGGGTTCAGATGATTCGTGCGGCGGCCATAATCCAGCTGCTGCTCGGAAATATCGGACGCCCGGGCGGGGGGATCATGGCAATGCGCGGCCATTGCAGCATCCAGGGCTCAACCGATATCCCGACTCTTTACCATCTGCTCCCCGGCTATATCCCGCAACCTGCGGCCGTCGCGGAACACGTGACGCTCGCAGAGTATCTCGAGAACGGACGAGGATTCGGAGACGCGCTGAACAACCGCGCCGCGGGCTTTTGGCAGGAGGACGCTTTCTCCGGGTACTGGGCGTATCTGCCGCGCTTCCTGATAAGCCTTCTCAAAGCCTGGTACGGCGACGCCGCCACTCATGAGAATGAGTTCGGATATTCGTGGCTACCGAAAAGAGACGACGACTACTCGCAGTTGGCCGCGTTTTTCCGGATGTATCAGGGCGACATTCGGGGCTTGTTTCTGATTGGCCAGAATCCGGCTGCCGGCGCACCCAACGCGGAACTCAATCGCGCCGCACTGCGCAATCTCGACTGGCTGGTGGTGCGGGATTGGTTCGAGCATGAAAGTGCCAATTTCTGGTACGCGGACCCCAGCATCAATGATCCCGGAAAGATCAAGACCGAGGTGTTCTTCCTGCCGGCGGCTTCAATCCCTGAAAAGGACGGCACCTTCACCAATACCGAGCGCCTGATTCAGTGGCACGAGAAGGCGGTCGATCCACCGGGCGACTGCCGCTCGGACGCATGGTTCCTCTATCAGCTTGGCAAACGGTTAAAGGAGTTGTACCGCGATTCCACACTCAAGCGGGATGCGCCGGTCCGCAACCTCACCTGGAACTACGACCGCGACGATCCCCAGCGCCTCCCGGACGGAACCCTGAGCCGCATTGCCGACGAGCCGGACATCGAGAAGGTACTCAAGGAGATAAACGGGCGACGGTTAAGCGATGGCCTCCTGCTCTCGGGTTTCCACGAGCTTCGGGATGACGGATCGACCGCGTGCGGTGCCTGGATCTACAGCGGCGTTTTTCCGCGAGACGACCGCAATCGGGCCCGCTCGCGCGACCCGCGAATTGTCGGATCGGCATCTCCCGATTGGGCGTTTGCGTGGCCGGCCAATCGACGCGTGATGTACAACCGCGCTTCCGCGGATCCCGACGGGCGTCCCTGGTCTGAGCGTAAGCGACTGGTTTGGTGGGATGAGCAGCAGCAGCGCTGGGTCGGCAATGACGTTCCCGACTTCGAGCCCGCCAAGCCTCCCACCTATCGACCCCCGGTCGGCGCCCGCGACATGCAAGCGATCGCCGGAGACGCGCCGTTTATCATGCACCCTGATGGACGCGGATGGTTATACGCTCCGTTCGGCGTGAGAGACGGCCCGCTACCTGCACACTTCGAGCCGCGCGAATCGGTATTGGCCAACCCCCTGTACAAGACGCAGAGTAATCCCACGCTGCAAGAATATCCCAGCGAGTTAAATCGACTCGCGCTTGGCGTCGATCCCAATTTTCCAATCGTCGCCACCACCTATCGGTTGACCGAGCACTACCTTTCGGGACCGATGAGCCGGTTCAACAGCTGGCTCAACGAGCTCCAGCCCGAGATGTTCGTCGAGTTGAGCCCGGAACTCGCCCAAGAGCAGGGCATCCGACATCGGGGGTGGATGGTGGTCTCAACGCCGCGCGGCGAAATCGAAGCGCGCGCCATGGTCACCCGACGAATCCGCCCATTGAGTCTCAGTAACCGAATCGTTCATCAGATCGGCCTGCCAATTCACTGGGGCTACGCGGGCGAAACCGTCGGCGCGATAGCTAACGATCTCACCGCCTTGCTGGCCGACCCCAACGTGGGGATGCACGAGGCAAAAGCGTTCTCGTGCAGCGTGCGCAGCGGCCGGCTGACGAATCGCAAATTGGCGGTAGCGGTGGAAGTCGCACCACGCGCCAACCGTCCGCAACCGATTCCGCAGACTCCGCGATGGGCACAGCCGGAAGGTCGGTTGCAATGGTGGGGGCTGCGCCGTCGCGGCTGACGCTGGGGTGAATTACAAGTAGCGGCGCGGACTCGCTAGAATGGCCATCGATGGGCCTTCTGCAAGACCTGCTCTACCCATTTAGGCGCCCCGCCCCGCCTGCTCCGCGCGCCCCGACCGGATTTTTTACCGACACCACCCTTTGCATAGGCTGCAAGGCGTGCGAGGTCGCCTGCAAACAATGGAATCAGCTTCCCTCCGACGGGTTCCATTTCACGGGTGACAGCTACGACAATACCCGCATGTTGTCCGCCACCACGTGGCGTCACGTGACCTTCGTAGAACAGTTTCCCGCACCCGCGGAGCACCCACCTGCCCCGGCGGCGGCCAACCTCGAGACGCCCCTGAACAAGGGTCCCGCGGGACGATGGCTCATGATGAGCGACGTCTGCAAACACTGCAGTGCGGCGCCCTGTGCGATCGCCTGCCCGACCGGCGCGCTCATCATCAACGAGTTTTCCAACGTCTATGTGCAAAACGATATCTGCAACGGATGCGGCTACTGCGTGGCGGCCTGTCCGTTCGGGGTGATCGCGCGCAGTCCGATCGATGGCCACGCGCACAAGTGCACCCTGTGCTATGACCGCCAGCGCGATGACCTGACGCCGGCGTGCGCCAAGGCGTGCCCGACCGGATCGATTCAGTTCGGACCGATCGACGAATTGCGAAGGCGCGCGCACACGCGCGTCGAGGAACTGGCGACGCGCGGTGTTTCCGCGGCGTACCTGTACGGAGAATCACCCTCGCCTTCGTATTCCGAGTTGAATGCTTTTTTTCTTCTGCTCGATCGTCCCGAGAGCTACGGACTGCCGAGCGAGCCCGAGCGGCCGCAACTCCACCTGCGCGGCGACTACCTTCGCGCGGCCTTCGCAACCCTGCTCGCGACCGCAATCATCGCTGTAACGCTGCTGAATCATGCGTTCTGAAACCACGGTTGCGCCTCGCGTACTCACCAAAGCGCCGCCCTGGCACGGATGGATCACCGCGGACACATTTCTGCTCTCGCTGGCCTCGGGAACGTTCGCACTGGCCGCGTTGTTCGTGCTGCTTCGACCCGAGGAGATGCATGCGCTTGCGCGCACCGCTTTTTACGCGGTCTTTCCATTGATGCTCGCCGATCTCGTCTGCCTGATCATAGACCTGGGCGACCCCGCGCGGTTTCATCACATGCTTCGAGTTTTCAATCTGAACTCTCCAATGTCGGTCGGCGTATGGACGATCGGCCTTTTTTCTTTCATCGCGTTTCTCGCGTTCGCGGCCTCGATTCTCAATCTGCCTAACACCGTGATGCAGATCATTGGGATCGCCGGTCTCAGTCCGGCGCTCATCGTCGCCGCTAACAAAGGCGTCCTGTTCAGCACCACCGCGCAGCCCGGTTGGCGTACCATGCGATGGCTCGGGGCTGCATTCGCGCTGTCGGCCATTTCGATGGGAGCTGCAGTCATGCTTGCGATCGCGTCAAGTGCCGGCGACTTGAGCGCGACCCGCATCTTGCGTTTTATCCTGATGTGGCTGTTGGTGCTCAACGCCCTTGCCGTGCGGCGCATCCTGGGGCGTGTCGACATGGCAGGCCACCTGAGCGACCTCGGAACTCACACCACGGCGTTGCGCGTAGGTTTGCACTACACAGTTTTCATCGTAGTCGGCCTCGGACTGCCGATAGTCCTGTGTGCGCTTTCCAAAGGTTCGCCCGCCGTAGACGCGGCCATCGTCGTTATCGTCCTGGTGGGCGCCTTGGTCTCCCGACACTACCTGGTGACGCTGCCACACCACGCGAACACGGATTCTACTTAAAGCAACCCTTTAAATAGTCCCCGGCACTGGCTAGTGGTTCGCGTCAACCTAAGCCTCGTCATCTGGAAGCGGGGAACGTGTTTTAAGAGATCGAGATTTGGAGCTGGACGTGCGCGCGTTCTCGGAACTCAACTCCCGCGCCTGGGGAGACCAACAAAATGCTCCAGCAGTGAACGCCCTTGTCCAAACTTAAAGGAGCGCTTGAGGGCCGCGGTCACGTAGCGCTTGGCATCGCCCACTGCCGCTTCCAACTCAGCACCGCGCGCCAGGTATGCAGCGATCGCCGCCGAAAATGCGCATCCAGTCCCATGCGCCGCGGTTCCGGCGATTCTCCGCGTGCGCAGCCAACGCAGGTGGTGGCCGTCAAACATCAGGTCCGATGACTCGCTACCCCCGCGGTGCCCACCTTTAATGACCACCGCCCGCGCGCCCATCACGACTAACCGCTCCGCCGCTGCACACATGTGCTCATCGTCGGTAATTCGAATTCCGGTCAGTGCTTGCGCTTCCGCGATATTGGGCGTGATTACTTTCGCGAGCGGAATCAGGTACTTGACCAGCGCCGCCTCACCGGCGCGATCGAGCAGCCTGACCCCGGCACTCGACACGATGACCGGGTCAACCACCGGCGCCGCGAGGCGCAGGTTCTCGATCACTCGCACAACGCTGCGCACCGCCGCGGCGCCGCCCAACGCTCCGACCTTGATCTCATTGGGACGTCGTTCCCGCACAAGCAACTCGACCTGGCGCGCGATCATTCGAGGCGAGACCCGCTCGATATCACGCACGGTCGAGCTGTTCTGCGCGATAACCTGGGTGATGGCCGAATATCCATAGACGCCGAGCGCGGCAAAGGTCTTCAAGTCGGCCTGAATCCCCCCGCCTCCACCGGGGTCACTCCCCGCAATGCTAAGGACTATGCTCCTGGCTTGACTGTTAACCATAACTGCGCCTGTGTGACCCGCCGCTAGCAGAACCTAGTCGACCAGAAAAGCGTTCGAAAGCACGCATTTGTCCGAGCCCGCATTGCGCGATCCGCGGGTAGCGAGGTATTGATCCGAAACGGCGAGTTGTCGCCGGGCCCGCGTGTTATGCCAAGCCGGGATCCATCAGAATTTCTCAATCTGCCTTTCCAGGCAAAGCTGGAATTCCTGTACGGCCTTCCGGCCCGGCAGAAGCGCGACCTGATCCTCTCGGCTCCCGAAGCCGAGCGACTGGTCCAGTCCTTTTCGCCCGAGACTCTGTTCTACACGCTCAAGGAAATCGGTTCCGCCGACGCGAGCGATCTGCTGAGCCTCGCTCTCCCCGAGCAGGTGAAGTCCTTGTTCGATCTGGACTGCTGGAACAAGGACCGTCCCAACTTCGGCCGAATGCGTGAATGGATCGAGTCTCTCGCCGAAGCCGGACGCAAGCGGATGGCCGACGGGCTGATGGAACTGGACATGGAGATCGTCGCGCTGCTCCTGCGCGGCTACATCAAAGTGCATCGCCTCGATGATCCCTCGCTGTCGGAGGACCCTCCCTCGAATCGCTACGTGCAGTTCGACGAGCACTACCTGATCGAGTTTATCCGCAACGACGACATCACCTCCGCGATCGGCGATTTTCTGGAAGAAGCATTTGAACGCGAATACAAGTACTTTGCCGGCCTGATGGAGGAGGTCTATTGGGGAGTGGAAGCGGAACTCGAGGAACAGGCCTACCAGTTCCGCCGCGCGCGGCTCAGCGACCGCGGATTCCCCGACTACTTCGAAGCGCAGGATGTATTCGCCTACCTGAATCCGCGCGACTTCATGGCGATTCGCGATCGCTACGAAAAGCCGAGCCGCGCGGACCTGGTTGGGGACGAAGAGGTCGTTCCTCCCGATGCTGCTCCGGCAATCGCCGACGGCGACAATTCACTGCTCAACGCGGCCCTGACGGCAGGCTTTGCGGCGGAAGGGAAGCGACAGCTCCGCAGCGAGATGGCGATGGTCTCAAACCAGGTCCTGGTTGCGCGGGCCGTCGATTTCGGTGACCTGGATGCGGTGCGCGAAGCGATCGCGACTACCCATCACTACCTGAATCTCGGCCTGGAAAATCTTGCGGGTGGCGATCTGCCCAATGCAATCGAGCACCTTCGCGACACGCACCTCAAGCATCTGTTCCGCCTCGGTGTGAGTCTCACGATCGATCTGCGCCGGCGAACCGAACATACCATCGAGCGGCTCGGCCTCAGGCCACAAAACGCCCGGCAAGTTTTCCATTTGGATTCTCCCTATCGCGAGGCAATTGGCGGGTTTCTGGCACGGTTTCCGCGCTTTTATTCGGCGCTCGATGGAACCGGCGCAGTGGCGATGCGCGATTTCCGCACCATGCGCGATCTACACCTGAGCTATGCAATTCTCGACCAGGTTGACGCGATGCCGACCCTGTTCCGCGCCTTGCTCGACATCGATATTGCATCCGCTGCTTTCCGCGCAGAGGTCGCAGCCCGTGAGGTTCGCCTCAGCCAGATCCTATTGACGGCCTTGGCCCGCCACGCGCTCGATGGCCACCTGGTGCCGGAACCGATCGAATCATCTCGGCTCTCCGCGCTGCGCGGCGCAATCATCGTACGCAATGGTAAGCCGGAAAGACTCAGCGAGTCGTTCCGTGCGTCGGTTCAGCGGCTCGTACACGAACACCTCGATGACGCTACTCGCCTGGCCAGCGCGGATTTCGTGAACTCTTGTCTGAACGTTCTCGAGGAAGACTTCGCCGAACTGGGCAAGGAAATCGACCCGCGGTTCCTGCGGTCGGTTCTGATTCGGCGCGTGTGACTGTCGGCGCCGCCCCCTTTGTCCCACCAGCTGGTCTTTCAGGGTTTCTCTGGGGCCCGCGCCGCCGAGCTTGTTTTGCGACGCAACCTAAAACACCATTCAGGCCCTACGCGAAACAAGTGAAGCACGAGCATGAAGCGAGCCGGTCACCGGGACGGCGTTTCGAACGAACCCCTGCCTTGAGGGCTAGTTCTCGATGACCTCCCCTCCCGCGACCGCCCGTTCATCGCCCACCGAGCAAGTGCCACGCAGACACTTCTGGCACAATTTCAATTTTTGGTTGGTGGCGTTCACCGCGGTCTACTCGCTGATCTCACTGGCCGCCCTGCGGGTGGCCGTCATGGCCTCCCGCATGGCCCGGCAGAGCGCCGACGCCAGCATCGCTACGGTTCGCGCGTGGCTCGACATCCCTACGCTCAAGTTCTTTTATCCGCCTCCCAACGCACGCCAGCCCGTGGTCCCGAAATTCTCACTAACCGTGGAAAATCTGGGCAGGACTCCGGCCAAAGCTCTGGAGGTTACGGTCGAGTTTGTCGTTGACGATCAGTCGGCCGACAAACAGTTCACCGGTTGTCCCGAGACGAATCTCATCCGTAACGCTTTCATGGTGGCAGGCCCCCCGGCGAGCCGTTCACTTTTCCGCTTGGCACCGAGCTTGCCGCCAAGTTTGCCCAGCTGAACGGAGCCGCCGAAAGCAGCCTCAGCATCTACGCGCACGGTTGTGTCCGCTATCACGACGTGATGACCAGTCTGGAGCGACTGACCGAATTCTACGTGCGGTATTTCGGCGGAGGCAACTACGAAATGTGCGACAATTCGAACCTGATGGACTGACTAGCGGACGAACGAGACGTTGTGCTCAGCGCCGTCGTGACTGACCCTGAGCACCACCGTCCTTCCCGGTTCGGTATTCGCCTCTCTTGCGAACTCCGCCGGGCTGCCGACGGCGTGCACCCCCACTTGGATAATGATGTCGCCGCGCTCAATCCCGTTCTTCGCCGCGCTCGCATCCAGGTCCGCGATCAGCACGCCCCGGGAAGCGTGAAAATACTGCGCCAGTGGCGGGGTAAGTTCTTCAACCGTGATTCCCATCGCCGTTACCGTGCGTGGCGCCGACCGCGCGCCGATTGCGGGCGCCGGCTCATTCTCGAACAGCTTGGAAGCGACGAAGATGGGTGCGCCGAGATTCGCCGCGAGTGCGATAGCATCGCTGGGCCGGCTGTCGATCTTGGTTTTCCCACCATTCATATAAATAGTCGCGTAGTAGACCTCATCGCGCAGGTCTGAGATCGACACGCAATCGACCCGCTCGCCATTCGCCTGGATGATCGCCCTCATTAGATCGTGGGTAAACGGGCGCTCGAGTTGTACCCCCTGCAGCGCGCGCATAATCGCGTCGGCCTCGCGGTCACCGACTAAAATAGGGAGTTGATGCTCATGGTCCGCGCTGCTGAGCATTACGAAATGTGCCTGGGTGAAATCGTCGACCCCTACCGAGACCACTTTCACCTCGATTTCGCCAGGTCCCACCTCGGCGGCCGGGTCGGGTGGCGACACGGTATGACGGGCACACGAGCACGCCGTACAGACTGCGGCCAGCATCAGCAAACAGAGCCGCCGTGCACTCGCGCGCTCCATGTCCTGAATCTACGCGCGCACTGGAGGTAAGCCAAACGGAACCGCTAGTCTGCGGCCTTCGCGAAAGCGGCGCCGTTCTCCGCGAGTCAGGTCTCCTTGCTTTTGAAACCGCGTGCAACGACGTACAACTCCGAAGAGCCCGGGCGGGTCGCGGCGGTGCGGGTTACTTCGACATGCTCAAAGTCGCGGTCGAAGTCCCCAATCATCTGTTTGAAATCACTGCCCATGAAAACCTTGGCGACCATCGCGCCGCCGGGTTTCAATGCCCGCCGTACAAAAGTCCGGGCCGCTGACAACAGGCGTTGCGACTGTGCCTGATCTCGCGCGGTGATTCCGCTCAGTTTCGGCGCCAGGTCGCTGGTCACCAGGTCGGCCGGACCACCGAGCGCGGCGATCGCGCGCTCCACCGTCGCAGGATCTGTGATGTCGCCGACGATAGTCACGGCCGGAGGTGGCGGGTTTGTGCATCGGGTAAGGTCAACACCCACCACCCGGCCCGCGGGACCTACCGCGTGGGCGAGTATCACCAGCCATCCGCCGGGCGCGCACCCGAGGTCGGCAATTCGCGCGTCGCGCCGCACCAATTTCGAGCGAGTGATGATTTCTTCGATTTTGAACGCCGCGCGCGAGACCAGCCCTTGTGCGCGCGCCTTGCGATAATATCTGTCGTGCGGCTGATAGGTCGCCATTGTGGATTATCTGCCGAGAGTTGTGACCGGCGGCTCTAGGCCCGCTAACTCCCGACCGCTATCGTTAAGAACTCGCGTTTGCGTACGAGACTTCCGCAATGTCATCTACCCGACTCGACAACTTGAACCCCGAGCAGCGTGCGGCGGTCCTGGCGCCAGACGGTCCGATACTCATCCTGGCCGGCGCCGGTTCAGGTAAGACTCGCGTTCTCACCTATCGTATCGCGCACCTTCTTGGAGAACGCAACGCGGATCCCAGGCGCGTGCTGGCGGTTACCTTCACCAATAAGGCTGCCGCTGAAATGCGCGATCGCGTTGGCGCCTTGCTCGGCCCCGCCGCGCGACCGCCGTGGGTCAGCACCTTCCATTCGATGTGCGCTCGAATCCTGCGCCAGGAATGCGCGGCGTTGGGCTTCGATCGCAACTTCTCGATTTTGGATGAAAGCGACTCCGTCACGATGCTCCGTGGAGTAATCGAAGAGGCGACGCTCGCCGATGCTCCCCCGCTCGAACTGGTGCGCGCGCGCATCGAGCAGGCCAAGAACGAAGCTATTTCGCCAGCCGCGATGGCGACCTCCGCGGGAAGTGCACGCGAAACCGCGATCGCGAACTTGTATCGGCTTTACCAGGAGCGGATGCGGGCCATAAACGCCATGGACTTCGCCGATCTCCAGATGCTGGCCTGGATGCTATTCGACCAGGATCGCGAGGTACTCGTCCGCTGGCAATCGCACGCGGAGCATCTGCTGGTCGACGAATATCAAGACACCAATCACGTTCAATACCTGCTGGTCCGCACATTGTCCGCCCGCAGTGCCAATGTCTGCGTGGTCGGCGACGAGGATCAGTCGATCTATAGATGGCGCGGCGCGGACATCCGCAACATCCTGGCGTTCGAATCCGATTTTCCCGATGCGACCATTTTCAAGCTTGAGCAGAATTACCGTTCCACCAAAGTCATTCTCGCTGCCGCCGGAGGGGTGATCTGCAACAACACCGAACGCAAGGAAAAAACCCTATGGACCGAGAACGAGACCGGCGAACCGGTAGTCTATTACACCGGGATGACGGAACGGGACGAGGCCGACTTTATCGCGCGCGAAGTCGCTCGCCTGGTTGCCTCGGGCGCCTTCAAGCCCGCCGATTTCGTGGTTTTCTATCGCGTCAATGCGCAGTCGCGCGTGATCGAAGAAGCGCTCGTGCGGCGCCGCGTTCCCTACTACGTGGTGGGTGGCGTGCGATTCTACGAGCAGCGCGACGTCAAGGATCTGCTCGCGTACCTGCGGGTGCTCGCAAATCCGGCCGATTCGCTCAGCCTCGAACGGATGGCCGGGACACCACCGCGCGGGATTGGCGCCAAGACCCTCGAAGTGGTCGGCGAGATCGCCGCGCGCGAGCGCATCGCTTCGTTCGAAGCGCTAGGCCGGCTGGAAACCGAGTCCAGGGTAGCATTGCGAATCGCCAAAACCGCGGGCGTGCTGTATGGGTGGATGCGTGAGCTCTCGGCCAAGGTTCCGGCCATGCCGGTGCAATCGATCATCAGTACCGTCGTCAGCTACTCAGGCTTCGAGGCCTACCTCGAGAGCCTTCCCGATGTAACGGCGCGCAAACAGAACCTTGCCGAAATGCTCGCTGCGGCCGCCGCCTTCGATGCAGAAGGAGAACCAGGGCGCCTTGCCGACTTTCTGGACCGGGTCGCACTCGTCAGCGATGCCGACCAGGTTGCCAGCCAAGGTGGCCGCGCCGCGTTGATGACCCTACATACCTCCAAAGGGCTGGAATACCCCGTGGTCTTCATCGCCGGGATGGAGGAAGGGTTGTTCCCGCACAACCGCTCGCAAGACAGCAGCGACGAAATCGAGGAGGAAAGGCGTCTGTGCTACGTCGGCATGACGCGCGCCCGCCGCCTGCTCTATCTTTCGAACACCTTCTCGCGCGAGCTGTATGGCGTCAGGCAGGAGTCGCGGCCGTCGAGATTTCTGAGCGAAATTGATGGCGGCCTGCTTCGCCGAATCGCTCCCGAGCGGCCGCGCACCAGCCCGCGCGACGCCGCATCGCGCGAGCCGTACGTCGACTATAGCGATGGACAACTTGAGGGCGGTGAGGAACCTCACGAGGTGGTCGCGGTCGGAGCGCGGGTCATGCACTCCACCTTCGGGCGCGGAATCGTCCGCCGACGCGAGGGGCGCGGGGATGCCGCTAAGGCCTGGGTCGATTTCGATCGCGCCGGGCTCAAGTTACTTGTGCTAAGATTCGCTAACCTTAAACCGATTGCCGACTAGGCGAGCATGGCCTACAATTCGTCTCCAGAATTTTTGGCTCAGGTTGCTGGGATGCGCAAGCGGATTTCCGAAGGGAAATAACCTAATTCGGCTTGAAGTACTCACTCCACCGTATTTTCAGATGGTCAATAGCAGCGCTTCTGCTAGCCGCTGCGCTGTGGTCGCCGCCTCGCAGCGCGCTGGGATGGACTGACGATCAGTTCGGGAAGCGGCCTTTGTATGCGTACCCACTTCCACAGGGCCGCGACAACATCATTGGCAACCTGGTCACCTATCGGCTGCAAAAGGGCGACACACTTCTGGATGTGGGAAGATGGTTCGGCGTGACCGCGCCGGAGATCTCCAATGCTAACGGACACATCGATTGGTGGTCGCCGCCGGCCGAAAGAGACATCACCCTCCCGGACGAGTTCATTTTGCCCGACACTCCGCATGTGGGGATCATCCTCAACATCCCGGAGATGCGCATCTATTACTATTATCCGTCTCCCACCGGACCCGTCCTCGGCAGAGGAAAGGTGACCAAAGCGTCGATGTCCGTCAAATCGAGCGTGCGTCCGGACGTGGTGTACACGTTCCCGGTCGGTCTTGGTCGCTACGACTGGAAGACACCGGTCGGCGCGTTCACCGTGAAAGGGAAGACCAAGAATCCCACCTGGGTGGTTCCACTCGACATATACCAGGAACACCTGGAGCGCGATGGCGAAGCCGACCACATGATTCCGGGTGGCGATCCGGACAATCCGCTCGGCTTCTATCGACTCGAATTGACGCTCCCGGAATACGCCCTGCACGGCACCAACGTTCCGTGGGGTGTCGGCATGGAAGTAAGCCATGGATGCGTGCGCCTGTATCCCGAAGATATCGATCGGCTGTTTCACAAGGTGAAAGTCGGCACGCCGGGCGAATTCATATACCAGCCGATAAAATTTGGCTGGCGTGGGGATGCCCTGTATGTCGAGGTGCATGACGACCTCTATGGACGCTTCCCCGGCGCGTGGGCTCATGCGCTCGAGGAGGTAAAGCAGTACGGTCTCGAAGACCAGGTTGATATTCCGAAACTTCAGAAAGCGGTCGAGGAAAAAACCGGCGTTCCCACTTACATAATGCGGGGGCCACCTCCGGACGGGACCGCCGGCTAGTTTGAGGCCAACCCGACGAGCTTGCGGCAGGCCCACCTTGCCCGCGTTTTGACCTATCCTTATACTCGCGCAAAGTCGCTCTTTACCGCGCTGGAGCGGGTCTCGCGGGCGGCTTAAACGCGGGCAACTTCATACTGATGAGCGCTCGCTGACGCTCGCCTCTAGAAAGACTGCATGCGCCAGATACCATTCCATCGTCCCTCAATAGGCCCCGAAGAAGAAGGCGAAGTCATCGAGACCTTGCGTTCCGGATGGATAACCACCGGGCCCAAGGCAAAGCAGTTCGAAAAGGAATTTGCCAGGTACGTCGGCGCTCGCAACGCGCTCGCCGTGGCGCACTGTACCGGGGCACTCCACCTGTCTCTGTGGGCGCTCGGCTTCGGCCCGGGCGATGAGGTCATAACCACCCCGTTCACCTTCACCGCGACCGCGGAGGTCATGGGCTACCTCGGTATCAAGCCGGTGTTTGTGGACGTTGACCCCGGAACCTTCAACCTCAGTCCCGCGCGTGTGGAGGAAGCCCTCGAGGGAGGACGTCATCGGCGCGTGCGCGCCCTCCTCCCGGTTCACTTCGCCGGCCATCCCTGCGACATGGATCGCCTGCTTGCCATCGCGCGGCAATACGAGCTCAAGGTAGTTGAAGATGCAGCTCATGCGGCTGGTGCGGCACGCTACCTCGATGGTCGCGGGATGACCCGGATCGGAACGGTTGGCGACCTCACCTGCTTCAGCTTTTACGCGACCAAGAATTTCACTTCGGCGGAAGGTGGAATGATTACCACCGCCGACGACACCTTGGCCGAAAAGATCGCGGTCGCGAGCCTCCACGGCATGAACAAGGACGCGTGGAAGCGCTACGACACCACCGGCTCGTGGTTCTACGAAATTCACGATCTCGGCTTCAAGTACAATCTCTCGGATGTTCACGCGGCGATCGGGCTTGCGCAGCTGCGGCGCGCAGACGAACTGATGTGCCGGCGCGGCGAGATCGCCAAACGCTACAGCAATGCGTTTCGTGGCTGCGAGGTCTTTCAGGTTCCCTACGCCGAATCCGGTATCCAGCACCCGTGGCACCTCTATGTGCTCCGCCTGAAGCCGGACTTGCTGCGCATCGGGAGAGGCCAGTTCGTGGAGATGCTGCGGGAGCGCGGGGTGGGAACCTCAGTACACTGCATCCCCCTGCACACCATGCACTACTATCAGCGAGTTTACGGCTATCGTGACGGCGATTTCCCAGTCGCCGAAGATATTTACAACCGGTGTCTCTCTCTGCCGATCTACGCCTCGATGAGTGACGAAGACGTGACGTACGTGATCGAGACCGTACTTTCGATCGCCGGCGAAAACCGGCGCTGAAGGAGAAGAGCGTGCGAGTATTGGTTACCGGCGGCGCGGGATTCCTCGGCTCCCATTTGTGCGACCGGCTGCTGCGCGACGGGCACGAAGTGGTCAGTCTCGACAACTATTTCAGTGGCAAGCGCGCCAACGTCATGCACCTGCGCGATCACCCTAACTTCGAGCTGGTGCGTCACGACATCGTCGAACCCATCCTGCTCGAAGTCGATCGCATTTTTCATCTTGCGTGTCCCGCCTCGCCCGTTCACTACCAGTACAACCCGGTCAAGACGATAAAGACCAGCGTCATGGGCACCATCAACATGCTCGGCATAGCAAAGCGCGTGCACGCGCGAATCTTGCTCGCTTCCACCAGCGAAGTGTACGGCGATCCGGAACAGCACCCGCAAACCGAGGCATACTGGGGCCATGTAAACCCGATCGGCGTACGCGCCTGCTACGACGAAGGCAAGCGTGTCGCTGAAGCTCTGATGATGGACTATCATCGGCAGAACAAGATCGACATACGCATCGTTCGAATTTTCAACACCTATGGGCCGCGCATGGCGATTGACGATGGCCGCGTGGTCTCCAGCTTCTGCGCGGCCGCGATTCGCGGCCAGGATCTCGAGGTTTACGGCGACGGCAAGCAGACGCGGTCCTTCGCCTACGTTGATGACACGGTCGAAGCATTGGTACGGATGATGGCACAGGAGGAGCAGATTGGACCGGTCAACATCGGCAACCCCTACGAAGTGACTATCCTCGAGCTGGCCTCGCTCGCCATCGAACTGGCGGGCAGTTCTTCCAAGCTCAAGATCGCTCCCGCGCGGCCGGATGATCCGGTGCGACGGAAGCCCGACATCGCGCTTGCGAGAAAGCTGCTTAAATGGGAACCTCGCGTTCCGCTTAACAGCGGACTTCGCAAGACGATCGATCATATGCGCACTGAGTTGGGCATGATCAGAACCTGATGGCGGCCGCCCTCATCACCGGAGCATCGAGCGGGCTGGGCGAGGAGTTCGCTCTGCAACTGGCGCTCGCGAAGCGCGAGCTGGTGTTAGTCGCACGCCGCGAGGATCGCCTGCGTGAGGTCGCGGAACGGGCGAAGAAGGCTGGCGCACCGAGAGTGACACTCATCAGTTCAGACCTCGGTCGTACCGACGCTGCTCACGAAATTCACCGGCAAGTCATCGCCGCAGGCATCGCGGTGGACTATCTGGTAAACAATGCCGGCTTCGGCACCCACGGCAATTTCGCTCAAGTCCCCCTCGATCGCGAGATAGAACAGATAAATTTGAATGTCAGCGCGCTCGTTGCGCTCACCCGACTGTTTCTGCCCGGGATGGTTGCTGCCAAACGTGGACATATCATCAACGTAGCCTCTACGGCCGCGTTCCAGCCGGTCCCCTGGATGGCGACCTATGCCGCCACCAAGGCTTTTGTCTTGCATTTCTCCGAGGCGCTGTCGTCCGAGTTAGAGGGCACCGGGGTCACGGTTCTCGCCCTTTGCCCCGGGCCCACGCGTACCGAGTTCCAGCAGGTCGCAGGGGTCGAAGACTCCGGCGTTCCGTCCTTCGCGTACATGGATGCGGCAACCGTAGTTCGGCAGGGAATTGATGCAGCCCGGCGCGGAAAAGCCCTCAGGATCAACGGCCTTGTTAATTCGCTGATGGCGCAATCAACTCGCTTTGCGCCGCGCGCCCTGGTGCGCCGGATTGCGGGCGGAATGTTCCGGGGCGATGCCTGATGGTCCACTTGCGCCGACCGTGCGGGGGCGCGAAGATCGGCTAAAGCTGCAAAGTCCGGTAAATCAAATGCGCAAGACGACCCTGATTCTGCGACTGGTCGTACTGGGCGGATTTGCGGTTGGCATCTCCAGCTGCTCAACCTCGCCCCCGCCCGAACCACCCCCAGCCCCGCTGCCCGTGGTTGCGGCGCCCGCACCGCTACCCGCCGCCACGAACCCCGATCAGGACTGGAATATATTTCCCGATCCGACTACCGGAACGATCGACATTTACCACAAGGGCGAGTACCTCGGCGTGATCGATGGCAGCGAGCCCCAGGAGCAGGATCCGCCGGTCCCGCACAAACCGGACCGGCCACCTTTAGACGAGTAACTCAATCTCTCAGCAGGTTTCGCGCGATGACCACGCGCTGAATCTGAGAGGTGCCCTCATAAATCTGCAGCAGCTTCGCGTCGCGCATCAGCTTTTCGACCGGATACTCCTTCATGTAGCCGTAACCCCCGAAAATCTGCACCGCGTCCGTCGCGATCTTCATGCATGCGTCGGCGCTGAATGCCTTCGCGTAACTGGAAGTAACGTTCGGACTCTGGCCCTGGTCCACCAGCCACGCCGCCTTGTAGGTCAGCAGGCGCATCGCTTCGATCTCGATTGCCATGTCCGCCATCATGAATTGGATCGCCTGGAAATTGGCGATCCGCTGGCCAAACGCGCTGCGCTGCTTGGAGTATTTGAGACACTCGTCGAGAGCGCGCTGGCTGATTCCTATCGCAATCGCGCCGATTTCGGGGCGGCTGCGATCGAACGTTGCCATCGCGTACTTGAAGCCCTCACCCTCGCGGCCAACCAGCGCGGCCGCGGGTACGCGTGCATCTTCGTAGAAGATTTCCGCGGTGTCCGCCGCCCGTTGGCCAAGTTTGCCGTGCATCCGCCGCCGCGTAACTCCAGGCGTCGCGGCGGGAAATACCAAGCAGGAAATTCCCTTGTGCTTGAGGCGCCGGTCGGCGGTCGCGAAGGTGACAATCCAATCGGACATCGAACCATTCGAGATGAAATGCTTGGTGCCATTCAGCACGAACGCGTCACCATCGCGGCGATAGGTGGTGCTCATGGAGGCGACATCCGAACCGGCGCCGGGCTCGGTAATCGCGAACGCACAGAAAGAGAGCTTTTCGATGAGCCCGCCCAGGTAGGTCTGCTGCTGCGCGGGACTCCCGGCCACCAGAAGCGGCAAAGTCGCAAGGTCGTTGGCCGCAATCGCGTTAGTGATCCCGGCGCAGCCGTAGTTCAGCTCCTCGACAATCAAGCTGGTATCCAGAATGCCAAGGCCGAGTCCGCCGAGTTCCTTGGGAACCCCAAAATTCATCAGACCGGCGGCAAAAGCTTTCTCGCAAACGTCGCGCGGAAAGATCTCCTTTTCATCATATTCGCGTGCGCGCGGAATTATCTCCTGCTCCGCGAACTTGTGGGCCAAGCTCTTCAGCTCCCGCTGTTCTTCCGTCAGCTCAAACCCGAACATCGCATTTTCCTCTTGGCAAGGGCCGCAGCACGGCCGTCGCTCGCAATTGGTGTTAACCAACTGCAGCGCTCAAGGAAAGAGCTTCAGGACTCGGGCAGATGCCCTCGAGATGGAGCCGGCTTTCCCCAAGTACATAGCTCCCAGCTCTGGATCCGAGTCTTCGGAATTCTCCGAAGGGGAGGCGGCGCAACCGCTCGTTACCCATTGAAAATCTCCGCGGCGCTGGCTAAGACCCCAGAGGAGCAGCACGACGCCGTTGGCGCGGGCGAGCTCATTCATCGAACAAGGAGAAAAAAATGGCAATTGCAGTTGCGGCAAAAATCAAAGCCAAGGCCGGCAGCGAAGCGCAGGTCGAGGCCGCGTTCCGCGAGATGATCACCAAGGTCAGGGCCAACGAGCCGGGAACGCTCTCCTACATTCTGCACAGGTCAGTGCAAGACCCGACGGTCTTCTATTTCTACGAGACCTATGCCGATCAGGCTTCTTTTGATGCGCATGGCAAGACTGCCCACATGAAGGAAATGGGCGGCAGAATCGGACCGCATCTCGATGGCCGTCCGGAAGTCCTGGTCCTGAACGAACTCGATCGCAAGTAAGGTAGCAAACCATTTCACATGAGCGGGCGGCGCAATTGCGCCACCTTTTTTTGACGCGGTCGGCGCGCGAAGCCTTGCCCATTCCCTGGCGCGCGATGCGTGGCCACCAACCACTGGCGGAAGAAAACGAGGTACAACATGAGCCGGCAGATCACGACAAGCACCCTCGCCACGGTGGCACTGGTAGCGCTCGGCCTGAGCACCGCAGTCGCGCAAGCTCCTCCTGGGGCGTCGGCGGGTGTGGTCCAGGAACTTATGCGTCAACCGCTGGCGGACCAGCCTGGGCCCGACGTGGTCGTGATCACCGTGGACTACCCGCCCGGCGGCACGACCCCACCCCATGAACACCCCGGCTATACTTATGCGTACGTTCTTGAGGGCACCGTAGTCTCGCAGCTCGATGATCAACCGCCACAAACCTTTTTCCGCGGGACAGATGTGGTCCGAGCTGCCCCATCAGCATCACATGGTGTCAAGGAACGGCAGCACGACCGCGCCTGCAAAACTGTTCTTTATCACCGCACGGTGAGAAGCTGACCGAATTTCTGCCGGCAAAATGACCGGCGTAGAGGATAAACTTGATCAGTTGCGGTCGATGCCAAACGATAGGCGTTTACCCAGAGGAGCTCAGGAAGTTGGGCTCACCTGATCGCCGCAGGAGAATACCTGAGGAAGGGCCTAAACGCGGAGTTTCTTGCGGTCTCGGGCCGATGAGGATGATATGAAATTTCACTCCGGAGAAATCGCCGTTCAGACCCGCGCTGGGGTAACCGAAGACGCCGCCGAGGTGGGCGAGGGCATTGTCGATCGCGTTCCCGAAGCCGCGCGTGATTTTTTTGCGCCACGCAGGATGGTCGTGATTGCTAGCACGGATGCCAATGGTCGCGTCTGGGCGTCAGTGGTCACTGGCGAACCGGGGTTTCTGTCCCTGCTCGATGACCGCAGCGTGCGTATCGGCAGACTACCCGCGGAGAGCGACCCGCTGCTGGAAAACCTCAAGGTAGAAGGTCATGTTGCCCTCTTCATCCCAGACTTCGTCGCGCCGCGGCGAGTCCGACTGAACGGCCGCGGCCAGATCAAAGGCGGCGAGATTCATGTTCACGCCGAACAAGTCTATGCAAATTGCCGCCGATATATACAGGAGAGAGTTCTGGTCGGGACGCGCACTCCTTCCGCCGCTCTGCGAGCACATGTCACGCGCTCGACCGAACTCTCCCCACCCGACCGCGATCAGATTCTACGCGCTGACACCTTTTTCATTGCGACCGAACACCCTGATGCGGGCGCCGATGCATCCCACAAGGGAGGAAACCCAGGATTCGTCAAGGTCTTCGACGATAGACGCATCGCGTTTCCAGATTACAACGGCAACCACATGTTCAACACCCTTGGCAATCTGGCGATTAACCCAAACGCGGGACTGCTGTTCATCGACTTCGACAGCGGACGGACCCTTCAGCTCACCGGCCGCGCATCGATCGACTGGAATCCAGAGCGAGCGCGTGACTTTGCGGGTGCGGAGCGAATTGTCGACTTTGAAGTCGCCGAGATCGTCGCGAACGAGAACGGCTTCCCATTGATTGCGAAGTTCCGCCAGTACTCACGCTTCAACCCGGCTTAGTCCGGCGCGATTCTCATTGGTATCGCCGCGCCGCCCGTGTTTCCTCCTCCAGCAGTCGTTGTCGCTCTTCCTCGGTCGGTCTCGCGGCTCCAAGACGACGACGAACTTTAGCGCTCCGGAGAAGCGCTCTCCTCAGCTACAATTGATTATTCAAAATGCCTGCGGAAACATCTCACTCAACTGTCTAAATTACTATTTATAGCCACGCAGCCATGGCATTGCGCCTAACCCTCAAGCGTCGCAATCAGGGGGAGCGCCCGCTTGTGGAGTAGGCGCCGTTCGGCGGCATCCCTTCGTCTCCGCTCACCCGTTTACCTACTTGAGACTCTGGAACGGCAGTCGATCCTCGAAGATTACAATTGAGTATGACTCAACTGCTCGAGCTGAGTATCATCACCCTGAAATGCCGAACTCACAGCATTGTACGCTGTTACCGCCTTATTCATCAATTCTAAGTTCGCGACTAGTCACGTATCTGAGTGATCGCGATTGCGCGCTACCACCCGGTGACTGTTAGCGACGAGCTCGTGATCGCTCGCTGTGAGTGTTCGTCGGTCTGCAGAACCTTGTGTCGCTTCCAGCATCGCTGCGAGCTGAGGTCGCTGCGGAAAATACCCCAGCAACGAGCCCGGATTTGTTGAATCGAAGGCGGCGGCGAGGTCTTCCTTCGCCTTGCGGACCACTGGCTCGGCATCCGGAAGGGCGTGTTCGAGGTACCGCTTCCGATACTGCTCTAGAGAAATGAACGGTTATAAAGTTTACTGCTGCCGCACCACCCAGCGACGCTCCACCCGCCGCCTTGCTGATCTCGCCAGCGGTCAATGCAAGTTGTCGCGTCGCGGCAGAGAGTTCCTGCTCACTGGCGGTCGACGAGGTGATGTCGGCGACCTGGGCGACCGATTTGCCGAACTTGCTGGCTGCTCCGCCGATTTGTACAAGGTGTTCGATTTTTGGCTCCTCCACTCCCGCGGCGAGGTTCTCATATGCTCCCTGATTGAAGAGGCTCGCCGATTGCGAATTCGGCAGCTCATCGTCAGCGCGCATCGCCTTAACTTCGGATCGAATATAGGTGCTCTCTTCAACTAGCAGCTGACCATGATCATCAAGCGCGTGGCCGAGTGTGATGGTTGCCGATCTCTGCTCCGCACTGAGACCACAAGCCGACAGTTCTATGCACGCCAGAAGACGAGCGATAGTCCTAAGCAGGTCCGCGCACGCACTATCCGCTTACAAAAATTCGCTGGCACCGTCACTGAAGGGCAGCTCCGCTAACGGCGATTGCGCAAACCTGCGTCGAGAACACCAGCGCCACGCGGGGCGCCGGTCTCGGGCAGGCCACCCGAACGAATAACGAGGTTGATCGCCGTTTTATACAGTGCAGGCTCCTTAGGTGGGGGACCGTTGACTGAGCAGCACGGGAGAGGAGATCACTGCGGGGCGCGCGGACCAGACCGTAGCCCGCTGCCACGCTACCGCACCGAACCGCTCAATCATCGAAGATAGTCAAGCCTCATGGAGCTTAGGTCTCCGGTATCGGATCGGTCTTTTCGTAAACGACCCAGCCCAGAGTTTCGAAATTTTTTCTCGCGAGCGGCGAGAACTGCCCTGTGACCCAGAGGGTGCGACGGCGCGACCGCAGGTCGGGACGATTGGCGAAATACGACACATCCTGGATCCACGACACGTAGTCAACCGGCGCTTGCGCCACGATCGCGCCGTTGCGATCTTGACCAATGATCGCTTTCCGGACGAGCAGTTTGGCAATCGGGGTTTGCGTCTGGTGGTAGCGAGCCAGCATACCGACCGAATCTGTCAGAAAGCGCGCCTGTGCTTCGGACTGAGCGGTGCTGGCCAGCGCGACCCCCTGTGCTCGCCCAGGAACACCCGACAACTTGCCGAGATTTGCAACAAAGGCAGTCTGCACGCTCAACGGAAAAACGCGGTTACTCTCGAAAGCTTTGATTTGCGTCTCCGAAACGCCGAGCGCTTGCAGGGCCTGGTGATTCTGCAAGATGAGGTCCGCCTTGGGCTTGTCCCACACCCACTGGGCGACCACCCTGGTAGCGGTGATTGCCATCGAGCCGGGAATGAAGACCGACATCGAGGTGGTCACGGCGACGTGTGCTCGGAAGGCGGTCAGGGCAAAGTCATCAAGTTGCTTGGAAAGGACTGGATTCGTCGTATACGGGTCCACGTTAAGTTTCTTGGCGAGCCCTCTCCTCTCCTGTTCATAGCCAAATGCAGCTCTGGTGGCCTGCCCGGCGGCCTCAACCCCTTGCCTGTTGCTTTCCGGTTGCGTGGCTGCCTCTTCGATCTTTTGGGCACCCAGACCCACCCGGCCAAAAAAACGCCCCACCCCGGACGGAAGTCCCTGAATGGTCTCGACCGGATTCATTACCATCTGGCCTGCCGCCTGGACCGGGCGCGCCGCATTCTCCGCCAGCGATTGCGCAAACACCTGGGTCTTGCTGGTCTTCACAAGCTGTTGGATGGCGGGAATTTCGGCGACGCGAACCCTGAGCATCTCAATGCTGTTGGCTGGAAAAGTTCCCACGTCGCTTTGGATTGTGAAGTGCGCCATTAGACCGTCCGTCGGGACCCGCTCATTCACGTGGAACCCGCCGCCGGAAAGTAGACTTGCGGGCACCAAGTTCCGGGCAGGGAGGGTCGGTGGCTTTTCAAATTGTGCGGCCAGTCCTGTCCCGGCAGTTACCAAGAGCAAAATGAGAATAAGGGGGGTACTACAAAAGAGTCGGCTCTGACTGTTCATTTTCCGCCTTGTTTTTTTGGTCGGAAACCCGCCAGGGCCCGACACGGCGTCCTAGATTTCCATTGTAAAGGCAAAAAACCAAGCCCTCGAATCCGCTGCGAGTTGTGCTTTGCCGTCGGTTTGGTTACTAGCTGCAATCAGTCATCGCAAGCGGCGCGGAGAGGTCGCGGGCGTTGGCAAGAACAAGCGGGTCACTCGCCCACTGCCGCTGGCAAGGAGAGTCTCATGTGGCAGAAATTTCTAGTGGAAATGCGAAAGTTCGCGCTCGTTGCAGCATTCCTGTTCTTCTTCTGCGGCGCTTTTGCGACTTACCGGAGGTGATTCTCTCTGAACATCAGATTGATTATTTTCGGTATGGATACCGCCCTGGTCGAGTCTTTGGTGCTGGGCAAGGTCATCCTGCTCGGTGAGATCTTTCACCTGGGCGAATCGGTTTCACGGCTAACCCCTGATCGTTCCCACTTATACCGAACCGTCTCGTTCAGCGTACTGGTGTTGGTCTTCGCGGAACACTTTGTCAAAGGCTCCATTCACAGGGAGAATATTGCCGCGATTGTTGGAAACCTCGCGGCCAAGGATGGAGCGGACCTCGCGGCAAGAATCCTCGTGATGTTCATTGCGTTCATCCCAATGTTTGCGATTTGGGAGATCTCGAATCTCTTTGGCGAGGGCAAGCTCTTTGAGCTGTTTTTTGAGAGCGGCTTCACCGCGGGAACCACCATGCCAGGCATGACCAATGCGGCTTCGCCACGCCAAGGCTAAGTGCTTCTTTCAGGAAGCAAGCGTTCGCAGGCATCTCACACAACACGAAACCCGCGCGCTTCGATCTTTACTTGATTCCGTGACAAGGGTAAGCCTGCAGGCAGGCACGTCCCAGTGATCAAGGAGGGATTGTCACTTGGGTTATCAAGCCGAGCTCGAGCGAGTTTCTCGGCTTTCGCAAAGATGGACACCAAGTGACCATTACAGCTTTACCTTTGCTTTGAGTCCGATTCCCGATCCATGAATGTATTGTCGACTCTAATTAGGCAATTGCCGTCGCGGGAGATAAGCCAGCCGATCGTGCGAGACGGGTTCCAAACAACACCTTGACCAGCGAGACCGGAGCGAAATCTATGAAACTTGTGCACACCCGCCCAGTATTTCTCTCTTTGCTGGTGTCGTCCACCTTGGTGACCGCCTACTTTCTGGTGGACGGATGTTTCTTCTCAGTGAGTACCACTTTGGCAAGGTTCAATTGGATTTAAGTGCTATCGCGCGCTTCCATGGGCGACGGGTCAGACGCGTGAGTCAGATGGCACGCGCCCACTGCGTTGAATGCACACAACTCCGAACAAGGAGCAGACAAATGGGAATCGTCGCATGGCTGGTCGTTGGTCTGATCGCGGGGTTTATCGGGAGCAAAATAGTCAACAAGAGTGGCGAAGGCCTGGTCCGTGACATCATCTTGGGAGTAATCGGGGGACTGGTCGGTGGTGCAATCTTTTCGGCGCTAGGTTCTACAGGTGTCACCGGTATTGATCTGTGGAGCATATTCGTCGCCATTATCGGGTCGGTCATCGTCCTGGTCGTATACCACGCACTGATCGGAAGAACCGCCTAGAAATCAGTTAGGACTTCGAGACGCTGTCAAGTTCCCGGAATACCTACCCGCCCCCAGCGTTGTTTGGCTGACTTTCGTGCGATACACGGTGCCCTACAGTTCCGCTGCCGCTCAACATCGCATTGCGTCATGGTCGACGCGGGGCCACCCAAGGCCCGTCCGATCGCGAGCGACGATTACGACTTGCGTTTTTTCGATTGCGAGAGCGTGCAGACCGGACCCGGTGCGCCGGTCAACGTCATTCAATATATCCAGATCGGCCACTATGCGGGGTATAGCCTCGTTGGCCGAAACTGAAGTAAACCCGCTGCCGGTCGATCCAGATTTCAAGATCAGCGGAAGGTTGTGGGCTTTCGCTCTCTACCCGGAACTGGCACCCGCCGTCGACCGCGGCAACGGCATCCTGCGCTATCGTCATGCGGACCCCGCGAGGGCCGACGGTGCATGGAGTTGGAATCCCGGGACGCGCAGATTGCGCCGTCTCAACGAGGGCTTCCTCGGCACCGCGGTCGGCGCTCAGGCTTTCGACCGGATCACTATTCGGGCTTCAATCCCAAGACTGAAGAGTACGATTATCGCTTTCTGGGCGAGAACAACATGCTTGCTGTGGTGCACGGCGAAAATTCCACGGAGATTCAATGCCACCGACGGCGGCGGCAGCGCATGCCCCGAAGCCTGGGAATCGCGCCATCTCTACGCAGTCGAGGCAACGCCACGCCCTTCGCGTCTCAGGCAGGCTCTTCAGGCCAAGTCCGTAATCTACGTCAATTCGGAAACCTGGTTCGCTCCTTACGTCGATACCTACAGCCGCGACAGTCAGCTATTTCAAAATGTCCTCTTCTGGCTGGCCTATCGCGACCGCGCGGTCCCTGAAGCGCGCGTCGCGATCTATCCCTTCCGGCGTCAATTCGTGGTCGGAGCAGCGCGTACTGACCTGCAAACCGGCTTCGCGACGATGTGCTATCTACCCTGAATTGAAAACCCGGAGCGCGAATGTTGGTAAGTCAATATGGGTGCGGTAACCCGTGATTTTTTCACCACCGGCGCGATGAGCAACGCGGCACCATGATCGCGTTCAGCCGTACGCGCTTTTCAAGTGCCAGGAGCCGTGTACCTCCGCGGGAAGATGCGCTCGTCAGGATCAACAGGTCAGGGTTTTCCAAAGCGGCAAGTACCCGTCCACGAACTGCTACCTATCTTCGCTAGGCCTTCACCACAAACCGCGGCCCTTTGTGGCTCGCTGCACGACCTCGGGTCCATATCTTTCCGCCTCCGGTCGGGCTCGCGACCACCGCTCGCAAATCTCTGTCATCCCGCCTTGCCGGCAGCCTGCCCGCCGATGTGCGTGGGCATCTCGCGACCGGCGCAATTCAGGCAACGATCGAGTAGTATTAGTCGCTGATTCACTGCTGAGGGGACCGCCGATGAAGTACGAATTCATCTCCGCCGATTGTCATATCGATCTGATCTGGCTGCCGCCCGACCTTTTCACCTCAAATTCACGTGCAGACCTTAAAGAGCGGATGCCCTTTGTTACTGACACGCGCCGGGGGAAGGCCTGGGTGGCAAAGAACGGCGCGAAGTTCGGCTTGATGAACGGGATGGGTTCCGCGGGACGCGAATACGTTCCCGGTCAGATCCATCGTTCCGATCGGATGGCTTCGACTGGCCTGTACGACGATGGCCGCAAGGGAATCCGGCGCCTAACCGATCCCGAACTCCGCCTTAAGGACCAGGAGCGCGATGGCGTCCAGGCGGAAGTACTCTATGGCGTCTTGGGCGCGAGCATGCGCCTCAACGATGACGAAGCGGCCACCGAGATGCTGCGCATCTACAATGAGTGGCTGGCCGACTTCTGCCGCGCCCATCCGGATCGCTATGCAGGCCTGGCCTCTATACCCAGCCACAACGTCGATGCCGCGGTGGCGGAAGCCCGCCGTGTCGCGAAGACTGGAGTGTTGCGGGGACTCGATATCGCCAATCGCCCCGACCTTCAGCCGTTTTGGGACCCGGGCTGGGAGCCGCTGTGGGCTGTCGCGGAGGAAGCGAACCTTCCGATCCATCTTCACACCATTGGCGGCTCGCTGCCCGACCTGAGCAAGCTGGCACCCAAGGTCGGACGGGCGGCCTTTGCTACGATGATCAGCAGCTTTCAGATGTACATGGCGCTACCGCTGATGGCGGTGATCTTCGGCGGCGTCCTGGAGCATCATCCGGGTATGAGGATGGTCATCGGCGAGAGCGGCATTGGATGGCTCCCCTACGTCCTCGACCACATGGACCTCGAATGGGAGGATCAGTTCCACGACCTGGATCTCAAAATGAAACCAAGCGAGTACTGGCGTCGCCAGTGCTACGCGACCTACCAGTCCGATCGCATCGGGATCAAGATGCTCGACGAGATCGGCGAGAACAACATCATGTGGGGCTCCGATTTCCCTCACCCTGACGGCATCTGGCCGGACTCCCAGGAGTACATCCAGCGCGAACTGGGTCACCTGCCCCCCACAAGCCGGCACAAGATCGTATGCGCCAACGCGGCCAGCCTTTACCGCTTTACGACCTAAAACAGTCGCTCCTCGCTGGCGATGAATCCAGGTCGCGGCGATCAGCGGTTCTCAGGACCATCGGGGGGGAGTTTCGGCTCCGTCTTTCACAAGCCAACACTAGTCCCCTCACCTGCGAGGAAGTTCGCAAGCTCTATCAGGATTGGCGTACTAGTGCGCCTGCAGCTCCCTTGAAAGCCGTAGTCAACCGCTAGACGTCCGGGTCTCCACTGATTGGCAAACCTCACCCCCCGGTTTCACGCTACTTATTAAGTGACATCTGATAACAGTCTGTGTTCTACCGACTCGACCTAGCTACTCCGTTTCATTACAACTGAAGTGATCATCCCGGGAAAAATCTGTACCGGCAAAAAGCACGATGCGGTCCAGTTTCAGGCGCCGCTGCCTATTTGCGGGGTCACGACACGATTCTCTTCATGAACCCGTCGAAGAGCGGGACCGTGAACGCGGTATCTCCATGGGCCGGGCTGTAGATCATGCCTTTGGCAATCAGCTCACTCCGCACTGGCGCTACGCTGGTTACGCTTTTCCCGAGTCGTTCCGCAATATCTCCGGAGCGATGGGGTCCGGGACCGAGCTCTGCCATCGCACGTAGATAGTGCTTTTCCGTGGGCGTCAGCCTATCGAAGCGAACCCGGAAAAAACCGGCGTCCAACTCGGCGAGAGCCAAGATGGTCGCGCGCCGAGCGTCCGCTCGCGATATCGGTGAGGTCTGCGCGACATTCCAGGCGTGTCTCCCCCATTCCTGGAGAAAATAGGGGTATCCCATCGTATGACGTAGAATTTCGGCGATCGCCTCGGGCGCGAAAGCAACCCCCTCTTTTTCTGCCGGAATCGATAGCGCAGCCCGCGCGGAGTTGTCATCCAAGCGATCGATCAGGACGAACTCAAAAAGCCTTTCCGCGTACGACTTCGCGCGACCCATCTGACCAATCAACTGCGGCAGGCCGGCCGCAAGCATCGTCATCGGAAGCTGACGCTGGCTCGCGCTGTGCAGAGCTCTGATCAAAGACGCGAGTTGGTCCTCGTGCACGTATTGAAGTTCATCGATGAACAGCACAACACCGGTGTGGTACTCACGCGCCGCGGCGCCAACGGAAGCAAGGAGATCGGTCAGATCGGTATCGAGATCTCCGCTGTCGGCAAGGCCCCGCTCCGGTTCGAAGTCCGTGCTGACCTCGATGTCCCGATACTTGACCTTGAGAGCTTTCGCGAATCCGGCAAGCGCCCTGCCCGCTCTTGCGAGGTTGGCCCGCCTCCGTTTGCCGCGATCGAGACGCAGCAGGGCAACGCGCAGAACCGGGGTTAAAAGGGCAGGCAACGACCTATCCTCGGGGGCCTCGACCCTCACGCACGCGAGACCCCGTGCCTCGGCGTCGGTTTCTATTCGATTCAGCAGTACGGTCTTTCCGACGCCCCGCAACCCGTGGAGAATCAGACTGCGCGCAGCTCGACCTGCGCGAATCCTATCCAGCGCGATTGCGGCGCGCTCGAGCAGATCGTCTCGACCAGCCAGCTCGGGCGGTGGCGTTCCGGCGCCAGGCGCGTAAGGGTTCCTGCGAGGATCCATGTGTGGATTTATAGGGAACTTAGGAATCTTATCTATTGAGGCTAAGATAGCATAAGTTCCTTATACTTCACAATTCGCCAGCGCCCAACGATCACGTGCGCTGCGCCGAACTGCGATCAGGCCGAGGGACCCGCAGCCATCCAGCCTTCAGCATCTGCTTGGCAGTACGGCCAGGGTGGCCGTTGGGGGCCCTCGCCTCGACACGTGACGTTGCGGCCCATCTAGGCTGAGGTGCAACGAGAGCGCATCGCCCGGCAACCACAGCCAGCTAGCCGGACCTTTCGGCCTCATCGCGAGCCAGGTTTGGTTAAAAAGACTGCCGACAGGTCGACGAGACTCCCAAATTTAGTTCGCCGCCGTTTCGAGGTGCGGTTTGTTGAAGGGAGCCTTCCGGGGCTGAATTGCTGCCTCCATTGCAAGCGCGAGCGACCCGTCCTGCCAGCGGCCGGGAGTGTGCCTTCGGTCACCTTGCCATGTCGCGCATAACGTTGGGATTAAGTCCGTTCTCAGGCCGATACCTCTTCAGTTCGGATTCGGGAACGCCGGCATGGTACTGGCGCGCGAGTTCGTCGGGATCGAAGCTTACCCCGATGGGATTTTTCGAGAAGTCATTGCTACGAAAGAATCCCTTCAGCTCCTCAACGGTCGCGAAATTGTCGATTTGCAATTCAACCTTATTGCCGTCGGGATCCCGATAGTACATCGACAGCGTCAGGCCGTGATTGATCGGTACCACCGGCGTGATGCCCGCCGCCTTGAGTCTCTCGTAGGTCGCGACCAGGTCGCCCAGGTTTGCATAGGTGTACGCCAGATGATCGAGGCCGGCTGCGCGGGGCGCACGATCCTCGATGCCCGGAAACGCGGCGATCGCAAGCCTATGATGCTCGTCGTCGTAGGTCATGAAAGCGAGCATCTGGTTCTCGAACACAACCTCGGCCTGCAACACAGTCTTGTACCAATCGACCATCTGCTTGAACTTGTTGGTGCGCAGAACCGCATGCGCGAATTTGGCGGGAACGATTTTTTTCGATGTGCTATTGCCCGCATTACCGCTCATGATGCGTCTCCTCGAAATGTGGGAGTCTTTCATGTGACCATAGATCGATGCGGGCATCGCGGCAATCGCTCGCAGCGGTCTTTCCAGTTCGGTATCGGTCGGGTGCCCATAGTGCGCAGGCCTTGGTTCCGAGTTCAACGCTGACAAAGCACCCGGACGATGTAGTACACCCACATCGGAATCACCGTTGCCCAGTAAGCCGTCATCCAAGTCAGACCGATAAATCCACCCCAGGAATCCGAATCGGTTCGTATGGTCTTCACCCGCACCGCCCGCTTCAGCCCGATCAAAATCGACGGCGAGCCGGCTCCCGCCTTCCCACTGATCTTCCTCGCATTCGCTCGCAAGGTTGTCAGGTGAATGACCTGCCAGGGCAGATACACCATGCCGAAAAGCAGGTTCAGCTGCAGAAGAACTGCCCGGCCCCCGGGCGCGCGTACGGTCAGGTACAGGTATGCGCTGGCAATCGTGTTCGCCAAGAAAATGAGGGCCCAGCCCAGTTCCTCGTAGTAGTAGAGCTTAAGCCGCTCAGTCAGGATGGCGGCCCACACGAAGCCCTGGCTGACCACGACCTGGGCAACCATCAGCCAGGAAAGGGCGATCACCCATTCCACGCGCGCAGTGTTGAGCAGGCGAAGGACGTGAGAAAAGAGAAAGATGTACGCGATTTCACTAAATGTCGCGAACAACCGCGTCAAAAAGATCGAAGAGAAGATGGAATCGTGAAACACCACGTTGTGCTCGTAACGTACTGGGAAAAGGCATCGATAGGCTGACACGGCAAAGAGAATTTGCGCCGGCAGGACGATGTGCGCATCCGCCTCGGCTCGCGGAAGCAGGGGCGTGTTCGCCAGGAAGTACAGATTGATCAAACCGCCGAGCTTCAACAGCCAGAGAACAATGGTGTAGTCGCGAAACATCGTATGCACTTCCTCGCCACTGAAGGCGGTGCTCTCAAAGCAGCGAGCTGTTTTTGTCCCTCGAGCTCGCGAAGCAGTGCCGTTTCGACTACTGCACTCCGACGGAAGCGGCGTAGGTCAGCGACGGACTAGTCCGAGGGAAGCGCTCGAGCCGCCTCCACTCGGTGTGAGAGCGCTCACCGCGGTGGCGAAGGTCCTGTAACCGACACCTATTTTGAAATGGCCAAAATCGCCAAAATCTGCCTTCGACACCGCCTCACAACCAACCCCTGCTGAGACCGATATGCTTGGTGGAGCGATTGGCAGCGCAAGTGCGAGCCAACATCACCTTCGCGATGTCACCACATCGAGCCAATCGCGATTGAATCGAGGCCCATCCACCGCCGTCGCGAATCGAACCGGCACTCCGTTCGAATCGCGACGCATCGAAATAAAGCCGTCGCGGTTGTCCAATGCGATTGATAGATCGCACACCTCGATTCCGTCCCATCCGACTGCCGCCGCGCAAGTCAACGGATCATAGTGGAAATTGAGCAAGTCATCGGGCAGCAGCGAAAACTGCCGTCCGTATTCCTGCTTCTTCTCGTATGCCGCCTGTAATTTCGCCTGATGCGCGATCAGCCGGCCGAGCGGACCTTCGGCTTCCAGCCTCGGCAAGTCGGCCTCGCGCAGAAATACCTCGGCGGTGATAGAAATCGGGATCAGCGTCGGCGCGCATCGGCTGATAACCAGCCGAGAAGCTTCTTGGTCTTGCTGGATGTTGTAATCAACCTCCGAACTCCATTGGGGAAAACCGTCGCGCGCGAAGTTTATCCAGCCACCACAAATGAACACGGGAACGGTAGCGAGTCGCCCCGGGCGAATTGCTTCGTAAGCGGCTAGATTTGTCAGCGGGCCGATTGCGATTACCGTTGCGCCTCTGGTGATGTTTGCATCGAGGAGATCGATCACCTCGCCGGGTCTGCCGCGCACCGGGTCAAGCCCATCGGGCCAGAATAGGCGCTCCGGCGGGAGCTCCGGCAGAATTGGCCATGGAGAAGGTCCGAGCTTACCCTCAGCGCCGGGCGTGACCGGAATACTCTTATTGTTCGCCAGGCGCATCACATATCGCGCCATCGCGGCACGCTTTCCGCCGATCTCGGTGCTGGTCGAAATGCCCGCGATCTCGACCCCGCTCGATCGCAGCAGCATCGCCAAGGCAAACACATCATCAGTGTCGCCGCCGATATCGGTGTCGAGATGTACGAGCACAGGAATTACGAGCGCGACAGTCTCCGGAACAGTAGGTCGGGCTCTTGCGGTGATGATCTCAGCAACCCGAACGGGTCGTCAATAAACATCCCACCGTGCGCCACACGTTCTCCGGCGCCCGCCCCAAACGGTTCACGGTAGCCGCTGTCGCGCCCGGCCTTCCGTGAAAGGGTACTCTGCGTACCGAACTCGACGTACGGCTCCGGTTGGCGCTTGGCCGGGCCCCTGAAAGCGCCCGATCGTGAACCGCTGGGGCAGGCGATTTCGCCCTCATCAACCCGACCGCGGATTGATCTGCGAAAGGTGGCGGAAGCGGACGGCGACACTGCAGCTCCACGGCTCAGCGAAGTCGCTATATACTGAAACACCTCGAGCCACTGCAGCTGGTCGACGCCGAACCTGCCGCCGGTGCGCACAATCACCACATTCGCTCTGGGAGCCACGAAAATAAACTGGCCCCAGCGGCCGATCGCCGAGTAGACATACTCACCGCGCGCGCCCACTTCGCCCCACCAGAAGTATTTATAATAGCCACCGGCCTCCGCCCATGGTTCATAGGTTTCCCATGGACGATGGTCGGTCGGGTCGGGTGCGGTTGATTCACGCACCCATTTCTTCGAGATGATCTGCCTGCCATTCCATCTGCCGTTGTCGAGAAAGAGCTCGCCGAACTTCGCAAAGTCGATGGCGCGCGCGTTGAGGGCCACATGCGACAGTTCGAAGCCGTCCTCCTCGCTGTCGATGCTCCAGAGCGCCGAATACTCCATTCCGATCGGCTTCCAGATTTTCTCCTGCAGATAGTCGCTGAGCGTTCGATGTGTCGTGCGCTCGATGATTATCGCGAGCAGACCCACGTTGAAGTCCGTATAGTGGAAGGTCTGGCCCGGAGGCTCCGCGATTTCCGTGTCATAGAGCAGCATTTCTCTTGAGTTCGGATAGAGAAAGTACAGCGCGTCTTCATCCCACGGCAGCTCGGCAATTCGGTAACGGATGCCCGATGCCATCGTGAGCAGATTCTGAATCGTAATCGCACCGAAACCGCGGTCTTTCAGTTCGGGCAGGTAGTCGGTGATCGGATCGTCGAGTCCCTTGATGTAGCCTTCGTCGATTGCGATGCCGACCAGAGCGGAAGTGAACGACTTCGCGACGGACCGCGAGATGCAGATCGAGTCACGCTGATAACCGTTGAGATAGCGCTCGTCGACCAGCTTGCCATCCTTCAGCACGATGAAGGCATGCGTATCGCTGGATTCGAGCAACTGGTCGAGCGCAATGCGCCGGGTCGACTCGCCGTCTTTGTACTCGACTTCGGCCGGCAGCGCTCCCGTCGTCGCGCGCGGGAACTGATAAGGAGGCGGCTGCGTCTCGATCGTGCGGTAGGGGAACATCTTGTAGGCATTGGACGGCGACCACTCCTCACGAAGGCCCCAGAAGATGTAGCGGTATAGATAGGTTGGATTACCCCAGGGCCCGGCCGCTGCGTACGACCCGCTCACCAGGCAGGCCGCCGTGCAAACGAAGAAGCTGAGGACGAGACGAAACCGGTTTCTCATTTTGTATCCTCGCGCTTGGTCCTGTTTCGGCTCGCTCGAACTTCGATGCTAAGGTTTTCAGGATTGCGCAGCCCGTCTCTTACAATCCCAACGTATGTCGGCAGAAGTTCCTCGTAGCGGAATTGCTTTTGCAGGAATAGCGCGTCCGCCGTCGTCCAGAGGATAAAAGCGGTCTTTTCCGGGTCGGTTGAGCGGAGTTCCCCGGAGCGCACTCCATCGCGGATGACATCCGCCATCACCTCGACGTTGTGGCGGAGCACCTTGTCCCGGAATTCTTCACAGAGCGGGGCCAGGATCATCTCGAGGTCGCGGTTCATAACCGCACGCAGAAGTTGGTCGCGCTGGGTGCGCTCCATGCTTGCCTGCGCGACACGCAGGAGACGCTCTTCGGCGCTGCCTGGCTGGTTCGCAGCGCGCTCGGCCTCGGCCATCCAGCGCGCATTGGATTCGTCAAACAGGGCGACCAGGATCTGTTCCTTGTTCTTGAAATACAAATAGATGGTTCCGACCGCGATCCCCGCATCGCGTGCGATGAGAGCGATGCTGGTCGCGCGGTAGCCGAATTTCTCGAAGCGTTTTCGTGCCGCGGCCATAATCCGTGCACGTGGAACCGACTCCAAGGCAGCATCCGCGCTCATGACTGAATATTTGAAGAAAATATTCAGTTTGTCCAGCCACCTCTCTGCCGCTATGAGAGCGGGCCTTCAGGCGCCCTCTCCATTCGTTGGCGAGGTTCACATACTTTTGGCAGTACCGGCTGCCATGAACATTGCGTGCGGGTAATCGCAGCCATTTGAATGAGCTCTTCCGACTGGCCACATCGTTCCGACCGGATTCGTCGAACGAGACCGCTGCCGGGCAGGTGGCTTTGCCAAACGTTCCAACATCACAATCAGCAGGGTCCCGTTCCGGCGGCCTCGTAAGACATCTACGGGACAGAAAACGCGGGGGGAGTCAGCGATAATCAGTTCTTCGGATTCTGCGTTTTCACTCGCAAGATCCCGTTTCGCCGTCATCGCCTGCGACGAAGCCGAGCTTTCAGGAACGGCTTCGCCCTCGCCGCGCCGATGGAAGCGGACCTTTCAAAGGCTAACTTTCGGCAGCGGACAGAGCCGCGGGACACTCACATTTCGGGCGGTCAGCCCGGGAGCTCAATCCGCAAGCAGATCTGTTTTGGTTATGATCCACCAAAGGGATAGGCGTGTTTGCGGTGCGCCTCCTAACAGAGTGCTTCTTCAGTCAACAACCTGATTGTTCTTGCCCTCATCTATGGCCCGCGAGTAATGAGTATGGCACGGAAATTCAAACGACCCTTTGGTCCCACTGCAATTGAATAGAGATTGGGCGACTGATGCCGGTCATGAAGCGGTCCACGATTTGCGGCGGCTATTCTGCTCTTGCTCTCTCAACCCGCATGGGGCGCGGGCATTGCTCTTTACGAAACCGGTGCGCCCGATCTCGGCACGGCCAGCGCGGGCGGGCGGCGATGGCGGCCGACGCGTCGACCGTCGCCACTAATCCCGCAGGAATGACGCTGCTCTATCGCACCCAGCTCATGATCACGAGCGGGGCCATGCTGCCTCCCATCAACTTCGATCGAAGGCCCAAAACAGATGTGCCGGGCGGTGGAGGCGGCGGCGGTAACGCTGGCCTGTTTTTTCCAATCGCCGGTGTATTTTACGCGCAGAAGCTCAGCGACCGCCTGTGGCTTGGAGCCGCCTCTATTCAGACTTTGCCTGGCCTCTGACTACTCTCTGAACTGGGTCGGGCGCTATTACCTGACGAATGCTTCGTTGATAACCGGGCAGGTCAATCCGAATATCGCATACGCGTGAACGACTGGCTCTCGGTCGGAGCTGGGTTCAGTTTCTCAGTGGCTCGCTTCAAAACCCAGGCCAAGATCAACAACATTCTCCCTAAGTTTGGCGACGGCGGCTTGTCGATCGAGTCTTGGGATGAGGCCTTCGGCGGCAATATCGGTTTCCTGCTGCGGCCCGCTCCCAAGCTCAGGATCGGCCTCACCTACGATTCACCGGTCGATTTCAAATTCGGCTTTGGCCAGGCAAACTGGCTCGGACCATTCCTAAAGCACGGAGGCGTCGCGAGATAGGCCGTTCGAACCCGCGGAACTAGAACAATGGGGAAGCTGCGCAACGGTCGCTGGACTTTTGCGGACCTTCGAGTCCTACTAGGGAACATTTTCAAGCCGAGGGCAAATCATGGGCAGGTCGATAATAATTGAGGCCGCGATCAACGGTAACGCGCCGCGCGAGCTGAATCGAAACATTCCCTACACACCTCAGGAAATCGCCGGCGATGCAATCGCGGCTGCCAGAGCAGGCGCTGCGCTCATTCATTTCCATGTTCGCGATCCTGGGAGCGGTCGCTGGGTGCAGGACGTTCCTTACTATGCCGAAGTGTATCGGCGCGCGCGGGCGTCGTGCGACGCGCTCTTATGGCCGACTTTTCCTTTCGAGGGCACCGCGGCCGAGCGCTTCCGCCATTTCGTCGAGCTCGCCAGGGATCCGGCAACCCGGCCTGATTTGGGTGCCGCGGACATCGGTTCTGTGAACCTCGCTTCTTACGATCGCCGATCGAAGAAAGTCCGGGGGGCCAAGTTTGTATATCAGAACAGCTACGAGACCTGTCGGTATTTCCTGGAGACGTCGCGCGAACTCGGCTTGCGTCCGAGCTTGCAAATCTTCGAGCCTGGATTTTTGCGCGCAGCCTTCGTCTTTCTGGATCAAGGCTTGCTGTCCGAGCCTCTCATCCTCAAATTCTATCTCGGCGCGGGTGAGCAATGCTTCGGCATGCCACCCACGCTCAAAAGTCTCGAGGCATATCTCGAGATGATCAAAGATGTCCGATGCGAGTGGTTTGCGGCGACCTTGGGCGGAGACAACTTGCCGATGGTGCCGTTAATAGCGAGCCTTGGGGGACATGTCCGAGTTGGTCTGGAGGACCACCAGTACGCCCGAGAAGGTCAGCTATCAAATTCACAAATCGTCGAGCGCGCCGCTGCAACGATTCGCGCTATGGGTCACGAGGTCGCGTCGGTTGTGCAAACTCGGGAGATGCTCGAGCTCTAGTGCTTCGGCGCGCATCTCGGCCGGCCATCCTGCTGGCTGGCGATACTGCTTGGGGCAGCCGGGGTTCAAGCATCCCCTTGGAAATCCAAGCCAGCGACATGTCAAAACGGGGCCGAGAGGAGGGCGAATTCTTCCGCTCGCGAGAATCTCCCCCCATATCTGGGCCGCCGGCCTTTTCCAATTCCTACTTGCGATACAGAATCTTGTGTGTCTCAAGCGCCGCGATACGTTCGCTTGAGTAGCCGAGGACGCTTTCGAGAACCTCAGCGTTGTCGGCGCCAAGAGACGGGACGCGGCTTCGCGCTCTCGCATTGGTGGTTCGCAACTTAAATGGAGGATTTGGAACCTTGAGCGAACCGGCGCCATCGTTTATCACCTCGTAACTGCCGCGATGCTCCAGGTGCGGCTGCTTCAGAGCTTCCCGGAGCGTGCTGTAGCGGGAGCACGGTACGTTGCCCTCGGTAAGTATCGCCTCGCATTCGGAGGTGGTTTTGGTCGCTGCCCATTCATCCAGGAGCGTCGTAATCGCCGATGAATTATCGGCACGCCCCCTTGTGGTTGCAAAGCGAGGATCGCTCATCAGGTCCGGACGTCCGATCGCGCGCCACAGCGCTTCGAAGTTGTTGGGCTTCACCGCTGCGATCATTATGAAGCCGTCTTTTGCGCGAGTGGGTCGAAATCCCTTCGGCTGCTTGGGCTGGGGAAACTGCGCCTCCTGAAATTCGTAGGTTGGCATCCCCAGCAGAGCATCCAGCATCGAAAGGTCGATATAGTCACCCCGCCCGGTCTTTTCGCGAGAGAGCAGCGCGGTTTGAATCGCACCGAACGCGTGTGTGCCGCCGAGGATATCGCCAATCATGATTCCCGCAGTCAGCGGGCGTTCCATTCCCTCTTGATAAGAAAGATTTACCAAATCGAAGCCGCTCGCCGCGTGGAGCATCGGAGCGTAGGCGCTACGTTTGGCCCACGGACCGGTTTGCCCAAAGCCCGAAATCGAGCAGTACACGAGCCGAGGATGGTTTGGCGCGAGGACATCGTAATCGAGTCCCAGCCGGCGCATCACGCCGGGACGAAAATTCTCCACGATGACGTCGCACTTGGCAGCAAGTTCGCGAACTAAGTCGAGCCCTTCCGGCTGGCGGAAGTCGATCGCGACGCTTTTCTTCCCGCAGTTCAGGCTCGCGAAGTAGGCACTCTTGCCATCGCGAAGCGGAGGCTGAAGCCGGATAAAGTCACCCTCGGGCGGTTCGATCTTGATCACCTCCGCGCCCAGATCCGCGAGCATCCGAGTGCAGTACGGTCCCGACACGATGGTCGTGAAATCGAGAACCCGCACGCCGCCGAGGGCTTCGTCAGTCATTCCAGACCTGCCCAGGTCATCCGTCAGCCCTGGAGACCCTGATCGATCGCGGGCGCTTCTCCGAACCTGCAAAAGCACCTTCGAAGAGCCGGCGGACCTCGCCTTTGATTGCGGTCAAGTCGAGCGAGGCGCCGTCGAGCAGCCATTGCATGGATATGCCGCGCACAATCGAAAGCACCACGCTGGCAAGTGCGTGTACGTTGACTTCTGCTGGAATCTCGCCCGCGTCAATAGCCGATCGAACTGTCTTGGTGAGCAAATCGCGAAAGTTGCGATCTGCCTCCACAAACGTCTCGTGGATCTCCGGCACCAGCGCGATCGATTCGCCGAACAACTCGTAATATGCACGCCCCAGTGTGCCGCTGCTTGCGACTGCGTCGAGGTACGTCTCGATCATTACAATCAACGCGTCCAGACCGCTTCTCTCCTTGAGCGCGGGCTCAAGCCTGTCGATCGCGAAGTAGCTCTGGAATTCGCGCGCGAGCATCCGAATCAGGTCGCTCTTTGATCCGAACCGTTGGCTTACCAAGCCGTGACTATAGCCAGCTTTCTGCGCGATCTGTGCGATGGATGTCGCGCTGTATCCCTGATCGGCAATTAACTGGGTGGCGGCTTCAAGCAGGCGCTTCGACGAGCGCTCGCTTCGCACCCTACGGAGATCGGTCCTTTCAAGCTTGGTTGCCATTCAGATGCTCAACATGCTCGCGACGCGTTCACGATGAAAGTCGCCGTCGCCCCAGAACAGCTCACCGTGCTTCTGGCGGCGGAAGTAAAGCTGAATCGTGTATTCCCTGGTGAACCCGATCGCGCCGTGAATTTGTTGACCGTGAGCGACCACGCGCCGGCTCGCCTCGCTACACCAGGCCTTGGCCATGGCAACTTTCAGGTTTGCGGACCGGTCTCGATCGCTTATCGCTGCCGCGGTGCGATAGGTGATGAATCTCATCCCATCCAGGTCGGTCACCATGTCCGCCGCCTTATGCTGGATCGCCTGGAACGCGCCGATCGGACGCCCAAACGCTACCCGCTGTTTCGCGTATTCTACGGTAATCTCAAAGTCCTTCTGGACTAGGCCTACCAGGTACGCGCATTCGAGAACCGTCGCGCGATTCGAGAACGCCTCGAGTGTGGGAATCTCAATGATCTCACCTCTAGCGACGCTGACATTCTCGAGAACAAGTTCAGCGAGCTTTTCTCCGGTCATGGTCTTGAGGGGCGCGATGCGGACGCCCTGAGCGGTGGGTGGTACCGCAGCCGCGACGAAGGCTTTCCCGCTCCGCGCAAGCACCCAGATCACGTCGGCCACGTGCGCATCGGGAACGAAGAGCTTAGTTCCGTTCAGTACTATACCGGCGTTCGTACGCTGCGCCTCGAGTGCGACATCATCGGCACTCCATCGGCCAGTGCTCTCGGTAAAGGCGTAGGTGTGTATCTGGGAGCCGCTCGCTATCGCGGGAAGATATCTCTTCTGTTGCGATTGCAAGCCCGCATCGAGCAAAAGCCCCACGACGACCTGGTTGGGAATGAATGGTCCCGGCAGCAGCGATCGCCCGGCCTCTTCGACCACGATACACAAATCGTAGAACGACAATCCGGACCCGCCGAACTTCGGCGCGATCATCAGCCCGTGCCATCCGAGATCCGCGATTTTTCGCCACAGCTCCGGGCTGTAACCCTTTTCATCGGCTTCCATGGCGCGCACATGCTCCTCGGGACATTCCTTTTCGAGGAATCCACGGGCGGCTCCCTTGAGCAGTTCTTGTTCTTCGTTTAGTCCGATATCCATGGTGTTTAGACCTGTGATCGAGACGGTTAGCCGCGCGGCAATCCAAGGCCGCGGGTCGCGATGATGTTGCGCTGGATCTCCGAGGTTCCAACCTGCAGCGTGAGGGTACTCGCGTAGAGGTATTGCTGCGCGATCATTCCATCGAACGGCGCGTGCTTCTCCCCCCGGTACAAGAGTCCATGCGTTTCGATCATCTTCATTCCGGTCGCAGCGATCCGCTGAGCGAGTTCGGTATGGTAGAGCTTCAGAACCGATGCTTGATGCACTGGCGTCTTGCCGGCGAACTGCAACTCCGAGACTCCCTGCGAGAGACCACGCAAGACTTCCACCTCGATCGCCCGGTTCGCGAGCTCCGTTCGTGCGGCCTTCGAGAACGATGGCAGCTCTGGAGATTGCGCAAGCTGAAAGAGCGATTGGAGGGTGCGTTCGATGCTCGACACCTGCGAGACGGCAGAGCGCTCGGTGTCAAGCAGACTCATCAGGTAGTAGAATCCACGCCCCTCCTCTCCAATCACATCGTTGGCGGGAACGCGGACGTCTTCGAAGAAGACTTCGTTGAATTCGTGGTTGGTCAGATTCTGGATGCGGCGCACAGTGACGCCCGTTGCGCGCATATTCACACGCAGCATGCTGATTCCGAGATGCCGCGGCGCCTCAGGATTCGTGCGCGCCATGAGCAATCCCCAGTTGGCCCGGTTTGCCAACGTGGTCCAGATCTTCTGGCCATTTACTACGTATTCGTCACCGTCTTTCACCGCGCGACAATGAAGTCCGGCAAGATCCGATCCTGCGGCAGGCTCGCTGAACAGTTCACACCATTCGTGTTCTCCCGACAGTATCGGCGGGAGCATTCGCAGTTTTTGCTCTTCTTTCCCGTGCGAGATGATGGTCGGTCCGATCATCCCGAGCCCCATGTCGAAAAACCTCGGCGCGTCGTGTTTTATGAACTCGTCGATCAGAACGAACTGATGCGCCGGGCTTAGACCCCCGCCGCCGTACTTCACCGGCCATGCAGGCGCGAGCCAGCCCCTGGCGCGTAGTGCCTCGCGCCACAGCGCCCGGGCATCCTTGAGCGACGGGTCGGTACGATCCGCACCCCCGTCGTCTTCTTCGAAGGCACTACGGATCCTTGATCGGTTTCTGAGCGAATCGGGCAATTCGCTCTCTATGAAGTTCGCGACCTCCGAACGAAACTGATTCAGTTCGTCTCTAGCTGTCATCTGAGCACCCTGATCCGCGTAATGAAGATGAAAGATACTATACGGTCGTCCATATAGTCAAGTCCGCTTCCATCAGATCGAGATATGAACGGGATTGAGATGTGGATTGTGCGCGCTGGAGCGGGCCCCAGACGCGATCTCGGCGAGATCGATCTGTTGGCCGAGTTCGAGGCCGCGAGGGTGCTTCTGCTCCGGATCATGCGGTTTGTGGGTTCGGAAGCCAAAAACGGCTTCTTCCGGCGAGGTCGTGAGGTGCTGCAAAAAGCACCTTGTCCATGGTCCGCGACTGCCGAGGTTTCATGGAGCCGGGTTCTTTTGTGCCACCCCGTTGCTGTGTGCGACGCCGAGTCTGAGCCTCTGTTCGCGGACCCGGATGAGATTCAAATATATCTGCTCGTAGCGCAAAGCCATGTGTGTGGACGTGAACCGTCCGTCGAATTCGGCTCGGCAAGCGGCGCGCGAGAGCCTGTCGATGCGTGTAACCGCGGCAACCAATTCCTCCACCGTCGACCCGATGAACCCCGTTTCACCGTCTCGCACGACCTCTAAAACCGATCCATAGGGACACGCAACAACCGGAACGCCGCAGGCTAAGGCCTCTATCATCGCGAGACCAAAGGGTTCGGGCCAGCCGATCGTAAACAGTAGTGCAATGGCGTTTCCCAGAAATTCATTCTTTTCGTGCTCTGCGATTTCGCCGAGGTACTCAACGGACGGAGGGCACAGCTTAGGCTTGATGAGAGTATCGAAGTACTCACGGTCAACGGCGTCTAGTTTGGCGGCAATTTTGAGCGGGATTCCGACCCGCAAGGCCACCTCGATTGCGATGTCGATGCGCTTTTCAGGAGAAATTCTGCCAAGAAACGCCAGATAACTTCCCGGGTGCGGATTGAACTTCAGCAGGTCGCGGGGAACGCCCTGATAAACGCTTCCCACCCAGTTCATGATCGGCAACTGCGCGCGTTGTGCCTGGCTCAGCGATACGAGCGGGATGTCGGAAAAACGTTCATAGACTAGCTTCGACTCTTCAACGTCAAGGCGTCCATGCATGTGACTACGGTTGGCGTGGAACTCAGCCTCGCGAATGGGAAGCACCAGAAATCAAGGTGCGAGTGGATCACGTCGAAGTTGTGCGCCTTTCCGTAAGCCTCCGCGACCATTGGAAGGTGCAGTCCAGGACCGACTGCCGGGACAGACAATCCGGCCAGTCGCATAGAGCGCGGAAATCCAGATACCAGTTTGGCGGAAGTTACTGAGTCGCCCGAAGCGAAAAGGGTCACTTCATGACCACGGCGAACCAGTTCCTCCGTGAGGTACGAGATGCCGCGTTCGGCGCCACCATAAAAGTTGGGAGGAACTCGCTCATAAAGGGTCGATAATTGAGCGATCCGCAAAGGTCGTGTGGTGTCCGAATGTGCTGCCCGCCGGAGTGCGGAGTTTTCCGCTGAGCTTTGTCGTTCCAGTGCCACGGGAAAATTCCTGAGCATGTTTATGTATCGCACCCGCCAGTGCAACCCTGGCTGCGAAACTCCCTATCGGTAGGATTACCACCAAAATTCCGCTTGGCGGCGAAAGTCGCTCGCTTCAAATTTGTGGTGTCGAACGGCCTTTGAAGCGCAGTGCCGTGACCCCCCGATACGGCTCTCGCCTTGCCGCATTTTTCTGTTTTTCGCTGAACTATCATCGCTTTCCCCCTTTCAACCTGAAGGGAGTGGCTCCGGGTCGACACGAACCACGCTTCTTCGATGCTCCTCGTCGTCGATTCGCTTAGCGAACTAACCTGCAGGAGCTGAGAAGGTCGGCATAGTAAGAGAGCTTTGAGCCACCTCCAACTTGCTCCTCCTTCCCGATCTATCACCTGATAGAAAATGGACAATTCGACATTGGGAGCATAGACCTAGGTCGTATGTCTATTATGTTTTTTGAACTCAGCTCAAGAGTGTAAATTGGCGGACAATCTCCTTGCTGAGAGCCTAAACAACGCCGGACTTCGGAGCTATTACCGAAAGTTGGGGATCGGTGACGGGATGAAAAAGGCGGCGTACCCTTCCGCGTAGCCAACGCAAACCCCGGTGGGAGCCGGGTTGGAAGGAGGACGCCACCGATGCTGAAGGTAGTCGAGAAGCGGGATGAGAGGGAAGCGGGCGAGGAAGTTTTGCTGCTGGATGAAATCGCGCGCA
>JBKPEA010000025.1:0-16194 GCA_046728175.1 Thermodesulfobacteriota bacterium | reverse complement strand
AGCTGGGGATGAGGCCGTACGTCAAGACTTCGGGCCAAATGGGCCTGCATGTCGTCGTAGGACTCAAGCCGAGATATACCTACGATCAGGCGAAGATGTTCTCGGAGCTGGTGGGACGGGTGGTGGTGGGGCGCATCCCGGACATAGCGACGATGAATCGGAATCCGAGCACGCGTAAAGGCAAGGTATATATCGACTACCTTCAGCTCGGGCACGGAAAAACCATCGCGGCTCCCTTCAGCCTCAGGGCGCAAGACGGCGCGCCGGTTTCCGCGCCGCTCAAATGGAGCGAAGTGCGCACCGATGTGGATCCGCAGGTGTACAACATCAGGACCATCGTCGAGCGTATGACCCGGCTTGGCGATGATCCCTTCCTGGGTGCGTTGGCCGACCCGGTGACCCTTGAAGAAGCGCTCCCCACTTTGGAAAAAGCGGTTGCCCGCCCCTCCTCCTGATCCGCTGTCCCTTCGGGTGGTCCTTCCAGCCGGTTTTCGTCTCGGCGCAGTTCGGTTCTCAAACACTTTTGAAAGACAGCGATGCCAACCCGAGAGCCCGCGCGCGGAACGCGCCATCTCGGGAGCAGCGGTCGGCCCGCTGACGCGCAATCGCTGAGTCAGTACGTGAAGTCGGGAGACTTGCCGATCAGAAACGCGCCGGCCCGGGCCAGCATCGCTTCGTTGACTGCCGCGTGCTGCGTCAAGGTATGAATGTCGCGCAGATGGCGCTGCAGGGAAGACGAATTGTATGGTGCGGTGCCACCGCCCGCCGTGTAGCAGGTATCGACTATCGAGGCGGTAGTTTGTGCCGCCCATGCCACGCTGCCGATGACGCGCGCCGTCTCCGGCGGCGTCAGCGAGCGTCCGGCGAGTGACGATTGCCACACCGCGCGCGATTCGGCCATAAGTAATTCGCGCGCGGCACGCAAGCTCGTCTCCGCCTGGGCGAGTCGATGGTGGAACAGGGGTGAGTCAGCAATCGCGGAGCCGGTGTAGAGACGTTTCTTGTTGGTCTGTACCAGCGCGATGATGTCAGCGAGCGCGTGCCTGGCAATTCCCACCCCCACGGCGCCGATGTGCAGGGCGAATGACACCACCGGCGCCCGGTACAGGGCGCCGGGCACGCACGACTGCCCCATGAAAATATCCAGCGAATCATCGGATGGGACTCGGAGGTTTTTTACCTCGATGTCGTGGCTGCCGGTGCCGCGCAGACCGGTGACCTCCCAGGTGTCGATGATCGTCACCTGGTCGCTGCGAAACAGCATCGCACGGATTTCGCTGGAACCGGGCAGCAAACCGGACCGTGGTCGACCGTTCTCGGTAACTACGCAATTTCCAATCAGCCATCGCGAATGTTGGCAGCCGCTGACGAATGCCCATCGCCCATTGACCAGATATCCACCCGCTCCCGCGGCCGCCTGTCCCCGCGGTGCAAAGCCCCCGCCGACGATCACGTCGGGCGTGTTCGCGTAGATTTGATCGAATCGAGAGCGCGGCAACAGGGCGAGCAGCATCGGCGACTCCGACCCGATCATGACGGTCCACCCCGTAGCCCCGTCGGCCGCTGCAATCGTCTCGATGATCTCCATGGAGAGCGGCAAATTGACCTCGAGACCGCCGTGGCTGCGAGGTGTGAGCATGCGGAAGCAGCTGGCCGCAATCAGCTGGTCGAGCAAATCGAGCGGCAATCGCCGCTCCGATTCGATTTCGGCCGAGCGGGCGCTGATAGAAGGCGCCAGATCGCGCACCGCGGCCAGCACATCGATATTATCGTCAGGCATCTCTGTTTCTCCGGGCAGAAATGACAGACTCGACCGGCCCAGAGCAAACAGAGCTATCGCTCAGGTGCAGAAAGGAGCATCTCCGTGGCAGGCGAGAGAAGCGCAAATCTCGGCAGGGACACACGAGCCTCCGCACCGCTCTCGCTAGTCTCATCCCGGGGCAGCGCGGTACCCCCACCTGAGGAGCATACTTAGCGGGGCTGCGCTTCCGCGTAGCGCTTGAAAGCGTCCAGCGCCACGTCCCAGAAACCGCTCACTTCTTCGAGTTTGGCGATCAGTTGCCGCACCGCGTCACGGCCCATCGGTGCCAGTTCGTAAATCTGCTCGCGGCCACTTTTCTTGGCCCGGATCAGGCCGGCGCGCTTGAGCACTCGCGTATGCTTGCACACCGCCGGGCGGCTGATCGCAAAGCCTCTGGCGAGCGAATTGGCCCGACATGGGCTGGAAGCGAGTCGACGCAGCAGCTCGCGGCGAGTGGAATCGGCCAGCGCGGCCAGGGTGTTATCGATTTTCATCGCTTAATACGTAACTCGACAGTTACATGATTGCAAGCCCGTAGATAAGCCGCTCGGGTTGAGTGCCGTGCGCGGCGACTCCCGTCACCTGGTTCGGCAGTATCGAGCCCCTGGGTGAACTACGACGTAACAAGGACCGCGTCTTCAATTGCCGGGACCGCAGTGGAGCAAATCTGTGCGCGCCTCCCACCAAGTCTTGGGCGCTGCCGGATGGTTGGTGCCAGAGCCCGCGAATCAACTCCCCACTTGGCCCGAGCGTTTAGCTTCCTCGCGCGCTCGCAGTTCCCGGCGCATGATCTTTCCCGTCACTGTGGATGGAAATTCATCCAGAAACTCAAACTCTCGAGGCGCCTCGTGCGCGGCCAGCCGGGTCTTGATGTGGGTCCGGATCTCCTCGACCAGATTCTCCGACGGCGAAAATCCCGGCAACAACTTGATGAATGCCTTGATCGCCTGACCTCGCTGCGGATCGGGCACACCGATGACCGCGCATGATGCGACGCAGCCATGTTCCATGATCTTGGCTTCGATCTCGGAGGGACCGATCCGGTAGCCGGAGCTTTTGATTACATCGTCGTTGCGTCCCTGGAAATAGACGTAGCCTTCCTCGTCCATATGACCGAGATCGCCGGTCATGCACCATTCGCCCTTGAACTTTTCGCTCATCGCGCTCGGGTTCTTCCAGTATTCCCTCATCACCACCGGCGAGTCGCGCCGAATCGCGATTTCGCCGGTCACGCCCGCCTTCAGCACTTCACCTTCGGGCGAAACGATCGCCACGTGGTGGCCGGGATAGGGCTTGCCCAATGGCTCCAGGCGCGCCTTCTCAACCCTACTGCACGTGCCGATAAAGTAGTTGGCTTCGGTCTGGCCGAACCCCTGGTTGAATTCGACTTGCAACTCCTCGTCTACCCATTTCGCGAGCTGCGGACTGACGGGCTCGGCGCCGCTGACGATGCAGCGCAGTTTGAGTTGTCGATACCTCTCGCGCGGATTCTTTATCTCACGCAGAACCTTCAGTGCGGTGGGAGGATAGAGACCCACCGAGGCGCCATACTTCTCTAGCAGCCGGAAGGTCACTTCCGGATCGAAGCGAGCCTTGCTGCGATACGCGAGCACCGGAATTCCATACGGCCAAATCGCGAGCAACCCGTCGAGCAATCCGCCCGCCCATGCCCAATCCGCTGGGCTATAGTAGAGGTCGCCATCGCGCAAATAATTGTAGGAGTAGTCGATGCCATTGTGCCCAAGTACATAACGCGAAACATGCAGTACGCCCTTGGGGTTTCCGGTGGTGCCGGACGTGTACATCAGCAGGGCCGGATCTTCCGCGCTCGACTTTTCCATCGAGAGGTCCGGCGCGCCCTTGCTCATGAGGTCATCAAAACCAAGCATGCCTTTGACCTGCCCCGCAACTATGAGGTGTTTGAAATTAGGAAGGCTCTTGCGATCGACGGCATCCATTTTGCCGACGGTCTCAGGCTCCATCAGGATTGCCTTCGCAGCACTGTTCTCGAGCCGGTACTGAATTGCATCAGGGCCGAACAGTTTTGAGATGGGAAGCGCGATCGCGCCGATTCGATAGATGGCCATGTGCGCGATCGCCGTCTCCGGTCGTTGGGGTGTATGAACCGCAACCACGTCGCCGCGCCCGATACCTAGGCCGCGCAGCGCGTTGCCAAACCGGTTGGACGCCTCGATCATCTGCGCGAACGTGTAACGCGCCGCGTGGCCTTCGTCGTCTTCGTACAGCAGTGCCACCCGGTCACGAAGGTCGGTGTGACGATCGAGGCAATCGATCGCGACATTGTAGTCCGCTGGAATGTTCCACTCATGCATCGCGCGAAGATCTGCAAAGCTTTTTCCTCCGCGCACTGTCTGTTCCTTGAGTCCGATCATCGCCGTGGTGCTCTACTGAATTGGAATTTCTGAAGCCTCGTCGTCGTGGGCCCAGTTATGATCTGTGTGCCACAACTCCAACGGCAATGTCGAATCTTTCGAGGAGCAGGCGCCGCTCGGCCTTCCCTCCGGCAGGCGGTTTCGAAGAAGCGGCGCCCGCAGCCGCAGATGCTCAATTCCCGCGCCGAACCGGTCTTGCTCGCGCAATGGTCGGTCTGTTCACCAACACGTTTTTCGATGAAGTCGTTTGCAACGGTTGATCGCAGGTTCCGAGAAGATAGCCCGGACGCTGACGTTCCGCGTTTATTCGCGCCGGACCGGCAACCTTGAGAGAGTTTCGCCCAGGTACCGATCTGTGTTAGGGCAACCGTCGAGAGCCCTTTACCCCCGTGTCCAATACTACCGGGCAACCCGTGATCTCGCTGCCGATGCGTTGGAGCGAAACGGGTTTGCCAGTCGGCGTGCAATTGGTCGCGCGCTTCGGCGATTATCCGACGCTCGTTCGCCTGGCCTCGCAGCTGGAACAGGCGCGCCCGTGGCAAGAGCGCAAGCCGCCGGTTCACTCCTCCAGATGAGTTCGACTATCAAGCAGGTTCGGGCGCTGGTCGTTCGTGGTGGCGGCGGCGACTACCACGATCAGGGAAGCGGCCATTGGATCGACGATCGCCACCCCAATGAGCCGCTATCCGGAATACCGTCTAAGCCGTCAGAGTTTTGGGATCAACGTCCTCGGCACGCTGGTGGTTGAAATCGAGGCCAGCGACGGCACGGTGGGATTCGCAGTAACCACCGGGGGCGAGCCGGCTGCCTATATCGTGGAAAAACATCTGGCGCGCTTCCTTGAGGGCCGCGATCCCAAAAACTACGAACTCATCTGGGACCAGATGTACTTCGCCACCCAGTACTACGGCCGCAAAGGACTGGTACTCAACGCCATTTCTGGCGTCGATCTCGCGCTCTGGGATCTCCTCGGCAAGGTCCGTGGCGAGCCCGTCTATCACCTGCTGGGTGGCCCGGTTCGCACCGAGCAGCCATTCTACGCGACCGGTTCGCGCCCCGATCTGGCAAAGAAGCTGGGCTTCATCGGTGGCAAACTCCCGCTTCATCACAGCCCCGCCGAGGGTGAGACTGGGTTTGAACAGAATCTGGCGAAACTGGTCGAGATGCGGTTGCGGGTCGGCGATGACTTCTGGCTCATGCTCGATTGTTGGATGAGCCTCGACCTCAACTATGCGATACGCCTGGCGCAGCAGGCGCAGAAATGCGGGCTCAAGTGGATCGAGGAAGCGTTGTCGCCCGACGACTATTGGGGGTATGCCCAGCTCAAAAAGGCGGTCCCGGTGGGCCTACTGGTCACGACCGGCGAGCATGAAGCGACACGCTGGGGCTTCCGGATGCTCCTCGAAATGGAGTGCTGCGACATCATCCAGCCCGACGTTGGCTGGTGCGGAGGCCTCACCGAGCTTCTCAAGATATCGGCCCTCGCGGAGAGCCGAGGCGTGTTGGTGGTTCCGCACGCCTCGGGAGTGTACAGCTACCATTTCGTAATAACCCGCCATTGCAGCCCATTCTCGGAATTCCTGATGATGGCACCCAAAGCTGACGAGGTGGTTCCGATGTTCACTCCTCTGCTGCTCGACGAGCCCGTACCGGTCGAGGGTCGGCTCAGGCTGCCGGATCGCCCCGGGTTCGGCGTTCGCCTCAACCCCGCCTGCGCAATGCATCGTCCCTATACCCACTAAGGGATCCGCGTGCCGACTGTTATTCGGGTCGTGCGGGTACGACCTTCAACAAGCAGATAACCGGATCCAAGGGATTGCTGGCGGGACCCGAGCTCTCGCGCTCTGAGAACGAGAGCAGGGCGCGTTCGTGTGCAGTAAGCGCCGCCAGTAGTTTCGCACCGTGCGCCGGTCCTGCCTTCTCGACTTTCTCAAAGTGCGCGACGAATTTCCTCACTTCACGTTCGAAGATGTGCATCACTTTGGCCCACGGCATCGCTGCAAGAGCCTTTGCCTGTGTAATACCGGTCGCGCGTGCCTCTGCGCTCTCTCGTGTATCACCGCCCAAAAGCCCGATATTCTCGCGAAGGAGCTCTTTGGTCTCGCGCTCCAACTGCTCCAGAACGCACATCTGGTAGCGACGCTCAGGGTCCTCCAGCGCCTCGGCCAGGGCGTGGAACAACGCCTCTCCAGTTACTTCACCCTGAAAAGAACTCCTCAAGGGTCCGCACGTACCGTTCTGAATTCATGACGCTCTCCACGATTAGTGGGCCCGTAACCGTCGCACGGTATATATCACAATCATGAGGCGAGCGTTCCTGGCTGTGGGATGTGCGGCAGCTCTCGCGGGGTTCGTTTCCATCTCGACCGCCGAGACGGACGATCGGATCAAAGTCGAGGTGGTGGGTCTTCACAGCGCCGATGGCGACGTCAAGTGCGCCTTGTTCAAGGGCGCTGAGGGATTTCCGGCGGATTCATCGAAGGCGATTAAGACCACCAGTGGACCCATACACGACGGGACCGCCGAGTGTGATTTCGACCGGGTTGCGGCCAGCGAATACGGCATTTCGGTCTATCACGACGAGAATTCCAACGGAAAACTCGACCGGAATTTCGTGGGCATGCCCAAGGAGGGCGTAGGCGCCAGCAATGATGCCGCCGGGACCTTCGGTCCGCCCCCGTTTGACCGCGCCCGCTTCACCTATTCGGGCGGAGTTAAGACCGTCACCATCCACATCCGCTATCTCTGATATGGGTGCTGAATGAGGCCTAGTCGTTGGATCTGTCGGTGCGCAGCCACTCAGGCACGGAAACTCGGACCGCCGCAATTGCGAGAGCATGAATTTGTGCGACCACTCAACCAACGGCAAAGGTCGATCCTCCCCGCCATCGAGGGCGTGTTGGGTGCTATGGTTCTAATGGGTCTGGTGGCATGTTCTACGGCACGCCCACCGACCATGGCGCCCTCCGCGAACCTGTCGCTTGCACAAGTCTTGCGCGACGCCGAGCAATCCGATCGTCTCAACGCAAAACTTTATACGCGATCGGCTCCCAGCCTCGATCACTACTACAATCTCAAAGCCGACCAGGTGAATGACGTAACGCGCAGGCTTCAGCGCGGAGAGAACGTCCCCTCCGACGATATTAACCATGCGCTCGATAACAGCCTGGCATCGACTTTCGGCGTACCCGTGAATTGACTTGAGCGCGCAGGAATTGATCGAAAACCCCGGGCGCGTCCAAGCCTCTCCCCGACCAGTAGCAGATGCCTAACCTTCTTTTGACGCGACTCCTTCGCGGTGCCCGGAATTTTACTTTGCACTAGGTCAGGAGCGGAAAAACCTCGTCCGTGATCCGCTTGAATTGGTGGCGCTGATCATAAGCGGTAGGTCGTAGGGTGATGGTGGTCGCGCCGGCGTCGAGAAATCCTCGAATCGAGTCTGCGCACTGCTTCGGTGAACCCATCGCGACCCACAGCTCGAGGAAGTCGCGATGATAGTCGACCGTGTAGTAGTCGTCGAGGAACTTTTTGGATTCCGCGAATGCCTTGTCGCGGTCCTCGTTCACGTTGATGTTGTAGTAGACGCAGACTTCGAACTTCGCTTCCAGGGTCCGGCCCAGTTCTTGCGCGTGTTTACCGATCATCTGGATCCCTTCGCGCACTTGCGCCGGCGTCTTGCCGGTTGTCATCCACCCATCGCCCATGCGCGCGACGCGTTTGTAACTGCGTTCGAAGTCCTTCGCGGTCGCGTCTGTGACCGGAGACGGATTCGCGGTTACCCAGATCGGGATAGGTTGCTGGACCGGGCGCGGCAGCACGGTAACATCCCGAAACTGCGTATACTTACCGTTGTAGTCGACGTGCTCACGGGTTGACGTGAGTCGCAGGATGTCTATCGCTTCTTCCATCCGCCGCACACGGCTGCGAGGGTCTATCGCGAGCGCTTGGAACTCACGATCGAACTCCCCGCCGCCCGGCTGGGGCTGCCCCTTGCAAGCGGAGAACACGGTGCGTCCTCCGGACAAGAAATCAAGGCTGGCCCACTGATAGGCGAGCAGCAGCGGGTTCCGCAGCGGGGTACTGGCAAAACACGCGGGGCCGAGCCTCACCTGTTTGGTGCGCGCGGCGATCGCACCGAGCAGGGCGATCGCATCCAGGCGAGGCTTCGCGAAGATCGAATCTCCCACCCAGACCGAATCCCAGCCGGCTCCATCCGCCCATTGCGCCATTTCCAGCATCTCTCCGACGGTTGTGGCGCCGATGATCACGCCACGGTTTGGAAGCGTGAGTCCAAAGCGGGGTGCTGCCATCTGTCATCCTCCAGTTCCGCTGGTCAACCTCTTCACGGTTCGATCGGAAAAGGGTCTGATGTCAAGTGCTGCCGTCGCGGTCACCTTGGGCAGCTTACCTCGATCGTTGGCCTTACCGGTCGAATCCGAATCGACGGTCGTTTTGGCGGACGGTGTGCTCCGTTGCTAGTTTCGCTTCGGAGCGCACTGATCTGACGCGCGAGGATCAAATCGCGAAAGCCGCGTCTGGCGGTTGAAACCGCACAAGAACCGTGGCCTTGACCGCAATCTTCAAAGACCTGTTACAAGAGGTCCGGCGATCCGATCTTGACGAACCCATCCGACCAGCTACTGGCGGCATATATGATAGATAGGAACGTGCGTTCCGGTTTGCGCTACCGGGCCGCTGACTGACTTCCAAAGAAGGGGAAATCGGTGAATAAGACTGTCATCCTGCGGCTTGGCCTGGTTTTGGCGTTGCGGGGCGCCGCTGCGGCGGCGGTAGTGACCAGCCCTTCGGACGCCGCGGTCACCGTGGTGGCCTCGGCGTTTATCGGTTCCGACGGGACCCTAATCGCGCAGGACGGCAGCTGGATAAGGTCGGTCTTCGTGGCCAGTGATGGCCTCTACGAACTCACCTTGAACTCCGCGACCCTTCGCCAACCGTCCAAATTGCGTCGCCAACGTCCAAAGCATTGAGGTTGCCCGCTTTCGCCAACGCGGTGAGCTCCGGCGCGCCGAATTTCCTGTACGTGGCGACCTGGAAGTCGGGAAACCCGACCCCGAAAACTTTGACCTCATCTACGAGGGGGATGGCCCCAAACCCGCGCCTCGAATCGGCAAGCCGCCACCGCTACTCCTGCCACTGTCCCCCGGCATGACCTCTTCCCATTAGTTTCCCGGAGGACCCGGGCGGCGCATCTTCAGGAATTCGCCACGCGCTCGAATTTCGGAAGCATCACGCCCGGTGAATGTTCTTCGAACGTCACCTGCACGCGCATTCCGATGCGGATGTCTTCGTTCCTGACTCCAACCAGGTTCGTAATCAGGATCAGTTGCGGATCTTCATCGAGCTGTACCTGCGCGACGTTGTATGGCACGCGACTGACGGCAGCCGGATGAACCGGATGGGTTATAATCGTATATGAGTAAACGGTTCCGTGGCCGCTGACTTTGGCCCATTCGCTTTCGAGCGAATTACACGAAGCGCACATGGGCTGGGGGAGCCATCGGAATTTCTTGCACGACGTGCAACGCTGCATCAGCAGTTCTCCGCGATTGCAGCCGGCCCAAAATTCCGTCGCGTCAAATTCGGGGATCGGGCGAGGGAAATTCGATCTCGCGTCCATCAGCACTTCTCCATCGGTCAGGCGGTCGACCCCCGTTAGGCGACGATTCGAATCTCGCCGCTGCTCGGAGGCCATGAGCGGCTCAAGATTCCTCGACTCCGCGTACTCGGTGCCCGCTATCGGCAACCATTCGCCCTGACCTCTTCAGATTCACTATCGATGCACGATCATCGCAGTGTTCGGCACCGCGTTGCCGGATGCGATGAAGGCAATCTCAGCGTCTTTCACCTGATTGATCGCGTCGCCCCGGAGTTGGCGCACCGCTTCGATAGTGTTTTGCATTCCATGAATGTAACCCTCCGAGAGATTACCGCCACTGGTATTGAACGGCAGCGCACCGTTCGGCCACAGCAGATTGCCATCCGACACGAATTGCCCTCCTTCACCCCGCTTGCAAAAACCCAATTCCTCGAAGGCCATCAGGACCAGCGGCGTAAAGTGGTCGTAGATGAAACAGACATCGATATCCTTGTGGGCAATGCCGGCACGCGGAAACAGGTCGTCGGCCACCACGGTCGATTCCGAACGCGGATGCTCCAAAAATTTCACCACCGCTTGGGTGTTGCGGTCGGTCGCGCCAAATGCGCCCGCCATGATGTAGATCGGTTTGTGTCGCAGGTCACGCGCGCGCTCCGCGCTGGTGATCACGACCGCGGCTCCGCCGTCAGTTTCCAGACAGCAATCGTGCAGCCGCAACGGATCGGCGATCATTCGCGAACTCTGATGGTCTTCGAGGGTCAGCGGCCGTCCGCGCATTACGGCGTTCGGATTGGTCTGCGCATGCGCTCGGCACGCGACCGCGATCGCCCCGAAGTGTTCGCTCCTGGTTCCGTATAAGTGCATGTGACGGCGCGCGCTCAACGCTACCGCCTGCGCCGGGCTGAAAAACCCGTACGGCTCCAGGTAGCCCCGGGCGCCGGGCGCGCCCTCGCGCACCGCTGCAAGTCCGAAGCGCCCCGTGCCGCGTCCGGACCGCTCATTCATCGCGCGGAACGCCACCACGCAGTTCGCCATTCCGGTCGCCACCGCCATCGCGCCTAACATGACCGAACCTATCGGCCCTCCCCCTCCACCCCACGGCGCTTCAGCGAAAAAGCGCAGCGCGGGGATGCCGAGGTTCGCCGCAAGGAAGACATGGTCGTTGTTGTCCATGCTGAACTTGGCGATTCCATCGATGTCCGACGGTTTCAGGCCCGCATCGGCGACTGCGTTGCAAATGGCTTCGACCGCCAGACTCATCTCGCTGCGCCCCGAATCCGGCGAGTATTCGGTATGGCCGATTCCGACGATCGCGGTCTTGTCTCTGAGCGTTTCCATAAGGCGCTGCCTCTTCAAGCGAGACCATGGCACCGAAGAACGAAACCGGCAACCGAATCCCGGTGATTGCAGAATCGCTTAGCTCGGCGTAAAGGCATCGTCTGGAGGCACCGCACATTGCGATGCGGAAAGCGACTGTAACCGGATCTCTGGGCTGACGGCGGGGCGATACCAGTTCCAGCTCACTCGATCCGCGCAATCCGCGAGTTACCTTCGTACCGAGCCCGGCCACGAGCTCATTGAGCGCTGAAACGCTTTCATACGATCGGCGACCGAAGAGCCGGTCGCGACAACGCAAGGAGAGATATTGCGATGGATATCGGCGTGATGATTGCGGCGACCGCGGAAACGGGAGATATCACTGAAATAGCCCGCACCGTCGAAGACCTCGGCTTTGAATCGCTCTTCATTCCCGAACATCCGGTCATTCCGATTGCCTTCAAGACCATCCCGCCCGGAGGAGGGGACCTCCCCGAACACTACGGGCGTTGGATGGATCCCTTCATAGCGCTCGCCGCCGCCGCGGCGGTCACCAAGAGAATCAAGCTGGGAACCGGCATCTGTCTGCTCCCCGAACGCGAACCGATTATCACCGCCAAGACTATAGCGACGCTGGACGTGATCTCGGGTGGCCGCGTGGTGCTGGGAATTGGCGGCGGATGGCTTCGCGAAGAAACCGAGGCGATGGGAACACACTTCGTAAAACGCTGGAAGCGGCTGCGCGAGACGGTCGAGGCGATGCGAGCATTGTGGACGCAGGCGGAGCCCAGCTACCAGGGCGAGTTGGTCCAGTTCCCACCAGTCCGTTGCGACCCGAAGCCGATCCAGAAACCCGGACCTCCGATACTGTTGGGAGCACGCGGGTCGAAGGCGTTCGAGCGCATAGCCCGCAGCTACGATGGCTGGGCTCCGATCGCCGGCAAACCCCAGAATCTCAGGAATGAAATCGAGGCGCTCAAGAAGGTCGTCGCCGAGGCCGGTCGCAATCCCGAGAGCCTGCAGATAAGCGCGTTCGTCGACCCCGGCCACGACGGAGTCTCACTGGAGAATCTTAAGGGCTACCGGGACGCCGGAGCACATCGTCTGGTCCTGTTCTCGCAGCGTGATGCGATAAGGATGGCGAACGGACGAGCGCTCGAAGTTGTGAGACGAATCGCGCCCACCCTCGAGCGCGCGCGCCGCCTCTGATTGGTCGGCGAAGCATGGCTCCGGACCAGCCAGGGCCGCGCCGCGCGCCGAAGCTACTTCAGCGTCCGCACGAAAAGCTCGGCTAACTTTTGAAAGGCGCGGTCGGCCTGCTGCTGGTCGTAGACGGGCGTATCCGGCGTGGTCCAGCCGTGATACGCGCCGGCGTAGGTCTCGCTCTGATACTTTCCACCCCAGCGCGCAAGCGCCTGCTCGAGGTTCTTGATGGCTTCCTCGGGCATGCTCTGGTCGTTGATCGCATGACCGAAATAGAGCTCGGCCCGGATACGCGGAAGCACGAGATGCGGGCTGGTGGGTGCGTTCGTGTAAAGTCCACCGCCGTGGAATGAGGCCGCCGCGGCAACCCTTTCGGGGCGTACCGCCGCGGCCCGCATTGCTATACCCCCCGTGAAGCAGTGTCCCACTACTCCCATGGTGCCCGAGCCCACCGACGGCTGCGCCGCGAGAAAATCGACGTACGCGGCGGCGTCGCGCTCGGTAGCTTCGGGCGTCATGGGTGAAGCGAGTTCGGCAAAGCGCTTCATGGTGCGTTCCTCACCCATGGTCGGCGTGAAGTCAAACATCGGAGGTTTTCCGGTGCGGTAGAAAACGTTCGGCAGCAGAACCACGTAGCCCTTCTCGGCGAGGCGACGGGCCATGCTGCAATGTGAGGGTCGGATGCCACCGATGTCGGTCAGGTGAATCACTCCGGGCCGGCGCCCGCCATCGTCGGCTCGATATAGGAGTGCGTCGGAGGTTCCGTCGGGGGTGCGAATTTCAAGGGCTTGTTCGACCATCACTGATCTCCTTCGCGATTTGCGTTCACGAGGATTTGCCCTGCGGCAACCCTGCCTGTGCTAGTGTCCGGAGCGGCATCATACATGTGCGGGTTGGAGACGCCGTAGGACTGCAGATTAGTCTCTGGAGGTGGCAAGGGAATGAGCAAGCATCCGATTCGATTTGGGTTTCAGTCCGGACAACAGAACGTCACCTGGGACCGAATGCGTGAGGTGTGGAGCAAACTAGACGCCTGGGGTTACGACTCGCTGTGGGCTTTCGACCATTTCTATCCGATCTTCACGCCCGACCCTGCCGGTCCCTGCATGGAGAACTGGACCCTGTTAAGTGCACTCAGCCAGCACACCAAGCGCGCCCGCATCGGTGCGCTCGTCAACAGCAACACCTATCGCAACCCGTGCCTAACCGCAAAAATGGCGGCCACTCTCGACCAGGTGAGCGGCGGCAGGCTCAATCTTGGACTCGGCGCCGGATGGTATGAGCTCGAGCACGGCAGTTTCGGGATCGACTTCAAGAACCTGCGCGGGCGTCTCGAAGCGCTCGACGAGTCATGCCAGATCATCAAAGGAATGTTCACCCAGGACCGAACCTCGTTTGCGGGCAAGCACTATCGCGTGGTCGATGCAGTCTGTAACCCCAAGCCGCTCCAGAAGCCGCATATCCCGGTGATGATCGGCGGACGCGGGGAAAAATCCTTGCTCAAGATCGTCGCCCAGCATGCCGACCTGTGGAACACCATGCACGCGAACCCAGCCGAGATGAAAAGGTTGATTGGGGTTATCGAGCGCCACGGCGACACGGTAGGACGCGACACCGACGAAATCGAAAAGACCATCATGATGCCGCTCTGCTACAAGGCGCCTAAAGAGCGCGAACAGATGATTTCAGGGGTCGTGGCGGGCATGGCCCAAATCAAGCCGGAGCAGGCACGCGACCGGATCATGATCGGCGCCAAGGACGAGTGTCTCGACAAGATCGCGCAGTACCAGGCAATCGGCGTCACCCACTTCATCTTCAACGTGCGCTGGCCGATTCTCGTCGAGGAAGAGTTTCAGGCGTTTGCCGAAGAAGTGATCCCGGCGGTGCAAAGACAGTAGCCACCGGGCCGAAACGAATGCGGCTGAATCAGCGCCCTGCCAGGCCGGGTCGAACCTCGGCCTGGGTCAGGGTCTCGACGGCCCGGCGGCTTGCAAAGATCGTCGCCACCGCGTACAGGAGCATCGCTCCCAGCGAAAATTTCATCCAGCTCGCCCATCCGTAGCGAGCGGCGATCGCGATCATCAGAGGCGCGGAGATCGCGACCCATCCGCGGCTGACGAGTCCGTAGAAGGCCCACCCGGTGGCCTGCAATGCCGGCGAGGTGTCTTCAAGCGTTTCAGAGTATTGTGCTGCCCACGGGACCGCGACCATCGCCAAAGAGCAGCCGAGCAAGGTCGCAACCATGATCATCAGATGGCGCGGCAACTCCCCACCGAACCTCGGTATCCACCATGCCAGCACCAGCACGGTTGCCACTGCGCCAATGGTCGAGATGGGCCTGCGCACTTGCAGGCGATCGGAAATCACCCCAATCACAATCAGGGCGCCCATGTTGCCGAGCCAGAAATAGGAGTTCATCCGCGCCGCGTCCGCGGGAGTGTAATGGAACGATTCTGTGAACATCAGCGGACCGAAGGCCTGGATCGCGATAAACAGACAGAGGCTGATGGTAAACGGCACCACCATCAACCAGGGCTCCAAATGTCCAAGCAGCATGACAAATGCCTGGCGCGCGCTCGATGGCAGCTCCGCCCCGCTTGGGCTGCGGCGGCCGGCAACCTCCAGGGCCGCCAATTCGGTCTGATAGATCTTCAACCGCAGCTCGGGACTCAGATCTTTGAGCCACAGAAAGATCGGCGTGTACATGACAATCGCGAGAAATCCCATGATCCACATTTGCGATTGCCAGGTGTGGTAGATCGGAAGGGTCAACCCCGCAATGAAATTGCCCAGGTAGTTGGATCCGACCGGACCAATCGTCAGCAACCCGAAGGCTAACGCGCGGGTGAGGCGGGGCGACATGTCGCGGACCAGGGCGGCGCTCGCGCCGGTCATCAGTCCCGCCACGATCGCCATCAGGGCCCGGATGGCTACGAACGACTTGATCCCGACAATCAGGAGATTCGCAAAGACCAGGACCGTAATGACCGCCAGACAAGCATCAAGAATCACGACCCGCCCGTAACGATCTGCGAGTGGCCCCCCGAAGAATGCAGAGATGGCCCCGACCAGAACCGCAAAGGTGATGTAGTACCCATACAGTATGTGGCTCATGTGCAGATAGGGCAGCAGCAGCGGCAGAATCGGAGCGAGTTGAAACTCATAGCCAGTGAGGACCGCGGCGAGCACCGTGAGCAGAAGCAGCGTCCAGCGATGCGCCCCGCGGGGATACTCGGTCAACGTCCGACTCTCGGCGAAGTGGGGCATAGACATCTCCGCTGTACAAACACGATGGTCCAGCAATCACCGGTCACCATCGCATAGTGGCACGGTTTCCAGTACTCCGATCAGTTCGGATAATCAAAAGGACTTTCCGTCGAGCGGGTTCGGTTGGTGCAACCCAGGATCGCCAGGTATAGATGTTGGTTAGTCCGGGAGCGCGGTTAGGGTGGGAGGGAAGCCGGCCGCCGAGACAGTGCGGCGTCCCTCCAATGTCAACGTGAATGCCCGGCGAGGGTGATGGTCCGATTGCTGCTATGGCTGGCTGCGCTCGCGATCCTTGCTCCAACTTCAGCGCGCGCGCAGCTCGGTTCGTTGGGGTTGCCGATTAACACGACGCTGGTGATCTCGAAGCCCGCGTCCATGCAGATATACGCCGGTCAACAAATCGTTACGATCGGCGTGGGTACCAAGCAATACATGTTCGTGCTCAACGATGCATACGTGGACAACACGCGCATCCGCTGGCCGGACATCTGGGAGCTGGTGCGCGTTCACCGTCCCAATTTCGTGATGGAGGGTCCGCACACCAAAGAAATCGAGCACCTGGCACCGGGAGAGATGCTAACGGTTAAGGCCATGTT
>JBKPEA010000024.1:0-12676 GCA_046728175.1 Thermodesulfobacteriota bacterium | reverse complement strand
CGAACGTGTCGCTTACTGCAGGCGCTGGCACGTGGTAGCGATCGAGCAGCGCGTGGATGCGATTCTTAACCAGGCTGCGTACCCGCACCAGGAAGACCCAGCTGACGGACGATTTCGGCGTCGGGTCTCGACTCCCGGTATCGAGGCACGTGGGATCAAGTTGGAGCGCAGCAGCTGAGCCAAAGTGTGTGCGTCAATGGCGTCGGTCTTGACCTGGGCCGCGGCGATTGCCCGCACCCAGAAGGGATGCGCCAACTCAATCTGTTCGACGTTGTCGCTGGCTGCTAACCAGTCGTACATCACGCCCCAGTTCCAGCCCGCTTCCAGCACCGCCGTGCATGGCTCGCCCAGCGACTGGAAGAACTTTCCCACCGTTAGACCGTCGTTGGCCAACCGGGCCGTGGCTCGGGTTCGCCCCGTTGTGGTCGATGACATGCACCTGTGAGTATCGCTTGTGGTAGTCTATTCCTGCGTACAGCATGGGGTCGCTGACTCCTCTCGTAAGATGGTGAACTTTCGCATCAACCATTCTACGTCAGGGCCTCGACCCCTCTTTCATGTTACCCTGTTAGAGTTCTGTGTCACCCTTGAGGAGCCGCTGCACCACCGTTCGATTCAAGATCTCGTTGGTGCCGTCGGCTACATTCACGATTCGCAGCGCGTGCCACGCGTGGTACAGGCCCAGCTCGTTGGTAAAACCCAGCGCGCCGTGGGTCTGCATAGCGCGGTCGATGGCGCGAAACCCCACCTGCACCGAGTAGCCCTTCGTCATTGAAAGCTCTTTCACCGCCGGCAGCCCTCTGTCGAGCAGGGCTGCGGCGTTGAGTCCCATCAGGTGCGCCGCGTGGAGTTCAGCTGCTGACTCGGCTAGCGGAAATGTAACGCCCTGATACTCCGCAATGGGACGGCCGAATGCCTGTCGCACTCGCGAATACTCCAGCGCGCGTTCGAGCGCCCATCGACCGTAGCCCACAGCGCGTGCGGAGTTGTAGATTCGGCCCAGCGACACGCCATACAAGGCGGCGTCGAAGCCGCGATTGAGTTCCCCAACCAGCTGCCATCTCTCCACATAAACGTCCTCGAGCCGGAGCTCCGCTTCGTCTCCCCCGATGTGCCCGAATAGCCGGATTACTCTCTGCACCTCGAAACCTGGAGAAGCAGTCGACACCAGGAAGGCGGAGATACCGCCCGCGCGCGTGGACGCCAGCGCGGGGTCGGTGACCGCGAAGATGATGCAGTAGTCGGCGATCGGTGCATTGCTGGTCCAGATTTTGCGCCCCGAGATGCGCCATCCGTCACCGTGCTGCACAGCCTTGGTGGACAGCGCCGCGGCGTCGGAACCGGCGCCTGGCTCGGAGAGACCGAAACACATCGACGCGTCTCCGGCCATCATCGGCCCCAGGATGCGCTCGCGCGCCTGCTCAGTGACGCGTTCAAGCAGGCGGCTCGGACCGAATGCCCAGTGACTGATTACATAGAGCATTAGCCAGTTCTGCGGACCACATAGCCGGAATAGCTGTTCCCAACCGGCGTAGTAGGCCAGGTGACCGAGGCCGCCACCGCCGAGCGCTTGCGGAACGCACATCGAGTAGAATCCCGCCTTCGCCGCCGCGCGCCGCACCTCGCGAATGAGCGCGACCGCCTGGTCCGAAAAGCGTCCGTCCTCGCGATAGAGCTTGCGTGGATCCTCAAGGAGGGCGCGATGCTTTTCATGGAGGGGCATCACTTCGGCGCGCGCAAACGCCACCAACCCCTCACAAGCTTCGCGTACCTCCGGCGGCAACTCGAATGCGATCGCGGACATATCAAACTCCAGCCTCTTGTGAATCTGAATTCGCGTGTACACTGGCGACGTCCGGTTTGCAAACCGGGTAGTCACAACTCGGCCAGCCAGTGGTCGCTTGCCGTGGCGCCCGCGTGCGACAATATTTAGAAGGGGAGAACCGCGATGAAGGTAATTTTCGAAAAACACGGCCCGGTAGCACGCGTGACCATCAACCGCCCCGAGCGGCTAAATGCTTGCGATTTTGAAACCTATACGCGCCTGACAGAAATCTGGACCGAATTTCGTGACGACCCGTCCCTCCGAGTCGCGATCTTCACAGGCACCGGCGACCGCGCCTTCTGCGCGGGCAGCGATATCAAGGCCAACTACGTGGAGAAGATCGGCCTGGAGGGGGCGCGCACTCCGTATACGGTGATGCTGGAGCTAACCAAACCAATCATTGCTGCGATCAATGGACACGCCAATGGCGGCGGCCTCGAACAAGCGCTCGCCTGCGATATACGGGTCGCCGCCAAGCATTCCCAGTTTGGCCTCGGCGAAGTTCGACTGGGCTGGCTTCCCGGCGGCGGTGGCACTCAGCGCCTGCCGCGCCTTATTCCGCTTGGCCGGGCACTGGAGATGCTCTACACGGGCAAGCGCATCAATGCCGAGGAAGCGCTCAAGCTCGGCCTGGTCGATTACCTGGTGCCGATGCCGGAGTTAATGAGCAAGTGCGAGGAAATCGCCGCAGAAATCTGTAAGAGCGCCCCGCTCGCGATCCAGAAAATCAAAGAGGTCGCGCTGCGCGGGCTCGATCTCCCGCTCGCCGACGGTCTGCGCCTGGAGCGTGATGCGTACGAGTGGTTGACGAAAACCCACGATGCAAGCGAGGGCGCCAGAGCCTTTGCAGAAAAACGCGCCCCCGTCTGGCAAGGTAAATAGTGGCGGTCCACCGAGTAACCGCTTGCACGCGGCCGGGTTTCTATGAAGTTGACTACCAAACTGTCGAAAACTGCAGACTCGGCTCGAGGAACAAGTCAAACTAAGAAGACTGACGTGGCGTTTGATCAGCAGAGAAAGAATGCCGGGGCGCGACGCCCCGGGCCCAAGACGCCGGCCGAGTCCCGCCGCGGCCGCCGGTTACGCATCGCCCAACTGGCTTCGCTTTACGAACGAATCCCGCCTAACTTCTACGGCGGCACCGAGCGCGTCGTCTCATACTTGACCGAGGAACTGGTGCGCCGCGGTCACGAGGTGACCTTGTTTGCGTCCGGAGACTCGATTACCTCCGCGCGGCTCGTATCGGGTTTTCCGCGCTCACTACGGTTGGCCGGTTTGTCGTCCTCCGGAATCGGGCCCGGGCTTCATATGCCGATGCTCGCCGACGTGTACGGCAGCGCCGATCGCTTCGACATCATCCACTCACACATCGATTACTGGTGTTTTCCGTTTGCCCGGCTTTGCCAGACCCCGACGATCGTTACGATGCATGGTCGGCTCGATGTCGAGCCGGTCAAGCCTATCTACGACCGCTTTCCCGAGATGCCGCTGGTTTCGATCAGCGATTCCCAACGCCGCCCCATGCCATCGGCGAATTGGGTAGGTACCGCCTATCATGGACTCCCGCTCGAGTTTCTTAAGTTCAATCCGCGCCCCGGCAAGTATCTCGCGTTCCTCGGAAGAATCTGTCCTGAAAAGCGCGTAGACCTCGCCATCGAGGTGGCGCTTAAGGCCGGCATCCCCCTGAAGATCGCCGCCAAGGTCGACCCGGTCGACGTGGAATACTTCGAAACGCTCATCAAGCCGCGCCTCTGTCCCCCGGATGTCGAGCACATCGGCGAGATCAGTGAGCACGAGAAAAGTGAGTTTCTCGGTAACTCGTTGGCACAATTGTTCGCGATCGATTGGCCGGAACCGTTCGGGCTCGCGATGATTGAATCATTCGCATGCGGCGCGCCGGTCGTCAGCCGCCCGTGCGGGTCCGTTCCCGAGATCTTGACCGACGGCAAGACCGGATTCATCGCGTCGACCGTGGATGAACTGATCGCAGCCGTAAAGCGCATCGATAAGATTTCACGGGCCGACTGCCGGGCCGAATTCGAAGCTCGCTTTACCGTCACGCATATGGCGCAGCGCTACGAAGCACTGTACGCGCAGGTAATCGAGGCGCGAGAAAAAGCCCTTTAAGAAAACCGCCGTTACAGTCCCCGCGCATCGACCAAGTTGCGCCGTATCCTCGACCCCGAATATGCTTGGGGAACTTGCGGGAATTTTCCGATGTTCGAAGAGGAAACCGTCGATGTTAAGTGCCCCAAGTGTGGGCATCTGAACACGATCCAAGTCCGCGAGTTCGAGGTTCACGCGGAAGCACACTTCGTCTGTGAGGGGTGCAAGACCGGAGTCAAGGTCGAAGGACGCGAGTTTCACGACCGCCTCGCTCAGCTCCGCCAGGAGGTGGAAGACCTCGAGCGCGAAGCGGCGCGCGAGATCAAGGGGAAGCCCCGCCGCCCACGCAAGGGCGATTTCCAGATTTGAGTCCACCCACGATGGCCATCGAAGCGATCCTGTGGGACTTCGGCGGTGTCTTCACAACCTCGCCGTTCGAGACTTTCACTCGCTATGAAGCCCGGCGTGGCCTCCCCAGGGACTTTATTCGCAAGGTCAACTCCACCAACCACGAGTCCAACGCGTGGGCGCTTTTTGAATGTTCCAAAATCAACGCGCAGGAGTTCGACATCAAGTTCCTGGAGGAATCCACCGCGCTCGGCTATTCGGTGCGGGGCGCGGACATCCTGCCACTCTTATCCGGCGAGCTACGTCCGCGAATGGTAGCCGCGCTGCGCGCTTGCAAACAACGCTTCAAGATCGGCTGCATCACCAACAACGTGATCCACGCCAACGGACCCGCAATGGCGGCGAACCCGGACGGCGCAGCGCGCGTCGCCGAAGTAATGCAGCTCTTCGATGCGATCATCGAAAGCTCCAAAACCGGCATCCGCAAGCCCAATCCCGAGGTCTACCTGATGATGTGTGACCGGTTGGGCGTATTCCCGCGAGCGTGCGTCTACCTCGACGATTTGGGCATCAATTGCAAACCCGCGGCGCAACTGGGCATGACTACGATCAAAGTGGTGACCGAGGATCAGACCCTGGCCGAATTGGGACGTGTCGCCGGACTCGTTTTCTAGCTCACCTCGCAAACGTGGGACTCTCCGACTGGATCTTTGGCCGGTTTCTCGAGTGGAGCATGAGTTCCAAGACGATTCGCCGTCAGCGACCGCCCGCGCTCAAGGATGCGCGCGGCAAGGTGCTGGAAATCGGCTTCGGGACCGGCCTCAATCTGCCCTGCTATCCGGCGGCGGTGACGAACCTTGTGGTGGTCGATCCGGAAGAGCTGATGCCGAAGCGAGTCGCCGCGCGTATTTCCGCAGCACCCTTTCCCGTAACGCGCGTAACGCTGAGCGCCGAACGCCTGCCGCTGGAAGACGACGCCTTCGACTGCGCCGTTAGTACCTTCACCCTGTGTACTATCCCCGATGCATCGGCGGCACTGCGCGAGGTGCGGCGGGTCTTGAAACGCGATGGGAAGTTTCTGTTCTTAGAACACGGGCTCAGTGAAGAACCCTCGGTCGCAAAGTGGCAGCGCCGTTTGAACCCGATTCAGCGCAGGATCGGTCGTGGATGCACTCTCGATCGGCGCATCGATTCGCTCATCGCCGATGCCGGCCTTGAGATCACCCGCCTTGACCGCTTCGTGATCCCCGGGATGCCGCGGACGCATGCGTCCATGTACCGTGGCATCGCCACCGCGCGAAAGTGACCTCGATGGCCTACTTCGTACAGTCGAAAATCTGCCGTTCCTCGGTGAGGAACACCGAGGAGGGTTCGAAGTCGATGAACTTCGATTCGCCCTGTAACAAAACTGCTGGATTCAGCTTCGCCGACCAGCCAAGGGTTTGGGCCCGAGATATTTTCCCGGCTCCGGTGTGAGTGCCGCCAATTTGATTACCGCGGCGGCGAGATCCTTGAGATCTTGCTTGGCGCTTTCCACCAGTTCGCCCGCGACGAAATCCGCGGAGACCAGGTAGACGCTAGTCGGAACCACGATCGCGCCGAACCACGCGAGAATATCGCGCAGATGCCAATCGGCACCCAGAAAATGATGGTGGGTGGCGCCCATCGCGATGATTCCAACCGGCTTTGCGGCTAGAGATTCGAGCGGCAGATGGTCGAGGAGATTTTTCAGCGCTCCGGTAATTGATCCTCTATATACCGGAGTGGCGACTATTACTCCGTCGGCACGCCGCACGCTCTCGACCAGCCCGGCGGTGTCGTCGCCGTACTGTTCGGGCGGGCGGCCGTCCGCGAACGCTATCCGTTGGTCCGCAAGATTTACTAGTTGAACGTCGACACCCGGATGCGATCTCTGTGCGTTGTCGAGCAGCCACCGCGTCCCGCTAAGTAGTCGGCCGGGCGGGGTAACGCTCCCCACAATTGCCTGAAGTTTGATCGGCATTGTGCTATCCGGCCGCTTCGTCCGCCCCGCGTCCTTCGCGCCGGGCGGCCTCGCGCCGCACCAGCGGGATCAGTTGGCGTCCGTAGTCGATCGCATCTTCGAGCGGATCGAATCCACGGATCAGAAAAGTCGTCACGCCGATGTCGTAGTACGCCATCAACGATTCCGCGACCTGCTGCGGCGTTCCGACCAGCGCCGTGGTGTTTCCGCGTGCGCCGGTCGCGGCTGCGACCTCGGTCCAGAGGCGCTGGTCGAGCACCTTCCCTTTCGCAGCCGCCGCGAGCAGCCGCTGCGATCCGACCGCCTGCGGCTCTTTGCGGGTCAAGGCGGCCGGCGCACCGCCGCGGATCTGATGAATTTTCGCGATGATTGCGCGCGCGCGATCCCATGCGGCCGCTTCGGTCGGCGCCAGAATAGGCCTGGTCGAAAGACTGAACCTCACGGTGCGCCCATGCTGCGCCGCAGACGCTTTGACCGTCGCGATGGTTCGAGCTGCTTCTTCCAACGGTTCGCCCCACAACGCATATACGTCGGCGTGCTTGCCTGCGATCACGATCGCTGCTCCCGATGAGCCCCCGAAATAGATCGGTGGATATGGTTTCTGCAGCGGCTTCACCTCGGGCGATGAGCGGCGGAAGCTGTAGTACTTGCCTTCGTGGTCAACCGGCTGGTCGGCCGTCCAGATACGGCGCAGGATTTCGACGTATTCGTCGGTGCGCGCGTAACGCTCGTCGTGCGGCAGCAAGTCGCCGTCCTTCGCTTGATCGTTGTCGTCGCCACCCGAGATGATATGAACGGCCAGCCGCCCGCCGCTGAAATGATCGAGAGTCGCGAGCTTGCGAGCGGCGAGGGTCGGTGCGACGAACCCGGGCCGATGCGCCAGCATGAGCTGCAGCCGCTGTGTTACGAATGCGGCGTAGGCGGCCACCACGAATCCGTCCGCGCCGTTCGAGAAGTATCCGATTAGAGTCCGATCGAATCCGGACTGCTCGTGCGCCTGCGCGAAACGGCGCACGTAGTCAACATCGATCACCGGCCCGCGCGGCGGATGAATTTCTGACGCCGGCTGGGTTCCGATCATCCCGATGAATTCGACGCCCATTGAAGTCCTTCCGCGAGTGCCCCAAAGCGAGCCGCAGGGCCTTTTCGAGCAACATAATACGCTTCCACCAACTCGGGTAGCCGACGCTTCGGTACCGACTGGTGCTACTCGCGGCCTGTGAGAAAAACCGGCCGGTTGACGGCACTGCGTTGATGCAACAGCGCTCCACGCCACCAGAGACCCGTCTTGTAACCAGTAACCGTATTTTCCTACTGGATGTCGGGTAGGTGGCGGACCGGTTCAGTCGACTGACCGGCCGTACTTGACTCGCTTCCCTGACATTGAGTATCGCTCCTTGCGGGCCTGATCTCACCGACAGGCACTAAAGTCCGCGTGCGCACCCGCCATGCGTAGGGAGTATTCAATGAGTGATGCTGCCAATGTTCTTTCCGCCAATGGCGGTACCCAGGACCTCGGTTTCGACCCCGATGCTCTCCGCGCCAAGTACCGTGAGGAGCGCGACAAGCGCATCCGTACCGACGGCAACGAACAGTACGTTGAGGTCAAAGGAGACTTCAGCCGCTATGTAGATGATCCGTATGTTGACCCCGGCTTCACCCGCGAACCGCTGAACGAGACGCTGGAGATTGTGATCGTAGGCGGCGGCTTCGGCGGTCTGCTCGCGGGCGCACGCCTGCGCGAGACGGGCGTGCAAGACCTTCGCATCGTCGAGAAGGGCGGCGACTTCGGCGGCACCTGGTACTGGAACCGCTATCCGGGCGCGCAATGCGACATCGAGTCGTACATCTATTTGCCGCTGCTCGAGGAGACTGGATACCTACCGAAAGAGAAGTATTCCTTCGCGCCCGAAATCCTCGCGCACGCGCGCCGCATCGGCGAAAAGTACGATCTGTACCGCGGCGCCCTCTTTCAGACCCTGATCAAGGAGATCCGATGGAGCGAGGAAGAGTGCCGGTGGCTGGTCAGCACCAATCGTGATGACCTCCTGCGCGCACGCTACGTCGTGATGTCCAACGGTCCCCTCAACCGGCCCAAGCTGCCCGGAATCCCCGGGATCGACAGTTTCAAGGGGCACACCTTTCACACCAGTCGCTGGGACTACCGCTACACGGGCGGAGACACCAACGGGAATCTGCACAAGCTTTCTGACAAGCGCGTCGCGGTGATCGGAACGGGCGCGACAGCGATCCAATGCGTCCCCCACGTCGCGAAACAGGCTCAACATCTATATGTGTTTCAGCGCACCCCGTCGTCCGTCGACAATCGCGGCAACAGCCCGACCGATCCTGAATGGGCCAAGACGCTGGGGTCCGGATGGCAAAAGGACCGGATGGACAATTTCAATACGCTGGTCTCCGGCGGCGCCGCTGAGGTCGACCTGGTGAACGACGGATGGACCGACATCATCCGCAACCTGGCGGCGCTCCTGCCGCGAAAAGAGGCTGACCCGGACAAGCGGCATGATATGGCCGGGATGATGGAGTTGGCGGACTTCAAGAAGATGAATCAGATCCGCGGGCGGGTCGATTCGATCGTGAAGGATAAGGCGACGGCGGAGGCGTTAAAGCCCTGGTACCGGCAATTTTGCAAACGCCCCACGTTCAATGATGAGTACCTGCCCGCATTTAACCGCCCCAACGTGACGCTGGTCGATACCCGCGGACGCGGCGTGGATCGCATCACCGAGACGGGGTTGGTCTTCGATGGGGTCGAATACGAGGTCGACTGCATCATCTTTGCGACCGGCTTCGAAGTCGGAACCGCATACACGCGCCGCTCGGGGTACGAGATTTACGGGCGCGGCGGCAAGTCGCTGACCGAGCATTGGACAAACGGGCTGCGGACCCTCCATGGTTTTTACAGCACGGGCTTCCCAAACTGTTTCCACATGGGAATCACGCAGAATGCCCTCACCGCGAACTTTCCGCACATGCTCGATGAGCAATCGCGCCATATCGCACAACTCGTCCTGCACGCCAGGCAAAATGAAGCCCGCTGCATCGAGCCAACCCCGGAAGCGGAGGCGGAGTGGGTCGCGACGATCAAGGCCAAGGCCATCAACAATCTAGGGTTCCTGACCGAATGCACGCCTGGGTACTACAACAACGAAGGCAAGCCAGCCGCGGGCATGGGCCTGGCGGGCGACAACTATGGGGGCGGTCCGATCGAGTTCTTCGCGCTCCTCAAAGAATGGCGCGAAGCGGGCGACATGAAGGGTCTGAAATTCAGTTAGCCAGTAACCCACGGATGGCGCAGGAGTGATCCCTCGCGTGAATTGATCCTCTGCGTCGAATGGCGCCGACCCGCGTGGCCGGCGCCCTGATCTTCGGTCTGGGTAACTTCGGTAAAATTCGCGCGAGCGGTTCCGCTCCCGGCGAACTGCCGTTCAGGTCGGTCCGTTTCGCTTAATGCGGTGGCGGATCCTTGGCCACCTTCTGCAGCGACGGGTTCATGTGATCCCACTTGAGCGCACTCGAAGTCCAGATGTCCATGGTTGGGTGATAGCGATTCGGATCGTCCAGACTAGTCAGATGGATTCCAATCGCGTCGGCGTGACCGGAAATCCTGGCGAACAGGCGCGATCCGCATTCCGCGCAAAATCCCCGGCTCATCGTATTGCCACTGTCGGTACGTACTGAATGGTACTTGGGCTGACCGGTTATCGTGACTGCAGCAGATGGCACCGCGATCGCGCTAATGAAGGGCGCACCGCTGGCCTTCTGACAATCTCTGCAATGACAGTTGAAAGTCGCAAGCGGCTCGGCCGAACACACCAACCGAATCGTCCCGCACCCGCATCCTCCGGAAAAAGCCTCTGCCATTGTGACCTCCTCTCGCTGGTAGCCTAGCGCCTTTGCGATTGGGCGACGAGAGTACAAATCCACTAGCCGCTCTGCACGTCATAAGAAGCTGACACTAACGGGTCTTTAACCGGTGTTGGCAGCGGATTCTCCGATCTGGGTCTGCGAGCTGCTAGGATCTAAGAATGGCGGTCAAACCGATTCCCGAGGGTTATCACTCGATCACGCCGCGGTTGTTCGTGCCGGACGCAGACGCGCTGGTCGAATTTCTGAAGACGGCTTTTGGGGCTGTTGAGCGGCAGCGGGTTGGCAAAGGATCACCCGCGGAGATGGTGATTGGTGATTCCATCGTGATCGTGAGCGAGAGCGGGGTGCGCCCAGCTCTGCCATCGTTTCTGTACCTGTATGTCTCCGATACCGATGCCGCCTACCGCGGGGCCCTCAAGGCCGGCGCGAAATCACTCGAGCCGCCCGTGGACATGCACTATGGCGACCGGCGCGCCATGATCGAGGACCCACAGGGCAATACCTGGCAAATCGCAACCCACGTCGAGGACGTGTCGCCGGAAGAGATCGCCCGCCGCCTCAAAGCGCGGCGATGACCGCGCAAGAGCCTGGAAACTAGCCGCAAGATCACCGCAAACAACGCCGGCAATAGAGCCGGCGCAGAACTTCTTACAGACTGGACGTAGAGAAACGAGGCTTTCTCGGCGACCCTGGGTCGCGGGACGTCTCGATGATCAGCATTTCCTCGTGTGGCAGTCACCCGCGGGAATGCCACAAGAAAGTGGTCGCGCCTTACCTCGAGAGTAATCGACTAATGCGTGGTGGGCATGCACAAAATTGCTGCCGAGGTACATCTGTCTATGGACAGACGCAGCCTTTTGAAGTCGGCCGCGGTGGCGGCCGGAGTGGGATTCGTTGGCGTCGGGCGGGCGCAGGTTCTAGCCGAAGCTGCGAAGCTTGGCCCGGTCGCGGCAAAGGCGCGAGCCAGCGAGTCTATCGAGACTGCCGATGGCGCGAGACTGTTCAATCGCGATTGGGGCGGCGGGAAGCCGATTCTGTTTGCACCGCCCTGGGGCCTGAACACGGATTGGTGGGAGTACCAGATGACCGCTTTGGCGGGACATAATTTGCGCTGCGTCGGCTATGACCGACGTGGGCATGGGCGTTCGGACGAGCCCAAGGATGGCTACGACTTCGATACGCTGGCAGACGATATGGCAGCGGTAATCGATCAGCTCGAGCTTCAACAGGTCATGCTCGTGGGCCAGTCGCTGGGATGCGGCGAGGTGGTGCGTTACCTGTCACGTCACGGCAGCGGCCGTATCGATCGAGTCGTGCTCGTCTCAACCATCACGCCGTTCATCATGAAGACGCCTGACAACCCCGATGGAGTTGATGAGGCCACCCTCGAAAAAACGCCAGCGGCGTTGTCCATGGATCGCGCACATGTGATCGCAGCGGCAGCGCCCGCGTTCTTCGGCGAGCCCGGCAACACCGTCTCGCCGGAAATGACGGGATGGTGGACCCGGATGATGGTGGACGGATGCTCGCTCAAAGTGATGATCGACCTGCAGCGTATGTTCACGCGGACGGACTTTCGACCAGAGCTGCGGGCGATGACGCTGCCGACCTTGCTGATTCACGGGGACCATGACCTCTCAACACCGATCGAATTGACTGGACGCAGGACTGCCCAGTTGATCCGGCGCTGCCACTTAAAGGTTTACGAGAATGCCGCGCACGGATTGCCGATCACCCACAAGGATCGACTGACTGCTGACCTGTTGGCTTTCGTAGAGGGCTGAACGGTAGCGGTGATCCGCCTTCGACCGGAGAGGAGGTGGTGGACAAACCTCTCCAGGGAGCCCGGGAGTCCCCTTCGTCGGTTAGCCTCCTTCCGGGCGTACGTGGAAAAGACGGGCGGCTGCAACACCCGCGAGTGACACAGGCCCAGATCGCGTATGTAGCAGAGCGCCCGTTCACAACATCGGGTTGGGCCTTTCGTCCGACTTGAGGAGCAACGCGCCGACCCATTCGAGGGTGCGGCGCTGACCGACGAGGTGCTGGCACCACGTGTCCGCATCGCGAAGTGCACGATCGAGCGGGCCCTTTTGGGTGTAGATCGCAGCGCCGCCGAGAGCATCGAAAAGCATCCTGATGACCTGCCGCGCCGCGTGGCAGACATTCACCCGCGCCAACCAGACATCGGCACGTTCCTTTTCGGTCGGCTTCTCGGCTTTTTCCAGGCATTGCCATTGGCGATCAAGTGAAGAAAAGACGTAGGAGCGCGCCGCACCCAACATCATTTCGGCGTCGGCAATGGTGCTCTGGATACGCGCGAGGTTCTTGTAGAGTTTCATGCTCGGAACCTCCACTTTCCCCTGCATCGCGTCGGCGAAGAAATCGATCGCGGCACGAGCGGCGCCCAGGGGAACCCCAGCCATCTTGGGCAGAATCGTGTTGCTGTTGCGCCATAGGGGAGCGTCGCGCTTCGCAGGCTCGGAAAAGCTGAGACTGTGGCGCTC
>JBKPEA010000023.1:0-42995 GCA_046728175.1 Thermodesulfobacteriota bacterium | reverse complement strand
GGAGCATAGCGATCGCGATTGCAGTAATCGATCCGAATAAAGTGGTTCGGCGCACCTTTCTGCTGATTAGTTTGGACTTTTGCACGGCGAAAGAAGATACCAAAGGCTGCAGCGCGAGTAAGCACCTCGTCGGCGGTTTGTGCTGAGAGCGCACCACCGGTTGAAGGAGACGACTTGTAGCTCGTAAGATTTGCCGCCGACGTTCAATGCGCCCTGAACACCCTAACCCGAGGAGGGCAGCAGCTTGATGCGACTTCGACACACGCGCGTCCACCCCATACCGCCGCACCAGCTGTTGGGCGCACCAAAAAAAACGCGGCATGCCTACTGGGCCTGCCGCGCGGTTTTTTAAAAACGCGATTACGGTTACCAGCGATCTCGGCGTCCGCCTCCACCACCGCCGCCACCACGGCGACGATCGCCGCCTCGGCCACCACCGCCGAATCCGCCACCGCCACCACCGCCGCCGCTGCGCGGACCGCTTGAGGCGCGCGCCTCATCCACCCGGATGCGCCGGCCTTTCAAATCAGTGTCGTTTAGAGTTTCGACGGCTCGAGTAGCTTCGGCAGCATCGGACATTTCCACAAATCCGAATCCGCGGGACTGACCAGAGAACTTGTCGGTCACAACGGTCGCAGTCTCGACTTTTCCCGCCTGCGCAAAATGCTGGGCGAGATCGTCATTGTTAACGGAGTAGGCAAGGTTGCCTACGTACAGCTTTGTGGGCATAGAGAGCCCTCCTTACGGGCTTGGTCGGGCTGCTCCTAAACAGAAGACCCTGCGACGATCGAGGCGGGATCTACGAGAAAGGCTGCGGTCCGAGCGTTTGTCCCAAATCGAGAGTAGCTGCGACCCCAAGACGAGTAAAGCAAAATTTCTAAAAGTCAACGTTACAAGCAAATTTGTCTAAGCGTAACGTTCGGCTTCATACGTTTTGCGCCACCAAAGGTCGCAAAAAAACGCGGACGTAGGCATTCACTTGCCCGGGCTGCTCTTGCTGTACTCAATGACCCGAGTCCCGGATGTACTGCAACTCAAATGAACCGGTGAACAGCCGTTGCATGGTGTACTGAGTTCTTTGCCCAGCGCGAAATCCTGTTGACCGCAAGTCATCAGGGTCGATGCTGTCATTAATATCTGCTTTCGGGGAAGCAATGCAGCATCATGAGGAGAGGTCTGGAGCCGGTTCGCGCGAGAGGCATCTTGAGGACACTCGAATCGCCAGGAGCCAGCGTAAAAGGAGTCCGCGGACCGCGCAGGCGTTGGGGGAATTCAGAATCCCGGCTGCGGTCCGCGTTGTCTGCGGACTTACGCTTTTGTCCTAGGCGGCGAGCTTGGTAGTGCCCTGCATCGCAGGAAGGTCGGGATTGCAGATGTACCGGATCTTGGGCAGCGTAATCTCGGCAACCGCGAAACTCGCCATGATCGGGTTCATCAACCGAAGGTGGTCGCCGGCGCCAAAGGCATCGACATCAAGTGCGACGAAGTTCGGCTTGCCCCGTTCCGCCTTTGAAAAGGTGTATTCGGGATCGACCTGCACTACGACCATCTTCTGATCATCGCGATTACGCGCCAAATGCATCGACGCAATGTACTGGATGTCGTTGCCCGAAATCAGGTCCCGATCCATCAGCTCCGCCTGAAGCACGGTTTTGCCGTTCAGCACCACCTTGCCCACCACGCGGTCGTGACGGAGCAGGAGGCTGACCTCGCCTGCGGCGACCGGGAAACCCCATCTCGAGCTCAGTTCCTTCCGCGCCGCCTCGCTGTCGCAGAAGCTGCGCAGCACGAAGCCACGTGGTCGCACACCGGTCCGGCCGGCAATGCGAACTTCGCCGATCGTGAACGCTCCAACGGGACTCTCGGGCGCATGAGTGACATTGATTATCGCGTACGCTGGAATGGCCGGATGCATGGTGCGCGGAATCAGCGCGTCCGCCGGGTCATCGTCGATCTCAATGTGCAGTTCGAGAATCTCCGCGCCCTTGAGCTTCCACTCCTCAGTTTTATAACCGTTGATCGTGGAGGCCGCTTTGGCCCACGCGTTGACGTCTAAGGTTCCGAAACGCGGTGGCATCAACGGGCTCCTGCAGCTGCGGCAGCGGCTTCGCCTTGGCTCGGCCTCTTTTCGAAATGCGGCATCACCTCTTTCGCAAAGAGACGCAGCGAGTTGAGCACCTGATCCTGCGGGACTGTCTCCAGCGCGTTCAAGAGGAAATTGACGCGATCGACGCCAACCGATTCCCACTTCTTCATCTCGCGCAGTAACCGTTCCGGACTGCCGATTGCGATTCCCTCGGGCGCTCCCGAAGCATCGCCGGGTCCGGCGACATCGCGCCGAAGCGAGGGCAGCAATCCGAGTGAAGGATACGACTTGGTTGGGTATGCTTCGCGCGCGGCGAGGAGCTGGGCGGCAAGATAGTTGAAAGTGCCGGTAAGTCGTAGGCCGGTCTTGACGCCAACGGCATCATCCTCGTGGCAGTATAAGAAGTTGACCGTGGACACCGACTCGTTAATGAACTCGCCGACCGGTTCACAGCTCCTGATGATCTTGCGATAACGGTTAACCTTCTCTTCCTGCTCGGCAAAGCCGCCAAAGGTCAGTCCCAGGCTGCCCATGCCCCGCTCGGCCGCGTCGATTTCGGTGCCCGGACTCGTAACCGCGACCCACATTGGCGGATGTGGCTTTTGAAACGGCTTCGGAACGATGGTGCGTTGCGGCATCGACCACGAGCGTCCCTGGTAGGAATATCGTTCCTGCGTCCACATCTTCGGAAGGCAATGAACAAATTCGTCCCAGGTCTTTTTGGTCTCGTCGGGGTTCGCGCGGAAGCCACCTAGTTCAGTCCAGGTCGCAGAGCGCCCGGTGCCGACTTCGAGACGTCCCCCAGAAAGAATATCCAGCACCGCAGTGCGCTCGGCGATTTTGATCGGATGATTGAATTCGGGCACGCAGACTACGATCCCGTGTCCAACCCGCATCTTCTTGGTAACCATCGCGCACGCGGTCAGGAACAATTCGGGGGCCGGACAGTGCGAATACTCCTCTAGGAAATGATGTTCGACGGCCCAGACAGAATCGAATCCGAGTTCATCCGCGAGCTTCACCTGCTCCAGACAGCGGTCGTAAACGACTTTTTCCGTGTCACGTCCCCACGGACGCGGAACCGAAATCTCGTAGAAAATACCGAATTTCATGGGTACACCTCCACCAGGATGGCGCTTACCGTCAATACCGGTCGTTTAGCGCAATCCGGCGGCGAACGAAAGTCCTGCTCCTGGACGGTCGGTCAGCAACCATACCGCTAGGTCACTTCGGGGCAAGGTTCGTCGCGAGAACTATCGTGGGCGCGGACAACCCGATGAGGATCGTGACGAATTAAATGTCCCTGCCTGATTTTTAATGCAGATGCCCGGTAGCCGACAGCTCTGCAGCCCGCCGCTCGCTCCCCAAGAGAATCACGACCATCGCCGCCGCCATCACCACCGCCGCAGTTCCCGCCATCGCCGAGGCATATCCGAAACGTTCGGCCAACAGCGCTTGTCCAAATGCCGAGAACGAGGCAAAGAAGACTCCTGATTGATACGCGAGGCCGGAAAACAGCCCCCGCACCTGCGGTGGCGATAGTTCGGCCAGATGAGCGGGGACGATGCCCCACGCACCTTGCACCATGAACTGCATCAGAAATGCGCTCGCAGTCAGTAGCCCGAGCGAGCGCGGATAGATCCAGAACGGGATCAGCGCCGCCGCCAGCCCGATCGCACTCGCCATGGCCCAACGCCGACCCCACCGATCCGAGAAATATCCAAATGCCAGGCCGCCCAGCAACGCACCAACGTTATAGATGATGGCAATTGTCGCGACAGTGCGTGTATCGAGTCCGCGCTGCTTCTGCAGAAGAGTCGGATAAAGGTCCTGCGTTCCGTGCGAGACGAAATTCATCATCGTCATCAACAACACCAGGTATCCGAGCGGGGCGAGATTCGATCTTATTGCCCGCACGACCTCGTGAGTGGTCGGACGAGTGCGTTCCCACGCCCGCGATTCCGGCACCTTGCTGCGGATATAAATCGTCAGAACTGCGGGCAGACCTCCCAGAAAGAACAGCGCGCGCCACCCAAAGTGCGGAAAAACAAAAAAGAACGCCGCCGCCGCGAGCAGATACCCGACCGCATAGCCTTCCTGCAGTAGCCCGGAAAAGAAGCCACGCGAACGGGGGCCGACCGCTTCCATCGCGAGCGCCGCCCCTACTCCCCATTCACCGCCCATTCCAATCCCATAGAGCGCGCGGAGGATAAGAAAGGTGCGGTAGCTTGGCGCAAGACCACTCAGCACTTCGATGATGGAATAGAAGATGATATTGGCCATCAGTGGCCTGCGCCGGCCATATCGGTCGGCCAGCCAGCCGAACAGCACCGCCCCCAGCGGCCGCATTGCAAGTGTGGCGGTTATTGTGAAGGCGATATCAGCGACTGACCGGTGGAATTCCACCGCAATCGCAGGCAGCGCGAATACCAACACGAAGAAGTCGAAGGCATCGAGCGTCCATCCCAGGAAGGTCGCCGTGAGCGTGTGCGCCGCACCACTGCGGGAGAGCCTCCTCTCAACCGGTGTGGTCCGCGCGACTTCCGGGGATTCCATGCCGTGAAATGTGTAGCCCATGAAGCCGGGTGGTGAAAGACGGGACATTCTGCACAGACCTTGCGTGAGTTTCACGAAGCCGCGCGATAAGTTGAATTGGGGGGTAGGCTTAAATTCGCGCCGCTTGCCGTTCTGGATGGAGCGCCTCGATGAGCGTTACGAGTTGATGCCCGAGTATGTGCCGAACCTCAAGCGCAGGCCGTCAGAAGTCGTGCGGTCGGCAAAATTTCTACATCTCCTGCGATCCCGACGAAGAGACCCTGCCCTATGTCGCCGAGCGTGTTGGCGCAAGCCCCATCCTCTACCATCCGACTGTCCGCACTTTTGACGGCCGCTTTCCCAACACGGTCAAGTTGACTGCAGTTCGGAGCGAGTTCTCCGCAGAGATCCAGCGCAAAATTCCTGCGGACAACCCGGCTCGCTTTATACACACGGCTGCGCTAGGTCCACCGTTTGTTCGTCGCATTTTGTGCGGATCCGGGATGGGCGCCAGCGATCTGGGGCGGACTCATCTGCAACCGAATGCGCACGACACGACGTTGACCTGGATTTTCCACTGCGAGCCAGTGCAAGCGCGCCCTCTCTTCAAACCCAATCTTGACTGCTCTTATTTACGAAACCTATAGTGGCGGCAAATAGGCCACCGAATTGCACCGCACTCGCCATCGCGGTCAAAACCCCGATCCGACAAGGAAATTACACCGGTTCAGGTGAGATGAAACGACGCGAGGAAATGACCTTCTGGGAGAAGATTTACCTCCCCGAGATTCTGAAGGGTCTCGCCATAACGAGCTATCATCTTACGCGCAACCTGGTGTTGAATACCGCCCACGTGTTCGGCCTGGCCAAGGCGCGCCGGGCCTACACGACCGTTCAGTATCCCGAGGATCGCAAGCATTACCCCGACCATTTTCGCGGGAGCCATCGCCTGACCATTCGCGAGGACGGCGCCGTCCGCTGCACCGCCTGCTATCTTTGCGCGACAGCCTGCCCTGCGCAGTGCATATACATCGAAGCGGGCGAGTCACCCGATCCGCAGGTCGAGAAGTTCCCGGTCCGCTACGAAATCGACACTTTGCGCTGTATCTACTGCGGCCTGTGCGTGGAGGCCTGCCCGTGCGACGCGATCCGGATGGACACTTACGTACATCCGCGCATCTGGGGTTTCGACCGACAGGATTTCGTGGAGACCAAGGAGATGCTGATGCACCGTTCGCGCGTGCTGGCGGAAAAAGGCCGCGACGGCAACATGCAGGAGATGCTCGCCTGGTATCGCGAGCAGGAAGCACAGGTCTATAACCGCGAACGCCCGGAGCTCAAGACCTACACGGAGCGCGATCGGCCCAAGCACTACGCCGACCCCGAGCCATCGCCCGAGATTCCCGCGCTTGATCGGCATCAAGACCGAAATGCGCGATAGCTTCGCGACAGGAAAATAGAAGTTTGCCGCAAACGGGGACTAGTCTTCGCAATAACGTTCAACATAGATCGGCGCGTTCCCTTGGTTCTCCGCTGCGGGGTGAGACTACCGAGGGGTGAGTCGGTCCCGAAAATTTCGTTTTGGCACCGCACCAAGCCATCATGACCCGAGTAAGCATCGCGCTGATCGTTGCCGGTCTGGCGATCCTGTTCGTTGCGTATGCGAAAGGCGTCGGTGTCATCCACGGGGGCAGCGTGATCGCACACATGTACTGGGCAACTGCCGCGATGCTGATGGTGGCGCTCGCAAACTTTATCGCGATAGCACATCTGGCGCGCTCCGAGCGGATGATCCAGGAGCTGCGCGCGCTTTGCGAAAAGCATGGCATCGCCTATGGTGAGGACTAGAATTAGTGGTTGACGTGGGCGCCAATGCGTCCGCGGAGGTACTGCGATGACCCAGATTGAAGCTGCACTTAAGGGAAACATCACCCGCGAGATGAACCAGGTCGCCGAAGATGAAGGGATCGCGGCCGAGGAGATCCGCGCGCTGGTCGCCACCGGCCAGGCGGTAATTCCTCACAATCGGCACCACCAGTTCCGCGCCATCGGAATCGGCAAAAATCTCCGCACCAAGGTTAACGCCAACCTCGGCGCCTCGAATTTCCATCAACTTCTCGGCGAGGAAATCGAGAAGCTCTACACCGCGGTGCGCTATGGCGCCGACTCGGTCATGGATCTCTCCACCGGCACCGATCTCGACAAGATTCGGGGCGAAATCCTGTCGCGCTGCCCGGTGATTCTCGGCACGGTGCCAATCTATCAGCTCGCTTCCGAGCGCTCGATCATGGATATGGATGCCGCGTTCTTCCTCGAAGTCATCGAGAGACAGGCGCGTCAGGGCGTCGACTATATGACGCTCCACTGCGGGGTCACGCGCGACAGCGTCAAAATGCTGCGTGCGCATCAGCGCATTGAGGGCATCGTGTCACGCGGCGGCGCGCTGCTGGCATCGTGGATCGAGCGCACCGGCAACGAGAATCCGCTCTACGAATATTACGACGAAGTATGCGCGATCCTGCGCGAGCACGACGTGACGATTTCGCTGGGCGACGGCTTGCGCCCAGGCGCGACCGGTGATGCGACCGATCGCGGGCAGCTCGCGGAGCTGCTGGTGCTGGGCGAGCTGACGGATCGCGCGCGCGCCAACGGCGTGCAGGTCATGATCGAGGGGCCCGGGCACGTGCCGCTCGATCAGATCGAGGCCAATGTGCTGCTGGAAAAGCGGGTGTGCTCGGGCGCGCCCTTTTACGTACTGGGACCGCTTACCTGCGACGTCGCTCCCGGCTACGACCATATTACGGGTGCAATCGGCGGCGCGATCGCGTCGGCCGCGGGAACGGACTTTCTCTGCTACGTGACGCCGGCCGAACACCTGCGACTGCCCGATATGGATGACGTGCGCGAGGGCGTCATCGCGACCCGCATCGCGGCCCACTCCGGCGACCTCGTCAAGGGTGTCCGCGCGGCCAAGGTCTGGAACGACGAGATGTCGCGTTATCGCAAGGCGCTCAACTGGGAAGGCATGTATGCGATGGCGATGGATCCGGACAAGGCGCGCCGTTACAAGGAAGAGAGCGAGGCCGCGGGGTCCAACGTGTGCAGCATGTGCGGCTCGCTCTGCTCGATCAACGTGGACAACGCCGCCATCAAGTTCACGCGCAAGCGCGCGGTTGCTGAGGCTGCGGCACATGCCTGAGGATCTCGCCATGGTCGAGGCGGCGCTGCAAATCGCGCTGCGCGACCAGCGCGGCGAATTGCGCCGGCTCGTGGGCTTCTGCGGCAAGAATATCGTTCTCTATTTCTACCCGATGGATGACACGCCCGGGTGTACGGTCGAAGGCAAGGAATTCCGCGATCGGTTCGAGCAGTTCGAGGCACTCGATACCGTCATTGTCGGCGTGAGCACCGACTCGGTCGAGCGGCATCGCGCCTTCGCCGAGAAGCATGCGTTTCCGTTCATCCTGCTGGCCGACACCGAGGGCGCTCTGGCGAGCGCTTTCGGAGTGTTCCGGGACGGTCTGGCGGCCCGCTCCACTTTTGTTCTCGATCACAACCTTCATGTCCGTCGAACCTTTCACGAGGTAACCCCGCGCGGACACGCGCAAAATGTGCTCAATTTCCTGCGCACGCTGGTGGAATCCTATCGGATGCTCGGCGGTTGACCGGGGCCGGGCCGCCGGTAAGCGGACGCGCTTCACGATGGTTATTAAGGTAGAATCAATCTTCCGCCCGCCGGCGGATCGGTGAATCTATGGCGAAGACATCCAAGAATATCCTCGACGAGGCACGCTCACAAATTAAGCAGATTGATATAGATGAAGCGCGCCGAATGATGGAAAAGCCGGGCACCGTGCTCATCGACGTGCGCGAACCTGACGAATGGCGCCAGGGCCATATCTCCAACGCGATCGGAATCTCGCGAGGCTTCCTGGAACTTCGGGTCGAGGAAAAGGTCCCCGACCACAGGACCCCGATTGTCGTGCAGTGCGCGTCGGGCACGCGTTCTCTGCTCGCCGCACGCACCTTGCGCGAGCTGGGCTACGAAAACGTTTACAATCTCACCGGCGGCTTCAACGCCTGGAAAGATCGCGGGCTGCCGTGGGTCGCAGACAAGCAGTTCACTGCGGAAGAATTGACCCGCTATTCACGCCATTTCGTAATTCCCGAGGTTGGGGAAAAAGGCCAGGCCAAGCTGCTCGATTCCAAGGTCTTGCTGGTCGGAACCGGCGCACTCGGCTCACCCTCTTCACTCTACCTCGCGGCCGCAGGGGTGGGCACCATCGGGCTGGTCGACTTTGACGTCGTTGATCTGTCGAACCTTCAGCGTCAAATCGTCCACACTGCAGATCGGGTCGGGATGCTCAAGACCGAGTCCGCGCAGAAGCAGATCAACGCGCTGAATCCCGGCATCAAGGTAATCCGGCACGATGTGCGACTCACGTCTGACAACGTCATGGAGATAATTGCGCCGTACGATGTGATCGTTAATTGCGGCGACAACTTCCCCACACGCTATCTCATCAATGATGCGTGCGTGCTCGCCAAGAAACCGCTGGTCGATGGCGCGATCTTCCGCTTCGAAGGCCAGGCCACCGTTTATCACACCGCGAAAGGCGGACCGTGCTATCGATGCCTCTATCCGGAGCCCGCGCCGCCCGATATGGCGCCGTCGTGCGCCGAGGCTGGAGTGCTGGGCGCGCTGCCGGGATTGATCGGATCGATCGAGGCGCTGGAAGCGATCAAGTTGCTGCTCGATGCGGGCCATCCGCTGATCGGCAAGATGGTGTATTTCGACACGCTGTCCGACCGCGACTACGTGCGAATTCTGAAGATTCGAAAAGATCCAAACTGTCCGGTATGCAGTGAGCATCCGACCCAGAAGGGACTCATCGACTACGAGGCATTCTGCGGACTTGCCCCCACCAACGGGGCCGGTGCAGAGGCTCATGCCGCGGCAAGTGCAGCCGCCGCCCGCTAGTCCGAACTCGTTTTAGACAGGCACAAGGCCGCCGCCCATAAAGTGGCGGTCTTTTTTCTGGCCCAGTGGTCCCGAGGCTTTTCGGCGTGTATGGGAACACCAAGGGTGAGGTGTGGCGCTGCCTGCAGAAGCACTGCGGAAACCGATCTTTGGTTCCTCGGAACACGAAATCTGTCCACAGGCCCACCTCGCCGATACCAGCACCCGTGAACCTACCCCTTGGACAACGGCACGAAAGATAGGGAACAATCCACCCATGGCGCTAGGTCCATTCTACGTAGCGGAAAAGCTCACACAGTCCGGGGGAATCAGAGGCGTCGCAATTTTGATGCGTCACGGCGAGACGCCATGGAACCGCGAAGGTCGCGTGATGGGCAAAAGCCCAATCGAGCTCGACGAAGCGGGTCGACGCCAGGTGGAGTCGGCCATCCCTCTGGCCCGTTCACTCGCCCCAAACCTGATTGTGTCCAGTCCCCTGGCCCGAGCGCGTCAGTCGGCCGAGATTATCGGCCGTGGAGTCGGCATCGCTGAGATCATCCAGGATCCGCGCCTGTCCGAGGTCGAGTACGGCCGCTGGGAGGGTATGGTCTACGACGATTTGCTGAGGGACGCGCACTACATCCACTACCGCGAGCGCCCTCTCGACGAGCCCACGCCGGGCGGCGAGACCATGTATGACGTGCAGTCGCGGGGCGTCGATGCGGTCCGTCACACGATTGCCGCGAATCGGGCCCAACGGGTTCTGTTCGTGTCGCATGGCGATATCATTCGCACCGTGCTGTGCCACTTTATGAGACTGGGCCTGGAAAACTTTCGCCGTATCCGAATCGATAACGCAACTTTTTTTGGAATTCAGATCGCGGGCGACTTCGCTGAAATAAAATTTCTGAACCTGACCTCCGACCCCGCGCGCGTGTTTCAGTCTCCGTTCAAAACCAAGGGCAACGCGAGCACTTCGCAGGTACCGTAGATTCGTTGCGGGTCCTCGAGACTCCCTCCCAGGAAGCAGGCCTCGCGAAGCTGAGGGAATCGTTGAGGCGCACGCCGAGGAGGGTACGTTAAAATGTGTTGCCGGTCTTCTCCGGCGTACGCCGGTCGCGAAGGTTTTTCGGGATTAGATCGAGCGGCCGCTCCAGGTTCAGGCTATGCGCGCAGCGCCGCCTTTCCTTCCCAGAATTTCCGCGTCCGAGAGACCGCCAATCATTCCTTTGACTCCTTGCGCTCCGTGGCCTAGAAGTAACTGATCAGTTACGGTCTGCTGGTTTATGGTCTCGCGGCGACATGGAGCGCCAGTCATGGCGCGCAGATGGCCGACAACTCCTCTCAAGCGCGACTCCGCTCGCAGTCGGGAACGAATTCTGGCGGCTGCACTGCGCGAGTTCTCGGAACATGGCTTGGCAGGCGCCCGGGTGGACCGCATCGCGCGGCGTGCGCGGATCAACAAGCGCATGCTCTACAGCTATTTCGGCGCGAAGAACGAACTCTATCGCGAGGTGATGCGCAGACGGTTTGCGCTGCGCGCCGCGCAACTGGACCTCGCCACCTACACCGCGCCCGAGGAGTCAACCGCGTTCTGGTTTCGGTTCGGATGCCGCGATCGGGCCTGGGTGCGGCTGATGGAATGGGAGGCCCTGGACGCGACCGCGACCCGAATGATCGCGCGTTCGCAGCGCAAGCGCTGCTATGACCGTGCGATCGGTCAGTTCGCCGGGTTCCAACGCGCGCGCCAATTGCCCTCCGAGCTTGACCCGCGCCTGTTGCTCCTTTCAAACATGGCGCTGACCACCTTTCCGCTTGCTTTTCCGCAGCTCACCAGACTCATAACCGGTGCGTCGCCCGGAGATTCGCGCTTCCAGGCGCGATGGATTGCATTTGTCCGGGCCATGATTCGCCATCTTAAGCCCGTGGCGACGCCGGCCTTCGAAGGCCGGCGCAAAGCGTCGCGCCGGTACGCAAGCCCAGGAGCGCACGTCTAATGTGGATCGTCCAATTAGCACTGCGTCGACCGGTCACGGTCGCAGTCATGTCGGCCCTGATGCTGCTGCTTGGCATCGTCTCGCTGGGCCGAATGAACTTCGACATCTTCCCCGCTATCGATATGCCACTCGTGAACATGGTCTGGTACTACCCCGGGCTGTCTGCGCAGGAAATGGAACAGCGCGTCATCAACATCAGCGAGCGCGCGGCTTCGACCACGGTCAACGGGGTCGATCACATCGAGTCGATCTCCTACAACGGCATCGGCCTCGTGAAATTCTATTTCCAGGCCGGTTCGGATACCGGACTTGCGATCGCGCAGCTCACCGCGGTCTGTGAAGCGATCAAAAATATTCTGCCACCTGGAATCAGCCCGCCGAGTGTCATCGACTACAACGCGACCAACGTGCCGATCGCTTTTCTCGTGTTTTCGAGCGACACCTTGTCGCAGCGCCAGCTGTACGACTTCGGGTTCAACTTCGCCGGCTTGTTCCTGTTCACCATTCCCGGCCTTTCCTCGCCGGCCCCCTTCGGCGGAACTTCACGCTCGGTGATGGTGAATATCGACCCGTCGCGGATGTACGCACGCGGAGTGTCGCCGCAGGATGTGGTCACCGCGCTGCTGAATCAGAACGTGATCATTCCCGGCGGCACCGCCAAGATCGGCAACGTCGAATACAACGTGGTGCTCAACGGCAGCCCCCCCACCGTCGACGATCTCAACCGCCTGCCGATCAAGGAACTCAATGGCGCGCCGGTTTATGTCGGCGATGTCGCCAAGGTTAGCGACAGCCATTCCGTCCAAACCGACATCGTACGCGTCAACGGAAGGCTCTCTACCTACCGGCTCATCCTGAAACATCCATCCGCGTCCACGCTTACCGTGGTCGATGCGGTCAGGCAGGCGCTCGGTCCGATGATGGCGATCGCGCCGCCCGGGCTTAGGGCGGATCTGGCATTCGACCAGTCGGTGTTCGTCCGGCGCGCTCTGCGGGACGTACTCGAGGAGGGAACCCTGGCTGCAGTGTTGGTCGGCCTGATGACGCTGCTGTTCCTGGGCTCCTGGCGCAGCACGATTATCGTGATCACTTCGATACCACTGGCGATCCTGACCTCGATCGTCGGACTTAAGCTCTCCGGACAGACCATAAACCTGATGACGCTCGGCGGACTTTCGCTGGCCGTGGGAATGCTGGTCGACGACGCGACGGTGGAGGTGGAAAATATTCATCGCAATCACGCCATGGGCAAACCGCTCGGGGTTGCGATTCTCGACGGCGCCCGGCAGATCGCCGTTCCCGCGTTCATTGGAACGCTGTCCATCTGCATCGTGTTCTCTCCCGTAGTCGCCCTCACCGGCGTTGCCCGGTTCCTGTTCACCCCGCTGGCCCTGGCGGTGGTGTACGCGATGCTCGCCTCGTACCTGCTCTCGCGCACTTTGGTGCCCAGCATGGCGCTGCATCTGCTCACCGAGGAGCATTACGAAAACCGGGCCGGCGGCATACTCGGGACTCTGACCACCCGCTTCGAGCATGGCTTCGAGCGGATGCGCGAGCGCTATCGGCGCGGACTGACGAGCGTGATGGCGCATCGCGGGTTCACGCTCGGATGCATTTCTGTGTTGGTGCTCGCTTCGATGGGGTTATTGCGGATCGTGGGCGAGGATTTTTTTCCGAGCGTGGACAGCGGCATGATTCGGCTGCACGTTCGGGTCCCGGTCGGTACGCGGCTGGAGGAGAGTTCGCGAATCCTCGACAATGTTGAAAACGAGATTCGCAGCATCATCCCGCAAAATCAGCTCAAGCTAATGACCGATCACGTCGGGTTGCCGGTGTACTGGGCGTTGCTCTTCTACCAGACCGATACGCTGGGTCCGCAGGATGCCGACCTGCAGATACAATTGACCGAGAATCACGACCCCAGCGCCAAATACACCAGGGCCATATTGGACCGGGTGCGCGCCAAATTTCCCCAGGTGATTATTTACCCGCAAGCCGCCGACATCGTGAGCCAGGTGCTGAGCTTCGGCCTCTCCGCGCCGATCGATGTTCAAATCAGCGGCCGCGATCTCAATGCGTCCTTTGGCCTCGCCCAGAGGCTCAAGAATGACATCGAGACCATCCCCGGCGCTGCCAATCCCCGGATCGCGCAGGTCCTGGACTACCCGACCCTGCGCGTGCAGGTCGACAGGGACAAGGCCCTCGAGCTCGGCCTTACACAGCACGACGTCACCACCAGTGTGCTTACCTCGCTGAGCTCGAGCTCGGTCATCGCACCGAATCAGTGGCTCGATCTGCGCAACGGCGTGAACTATTCGGTTTCGGTCCAGACGCCGCAACATATCGTCGACTCCATCCAGGCCATCGGTCGTACCCCGCTGACCCGGTCGGTAGTCGACGGCGCCCCGCCCGCGACGCAGTTTCTCGCCAACCTCGCAAACATCCGCCACGAGGTACAGGCGCAGGGGATCAATCACTACACCGTGCAGCGGGTGCTCGACGTCAACTGCGACGTGGAAGGACGCGACCTCGGCAGCGTGAGCGCCGCCGTCCAGCGCAAGGTCGACCAGCTCAAGGACGTGCCGCGCGGTACCAGCGTGAAGATTCTCGGGCAGAGCGAAGCGATGCATGCCTCGTTCGGAAGCATGGGTTCAGGGCTAGTGCTGGCAATCGTGCTCGTTTACCTGTTGATGGCAACGAATTTCCAATCCTGGCTCGACCCATTCATCATCATGATGGCCGTCCCCGGCGCGCTGGCCGGGGTACTGTGGATGCTGATCGCGACCCGGACCACGCTGAATGTCGAGTCGCTCATGGGAACGATCATGGCGGTGGGGGTCGGAGTCGCCAACGGAAACCTGCTGATTACCTTCGCTGACGATTTGCGCAGTCAGGGCAAGGGTGCGATGGAGGCTGCCATCGAGGCCGCGACGGTGCGGATGCGTCCAGTCTTGATGACCGCGCTCGCGATGATTCTGGGCATGCTGCCGATGTCGCTGGCCCTAGGCGCGGGCGGCGAGCAAAACGCGCCGCTCGGGCGCGCGGTGATCGGAGGATTAATCGCGGCGACCGCGATGACCCTGTTCGTGGTACCCGCGGTATACTCGCTGTTTACCGGCAAACACCTGGGGAAGCGCGAACGCGACGCCATAATCGGCGCCCTGGTCGAGCAGGCAGAGAAGGACTGAAGCCGACGACGGAAGGCGACTATGACTGAAACTAACCGTCACACTGAATCCGGCTCTGGCGCCCTCTTCTACTTTGGCTGGTTCGCGTCGGTGGTCGTGGTCCTGGTCGCGCTGGCGGGCCTGGTACTGGCGCGTGAAGTGTGGATTCGCCGCCAGACCAACGCGCTGGAACAAGATCAACGGCGCGGTCCCTTGGTTCTGATCGTGCCGGTGCAGCAGGTGCCGCTCAACCGAAGTCTCACGTTTCCGGGCGACGTGCACGGCTTTTTCGAAAGCCCGATCTACCCGAAGGTCTCCGGGTACATCAAAACCGTCCTGGTCGACAAGGGCGCCAGGGTCAAGAAAGACCAGCTGCTGGCGGTGCTCGTTTCACCGGAACTCGACCAACAGGTGGTCGACGCCCGCGCCGCTTACCAAATCGCCGCGGTCACCGACGGTCGCTACCAAAACCTGGCCGCGCAGCACGTGATGCCTCAGGAGCAGGCCGATGAGTCGCACGCGACCCTCCTGTCGGCCGAGGCTAAGTGGAAGGCGTTGCTCGCGCAAAAGGCTTACGAACGGGTGCTCTCACCCTACGATGGAATTATAACCGAGCGGCACCTTGACCCGGGAGCTTTGGTCGCGATGGCGACCGCGCAGGACACCGAGCAGGCAATCTTTAGGATGGCGACTCTGAAACCGGTGCGGGTTTACGTGCACATGCCGCAGGATGACGCCGCTTTTGTCAAGGATGGTAATCCGGCGCGCATCACCGTGAGTCAACTCCCGGGACGGACTTTCAGCGGCGCCGTCACCCGGCATCCCGAAGCCTTGATGAACGACTCGCGCACGATGCTGGTCGAAGTCGATCTTCCCAACGATGATCTGCTCCTGCTGCCCGGCATGTACGCACACGTCGAGATCGCCGTCACAGGCTCGTCCGGGACTCCGCTGGTTCCCGATGACGCGTTGGTATTCAGCAACGGCAAGGTCTATGTGCCAACCGTCAAAGACAACCGCATCCACCTCGCCGAAGTGTCACTGGGACAGGACGACGGTATCCACTGCCAGGTCGTTCACGGACTTGAGGGCAACGAAATGGTCGCCATCAATCTGGGCCAGGCCGCACGTGACGGCGAAGTGGTCCGCCCGCAGCTGGCCAGCCAATAGGCCGACCTTCCGACGAAAACAGAACCAGTACAAACCGGTCACCCTCTCCCGAAATGGTTCTGAACCGTCTCGCTTGGTCTTCGCGTCGCGTTATGTAGTCGCTCAAGAGTGGTTCGTTTTTCTGTGAACCTTTTCGGAAGTGCGGTTGCCGGTCTCAATGACGCGACCTACAATCACCGCGTACTGGAGGTATACGTCATGGCGAAAATCGATGGCGGCGAAATGATCCTACGCGCCCTGGAGCGCGAAGGAGTTCATGAAGTTTTTACGCTGCATGGCGGACATCTCGACGCGATTTTCGCCGCTTGCATGCGCCATGGCTTCCGCGTGATCGACACTCGTCACGAACAGGCGGCGGCGCATATGGCTGACGGCTGGGCACGCACCACCGGCCGCCCGGGCGTCGCCATCGTCACGGCGGGCCCCGGCGTCACCGACGCGGTCACCGGCGTCGCCAATGCATTCATGGACTCGATTCCGATGGTACTGATCGGCGGGCGCAGTCCCTTATCCGACGATGACCGCCTCCCGCTCCAGGCGGTGGATCAGATGGGATTAATGCGTCCCATCACCAAGTGGGCGCGTTCGGTGACTCACACCGATCGAATTCCGGAATATGTTGCGGCCGCGTTCCGCCATGCGCTCTCGGGACGGCCGGGGCCGGTATTTCTCGAGCTTCCGATCGACGTTCTCTTCTCGCGCAGCGAGGAAGAGAACGTGAAGTTTCCAGAGAAGTACCGGCCGCAATCCGCGCCCGGTCCTTCGCGCGCCGCGCTGCGCCAGGCTCTCGATTGGCTCAAGGAAGCCAAGCGTCCCGCCATCTTCGCCGGCGGCGGAGTCTGGTTCTCGCAGGCAGCCAAGGAACTAGTCCAGTTTGCGGAACTCACGCATACGCCGGTGATGACCAATTCCAAAGCGCGCGGCTCCATCCCTGAAGATCACGGCCTGGCGTTCGGCGGGTTCGGCGCCATCCACCCCGGGGTTCACGCCAAGACCGGGGGCAGCGCCGATTTGGTCCTCATGCTCGGCACCCGAATCGGACTTTTTACTGGCGGCCGGAACTCGGTAATTCCCGCCGATGCGCGCGTGGTGCAGGTCGATATCGAGCCGGAGGAAATCGGGCGCAATCGCGATATCGAGCTCGGCATCGTGGCCGACTGCGGAGAGTTCCTCCGCGACGCGATCGACGCGACCAAGGGACACAAGTTCGACGAGCACTCCGATTGGCGCGAACGGCTCGGCGCCGTCCGCAACGGGGGACGACATCGTTTTGATGAGGCGCTGAGACCCGCTGCCGGACCGATTCATCCCGCCCGCATGGCGCACGAGATCGCGAAGCTGCTCGACCCAAATGCGATCGTGGTCGCCGATGGTGGCGAGACCGCGGCGTGGATGGGCAATGCATGGACCGCGCGGCGTCCCGGGCGCTTTCTCAGTCATGGATACCTGGGCTGTCTCGGCGTAGGACTTCCCTTTGCGATGGCAGCCAAGGCCGCGCATCCTGACGAACAGGTTTTCTGCATCATCGGCGATGGATCGGCGGGCCTCAACTTTTCAGAATTTCACACCGCGGCCAAAAACAATCTGCCGATCACCGTGGTGGTCAACAACGACAAGCAATGGGGCATGTCCAAGCACGGGCAAGAACTCATGTGGGGCAAGGGCCAGCACATGGCAACCGAGCTTGGGATGGTGCACTACGAGCGCGCGGCAGAAGGGCTGGGCGCGCATGGCGAGCTGGTCGAACGCGCCGAAGACATCGCACCTGCAATGAAGCGCGCCCTTGCGTGTGGCCGTGTCGCGTGTGTCAACGTCGTCACCGATCCAGATGTGATCGAGCCAGGCACACTGGCGCTGTATAGTGCGGCAGCGGCGCGGCCCCGCAAAGAGGAGCCCGCTCCAGAGAAATCGGCGGAGGGCACCACGCTGCCGTACTACGGCAAGCGCAAGCTGGACTGATTCGTCATCCGGGAGGCAGGCAGTCTCGGGCGCGCTAGGGAACCGGCGCGCCGGGGGGTCCCGCAGCGTATGCTGCCGGACCTCCAACTTCCACGCCTTTGCGCACGCGTACGCTGTCGTCGGGATGGGACGCAGAGTCGACGCGCACGCTGCGATAGCCTCCGGCACTCGCATCCGGCGCGACGAATCCGAGGGTATACTGCTCGCGAAGCTCAAGACTGATCTGTTGGCACGCCTTCCTCAGCGCGGCGCCGTCACCGACCTGGCGTATGACGTAGGTTTTGGCGCCGGTTTCGGTCGACAAAGTGTGCAGGGTCTGGGCGTCGACCCGCTCGACGCCGCCGCCGCCGATGGCGAAGGGCCCAATCACGATGCTGGGCAGTTCTTTGGCATTTGGATCGCCGATGCCGATCGAATACACGAGCACGCCCATTTTCTTCGCCAGCGTGATGACCTCGTCCACCTGCGCGCGGCTGGTGTTGTCCATCCCGTCGGTTACGACCAGGAGCGCGCGCTTGTCATAGCGCCCCGTCATGACCATCCGCAGTCCCTGAATAATTGCATCGAACAGCGCGGTCTGGCCGTTTGCGTAAAGAATCATGAGCTTGTTGGCTACGCGCTCATGATCGGTGGTGAAGGGTTGCAGCAAATAGGGACGGCTCGAAAATGCGAACAGAAACACGTCGTCGTGCGGGTTCAAGGCGTCGAGAAAATCCGCGATCGCAAGCCGTGCCTGGGGAATCTTCGGTTGCATGCTGCCCGACGTATCCACCAGGATCCCGATCGAGACCGGGGTATTCAGGTCCTGCCGGAAGAATTCTATCGGGCGCTGTTGCCCATCGAGGTAGAGCTTGAAGTCATCCTTCTGAAGGCCGGTAACGTAGCTTCCGTTGGAATCGGTAACCGTCACGGTGACCTGCGCGTAGCCAGGCTGCTCTCGCAGTTGCGGGGTCGGGATGGTCAGTTCCTGTCCCTGCTGAGGGCCGGGGACCGTAGGCGTTATGTTCAGCGCGCCGCCCTGATGAGAAGGTGTCGTCGGCAGTTCCAGCGTCGAGCTTTGGGACCCTTGATTGCCCGGAATAACCAGCGACGGAGGGCTCGAACTTTGCCCGGCCCAGGGCCCGCCGGGCCGAGCGAGCACGGCAGCCGCCACGACAACCGCGAAGAAGGTACCGAACCGCAGACGACTTCGGTCTATTCGCATAGTGGTTTCATGCTCTCATCAAACCGGCGCTTGAGCTCGATCTTCCTATTTGCCACGCCCTCACACAAGCGCGCTTGTGTAACGCCCCCCTATCGTTTAGACGGCCCCGGGCGGAAGGCGCTTCAAATCGTCATAATGCTCATCCCTTGCGGCGTGCGCGCGGCGGAGAAAGAGGCTGGATCCGGTCGGATCGGGAGACCGACCAGGACTCGAGAGCCGACGGCGCTATGCTGCCCTAGCCAGTCTTAGTCGATACGCAGAGGGCCCGATTCAACATGCGCCCGAATCGCCGCGGGCGCGCCGACTGCATATTCGTTCCACCAGGTTGCTCCGGCTTTTGCGGCTTGCCTCACTAGGTCGCGCGCCTTTGCGGGTTCCGTGCTTCGATCGTAGCCTCCCGCAACAAGATCAAATGGGTCACTCGACGAACGGCTGCTTTGTAAAATTGCCGAGATCGCCCGAAGCTCGTCCGCCGATACGGGCCCTGAAGTCCCATCCGGATAGACTCTGTACACCGCCAGGCCGTCCCAGCGCGCTGCGCGGCGAACCGGCGCTCGATGAGGCCATGCGCCGCCGATCCAGATGGGAATGCGGGGCTGCTGCAAAGGAACGGGGAGGAAAATAAGGTCCTTGAGTTCGTAAAAGCGGCCTTGGTAGCTGAAGGGCTGTCCGCTCCACAAACCGGTGATTACCTCGAGTGCTTCATCGAGCATCACACCGCGTGTCTTCGCATCGGTCTCCTCGCCGACGCGCGCAAAGCCGTGATCATTGATGTCGCCGATGCCTACCCCGAGAATCATCCGGCCACCGGAGAGATAATCCAGCGAGACCGCTTCGCGCGCGACCTTCCAGGGACGCCGGCGTGGTAGCGCGACCACCATAAGACCAAGCTTGATGCGCGTGGTTTTCACCGCCGCGGCCGCCAGCGCAATCCAGGGGTCGGAGACCGCAATCTGCCCGGGCGCAATGTGATGAACCAGATAGTCCTCCAGAAGAATCGCGTCCCATCCCGCCTGCTCCGCGATCCAGGCAAGTTCAGCGACCGAACGGGGATCGCCACCCAGGGGACCTGCGATGGGAAATCCGATCGCGTACCGCATGTGATCGCCTACCGTTCGGTCCACACCGCATACTTCGGGGGCCAGGTCCCGTGCGGACCGTTGTAGGCAGCATGCATCGCGCGCTCAATCTGGAATTCAAACAGCAACTCGTCCTCGGTCGAGGTCATCCCTTTTGACTTGAGGTCGGCGAGCACGCGTGAACGGAGACTTTCGTCATCGATCATCCGCGCCCGGCCCATCACCAGGAACTCATCGTCCACCTCGGGGCAGGGAAAGCTGTGCAGTGCGAAGCGTCCGTCGCGAAGCAGGTCGCGCTGTTTATGGGTCGGGCCGATCAGCGCGTAAAGACCGCCTTCGAACACGGTCGGACAGATTGGATGCAAGCGTGGCGCGCCGTCTTTGCGCAGGGTGGCAAGATACGCCAGCCCGATGCCGTGCTGATGGATTAGTTTGCGTCCCGCGCCAGCGATCTGCGGCGCTCCAGCTTCAAACTGTGACCAGGAGACCATCGCACTACTCCCCTCTGATTTCCAATCGGATTGGATCTGACCGTCTGCGCCATTGCGCCAACCCGTCGTTTTTACCTCGCCACGCCCGAGCGATGCTCGCCGCTCAAAACCGCAAGGCGTTCAAGCCGTACCTCGGCGAACTTTTGGCTTACAAAAAAAGCGTCGGCCACCGAACAGGGCGATCGGTCGGGCAGCATCGCGATCGTCCGGCGTGGCATCAGGATCGCGCCAGCCAAAGCCCATGCCTGCCATTCCGGATCGCTGGCCTCATCAAGCCGGCGGCGCTGCAGGCGTTTAGTTATTTCGCGGGAACCCGCGGACCGGTTGCGCAGCAGCGGTACATGCAGAATCGCGTGCGCCAGCTCGTGCATCACAGTCGAGCGCGCAAAGTGAGGTCGCTCCTCGTCGGCCAGGTTGTCGTAAATCCACGGACTCACCAGAATTTCGCTCTCCGCGTCCGCGGCCGCATACGTCACCGCGACGCGTTCGCCGAGTTCTTCGTAACTGGCGGGCATCACGTGGATGCCGAAGCGCGGAAGCAAGTCATCCATCCATTCGCGGACCTTGATCGGCTGCGGCCTGGACAGGGCTTCCGGCTGGAAGGTGCTCACCACTGTCTCTCCCAACGTCTCGAGGTACTCGAGCGAAAGTGGAGGCATCGCGATTACCGTCTCGCCAAAGATGTCACTCATCGTCCGCCTTGAGCACCCTGAGCAGGCGCGAGATCTGCCCGACCGTGAGATCGCGGTTCTTTAAACGGCGCGCAAGCGCCATCGCCAGGTCCTGGTAGCGCGGGGGCGCATCAGAAATGTCCATCTCCAGCGGCCGACTGGCAGCCGCCTGCCGCTCCAACTCTCCCCGCGTGAGCGTGGGAATCGCCTTCAGCAACCCCGCCCAATGCTCCTCCCGCAAGGGACCCCGCACTCCGCGCTCAACTTCTCCCAGGTAGACGTGCGAGATTTTCAGCGCGTTCGCCACCTGGCGCAGGCTGAGTCCGCTCGCGACCCGCGCCTGGCGCAGGTAGCTTCCGAACCGGCTAGGCCGAACCAGGCTATCGTTGGAAGGCATGATGCCTTACTTGTAAACCTATTTGCCTTCCACTGTCAAGAGAACGGTTCGCGCGCAGATCGAAGGTGGGATCCTTTTAGTGGCGGGTGACGGCGTCGACTTCCTTCAGTTCTTCTTCAGTCAGCTTCCAGCCGCAAGCCTTCACATTTTCGGTCACTTGCTCCGGTCGGGTGGCGCCGCTGATAACGCTTGAGACCACCGGCTGACACGCGAGCCAACTCATCGCGAGTTCGACGAGCGTGTGGCCGCGCCCGCGCGCGAATTCCTCGAGCCTCTCCAGAGTCGCGAAGTTCTGCTCGGTCATCACCTGCTTTGCCATAGGTTGCATCAGCGCAAGCCGCGTCCCCTTTGGTGCCTCCGCACCGCGGCGATACTTGCCGGTCAGGAATCCGCTGGCCAGTGGAAAATAGGGAAGCATTCCGAGTCCGAATTTTTGGCAGGCCGGCAACAGATCGCGCTCGATTCTGCGATCGAGGAGGTTGTATTGATTTTGCGCCGACACGTACCGGGCCAGGCTACGGGTCCGTGAAATCCAGTCCGCGTCGGCAACCTGCCAGCCGCTGAAATTGCTGTTGCCCAGGTAGCGCACTTTTCCGGCGCGCACGAGATCATCGAGCGCGGCGAGCGTCTCCTCCTGCGGGGTATCGGGGTCCGGCTGATGCAGTTGATAGACGTCCAGATAGTCGGTGTCCAAACGTCTCAGGCTGGCCTCGGCAGCCGCCATAATGTAGCGGCGCGATGCTCCGCGCTCGTAGGGCCCGGAGCCCATCGCCATCCCGAACTTGGTCGCGACTACCACTTCGCGCCGCCGTTTCCCGAGGGCTTTGCCGAGCAGCTCCTCCGAACCGCCGCGATTTCCATAAATATCGGCGGTATCGAAAAAGGTTACTCCGTCATCGAGCGCGCGATGGACCACCGCGCGGGTCTGTTCGGTATCACAGCGCATGCCGAAATTGTTGCAGCCAAGACCGGCAAGGGAGATTTTAAGTCCGGAATCTCCTAGGTTTCGGTATTCCACGCTTAGCTCCTTTCTCGATAGATTCTTCTGACCATGCGCCTAATAGTTCGGTAATTTTCGGAACCCTCAGTTCGTCTTTAAGTGTCGAAAACGCGAGGGGGCAAGGAAAACCCTACAAGAATGGTCGCAAAAAAGCTCCTGCTGCTTTCCGTGTTGGTCTTTGCGTGCGGCTTTCCAGTAACCTGTCGAGCACAGGGTGCGCCAGGATTTCCCACCGGCCCATCGACTCCCTACGCAGGGACCTTGCTGCCGCCGCCGTTCATGATGGCGTTGCGGGTCATAGATTTGACCCCCAAGCAGCAGAATAAGATGAACCAGATCATGGCTTCGGAGCGCGAACAATCCGAGGAGCCCATGAAAGAGCTGCGCTCGATCCACGAGCAAATTGCCAATATGCTTCTGGGTACGGGTCCGGTGAGCGAGACCGACCTGGCATCGTTTGCGCAGCGCGCGGGGCGGATTGACCAGCAGATGCAACAGCAGTGGTTGACTACCGCGCTGCAGGTCCGCGCCCTGCTCACGCCCGAGCAGCTGACCAAGATGAATCAATTTCATCAGCAGGTAGTCGCCATCAACGCGCAAATCGAAAAGCTGATGCAAGGTCCATCGGCGCGGGTGGTTCCCAAACGCTGATGGCACAAGCGGAACATCGTCGAGTAGAAATTCTTCCCCGGCCGCAGCCCGCGGAAGGCCACTTTCCGGGGGACGCAGCGCATCCTTTTCGCCGGCGCGTGCCACGTTCCACGTGGCGAGCGCGCAACGACTCAAGACCTCCCGATCGGGCCGACTTCGCCCTGGTGCGTGTGCAAATCGAAGCTTCGCGGAGAGGAGATCGGCGCGCGCTGGAGGAAGTTATCCGTCATTACCAGGACCGCGTCGCAGGGTTCATCATCTCGATAGTAGGACGGGAAAGCGATTACGAAGACCTGTGCCAGACCGCCTTCGTTAAAATGGCCTTCGCACTGCCCAAGCTTCGATCACCGCAGATTTTTGAGCCATGGTTGTTCCGAATCGCGCGTAACGTGTGCATCGATCACCTGCGGCGGCTCAGATGGCGGCGCATCTTCGTGCCGTTCACCCGGGAGCATGAGCAGGTGTCGGTCGAGGAGCCCGAGGAAGGTACTCGTACCACTGCGTTCGAGGCGGCGCTGCTGCAATTGCCGGCTGAGCAGCGCGAGCTCATCGGACTCCTGCGCGAACGCGATTGGTCATACGAGGAACTGGCGGAAATAACCAACAGCAGCGTCTCTGCGGTGGGCACGCGCCTGTTCCGCGCGCGGGCGCGCCTGCGTAAATTGCTTAAAGAGAGCGAAGTATGACCTGGAATGTTTCGCGCCCGCTTCGCCGGGTCTGGCTGCCGGCTGATTTCGCCGAGCGGGTAATCGGGCGAGTTGAAAAAATCGAGCGCCGGCGATCGACCCGTCGCCGCGCGCTCGCCACGACCGCGGTGCTGGGTTTCTCGCTAGTGGCGGTTTTCAGCTGGCGCTACCCGTCGATATGGAGCCCGCGGCCTTCGATTGCGCAACCCTCGGCCCCGGGCTCGGCCTTCGCCAACGCGGCCTTACGGGGCCCGGAACCGGCCTCTGGTCTGAGGCAAGAACAGCCGGTTGTGGATCCCCTGCTTCCTGACGGATACGTGGTGACGAATTTCGTTAACTCCTCCGGCGAATCCGGTTGGCATTCGTACGATTCCTGGTGGGGATCGAATTCCTGATCCTTGCTTCCATCGCTTAGATTCTCGCGCGCCCCGTTTTCCCCGCGACGTTCAGCCTGTAAGCGGCAACGTGCTACTCTACATTAGTTAAGCCGCGATCTGTTCAGCTTCGACGGTCTCCACTGATCAGCGGATCGCGGCGCGAGCCCAAATGAATCCTTCCTCACAGCCCGCGGCAGGGCCCTTGAAACAAGTTCCGCCCAAATGGGGCCGGGGGGCGGTTAAGCTACTGTGGATTGGTTTTGGCATAGCAATACTCGCGGTAGTGATGGTTGTCTGGGCCGCCGATCGCAGCAACGACGACTACGCCGCGGTCGCCGTCTGGGTCTCAAATTCCGAACTGGTAAACCAGGACATCGAACAGGCGCGTGGGCAGAGGCAGAACGCTGTGGATGCCGTGGATGCCTACTGGCGGGATGGCAACCCGGCGCTGTTCGACCAATTCCAAATGGCTTTGGTAAAAATCCGCGATTATCTAGATCGGCTGCCTGCTCTGGTCGCGGACGACCGCTCGCAACTCGCCCGCGTGCGTGCAATTGAAGACTCGATCGCGAAGCTGGACCACATCGCTGCCGATCTGAAGCGAATCGCATCAGAGCACGATCGGCAGACTACCGTCAGTTCATCCGAATTCGCGGAGCTTCGCGCGGAAGTGGAAGACGTGCGCCGCGGCCTAGTGCGGGTGGACGAGGCAGAACAGCAAATGCTGGCGGCGCGCACGCAGCACGCGCGCGATGCCTCCCGCCGCCGCATCGTGATCATGACGGCAGGCGGCGGCGGAGTCGTTCTCTGGTTGATCCTGGTGGGCGCCTCCGCCGGGTTTCTGCTCTCCCGCTACCGGCGCAGTACGGACGCGCTGCAACTGGGCCGCAGGCAGCTGGAACAGGTCAACGCAACGCTCGAAGAGCGGGTCCGCGATCGCAGCGCCGCTCTGGCCACGCAGAACGGATTGCTCGAATCGATTCTCAACAGCCTGCCAGACGCGGTCGTGATGCTTGACACGGACCTGCGACCGGTCCTGATGAACCCTGCGGCGAAGCGCGATTTGCGAGCGGACGTGCGCAGACCCACAGATTGGTTGACCGACTACGAGGTTTTCGCAGCCGGCTCGACTACTCCACTTACTCCCGACCAGGCGTTCGTCGCGCGTGTTTTGGACGGCGAGGTGATCGAAGGATTTGAGCTACGCGTGCGTGAACGCCCAACCGGAAGAGAGCGCTGGATCGACGCATCCGTGCGTCCGGTCAGGGGCCCGGATGGCACTATTCAGGGGGGATTGCTGGTCTTGCGCGACGTCACCGGCCGATACGACGCGAAGATCGAGCGCGCATTGTTCGCGTCGGTGGCCAGTTTCGTCCCGGACGCGGTGATGAGCCTGTCGCCGCAGGGGATCGTCACGAGCTGGAATGCCGGTGCCGAGCGGTTATTCGGGTATCGAAGCGACGAGGTCATCGGCAGGTCCATCACGCTGGCCGTTCCAGAAGATCGCCGCGACGAACCGCAGAAACTGGCCGCGTTGCTCGGAGCGGGCAAAACTGTCCAGAACTTCGAGACGCGCGTCTTCCGCAAAGACAGCACCCCGGTGGATATTGTTATATCCGCATCGGCAATCCGCACCTTCCCCGGCCGCATCGAGGGCTACGCGGTGACGGCCCGCGACAACACGGAACACAAACGGCTGCATGAGGAACTGCAACGTGCCCGCGACCTGGCAATCGAAGCGGCCCAGACCCGCGCGACCTTCCTCGCCAACATGAGCCATGAAATTCGAACCCCGCTCAACGCGATCGTCGGGATGGCCGAGCTGCTGCAGCTTACCAATCTCACCCGCGAACAGCGCGAGCGCGCGGCGATCATCGAATCCAGCAGTAAACTTCTCATCGCGATCGTCAACGACATCCTGGATTTCACCAAACTCTCGGCCGGGCGCGTGGTGCTCGAGAAAATAGTGTTCGACCTGCGCGAATTGGCGAAGACCACGGTCGCCGCGTTCCAGGGAGCCGCGGCGCAAAAGGGCATTGCGCTGAACCTTCATCTACATGAAAACCTGCCGCTGCGGCTCAGGGGTGACCCTACTCGCCTGCATCAAATCCTTAACAACCTGATCTCCAATGCGATCAAGTTCACTGAGCAAGGCGCAGTGTTCATCAGCTTCGCTAGAGACCATGACGCCGCGCAAGAAGAAACGATCCGGTTCCAGGTGAAAGACACCGGCATCGGTATCGCCCGTGAGGTTCAGGCCCGCCTGTTCGAACCGTTCGTGCAGGCCGAGAGTTCAACCGCGCGGCGTTATGGCGGTACCGGACTGGGCCTGGTCATCTCGGCGCAGCTCGCGCGGCAGATGGGTGGCGAAATCGCGCTCGAGAGCACACCTGGCGAGGGCTCCACCTTTTCTTTCACCGCGCGCTTCGAAAAGGCGGGCGACGAGGAGGAACCCGAGACCCTCCGCGTGTCCAGAGACGGGGAACCCACCGCCGAGGTCGAAGCCGCTGCCCGCCTGAATTCAAGCGTCTCGAAAGGGCGCGGCGCTGTAACCCGGCGGCCTAATCGTCCCAATCACGCGCCTCGAATCCTGGTCGTGGAAGACAACCCGGTAAATCGCGAGCTGGCCGCCGAACAGCTCCGGGTGCTCGGCTATCAGGGCGACATTGTTGGCGACGCGCAGGCCGCACTCGATGCGCTCGCGCGGAAAATCTACGACCTCGTGCTGATGGACTGCGAGATGCCGGTGATGGACGGCTACGAAGCGACCCGCGAGATACGCCGCCGCGAAAACGGCGGTCGCCGTGTCGCGATAGTCGCGATGACCGCCAACGCCACCCACGAGCAGCGGGACCGATGCCTTGAGGCGGGGATGGATGATTTCCTCAGCAAGCCGGTCCGCCTGCAGACCCTCGCGGCCATGCTCGAGTCGTGGGCGGCAGGTCTGAACGGCGTCCGCAGTGGAGTCGCTCAGAAGTCACCCGCGGAATTTGCTCCGCCAGCTTTGGCGCATGCCACTCAGCATTCGGAGTCGGAGCTGGACTCCCAGACGCTCTTCGAACTCCAGGAGCTGTCCAAGGCGACCGGCGACAATGTCCTGCGCAAACTGGTGGAGGCGTTCCTCTCCGAGTTGCCCGGGCGTCTCGCCGCGCTCAGGTCGGCTCTCGACGCGGGCGATCTGGCCGCCCTCGGCCGCGCGGCACACGCGATGAAGAGCGCCGCGGCCATCGGAGCGCTGCGCTACGCAAACCTTTGCGGGGCGGTGGAAAGCCACGCCCTGGCAAACCAGCGCTCCGAGGCGCTCGCGTTCGCGCGGGTGCTGGTCGATGAGTCGGATCAGATTCCCGCGATTCTGCGGCGGGCGGCGGGATTGAGTCCCTGACGTCGGGTGGTCGCTCATCGATGCGTGCCGGTAAGGCCCCGGTAGTTTGACATCCGAGTCGGATTCGCGCTAAATGATGAGCACGCTCAGAAATGAGCGTGCTCATCAATGCCGACCAGCCCCAGCACCGCTCCCGTGCATAAATCCCACCGCGCGGCTCTCCCCGCGCTCAGCCGGGTCGAGCGCAAGAAGCGCAACACGCTGGAGCGGATCAAGCGGGCCGCGCGCGCGCTGTTCGCCCGCAAGGGGTTCGAGGCCACCACCACCCGCGAGATCGCTACCGCCGCCGATGTCGGCATCGGCACCGTGTTCCTCCACGCGATCAGCAAGCAGGACCTGCTGGTGATGATTTTCCGAGACGAGGCGGGGCGCGCGGTGGACGCGGCCCTCGACAACCTGGCGCAGGAGCCCCTGATCGATGCGCTGCTGCGGATCTTCGACGCGCTGATCGCACACCATGAACGCAACATCGGGCTCGCCCGGGTCTTCGTCAAGGAGTTGCCGTTTGTCGATGATGCGCGGCACGGACGCGCCGCTTTCATGTCGGACTTGTTCAGACGGATGGCCGCGATGATCGAGCGGGCGCAGGAGCGTGGCGAATTGCGTCCCGGCATTCCGTCGCTGCGGCTTGCCAAGAATCTGTTCGCCCTCTACTTAGGCATTCTGTTGGAGTGGCTCGGGTCGGCCCGAATTACCCCGGGAGAACGCGACCGGGCGCTGCGCTCGGCGCTGGAGTTGCACCTCTCGGGACTGCGGCCGCAAGGAGAAAACCATAATGCCTGCTCGCACCGGTAAGGAGTTTATCGCCGGACTCAAAGGTCCGCGCGAAGTGTGGGTGGACGGGGAACGGGTAACGGAGGTCGCGTCCCATCCCAGGCTCGCCGGCGCAGCGGCCACGCTGGCGGAAGTCTTCGACCTCCAGCACCAGGCTGCCCAGGTCTGCCTGATGCCGGATCCGGAAACCGGGGAGCTGATCAACCTGAGCCACATGATTCCGCGCTCCAGGGACGATCTCGAGCGGCGGCATCGAGCGCTCAAGCTTACGGCAGAATTCACGGTCGGCCTTATGGGCCGAACGCCGGACTACATGAACGTGACGTATGCAGGCTTTGCGGGGCGCGCGGACGAATGGGCGGTCAACGGCAATGACCATGGCGCGAGCAATCTGGTCGCCTACCAGAAGTTGCTCGCACGCAGGGACATCGCGCTGACTCACACCATTGTTCAGCCGACGATCGACAAATCGTGGGGCGATGCCCCGGTGGCGGGCAACGACGTCGCTTTGCGCAAGGTCAGCGACACCGATCACGGCATCCTCGTGCGGGGCGCTCGCATCCTGGCGACCCTGGCCCCGTTTGCGGACGAGATCGCGGTCTATCCTGGAGTGCCGCTGCCGGAAGGCGCCGATGCGTACGCGCTATCCTTCTGCATTCCGGTGGGTACGCCCGGGCTGAAATTTCTGTGCCGCGACAGTTGCACGGTCAATGGCAGCCGTTTCGACCGCCCGCTTTCCAGCCGGTTCGACGAGCAGGACGCCTTCGTGATTTTCGACAACGTCGAGGTGCCACGGGACCGGGTTTTCATCAACGCAAACTGGCGGGCGTACAACACGGTGATGACCACCGGCTGGTACCCCAACGTCATGCAGCAAACCATGATTCGCGCGCAGACCAAGCTGGAGTTCGCGTACGGACTGGGCTGCCTGATGGCGGAAATGATCAATGACAAATCGCCAGCCACCGCGCAGATGCTGGGTGAGATTTGGAGCTATGCCGAGTTGACGCGCGCAGCGGTCGGGGCCGCGGAAGCTGAAGCCTTCGAGTACGGCAACGGAGTGTGGTTCCCCAATGGCGGGCCGCTGACGGCGCTGCGCGCGTCATTGCCAAGCTGGTTTCCGCGGGTCGGCGAAATTATCAAGCTCATCGGCTCGCACAACCTGCTCGCAACTCCGACCGAGAACCAATTCAACGACCCCGCGCTGCGCAACCTGGTCAATCAATTCCTGCGCGGAGCCAACGACATATCCGCGCGCGATCGGGCGCGGATTTTCCGACTCGCGTGGGATTTCGTCGGCTCGGCGTTGGCCGGGCGCAACGAACTCTACGAGCGCTTCTACCTGGCCTCCGGCGCACGCAACTACGGGTTGGCGCACACGTTGGCACCGCGCGAGCGGGGCAGGCGGCTGGTGAACCAGGTGCTCGGTCTGGTGCCGCTCGGTACGGGTGAGGACACGAGCGGCGGCCCGAAGGTGATGGGCTTGCCTCGCTCGTCGGGCGAATGGGTACGGAAATAGAATTGACCACAGTCGGAATTGACTATGGTTCATGTCAAGTGATAGAGACGCTTTCGAACGCGCCCTTGCGCGATAGATGGGAGGTGTCCCAATGCCCAACCCGGCACCGCACGATCCACCATTTCGCGCCGAGCACGTCGGCTCACTATTGAGACCGCCCGAGTTGTTGAAGGCGCGCGCGGACCGGGAGGCCGGCCGCACCTCAGCCTCCGAGCTGCGCAAGCTGGAAGACGAGCTCATCCGCAAAGTCGTGGCGCGGCAGGAAGATATTGGCCTGCAGGCGATCACTGATGGCGAATATCGCCGAGGGGTTTTCTACGCCGACTTCATCTGCCGCGGACTGCGCGGCGGGAGTATCTACTACGAAACCGAGCGGATGTTCTTCGTTGACGATCAGGGCAACAAGATCGCGGTTCCGCTCCTTAGGATTCACGATCGCCTCAAGTGGACCGCACCGGTTCATGTCGACGAGTTCAAATTTCTCCAGGCCCTGACGCGACGCACCGTCAAGCTGACGATGCCCTCACCCACCATCGCCTACTCCGCGGACGGCAGGAACATCGCCAAGGGCGTGTATTCCGACCTGGCCGAGCTGCGCGACGACATTGCGGATGCGTACCAGAAAGAGTTGCGCGCCCTCGCCGCGGCGGGATGCCGATATGTGCAGCTCGACGAGGTCCCGATCGCCCTGTACTGCGACCCCAAGCGCGTGGAACAGATGAAACGCGGAGGCTTGGACGTCGACCAACTCCTGTTCGAGACTTTCCCGAATCTGATCAACCGGGCACTGGCCGACCGCCCGCCGGAACTACATGTCACCATGCATCTGTGCCGCGGCAACAATCAGAGCGGTTGGCTGACCGAGGGCGGCTACGACCCCGTCGCAGAGATGCTATTCAGCGGCCTCAAGGTGGACTCCTATTTCCTCGAGTACGACACCGCTCGTGCTGGCACCTTCGCGCCATTGCGCTTTGTGCCCAAGAACAAATCGGTCGTGCTGGGCATCGTCTCGAGCAAGCTTGCGCGACTCGAAACCAAGGACGAGTTGAAGCGCCGCATCGACGACGCCACGAAGTACATCGAGCTCGACCAGCTTGGCTTGAGTCCGCAATGTGGTTTCGCAAGCACCTCGCCGGGCAACAAGCTGACCCCGGAGGAACAAGACGCAAAGTTGCGCCGAATCGTAGAGGTTGCCCGCGAAATCTGGGGATAGCTTCTGTCTATCACTTGTCCGAGGATTGGATCAGAGCTAGGTCCGGGCACTCCGCAGCAAAAAAGGTTCACGAGGCAACTCTCAATGGAGATTGAAGATGGCTAATACAACCAAGGTAGCTGGCGTGGAGGTCTCGACTGCCCACTACATCGACGGCAAGCGCGTCGAGTCAAAAGAGAAATTTCCAAACTGCTCGCCGATTGACGGGAAGCATCTCGCCGACGTCAGTGCGGCCGGAGCCGCAGAAATCGATTCGGCGGTGGCTGCGGCTCGGCGCGCTTTCCCGGCATGGGCCGCTCTCGGTCCGGAGGGGCGGCATCCGATCCTGAGCCGGTTTGCCAAGGCAATCCAAGACCACGCCAAAGAGATCGCCGCGGTGGAAACCGAGGACAACGGGTCGCTCCTGATTGGAAACGCCGCGCGAATGGTTCCTCGCGCCGCGCACAATATCCAGTTCTTCGCCGATCGGGCGCTCAAGCTGAGCGATGAAACGATCGATTCGCCCGAAGTGGTTAACCATGTCCGCTACGATCCGGCCGGGGTCGCCGGGTTGATCACCCCGTGGAACGGGCCCTTCATGCTGACGACCTGGAAGGTGGGTCCGTGCCTCGCTGCGGGCGACACCGCGGTGGTCAAACCGCCCGAATGGGCCCCGCTCAGTTGCTCCTTGATGGCTGATCTTGCCGCCGAAGCCGGCCTCCCTGCGGGGGTACTGAGTGTGGTGCAGGGCATCGGCGAGGAAGCCGGAGCCGCGCTGGCAGCTCATCCAGATATCGATCGCCTGAGCTTCACCGGCTCAACCGATACCGCAAGTTTGATTGGCGCGTCCTGCGCGCGCTCGTTGACACCCGTCAGTTTCGAGCTCGGGGGTAAGTCGCCTTTCATCATCTGTGCCGACGCGGACCTGGATGCCGCCTCGCAGACCGCCGCCGGACAGTATTTCAATGCCGGTCAGGTCTGCCTGGCAGGCACCCGTATCCTCGTCGACGCGAAAGTAGCCGACGAGTTTCAGGCGAAGTTTCACGCCGCGGTATCCCAGCTCACGGTTGGCGATCCGCGCGACAAGAACACCCGCATCGGTCCGCTCATCACGCCGGAGCACTACAAGCGCGTCGAGGGATTCGTCGATCGCGCCCTGCAAGCCGGCGTCAAGCCGGTCTGGGGTGGCCATCGGCACGGCGCGGGCGATCTGTATTTCGAGCCGACCTTGCTCAATGGGGTGTCGCAGGAGATGGAGATTGTGCAACGCGAGGTCTTCGGACCCGTGCTGACCTGGCAGACCTTCCGCGACGAAGAAGAAGCCATCCGGCTCGGGAACGGTACCAACTATGGCCTGGCGGCAGTGATCTTCAGCAAGAGCGAGGAGCGCGCAATGCGCCTGGCGAAGCGGATCGTCGCCGGCACCGTATGGGTCAACTGCTTCTTCGTGCGCGAACTGGCGGCACCTTTCGGCGGGAGCCGCAATTCTGGAATCGGCCGCGAAGGCGGCAATTGGAGTTTCGACTTCTATTGCGACGTGAAGAATATTGCGGCAATGAAGGGTTCCTTCGTCTGACCGCGCGAGCCGGCACGACCGGCCCGGAGGTATCAACCATGAGTGTTCTCGACGGACCAAGAGAAGAATGGCGGCGGATACTTCATGAAGGACACCCGGAGTGGGTGAAGCCCGCCGGTGACAAGCTGATCCTGGGTGACGGCCGGGTTGTCCCGGAGGCCAGCGCAACCTACCTGCCCCCCTGCGATCCCACCAAGATTCTGTGTATCCACCTCAACTATGAGTCGCGCCGGGTGGAGTTTCGCGCCCCGATGCTGGAGACACCCACGTACTTTCAGAAACCGACCACGGCGCTGAATTCCCATCGCGGCTCGCTGTGCCGCCCCGCAGGCCACAAGTTTCTGAACTATGAGGGCGAGGTCGGGGTGATCATCGGCAAGCCGATGCGCAACGTCGGGCGCGAGCAGGCCTGGGAGTATATTGCGGGATTTGCGCCGGCCAACGACGTCGGTTGCCAGGATTATCGCGAAACTGACGCGGGCTCGATGCTGCGGGTGAAGGGCCAGGACGGCTTCTGCCCGATCGGACCGGGTATCGTCAGCGGCGTCGACATCCGAACGTCAACTCTGCGAACCTATATCGACGGGAAAGTGGTACAGGAGGGCGCAATCAGCGAGATGATCTTTCCGATCGACTACATCCTCGCCGATCTCTGCCGTTTCATCACCTTGCTGCCTGGCGACTTGATCCTTAGCGGCACGCCCAAGAATTCGCGCCCGATGAATCCGGGCGCCCTGGTTGAAGTGGAAGTGACCGGGCTTGGCCGATTGTCGAATCGCGTGGTCGAGACGCCGGCTCCGGCGCACAAGGTGGGTCATCAGCCCACCGACACTGATGCGGTGCGGCGGGTCGCGCTGGGCTCCGATTGGGTACGCACCGATCCGAGATAGAAAGCTATGCATATGGAGGCAATGAAATGGTCCAGGTAACCGAACTCGGATACATGGGCTTCGGGGTGAAAGACCTCGAGGCCTGGAAAAAATTCGCCGCTGACGTTCTCGCGATGGAAGTCGTCGACGAAGGCCCCGGTGACCGCTGCTATCTGCGAATGGACTACTGGCACCATCGCATCGTCCTTCACTCCGATCCGTCCGACGACCTCATGTACCTGGGCTTCCGGGTGGCGGGCGGCGAGGAGTTCCGCGCAATGCAGGCCCAGCTGCAGGCGGCGGGAATCAAGTTTACGGTGGGGTCCGAAGAAGACGCGGCCGAACGCCACGTTCTGGAAGTGCTGAAGATGGAAGACCCGGGCGGTAATCCGGTCGAGGTCTTCCACGGGCCGCACGTGCAGTTTGCCAAGCCCTTTCACCCGGGTCGCAGAATGCACGGACGCTTCAAGACCGGTACTGGCGGCATGGGCCACTGCATCATTCGTGAAAAAGACCCCCAAGCCGCCTATCGCTTCTATGCGCAGCTCGGAATGCGCGGTGGGGTTGAATACAAAATCCGCATGGGCAAGATGACGGTCGCTCCAATCTTCATGCACTGCAACGATCGCGACCATTCAGTCGCCTTCGGACTCGGCGGTGCCGGCGAAGACAAGCGCTTCAACCACCTCATGGTCGAAGTCGACAATCTCGACGACGTCGGCTTCACCCACGACCTGGTGCGCCGCGAGAAGATTCCGGTGCACATCACGCCCGGCAAACATTCCAATGATCACATGTTTTCGTTCTATTTCCGTACGCCGTCGGGGTGGATGCTCGAATACGGTTGGGGCGCGCGTGGAGCTACGCATCAATCCGAGTACTATTCCGAAGATGTATATGGTCACGCGCCGGAAGCGGGGGGCTTCGGTCCACCGCCCCGAAGGGAATAGGTGCCGAACCAGCGATGCGGAAAAGAGCCTGAGCCATGCCGCTGTTCGGGATGATCACGTTCGCGACCGAGTACTCGATGCAACCCGCCGAGGTCGCGCGCCCGATTGAAGAAAGTGGGCTCGATGCGTTTTACGTCAGCGAACACGCTCACATTCCGACCAGCAAGAAATCCAAGTATCCTGGCGGCACCGATTATCACAAGGACTTTTACTACGCCTACGATCCGCTCGTGGCGCTGACGGCGGCAGCCAGCGTAACCAGGCGAATCCGGCTCCGCACCTTTATCATCCTGATCGCGCAGCGCGATCCGATCGTCACTGCCAAGCAATTTGCCACGCTCGATCGCCTGTCGGGTGGCTGGGTGGTGGTAGGATGCGGCGCCGGGTGGAACGCAGAAGAGATGGCGACCATGGTGTTCCGTTCCAACGCCGGTGGCCCGCGGTTCGCGAGCACATAACCGCAATGAAGGAACTCTGGAAGCACGAGGTCGCCGAGTTTCACGGCGAATTCGTCAACTTTGAGCCTTCGTGGATGTATCCCAAGCCGCTGCAGGCCGGCGGACCTCCGGTCCTCATCGGATCGCGCTCGGACAAGGTGTTCGCGCGCATCGTGCGGTACGCAGACGGATGGTGTCCGCTGCTGCGACCCGGCTATGACCTGGCGCGCGGAGTGAAAATGCTGCGCGAAGCAGCCGCGCAGGCTGGCCGCCGATTCGATGACCTGCAGCTCAAAGTCTCCATGATCGCGCCGACCCCAGAGAGCGTGAAACAGGCGCTCGACCGCGGCTTTCAGGAAGTGGAGACGTTCGTACCCAGCGCCGGCCCGGAAAAGGCAATGCCGGTTATCGACAACTTCGCCGAGCTCGCCGCCAAACTCCGCTAGGCAATCGAGAGACATCATGGACCATTCTGCGATCGCACGACTCGCCAGAGAGCTTCACGAAGCCGAAAAGAGCCGCAAGGTGATCAGATTTCCTTCCGCGCAATATCCTGAAATCACCAACGCCGACGGCTATGCCGTGCAGAAGGCGTGGATCGAAATCAAGCTCGCCGAGGGTCGCAAAATCATCGGGCACAAAATCGGACTGACCTCGCGGGCTATGCAGTCAATGTTCAACATCAACGAGCCCGACTACGGCGTGCTGCTCGACGATATGCTTTATCACGATGGGGCAGAGATACCCGCGAATCGCTTCATTTCGCCGATGCTCGAAAACGAACTGGCGTTTATTCTGGGCAAGCCGCTCAAAGGACCCACCTGCACGATTTTCGAGGTACTCGATGCGACCCAATATGTAATCCCCGCGCTCGAGATCGTGGATTTGCGCACCAGACGCGACGATCCCGAAACCAAGGCCGCGCGGCGCGTGGTCGACACCATCGCGGACAACGCGGCCAACGCGGCGTTGGTGATTGGCGGCCGCCCGATTCGCCCGCTCGACGTCGACCTGCGCTGGGTCGGTGCGCTCTGTTATCGAAATGGCGTGCTTGAGGAATCCGGAATCGCCGCTGCCGTTTTGAACCATCCAGCCAACGGCATCGCGTGGCTCGCCAATAAGCTTGCTCCGTTCGGCGAAGGTCTCGATGCCGGCGAAGTGGTCATGGCCGGCTCGTTCACACGTACCGTTCCCGCACGAGCGGGCGATACCTTCCACGTCGACTATGGTCCGCTCGGCTCAATCTCGTGCCGCTTCATCGGAGAGCGATAAATGGATGTCCCGGTAAATCGATTCGAACGCGCCATTCGCGAGGGCAAACCGCAAATCGGCCTGTGGCTGGCTCTCGGCGATCCGATTTCGGCCGAACTCTGCGCCGGCGCCGGATTCGATTGGCTGGTGCTCGATGCTGAACATGGGCCCAACGATCTGCGCACCCTGATCGCTCAGTTGCAGGCAGTCGCGCCATATGAAAGCCACCCAGTCGTGCGCATCCGGGTAGGGGACACACACATCATCAAGCAGGTACTGGAAATAGGCGCGCAGACTTTGCTGATCCCGATGGTTGAATCCGCGGAACAAGCGGCGGCTCTGGTTGCGGCCATGCAGTATCCGCCGGCCGGCGTACGGGGTGTCGGCGCAGCGCTCGGACGTTCATCGCGATGGAACAGGATGGCGGCATATCCCAGGCAGGCCGGCGAAGAGATGTGTCTGCTCGTGCAAATCGAAACGCAGCGTGGAGTTGAGAACATCAAAGCGATCGCTGGAACTCCGGGCGTCGATGGGGTCTTCATCGGGCCCGCGGACTTATCTGCATCAATGGGCCATCTCGGCAACATGACGCATCCCGACGTGCTGGCTACCATTGAGCAGTTAATCGGGCATATCCGAGCCGCGGGCAAAGCCCCCGGCATCCTGATGGGCGATGAAGATTTGGTGAAGCGCTATCTCGAACTCGGCTGCATGTTCATTGCTGTGAGCGCCGATACCCTTCTCCTGAGCCAGGCCGTCGATCGCATGGCGACCAGGTTCAAAGCACTGGTTAGGTGAAACTCCGCAGAGAAAGCGGAAGATGTTCGGATTCTCTTGCAAGCCTGTGGCCGACACCGGTTAAACGGGACATCGCTGTGACATTCAAAATAACGAGCAAGTGACCTTGCGTGCGCGATGACAGCCGGCCGGGGAAGGCCCGCCGACTGCGTCCCCCTTGTTCATTCGAAGCCGGGGCGTGAAGCCAGCGGACGGCTGAGTCCCGCGCTTGGTTGAACGCAAAATGACCAAGGGAATTCCTGGAGGGGAACCAGATCGGTTGCCAACGCGGTTCTATCTGATAGAGGAGGGAAAGAATCGACGGTGAACATTCGGAATATAACACTACTTGGATTGTTGCTGCTCCTTACTGCAGCCTTCTTGATACCGGAGGGTGGCGCGGAATCGGCTACCGCCCCCGACCAACAGGACCAGGTTGCAGTCTTTTCGGGTGGATGTTTCTGGGGCGTTGACGCGGTCTTCAAGCACGTAAAAGGCGTCGTCAAAGTCACCTCGGGCTACGCGGGCGGTAGCGCTGCCACCGCGCATTACGCGGTCGTCAGCACGGGGATGACGGGACATGCCGAGTCGGTCGAGGTGGTCTACAAACCGTCGCAAGTGTCTTATGAAGACCTGCTTAAGATTTTCTTCACGGTTGCGCATGATCCGACAGAACTCAATCGGCAGGGTCCCGATGAAGGCAAGCAATACCGCTCCGTAGTTTTTTACTCCGACCAGGACCAGCAGAAGGCCGCTGAGGCCTATATCGCCAAGCTAACCGAGTCCCACACTTATTCGGAGCCGATCGTGACCCACGTGGTTCCGCTTACGCACTTCTACCCGGCCGAGGGGTATCATCAGAACTACTGCGCCCTGCATCTGGATAGTCCGTACATCGTGATGAACGATCTACCCAAGTTGAAACGGCTCCAGGAAGAGTACCCCAGCCTCTATCAGCCCTAGCAGCTAGAGGTTGCGCAGATTGCACAAATAAAGTTAGCTCGGGTCGCACGCCGCACCGCCATGGGGGCGGCTTGCAAAAGGTCTCAAAGCCAATCACGATGCTCATCTAGGGCCGCATGAGCCGTCGCCGTCGATGAGTACGGTTTTCACCCATCTCAGCATCGTTCCGTTGGATTCGAGGCCCAGCAAGCGCATCTGTTGAGCCCGAGTCTTTCTGGGTGCATTCGTAACTTTCCTTTCGCTCAAACTGCACTTCGAGGATGTAAGCGATTCGGCGGTTCTTCTGCTAAAAGCGAACCATGTCCCGAGAGGTGCCCGATCACAGGTTGGGTGATTGGGTTCAGAATTTGATTGCCCCGCTGCCAACCCGGAGGCAGCAGTGTTGAAACAACCGGCTCGATCATTCGTGGATATGCAGGGCGGCGAGATCAGCCGCGAAATCTTCGTCGACGAGACCATATATCGTCAGGAGCAGGAGCGCATTTTCGCGCGTGCCTGGGTCTACGTCGGGCACGAGACACAGATCCGAAACGCGGGAGACTTTTTCCTTTCTCGGATGGGTGAGGAGTCGGTCATTGTGACCCGTGACGTGTCGAATCGGGTGCGCGTGCTGCTCAACACGTGCCGTCATCGCGGGATGCGGGTGTGCCGCTACGATGAGGGCAACACCAACGCGTTCCAATGCCCGTATCACGGGTGGACCTATGCGGTCGATGGGAAACTGATCGGCGTACAGAAATACGACCGGATCTACGAACCACCGTTCGACAAGGACCGCTGGGGACTGATCGAGGCCGGGAAGATCGCGCATTTCAGAGGCACAATTTGGGCCACCTGGGATGCGGACGCACCGCCGTTCGACGAATACCTGGGTCAGGCGAGATTTGCGCTGGATATCGGCTTCTGTTCGTGGGATGGGGGCGAGGGTGGCACCGAGGTGCTGGGCAGCGTCCAGAAGTGGATCATTCCCGCGAATTGGAAAATCGTGGCGGAGAATTTCGCGGGCGACGTACTCCACAATATCAGCCATCGATCGGTCGACCTGGTCGGCCTCGGGCCCAACGACAAACCGGGCCGCCGCGACGATCCCGGGCGCGGTGCGCTCGCCGCTTGCCCGGAAGGACACGGCATCATTTACACGGTTACCGCGGCAACCCCCGACCGCGCTGAATATTCGGCATCTCCGGCGACCGCAGCGTACTTCAAACGCTGCTGGGAAAAGCGCCTCGCCAAGATGGGAGATCAGGCGGGAGTGTCGGCCACCGTCGGCACCATCTTTCCGAACATGTCGTTCCATGCGCAGCAGCCCCGCACCATCCTGGTCGCGCACCCAAATGGACCTCATCACACCGAGATGTGGCGGTGGTATCTGGTCGATAGAGAGGCGCCGCCCGAGGTGAAGCAGTTCTTGCGGAGTTACTACCTGCGCTATTCGGGTCCGGCCGGGTTGACCGAGCAGGACGACATGGAGAACTGGAACTACGCAACCAGCGCAAGCCGCGGGGCCGTCGCTCGCCGCTATCCCTACAATTACAAGGCCGGGATGGGACCGCCGCGCCGCCATCCTCTGGTCCCGGGGTCCACCGATGGCGCATTCACCGAGCGCAACGCGCGCGCGCTGTACAATCGTTGGGCGGAATACATGGACGCGACGACCTGGGGCGATCTGCGCGGATTGCGAAGTGAGTAATCCCGGAGCCGAGAACGCCGAACTTACCACGGCACCAAGGGCTTGAAGGATGTCCTGGTGGTCGATCTGTTCTAGGCAGCGAAATCCCCAGACGCTTTGGAGGAATCCCTCATGGAACATCGGCTAACGGCGGAGCGCCTCGGATACATCAACCTGATGCGTGAAATCGAAGACTTCCTTTATGGCGAGGCGGACCTACTCGACGAACGGCAATTCGAAAAGTGGCTCGACCTGCTGGCCGAGGACCTTCGCTACTGGATGCCGATGCGCAAGAATCTGGAATTCCAGCGCCGCGCCGAAGACATCACCGGTGACAATGACATCGCGTGGATCGATGACGACAAGATCACGCTGGTCAAGCGCGTGAAACAGATCATGACCGGAATCCACTGGGCGGAAGAACCGTTGTCGCGCGTGTCGCATCTCATCTCGAATATCCGCCTCGCAAAGCAAATCGACGACGCTACGTACCTGGTGAAATCGCACTTTATCGTCCACCGAAACCGGCTGGAGACCGAAACCGATTTCATCGCAGGCCGCAGAGAAGATGTACTGCGACGCACGAATGGCGAATTCAAGATCGCCAGTCGAAAGATCATCATCGATCAAACCGTGCTGCTCGCGAAAAATCTCACGTTTTTTCTGTAAAAGCGCGAGCTGGAGTCCCTTCGCCGGACTGATTCGAGTCTCCGAGGCTCTACTGCACAACGCTATCGCGCTAATCGCCCAATAGGCGCGCACGCTGTTCCTGCGGTCGCCTCAGCCATTGCACTCACCTTCTGCTCATCGCAGCGCGGTTTTTCATGACCGCAATCAGAGCCCGCTCACCAAGTATGGTGAAAATGCGCCAACGCCACCGATCGGGTGGCGGCGTTGCTTCATTACAAGTAATGTTCAAAGGCGAACGCGGAGCCGGAGGCCTAAACGAGGAAGGCATGGGGAAGCGAAAGCCTACGCAGTGCGAACGTTCCGCGGGAGATAATCCGCCGTCCCGACGCCATATCGCAGCAGCCAAGCTATAAACGGAGAAGAGAAAACGGCACAAAAACCCGCTGCTCTGTGAGGTGAGCGGTGATGCGGCTATTTGAACCGATGAGAAGCGCAAGCTGACAAACGCCAATTGATCGAACTGGCCGGGAGGGTTAGGCTACCCCGCATCATTCCGCACAATTTCGACTGCGAGCGTTGGATCACACGAATCCCGCGTGCGGTCCCCGGTAACTTTCGCGTTCAAGACTAGTGCCACGTTGAAGGTCAAACGTCCCCTGGAGGTGATGCTGTCGAACTGTTGGGTTAGGAGAGGATACGCTCTAACTAACGGGCGTGTCCGAGTGCCTAGAGGCGTTCGATCCGAGCTCGACAAAGCCGACGCAAGACAGAAAGGAATTTCCAGGATAAACGCCTTGACGTGTAAAGAATGAGCCCACACAATCGCCAAACGCGCAGTGCTGTTCGCCGCGATAGAAAGGTCATGCAATGAATCGAGAACCCACGCGACGGGAGATGATCATCGGGAGTGCCATTGCGCTCGGTACTCTTGCAGTGGCACCCGCGTTCCCCGCTTGCACCATGGTCGCTTCTTCCGGGAGGAGAAGAATACGCCCCGACTACGACGCTGTTGTAATCGGTACCGGTTTTGGAGGAGCGGTCGCGGCTTGCAGGCTGGCTCAGGCGGGTCTGTCCGTCGCCGTGCTTGAACGCGGCCGGCGCTATGATCACAGTCCATTTCCGCGTAACTGGAACAACCCATACGATGGATGGCTCTGGTCATCCGACCAGGGCCTGTTTGATGTAAAGCTCTGCCAGGAAATGACGGCGGTTCAGGCCGCCGGCCTGGGTGGTGGCTCGCTCATCTACGCAAACGTGCAGATGAGAGCGCCAACGGCGGTTTTTGACAAGGGCTGGCCCCGCGGTTACAGCCGTGCCGCTCTCGACCCTTACTACGACCTCGTTGCGTACATGCTCGATATCAATCCGATAACGAAGTCCAACCTGCCGACCAAGTCCCGCGTTATGGAAGCCGCTGCTCGAAGCCTCGGCCGGTCCGATCAGTTCTGCTTTCCCAATATCGCTGTCGACTTCGGCGCACCCGGCGTTGAGCATCCGAACAAATTTGGAGTGACGCAGAGGGGCTGCACATCCTGCGGGGAATGTTGCATCGGCTGCAACTTTCACGCGAAAAACACGCTCGATTTGAACTACCTCGCGATAGCCGGTTCTAAGGGCGCCGATGTCGCCACCGTATGCGAGGTGTTCAAGATCGAACCAGTTGCAACCGGCTACAAGGTGAGCTTCAAGGATCACGCAAACAATGAACAGGAGACTGAAATCACCGCGCGCTATTGCTTTGTCTGTGCGGGCGCCCTCAATTCCACCGAGCTCCTCCTTCGCTGTCGCGATGTCTACGGCACGTTAAGCAGGCTGAGCCCTCGATTGGGCGATAACTATTCAGGAAATGGCGATTTCTTGGCTTTCGCGTTTAACACGCGCGAACCATTCAATCCTTCGCAAGGGCCCACCATCACGACCGGTGTCGTCTATGACCGCACCGACGACGGTTTCAAGAACTGGTTCATTTTCGAGGAAGGTGGCTATCCAGGTGAAATCGCCGCGCTCCTGCAGCTACTGAATCCACATTTCGGCCTGTTCAGGACATTGGGGATCACCACCAAAAACGCCTTTCTGAATACGGCCCATGCCTTGGGAGGGAACGTGGGAGCAACGGATCGGAGCACGGACCGCACTGGGATTTTTCTTATGATGGGCCGCGATCTGGCGAATGGGGAGATACGGCTGCATCCTAGAACTTCCGAACTGAGCATCAAATGGGACGGGCCCTCCAATATGGCCCTTTACGAAGCCGAGCGCCGGTTGACTATCGATTTCGCTACAGCCATGGGTGGCAATGCCGCGATGAACCCACTGTGGCGTCTGTTCCGCATCCCGGTAACGGTTCACAGTCTTGGCGGGTGCCTGATGGCTGATACCAGAGAAGCGGGAGTTACGGATGCAAACGGCGAAGTATACGGGTATCCGGGTCTCTTCGTGCTCGATGGCTCTATTCTTCCCAGTGCCACGGGCGTGAATCCCGCTCACACCATCGCTGCCGTGGCAGAGCGCAACATCGAGGCAGCGATCCGTCGCTTTACCGGGTACCAAAACTGGCGCGCTCCTGAAGCTGCAGT
>JBKPEA010000022.1:0-49993 GCA_046728175.1 Thermodesulfobacteriota bacterium | reverse complement strand
GGCATACTGTCCCTGACGCGCCATCGACTGGCCCAGCGCATAAAGTAGTGCAGGATCGGAAGGTGAGTGCTGCAGGGTGGCGCGCAGCGTCGTTTCGCTCTCAGCCTTCTGGCCGAGACTTCGATAAAGGTCGGCAAGATTGACCGCAGCCGGAACAAAGGTGGGATCCAGCGATAGGGTGTCTTTCAGCTCGGCTTCCGCCCTCAGGGCGCCCTTCTGCTTGGCAAACAGCAATGCGAGGTTCAGGTGTGATTCCGGGCGATCCGCGTTCAGTTCCTGAGCGGCGACATACTCTTGCGTGGCCTGCTCCAGAGCCGCGGCGAGGCGCGGCTCAGTTGCGTGCGCGTCCAAGGCTGCTAGTACTTCCGCCGTCTCGATGCGCACCGATCTTACTGGATCGCTGAGCAGTGGACCCAGCGCAGGAGTACTCCCTTGCGGATCGGAATTCGATAGGGCGGCCGCGGCAGCTCTCCGCGTCAGTGCCGACCGATCGATTGCCGCTCCGCGCACCGCCGGCTCGGTTGATAAAGGCGAATAGCCAGCCAGGCGCGAGACCGCCGTAGCGCGCGCGATCGCAGGCTGTTCGGTGTTCCCCGCCAGCTCCCCGAGCGCGCGCTCCGACCCGGGCGCGTTCTCGACGGCCGCACGTAAGGTTTCGGCATAGTGCTGGAACCCTTCCGGAGAGTGGCCGTACCACTTCTGCAGCGAGTCGGACGCCCACTGCGCAGACTTGTCTGCGTGACATTGGTTGCATGCGTTGGGCGTGCCCAGTTGCACGGTCAAATCGGGGCGCGGGATTCGAATGCTGTGATCGCGGCGAGCGTCGATGACCATGTAGGTTCGGGTCGGCATATGGCATTCGACGCATCGCGAACCTGCCGCCCCCGGCTCGTGAAAATGGTGATGCGGAGAGTCGTACTTGTTAGCCGCATGGCATTGAAGACACAGGTGATTTCCTTGAGCGCGCAGCGCCAGCCCGTGCGGTTCATGACAATCGACGCACGTCAGCCCCTTGTGAAACATCCTGCTCTGGATGAAGGAGCCGTATTCGTAAACCTCCTCCTTGATTTGGCCATCCGGAAAGGAGAGGTCGGAGTCCAGCAGTGCGACCCGGTAGTCGTATCCGACCGGTTGTCCGTGGACGTAGTCTTCGTGGATCTGGCGGCGCCGCGCGTGACACCGCGCGCACAACATGATTTCGCTTTGGGAGGTGCGGGGCGAATTGCGACGCGCATTGCCGGTGGCGGGGTCGATGGTCCACGCGACTCCTTTGCGATCCTCGAGGGCCACCGTGAGCCCTTGGTTTGCTGCAAGACCCTTAAAGTCCCCGCGCTTTCGCGTCCAGGCAACGTGCTCGGAACCGGGTCCATGACAAGACTCGCAGGACACGTCGATTTCCGCGAAGGTGCTGCGTAACTTCGTTTCTGTTGGTCATAGTTCTTGCGCACATTAGTGGAGTGGCAGTCCGCGCACATGTAGTTCCAGGTCTGATCAATTCCGGTCCAGTGAAGCGGATCGGAGGCGCGGATTTTCCGGTCCGGATAAAGAACAAACCAGCGCTGACCCCCCGGCCTCCGGCGAGCGGCTGTCCCACGCGATGCCCAACGCCTGAAGGCGTCCCCCCGGCATCGCGATCAAGTATTGCTGCAGCGGGTAAACGCCAAAGGCGTACTGAATTTTGTAGTCGTGGAGCCTGCCATCGGGTCCGTCGGTCCGGACCATGAATTTTGCGCCACGGCGAAAGAAGGTCGAGGTCACACCAAGGTTCGAGAAGGTGGCATGGTTGAAGTTGCCGAGTACGGAACGCGGGTTCGCGGGCTGCATCGCAAGTTGATGATGTGACCCGGTCCACCGCTTGAGTTCGTCCTGATGACAGCTGCCGCGTAGGGCCGCCCTGACGAACGTGGGCGACGCAACCAGGGGTCGCACCCCGAGAAAAATGCTGGTCATTGCGTCTAAGACGAGAATCACAAGGTCGCGAAGAACTCTGGGGGCGAGGAGCTGAGATTTCGACACCACGCGCTTTGCATCAAATACTAAGATGTGCCGAGCGAAAAGAGCGCGAGAAGGTTTGCCGGGGAACGAGACCAACCCGGCATCCTGATTTAATCCTTACAATGTGTGCAAGCTTTGGCCGGTTCTCTCGGCCGGCTGAACATGTTTGCCGCTCGAAGCACTGGGCTGAAGATCTCGACGATCGGCGCGCGGCCCGGTCGTCCGGGCGAGCACCTGAAGAAGCGGTTGGAATCTCTCTCGCGCCGACGTCAGGTCCGGGGCTCAGAGGTCGCTGTTGGCTCGCCTACCCCGGCCGCATCGCCAGCGTTGTAGCCTTTCAGGTGGCCGACGCGGCCCGGATGGTTTCTTCCGCAGCGGGCTCGTGGTCGAGGGACTCCCACTTAATGAGTTTCAGATCGAGGACAAAAATCCCGTACATGACCGGAACGAGCAACAACTCGATGAAGGTGGCGAGGCTTAAGCCGCCTATTTGCGCGTAACAAAGTGGCTGCCAGAGCGGACCACCGCGAATTGACAATGGAAACAACGCCAGCACCGTGGCGCCCACCGTTATCATTACGGGTCGGAGGCGTTCGATGCCCGCATCGAGAACCGCCTCCATGAAGGGCTCGCCCTTTTCATGCATTTCCTCGACAAAGTCGAACAGAACAATGACGTGACTGACGATGACGCCCACCAGACTCGCGACTCCGAGAAACGCCATAAAACCGAACGGCTTACCCATCGCCAGGAGCGCGAGCAATGCGCCGACCACGCCGTAGGGGACGCACATAAAGACCAGAACCGGCTTGACCGCATTGTTGAATTGGACGACCAGCGCGACGTAAATCATGATGCACGAGAGCACCAGGACCACGACGAGTTCGGTAAAACCGGTCTGCTGTTTGGCGTATTCGCCGCCGATTACGATCGAATAGCCTGGCGGCAATGAAGCTTGCAGTTTTTTGATCTCGGGAATTGCCGCGTTCAGCACCTCGGATGCCAGTACTCCCGGCGCCGTGAATGCCTGCACGCTGATGGTCCTGAAGTGCGCACGGCGTCGGATGCGCTGCGTCTCCAGGAGGTAACTGATGTGGGAAATCGACTTAAGTAGGATCGGCTTGCCGCCATTGGCCGGAAATACGTACAGGTTTTGGAGCGCATCAACCGTGGCGCGCTCCGGGCGGGTCAGCCTCGCGATGATGGGAATTTGCTTGTCGCCTTCGAGTAGGTAGCCGACGTTGGTGCCGCTGAGCCCGGCGGTGGTCGATGCGGCGACGTCGCTGTTGGTGACGGCGGCGGCATTGGCCCGGTCGGGATCGATCTGGAGGCGCGCAACCATCGTCTGCCGAAACCAGTCGTTGCGCACGCGGCGCGCCGTCGGCACCTTGCGCAAGATCGTTACGACCTGACCCGCGATTTTGCGAACCATGTCGATGTCCTGCTGTTCGTCGCCTCCGTTGCGCGCTGACTCCGCGCGCCCATTGACGAAGATTTCGACCGGATACTTGGTCCCGTTGGTTTGCAGTTCCTGGACATCAACGTAAGCGCCCGGAATCGCGTCCGCCAGCGCCGGCTGCAAGAGTGTCGCGAAGGCCGGCATGTCGCGCCGGTCACGGATTTGCATGATGATCTGCGCGTAGTTGAGTTGCTTGGACTCAGGGCCGAGCGAGTACCAGAAGCGAGGTCCGCCACCTCCCAGGAAAGTGGTGAGCGATTGGAGAAGCGGGGGATGATCGCTACCGCCGCCGTGAAGCTTATCGAACTGGTTTGCGGTCTTCAGAATGATTTCGCGTGCCTGGTCCGCGGCCAGTGCCGTGTTCGATAGCGCAGTATCGTTGGGTAAAAAGACGTCGACCGTTGCAAGGAACTGCAGGTCGATCGGAAAGAAGGCTGTCCTCAGCTTCGCACCCCAGTAGAAGCCGATAAGCAAGAAGACAATTGATAGACCCATCGCCAACCAGCGATGCTCGAGCAGAATGTGGCCGGTGCGGTAGTAAAATCCGCTGAAGCCTTGCTTGCGTCGTTGCTCGAGGGGCAGGGGCTTCTTTCTTGACGGGCGCAGCCAATAGTACCCGAGCATCGGTATAAAGGTCATCGAGACCAGACGTGACGCGATCAGCGAAGCGGTCATCACGACGGGAAGCGAGATCAGGAACTTGCCAGTATCCCCACTCAAAATCCCAAACGGCAAGTACGCGACGATGTTGGTGATGGTGGCGTAGAGAATCGCGCGCGCGAGTTTGGTGGGACCCAGCCACGCGGAAATGATGCGCGGATGGCCGAGGTCAAGGTCGCGCTTGATCGCGTCTCCGGCCACGACCGGATCGTCGACCAGCAGACCCAAGGCGATGATCAAGGACGCGGTCGAGACCTGCTGAATATCCCAGCCCAGCACCTTCATCATCCCGAAGGTCATCAGCAGGGTTATCGGGATCGATACCGCCATCAGAAGGGCGGAGCGCCACTCCCAGAATCCGAGCAGCGCGACGACCACAACCAGGATGATCGCCTCCTCCAGCGCGTGATTGAACAATTCGACGTTTTCCTCTACCTGGCGCGGCTGATCCGAGGTTCGTGCCATAATCAAATCGGAGGGCAGCTGCTGGCGAAGAATCGCGAGCTGGTGATCTACGTTTTCGCCGAAGGCCTGGATCTGTTCGCCAGTCCGCATCTGGACATCCAGCGTTATCGCGCGATGGGTCTGCCAGCGCTGTTCCGAGTCGGGTACGGTGTAGTAGTTGAGATAACGCGGGGGCTCGAGATAGGTGCGCGAGATATTCGCGATATCGCGAAGGTAAAGCGGGGTGCCGGTCGCCGACTTGTAGACGATTACGTTGCCGATCTCTTTTTCGTTTCTGAATTCACCTGAAGGAAAGATGAGCAAATTGGCGCCGTTGGTTTCGAGAGTCCCTCCACGGGTCACGATGTTGCGTGCGGCCAGGGTTTTAGCCACGCTGGCCGCGGTCAGTCCGAGCGCCGCGAGCTTGCTTTGCGAATACTCGAGGCTGACTATCTGGGGAAGGTCCGCGTTTATCAGAATCTTGGATACCTGTGGCACCCCGATAAGACCCCGCCGAATCAAATCGGTGTAATCGTCGAGTTCGCGGTAGCTGTACTTGTCGCCGGCGACCTCGAGAAGTTTGGTGCGCGTGTCCGCCGGGTTGCGAACCACTGCTGGAGACCACACGTCGGGGTCGAAGGAGGTGGTGCCATAGGCCTGGCGAACGCAGTCCGAAAAAACCGACAGCAATTGCTTGTCGGAGGCCGAGGTCGTCCCATCGAGAGCGACGAAACCCTTGCCATCCAGCGGATGAATATCGGTAAAGATCCCATCTTTACCGAGGCAGGCGCCGAGATCGCTTTGCAGCCGGAGTCCCAGGTCGCGTCGCCGCAGCGAAAACGGAAATGCCACCACCAGGCTTGCGCGCCCGCCTGACCCATTGCTCAATGCTCGCACGGCGCGCAGACGCCCCTCGATCTCGGCGGCCCGCAATGACACGGCGACTTCCGATTCGCGCGGACTTGCCACCGTGAGCATCAGCGCCGCGGTATCCCCAAAACCGCTGAAGAACTGAATGGGTCCCGCACCTTGCGGCAGATCCGTGATCCCCCGCAGTTTGAGGTCCATTTCATTGAAGATCGGTTTGGTGTCGTTGATGCGGTAGTCGACCTGAACAGTGACCACCGAGAGTCCATCGAGGGTGAGCGATTTTATCGAGTATTCCTCGGGCGAAGGCGGCCGCACCTCGGCCACTTCGGTGAGTTTCTGCTCGATCTTGCGGGTAACGAGCTGCTCTATCCGGTCGGCGCTCACGCCGGGCCACTGACATTGGACCTGCGCCTCCTTGACCGGAATGTCGGGATCCTTGCGCTTGGGCATCCGCTCATAGCCGTAGATGCCCCATGCGATGACCAGCAGAAGCAAGACCCAGGAGATCTGGCGATTTTCGGTAAAGAAACGCGCCGTATTGTGCACGTTGGCGATTATTTCGCTGTCCGGTCGATGCGCCACGAGTGAATTCCGCCAATCCTAGACTACGGCATGATCCGAATGCTTTGGCCGTCGTATACGATATCACTGCCCTTGACGATCACTTTGACCCCGGGGTCCAGTCCCGACTCGACGGAGACCTCATCACCAATGACCGGTCCGATGGTCACGGGTTTGAGGCGCGCGACGGCCGCGCCGTTTTTTTCTTCCACGACGTAGACTGCATAGCCTTTTGGATCGTGGGGCGGCCGCACGATCGAACGCATTGGAACCGCCGGCATCGCCTGGCGCTGGGCACTGTTTGGAAGGTGAAGCGCGGTGACCATCCCGACTCGCAGGCGGCTATCTGAATTCGGGAATGTCGCCTCAACGTCGAAAATCCGGGTGTTGGGATCCGCGGCGGACGCAATCTTTGAAACTGCTCCCTGGAACGCTTGTCCGGGGAAGGAATCGGTCATCATGGTGACCGCGGTGTTCGGCGCCAGGGTGCTCACGATTGCGCCCGGTACCCCGAACACTACTTTGACCTTCGCGGTGTCGCCGATCTGGAAGCCCACGCTGTTCACCGCGACCAGAGTGCCGACTTCGATCTTGCGATCCAGCACCAGCCCGCTCAGCGGAGCCTTCAACTTGCAGTCGTCTAGATCGACTTGGGCGTGGCGAACCGCAGCTTGTGCGGCGCCCACGCTCGCCTGCGCGGAATCGGCGCGTTGCTTGTAGGTGTCATACTCGGCAGGCGAGATCACCTTCTTCTCGAACAATTGCGAAAAGCGGCCAAAGTCGGCTTTGGCTTTGGTCTGCGTCGCGCGCGCGTTTTCCAGATCGGATTGGGCCCTGAGCAGAGTCTGCCGATAGGTGTCGTCCCTTATCGAGGCCAGCACAACGCCCGAATTGACCCGGTCGCCGGCCTGCACATTGCGCAGCTGCCCGTCGGCGCCTTTAACCTGCAGAATCGTTTGAACATATCCGTTTACCTTGAAGGCCACGTCGACCTGAGTGTCCGCCGCTACCGCGCCCGAGTACGAATTGCCCGCCGCTCCTGAGCCGGCGCGTACAGTCTGCACTGTCACCGGAAGCGGACTCGCAGCCTTCTCATTTTTTGGACCGCAGGCACTGAGCGTCAGGGCGCACAAGCCGAGGGTCGCAAGACGCTTCGCCGAACACACGATGGATGGGTCGCGATGCGATCGTTCATATTCGCGGTCCAGCACTCTTGACATTCTTGAGATCCTCGACGTCACACGGATATCCGAATTCCCAGAACTCAGGGAGTCCACCCTGGTCTGGTCAGCGCCAATTGCGCATCCCGTTCTATCTGCAGATGAGGAGGGCGTCCATAGGCGAGCAGGGTAAGCGGCCGAGGCCGGAGTCATTCCAAAAAAGACCCGAGCAGGAAATCCACCTCGCGCACATGGCTTTGCACGCAGCATCATGTCGGTGCGCCCGTAAGTCCGCAATTTCAGTGTTTGCTCGGGTAGGGAAACCCGCTTGAGTCTAAGCAGCTTTTAGAGATTCTTTTCGACTGAATCACGGCAAAAAAACTCACCGGGTTTGTCGTCAGTTGACGGTGTACCCGCGTCCTTGCAAACACGCGGCCATAGCGCGCTGGTACCCGGCCGAGACGGAGGCCGAGGCCTGAGCCTGTTGCTGTTGTTGCGCAGCGGCTTGCTGTCTGCGCTCGTCTCGGCGCCTAAATCCGCCCGCCATGGCGCCGACGGCGGCGCCAGCCGCAGCACCCTTCCCCGCATTTCCGCCGATTGCGCCGCCGACCGCTCCCATAGCAGCCCCTCGTCCCGCGCCCCTCATCACATGAGGCTGCGAAGGATTATACGGTTGCGGGTCGTAGTAGTTGGGATTGCTGGGATAAGCTCTGCTCGGATCAAATCCGGTTTGCTGCACGGCCCAGGTGTGACATTCGTAGCGATCTTTGTCCTGCTGCTGCTGGTTCTGACCCTTTGCGGGGTAGATGTACATCTGGCTCTGTGAACGCGCCGAGCGCGCCGATCCCCCGATTAGCAGCCCGCAGAAGCTCAAAACCAGCGATAGCTGCCTCGCAGCACGGACATGAAAATGGAGCCTAATCATTCCTCCCAAGCTCACCGACGACCGATTCGCAGTCAAGCTTCTATAACTGAAGGACAATGGCCGGCCAAGTGATGGATCCCCAATGTGCGAGGTCGCGAACGATGGAATGGACGACCGCCTAGCTGCGCTTTTTCTTCTTGGACAGATAGTCGACCAGCATGTACTCGCCCAGGTGGTCAGGTCGGGTGTAGAGCGCACGGCCGTGGTTGATTTGTGTCATCTTTTCGACGAAGGCGCGCAGGCTCGGCGAGTCATCGAGCATGAAAGTATTGATGGTGATGCCTTTGCGGGTGATGCGTTCCACTTCCTTCAAGGTTTCCTGCGCGGCGCGCATGCTGATGCCGCCGAACGACAGGGGCCATTCGCAGTAGAGGCGTTTATTGAGAAAGTAGGCGGTCGGCTGTCCGTCGGTAATCACGATGATGTGCTGATTGCGGGATGGATGGCGCCCCAGCAGGTCCGAGGCGAGACGCAATCCGTCCTGGAGGTTGGTAAACGGATCGCCCATGTTCCACGAGGCCTCGGGCAGATCCTTGAGCTTCAACTCCACCGCCCGGGTGAAGAAGCCGACGATCGAGAAGAAGTCGCGCGGGAATTTGGCCCGAATCAAGGTCTCCATCGCCATCGCGACCTTTTTCGCCGCCGCGAACCGCCCCTCCCAACTCATCGACCACGACATGTCGAGACACAAGACCGTCGATGAGCTGCTGGCGTAGTCGTTTTCGTAAATCTCGAAATCGTCGGGATCGAGTTCCAGCGGAACCCCGGCCTTGCGCGCGAGCGCCTTCTTGAGGGTCGCGACCAGGTTGAGATTCAAAGGATCGCCGAACGAGTAGGGCTTGGTCTCCTCGGGACGCATCTCGCTGATGCCGCGGTGGTCGGTCAGGTGGCTGCCCGAGCGGTCCTTGAGCAGACTCTGGTAGATGTCGCGCAGAGCCAGCTGTCCGATCCTCCGCACACCCTTGGGGGAGAGCTGGTAGTGTTCGCCCTTGGGCATGACGTAGCCGGAGTTGGCAAGCAGCACCATCACCTGTTTCAGATTCTGGAAATCGCGCATCGCCTGCTGTCCCAGAATCTGCTGCAGGTCCTCCATCGAGATGGTGTCGAAGTTGCCGGCCATCAGGTCCTGCTCGAGCTGGCGCATCCGCTCCATCTCGCGCATCAGCTCGAGCGCATCCTGATAGCCGAGGCTCTTCGGCCCGTGAAACATGTGCTGGTTGCGCTCGCGGAAATTCTCGAGATCGCGGATATTCTCGTATTCGGACAGGAGTTCTTCGAAGTCGGCCTTGGCCTGCGCGTCCTCGAATTCGTAGCTCTCCAGCTTCCGAATCGCTTCGGAGAGCCGGCGCGGCACGTGGGACAGCTGGCGCTGCTTTTCTTCGATGCCGGGTTTCTGGCCCTTGAGCGACTCCAAGGTGGCGCGCTCGCGGTCCAGAATGTCCTGGAGCTTCTGCTCCATCTCCGAGAGCGCGTTCTTCAGGTTGAAGTCACGGTAGCGCTGGCGCATCTCCTGGCGGAGTTGCTCGATGAACTCCTCCAGTCCCATGACCTGCACGCCGTCGAAATCCATTCCCTGGCGCATCATCCAGTCCATCGCCTGGCGGACGTCGTCGGTATACGACATGTACTCGGCGAGCTTCTCGAACACCTTGTCGGCGTCGAGCTTCAGCTGCTGAGTGCCGTCCCACTGGGTATAGCGAGTGGTGACCATTACACGCCTCAGGCGTGATACGCGAAACGTCCGCCCTGGCGGTCCTTGTTGAGCTTTTGATGCAGATGCAGGCCCTCGAATATGAACTCGCTTGCGGCCGCCATCAGCCCGGGCGTCTCGAACGGACCCAGCATCGCGATGGCCTCGCGAAGGCCCGCGACCTCGCGCAACGGCTCGGTGTAGTCGGATGACGGCGCCCGGTCGGAGACCTCGACTCCCCATCCCTGCTCGAAATAGCTGATGACCTTCTTGAGATCGTCGAGTTTCAAATAGCGATCGAAAACCTTGAGCACGGCCCGATTGATCAGCCGTTCGATGAGGTCGTCTTCCTTCTTGTCTTCGCCTACGTACTCGAGCTCGATCTTTCCGGCGGTCGAGGCGTACAGCGAATGCAGGTCCGAAAGCCGCGGCACAATCTCATTTTCGTTGTTGACGATCGCGCGCTTTTCCGCGTTGGAAATAACCGACTCGAAATTGTTGATGGTCACACGCACCGACACGCCGGAACTCTGATTGATCTCGTTGGAGCCGCGCGCTTCGAATGTGATCTGCGCGAGGATGTCCTTGAGGAACTGCGGAACCCGCACCTCCATGCAGTCGCGCGGAGGATGAACCGCTTCCTGCTCCATAATCGTGATCTCATCCTCGAGAGTCTTGGGGTAGTGAGTGCGAATCTGGATATCGAAACGGTCCTTGAGGGGCGTGATGATGCGCCCGCGCGAGGTGTAGTCTTCCGGGTTGGCGCTGGCGACGAATACGAGGTCCACTGCCAGGCGAATCTTATAGCCCTTTATCTGGACGTCTTTCTCTTCCATCAGGTTAAACAACCCCACCTGCACCTTTTCGGTAAGGTCAGGAAGTTCGTTGATGGCAAAAATCCCGCGATTAGTTCGCGGGATCAGACCGAAGTGGATGGTTTCCTCGTCGGCCAGGTAACGGCCCTCGGCAACCTTGATCGGATCGATCTCGCCAATCAGATCCGCGACTGAAACGTCCGGCGTCGCGAGCTTTTCCGCATAGCGACGCTCGCGATCGATCCAGGCGATCTCGAGCTCATCACCTTTCTCTGCCAGCAGCCGGCGGCACTGGCGGCAGATGGGCGCGTAGGGGTCGTCGTTGATCTCGCACCCCTTGATCGCGGGCACGACCTCGTTGAGCAGGTCCGCCAGCGCGCGGATGATGCGCGACTTGGCCTGGCCACGTTCGCCCAGAAAGATCATGTGATGGCCAGCGAGGACCCCGTTCTCGATCTCGGGCATGACGGTCTCATCGTACCCGACAATGCCCGACATCAGCTTGTCGCCGGTGCGCAGGCGCGCCAGCAGGTTCTTGCGCATCTCGGCCCGCACCGGAAGGGTCTGGTAGCCGGCGTTCTTGAGCTCGCCTAGGGTGTGAATGTGGCTGAAGGTCTGATTCATTGCGAAGTCCTGAACGTTCCCGCTGATCAGGCTGAATTAGCCTTGATCGCTTTGAACAGGGGATGCAACAGTCGGTAGCTGTCCAGCAGATGCTGCGATAGTACGCGCGTCGACGCAAGCACGGGCATGAAGTTGTTGTCGCCCGCCCAGCGAGGTACCACGTGCCAGTGGAGGTGGTCGGCGAATCCGGCGCCGGCGATGCGCCCCAGGTTCGCGCCGATGTTGAAGCCTTCGGGGTTGAGCGCCCTGCGCAGCAGCTCGATCGATCGCGTGACCAGTTCGTTAAGCTCGTTGCGCTCACCGCGGTCGAGCAGCTCCGGAGAGGCAAGGTGGCGGCGCGACGCCACCATCACATGGCCATTGTTGTAGGGGTAGGCATTGAGCATCACCATCGCGTAGGTCCCGACGTGCAGCACTAGCCGCTTGCGGCGCGCGGGAGTGGTGAGTTCGCCGAGGCAAAAGATGCACCCGGTGGAGCTCCTGCCGGCCGTGCGCAGGTAGGGGTAGCGCCATGGCGCCCACAGCCGAAGTCCAGCCGCAGGCGGGATGGCACGGGCAGGCCGCTTCCTACCGCTGCGGATTGCCCGCGCCATTAACTTCGATTCGGAGTTCCTTGCCGGCGCGGAAGAAGGGGATCCGCTTTGCGTCAACCTTGACGATGGCGCCGGTCTTGGGATTGCGGCCCTGGCGGGCGCGGCGATTCTTGACCCCGAAGCTGCCAAAGCCACGAATCTCGATCCTTTTTCCACCGGCCAGGACATTCGACATCGCGTCGAACATCGCATTGACGATGGTCTCCGACTGCCGATGCGAGAAGTTCTGGTGGCGGGCGAGTAGCTCCTCGATGATTCCCCGCTTGGTCATGGCTCGGGAGCTTGGATGCGGTCCTATCTATCGCCGCCGCGCCCCCGCGAAGCGCGGCGCTCGCCATCCTCGCGGTCCAGACGCAGTTCCTCGTTCAGAAGGTCTTCCATCGAGAAGCGCGCCTTTTCGTGCTCGCGGCGCAGATACTCCTGCATCTCCTCGCGTTCTTCATGCGCCTTCAGAGCCTTGATCGAAAGCCCGATGCGCCGTTCTTTCGGATCGAGTTGCACCACCAGCGCGTCCACTTCATCGCCGACCTTGAACAGCGACGACGGCTTGTCGATTCGCTCCGAGGACAGCTGCGAAATATGGATGAGCCCCTCGATACCTTCCTCGATTTCCACGAACACGCCGAAATCCGCCACCGAGCTGACCTTGCCATGGATTCGCGTGTTCAGCGGGTAGCGCTCCGCGATCGTGTGCCACGGATCGGCGCTAAGCTGCTTTACGCCGAGGCTCACCCGCTCATTTTCCGAATCGATTCCGAGCACGATCGCCTCGACCTCGTCGCCCTTCTTCAGGACTTCGGACGGGTGGCGAATTTTCTTGGTCCACGACAGATCCGAGATATGTACCAGTCCGTCGATGCCCTGCTCGATCTCGATGAACGCGCCGAAGTCCGTGATCGACTTGACCTTGCCGTGGACATGAGTGCCGACCGGATGTTTCTCGGCCAGCGCGACCCACGGGTTCGGTTCGGTCTGTTTGAGGCCCAGCGAGATGCGCCGGTTCGCCTCATCGACTCCCAACACCTGCACCTCGACGTTGCTGCCCTCGCTTACCACCTTGGACGGATGTACCGCGCGCTTGGACCAGCTCATCTCGGATACGTGAATCAGGCCCTCAACACCTTTTTCCAGCTCCACGAAAGCGCCGTAGTCGGTAACGCTGACAACCTTGCCGTGCACGCGAGTGCCGGGCGGATAGGTCTCGGCGACCTTGGTCCAGGGATCCGGCTTGATCTGCTTCATGCCGAGCGACACACGCTCGCGCTGCTGATCATACTTGAGAACCACCACGCGGACCTTCTCGCCGACCTTGAGCACTTCCGACGGGTGCGACAACCGGCCCCACGACATGTCGGTTATATGAAGCAGGCCGTCGAGTCCGCCGAGGTCGATGAAGGCGCCGTAGTCGGTGATATTCTTGACCGTGCCTTCGAGGATGACGCCTTCTTCAAGGACTTTCAGGGTCTGCTCCTTGAGCGAGGCGCGTTCGCGTTCGAGCACGCTACGGCGCGAGACCACCACATTGCCGCGGGCGCGGTTGAATTTGAGAATCTGAAAACGGCCGCGCTGCCCCACGTAGCGATCGAGGTTGCGCGCCGGGCGGATGTCGACGTGCGAGCCCGGCAGGAATGCCGGCACGCCGATATCAACCTTGAGTCCGCCTTTGACTTTGCCCAGCACCACCCCTTCGACCGGAGTCTCGGTCTGGAAAGCGCGATCCAGCTCCCGCCAGATTTTGAACTTCTCGGCCTTGGCGTGCGAAAGCATCACCGTACCGTTCTCGGTCTCGGTGCCTTCGAAATACACGTCCACTTCATCGCCTTCCTTGACGGTCGGGTGACCGCTGCCGTCAAGGAACTCGGTGAGGGGGACCTGTCCTTCGCACTTGTAGTTGATGTCGATGATGACGTGGTCGCGGGTGATCAACATGACCCGGCCGACAAGAACATCGCCCGGGCGTGGAGCCTTCAGGCTTTCTTCCATCAGCGACTCAAAATCATTTTCTCCTCCGAGCTTATCGGACAAAACTTTCTCCATTTAGTGGAACCTTCCGAGGAACGTCGAGGCTGGTGCGAAACTTACAACCGGGTTAGTTGCGTTTCAACCCCTTGCGGGTCCTGCCTCCTGCGACGATTCGCGATTTCATCTCATGAACCACTTGATCCGCGTCGAGATTGGTGGTGTCGATCAGCAGTGCGTCATCCGCGCGTTTGAGGGGAGCCAGTGCACGTTCGCGATCGCGAACGTCTCGTTCGCGTAACTGCTGCAAGACCTCATCGAAGGTGGTGGGCACCTGTTTTGCGACCAGCTCCGCGTAGCGACGCCGTGCGCGGACCTCGAGGTCGGCATCCAGAAAGAACTTGAATTCGGCGTCGGGAAAGACCGCCGTCCCGATGTCCCTTCCTTCCATCACGACCCCGCCGTGTTCGCCCAGGCGGCGCTGCAGATCGCGCATGCGAGTGCGCACCGCCGCGAAGGTCGAGAGACGCGAGGCGAGATCGCTGATCGCCGGCGCGCCGATTTCTCGCGAAACATCTCGACCATCGAGCGTGATCCGTTCACGGTCAAACCGGATCTGAGCGCGATCCAGCATCTGCTTAAGGTGCGTCTCCAGGTCACCCGACTCAAGGTCGAGGTTACTTTCCAGCGCCTTGATGGCCGCTGCCCGATACATCGCGCCCGTGCTCAGGTAAACGAACCCCAGCGCCTGCGCCAACCCGCGCGCGGCGGTCGATTTTCCCGCGCTTACCGGACCGTCAATCGCGATTATGGGTCGTGGGCGCTTCACTTGGCCTTGGCGCGCATCCGGCGCCCCCGCTCAAACAGGCTCTCGAGCGCATCGATATCGCCCCGATTGATGGCCTGCTCGAACTCGGCGAACGTTGAACCGAACCGTTGCATCGCGGACTTGAGCGCGTCGCGATTAGTAACAAAAATGTCGCGCCACATCTCCCATGACGATCCCGCAAGGCGCGTGGCATCGCGCAGTCCGCCACCGCCGAACTCCGCCGCCGACAACCCGCCCACGCCCTGGTCGAGCAACGCCGCCGCCAGCGCGCTGGAGACAATTTGCGGCAAGTGGCTGGAGCGCGCCAGCAGGGCATCGTGAAGGTCGGGATCCATCCGCTCCACGCGCGCGCCGGTCGCCTTCCAGAGTTGTTCAATCTTTGTGATCGCGGCTGCGGTGCTGGTGGCCGAAGGGGTGACTATAACGCGTCGGTCGCGAAACAGTTCCGCTTCGGCGGCGACCGCACCGGTGGTTTCCTTGCCAGCAACCGGATGGGCTGCCACCAACGTCACCGGCGGCCTGATTAACGGTTCCAGCTCGCGAACCACCCAGCCCTTTACGCTGCCGACGTCGGTTACGATGGCAGCGGGGGCCAGGTGCGGAAGCATCTTCTCCAGCGTGGCGCGCATCGTGCGGATCGGCACCGCCAGCAACACGAGGTCGGATCCCCGCGCGGCTTGCTCCGGATCGTCGGTTGCGAGGTCGATCATCCCGCGCGCCTTGGCCACCTCCAGGTTCGCCTGAGTGCGACCGAATCCAACCACTCGATTCACCAGCCGGTCGCGCTTCACGACCAGCGCCACGGAGCCGCCGATAAGGCCGACCCCGGCTATGGTCATCTGCTCGAAGAGTGGCATGTCCTGGTTGCCTTCCCGCCGCCGGGAGTGCGTTATGGTCATCCAGGCAACGCGCTGCCCCGACTTTTCTGGAAAGCGCGAAGCAGCAAATTCCCGAGCGCTGCGCACATCAGCAGCAGCGCCGGCAGCAAGAGATAACTCATGTTCAGCACGACACCATTGATCCAGAGCACCAGGTCGCTGAACACGCTGATGAAAATCAAGAGGGTCGCGTAGCCGAAGCGAATCAGCGCGCGGCTCCCCGCTGGATGGGACTTTTCCTGCTGGAACAGCGCCCGGGCGGTAATCAACCCCCATGCGAGTGCGGCGCTCAGCGGAACCAGCAGCAATCCCTGGAACTTGCCGCCGTATCCATCGATCGAGCCCTCACCGTTCCAGTGAATAGGAATGGTCACGGGCGCCAGAGGCCATTCCACCATCGCGACGGCAAACATCGCCGCGATGATCGTCCATCCCAACCTGGTGCGTTGCCAGTCGCTGCGCATACCTTTCACCGCTCCGGCGTGGAGAGCGCCTCTGCCAGCGCGGCGACCAGCTTGCGGTTCTCCTCGGGCAACCCGACGCTGATGCGGACGTGGCGCGGGTAGCCGTATCCCTGCATGGGGCGCACGATCACGCCTTTGCGCAGCAGCGAATCGTACACCGCGCGCCCGTCACCGACGTCGGCGAGGAGAAAATTTGCGTGACTCGGAACAAATGGAATCTTAAGTCGGTGAAACTCGTTCTCCAGGTAGTCCATCCCCTCGGCATTGACCCGCAGGGTTTGCGCGACATGGGCACGGTCGTCCATCGCGGCGATCACCGCGACCTGGGCCAGAGAAGTTACGTTGAACGGCTGCCGTACATTGTTGAGCAGCCGGACTATCTCGGGGCGCGCGACCGCATAGCCGGCGCGCAGGCCGGCCAGCCCGAAGATTTTCGAAAACGTTCGCAGGGTTACGAGCAGGCGGCGCTCGTCGTGATCCTCCAGCGAGTCCGGATATCCCCCGTCCCGCACGAACTCGAAGTACGCCTCGTCGGCCACCACCACGACCCCTTCGGGTACCCGCCCGAGGAACTGCTTCCACTCGGCGCGCCGATAGATGGTTCCGGTCGGATTGTTGGGATTGCCGAGAAATACCAGACGAGTGTTTGCGTCGATCAGCGCGGCAATCGCTTCCAGATCGTGAGAGTAACCATCGCTGGTGGGAGCAACCTTCGCGCTGCCTCCCGCGGCCGCGGTTGCCAACGGGTAGATCGCAAACGCGTGATCCGAGAACACCGAGTTGAGCCCGGGCCTCAGAAACAGGAAGGCGAGCAGGTTGATGACCTCGACCGAGCCGGAGGCGGCGAAGATGTGGGTGACGGGAAGCTTGTGATGTTCCGCGATCTTGCGCCGCAGCTCGAAGTTCGCGCCATCGGGGTACCTATTCAACTCGCTGAGCGCGGCCTTGATCGCTTCGACCGCGCGCGGAGAGGGTCCCAGGGGATTTTCATTGGACGCGAGCTTAATCGACTCGCTGATTCCGAGTTCGCGCTGCAACTCCTCGGGAGGCTTCCCCGGCTCGTACGGCGCGATCGCAGCGACCGAAGGGAGCACCAGGTCTTCGATGTTTGCCAAGCGAATGCGATCGCCCCGCTCACCCGGAGATCGATCTGCCTTCAGGATACGATCCAAGCACTTTCAAAAAAAGAGCTTTGCGTTCCAGCGCCTTGAGCGCACGCTTAACCCGGGGGTCATCGCGATGTCCGCCGAAGTCAAGAAAAAAAATGTACTCCCACGGACGCGAGCGCAACGGACGGGATTCGATCTTCGAAATGTTTATCTGGTTGCGCGCGAACAGGCTGATGGCCGCGTGGAGCGCGCCTACTTTGTCGCGAACCGCGAACAGCACCGTGGTCTTGTCGGCGCCGGAACGTTCCACCGCACGTTTGCCGATGACCAGAAAGCGAGTGGTGTTGGTAGCAACGTCCTGGATGTTCTCGGCGATTACCTTGAGGCCGCTGGCCTCGAGGGCAGCGAGCGAGGCGATGGCCGCACACTGCGGGTCCTCGGCCGCCCGCTGCGCCGCAAACCGGTTGGATGCCATGGCTTCCAGTTCACGTCCGGGGAAGTTTGCGGCCAGATAACTGCGGCACTGACCGAGCGACTGCTGATGCGAGACTATCTTCTTGATCTGCGCGGAGTTGCCATCACGCGAACCGATCGCGTGGCGAACCGGCAACAGAACCTCGCCGATGATCACCAGGGCGGAGTCAATCAGCAGGTCCAGTGTCAGGGTGATGGTGCCTTCCGTCGAATTTTCCACCGGCACCACCCCGAAATCGGCCCTTCCGTTGTCGAGCGCCTGAAAAACTCCGGCGTGGGTGCTCTCGGGCACGAATTCGACACTGGATCCGAAACGCAGCCGGGCCGCATCGTGTGAGTAAGTCAGCTCCGGACCCAGGAACGCGACCCGCGGCATGTGCTCCAGCGCCCGGCACGCGGAAATAATTTCGGTGAAAATGCGCTTGACCTGTTCGGCTGTCAACGGGCCCGGATTCTCGGCAATCATGCGCTCGTAGATGGCGCGCTCGCGCGAGGGGACGTACGCCACTTCGCCGACGGTGTGTTTGAGTTCGCCGACCTGCTCGACAATCCCGGCCCGCATCGAGACCAGGTCGAGTATCTTGCGGTCGAGTTCGTCAATCCGTTCGCGCAGACTTCCGAGCGAGGGTTTTTCGGGGTCGGGTTTTCTTGCGGAGCGTGGCATAGAAGCAAGGATGGCTAGCTCACCCGATCCGCGCCGGCAACGCTTTTCCGCGTCAGGAACGCATTGCCCATCGCGGCAAACTTGCTTGCTCGCGCGCTGCGCAGCGCAGCGGGGTTGGTTCTCTTGAGGCGTTCGAGGTGGCGGGCGATTGCCAGGCCCAGGTTGTGCGCCGCCTGAGCGGGCGCGGTGTGTGCTCCTCCCGCAGGCTCCGCCACGATCTCGTCGATAACTCCCAGTTCCAGGAGGTCGGGCGCGGAGAGCTTCATCGCCGACGCTGCAATCGCGACGTTTTCCTCGCTCGCCTCGCGCCACAGGATCGCGGCGCAGCCTTCCGGCGTAATCACCGAGTAGCACGCGTTCTCCTGCATCAGCACAACGTTCCCGACTCCGATCGCGAGTGCGCCGCCGGAACCGCCTTCGCCGATTACGCAACAGATGATCGGGACTTCCACCCGCGCCATTAATTCAAGGTTGTGCGCGATCGCCTCGTTCTGTCCGCGTTCTTCCGCGCCCAAGCCGGGGTCGGCGCCTTGAGTATCGACGAAGGTGATGACCGGCAGGCTGAAGCGATTGGCGAGCTCGAACAGGCGCGCCGCCTTACGATAGCCCTCCGGTTTGGCGGAGCCGAAATTGCGCCTGATCCGCTCGGTGGTGGTCTTGCCGCGCTGATGCCCGACCACCGCCACCTCCTGCTGGCCGAAGTAACCGAGGCCCGCGACCACGGCGCCATCATCGGCGAACCGACGGTCCCCATGCAGCTCGATGAATCCGCTAATCAACGCGTCGACGTAGTCGAGGGTCTGGGGGCGCATCGGATTGCGCGCCAGGCGGACCCGTTCGATCGCGCTCAACGGGGTATTCGATATCTGCGCGGGAGCGGCTTTGCGCCGCGGTGCTGTTTTCAATCTCTGTTTCAAGAATCCACGTTTCGGCTACTTTGCACTTGAGCCCGCAAAGAAGTCTCCAAGCAGCTTCTCAGCCTGCTTGGCGGCACCGGTCCGGTCAAGCCACACGATCTCCGGGTCGGCCCTAAACCACGTCAACTGCCGCTTTGCGAGGCGACGCGACTCGCGCTTGGCGATCTCGATCGCTTCCGCCAGACCCATCTCACCCCGCAGGTGCGCAGCGATTTGCAGGTAACCGATGGAAGCGAGCGGAGGGCGGTCGGCGCGATGGCCCGCAGCGAGCAGGCTGCGCACCTCCTCCACCAGACCCTGTCCGATCATTTCATCGAAACGCCGATCGATGGCTCCGTACAGTTCGGCGCGGTCCATTGAAATTCCCAGGGTCAGGCAATTGTAGGTGCGGTTTGCGAAGGCATGACGGGCCTGATGGGAGCTGATCGGTTCGCCGGTCAGTTCCCACACCTCGATGGCCCGGGTGATGCGATAAAGATCGTTGACGCCAATGCGTCGTGCCGCGGCCGGGTCGATTTCGCGCAAACGCCCGTGAAGGTGGGGGACTCCATGATCTCGTGCGATGCGCTCCAATCGGTCACGAATTTCACGCGACGCGGCCGGAGCCCGGAAAATTCCCCCTCGCAACGCGCGCAAATAGAGGCCACTCCCGCCCACAACAATCGCGTGCCGACCGCGGGCGGCGATTTGGTCGATTGCCTCGCGCGCGAGGGTGGCGAAGGTAGCGACATCGAGCGCTTCGGCGGGCGAGCGGATGTCAATAAGATGATGCGGGACGCCGCGGCGCTCCGGCCCGGGTGGTTTGGCGGTGCCGACGTTCATTCCGCGGTAGACTTGTCGCGAGTCGGCATTGACTATCTCGGCGCCGAGGCGGGCGGCGATTTCAATCGCGAGCGCACTCTTGCCGGCGCCGGTAGGGCCGACGATGAATCCAACGCGAGTCAGTCCGGGCGACATTCGTAGAGTCTAAATAGCGTGCCGTGATATCGGGTGGCGCCCACCAGTCTCGTCTTGTGCATAACCGGAGGAGAGGAGCCACCGGGGTTAGCGGCGGAACATGCGTTCGATCTGGCCGCGCGAGAATTGGATATGGACTGGCCTGCCGTGCGGACAATTGGTTTTGAATTCGGTTCGATCCAGCTCGGCCAGCAGGCCATGGATTTCCGCAAGTTCAAGCGCACGCCCGACCCGCACCGAGCCATGACAGGCGAGTTGTTTAAGCAACTCTTCGAAAGCCGACTGGCCACTGAGACGCCATTCGCTCTCGCCCATCTTATCAATCATGTCGGAGAGCAGCCGTGCTCCGCCTTCTGCTCCGAAAACCGCCGGGGTCCCCTTCAGCAGAAGCGCAGTTGGGCCGAAAGGCTCGATCTCAAAGCCCATCGCGCGCAGATGCGGAATCGCTGCCTGGAACTGCGCGGCCCGCGCCGGATTCAATTCGATAGTGGTTGGAGCGAGCATTGCCTGGATTTGAATTCCACCGTCACGGAGTTGCGCCCGGAGCTTTTCAAAGGTTACCCGCTCGTGCGCGGCGTGCTGGTCGACCAGCAACATTCCTTCCTCGCTTTCGAGCGCGATATAGCCAGCGAACAACTGTCCGATTACGCGCAGCCCAGAATAGGTCGGAACGGAAGTTGCGGTTACGGCCGGGGAATCGTCGTTTCGCGCAAAGCCCAATCCCAGTGGACGCTGGGTAGTCGGTACCGCGGGGGCATCAGGTGCCAAACGGAGCTTCGTAGAGCGATAGTTCCGGGTCTCCGATGCCACCGCGGCGTCAACCGGTTCGCCGGGTTCCGCGGCGAGAGCGCCGTCTTCCGGCGCCGGTAGCCTCACTTGCGCACCGGACCCGCGGCCACCCTCGGCGGTCTGGTCTGACAATCTGGCGCGCAGGGCACGATAGGTTGTCTCGAACACGGCGCCGGAGTTACGAAAGCGCACCTCCGTCTTCATGGGATGCACATTCACGTCGACGTCTTCGTGGCGCAGTTCCACGGCGAGCACGATGGCGGGATGGCGCCCACGCGGCAGCAGGCTCTGATACGCCTGAGCGACCGCACGAGTGAGAAGCTTGTCGCGAACCGCTCGGCCATTTACGAAAGTGAAGACAAGTCTCGGGGTCGCGAACGATTCCTGACTCATGGTGGCCAGGCCATGAACCCGGATAGCATTGTGCACCTCTTCGAAGGTGAGCATCTGAGCTGCCAGTTTTGCCCCGAAAATCTGGCGCACGCGTTCCAGCGAGGATGCCGCGCGTGGCAATTCGAACAGGGTGCGCCCATCCGCGCAAAGCGAGAACGCTGCGTGATAGTTCATTAGCGCCAGTCGCTGAATCGCCGCGGCGACCGCGCCCTGCTCGGTGGGAACCGTCTTGAGGAACTTAAGGCGCGCTGGAGTGTTGAAGAACAGGTCACGTACCTCGATCTGAGTGCCCGGTGCGATCGCGCATTCGCCAGGGTCTTCAATATCGCCGCCGGTCGCGACGATTTCGATTCCCGCGGCGTCCGCGAGACGCCGGGTTCGCAGGGTCATTCGGGAGACGCTGGCCGTGGAGGCGAGCGCTTCGCCGCGAAATCCGAGGGTGCGAATCGCGGCGAGGTCGGCTGCGCTGCTGATCTTGGATGTCGCGTGGCGCCGCAGCGACACGAGGGCGTCCTCGTGGCTCATCCCGCAGCCATCGTCCGACACCGCTATTCGCGCGCGGCCGCCGCGCTCGATTGCGATGTCGATACGATGCGCCCCGGCATCGAGAGAATTTTCTACCAGCTCTTTGACTGCGGAGGCGGGCCGCTCCACCACCTCGCCCGCCGCGATCTGGCTTGCAACCTGCTCGGGCAGGATGTGAATCAGCCGCCCCGCCATAGCTCTGCTAGACAATGCGGCTTTTGGTGCTGATACTCAAGCCACCCCCTGTTGGTGGCTAGCTTGGAAACACCAACCACGCGCAAGTTGAACGAGGGGCGCAATTCTGGAAAGCTCTTGCGCGCCGCGCTTTGAAGTAACCAGCGCCAGATGCTCAAGAGAACCTTAATTTCCCTCGCGTTAATCCTAGCTCTAGTCGGTGCAACCGGGGCACGTGCGGAGGTTAGAATCGGGGTCGGCGTGGTCGGACCGATTTCTCCGCAGACCGAAACCGATATCAACAACCTGGTCGCCAAACTGCCCAATGTTACTGCCGTTCCGATTCAACCGCCGGGCGACGTCGATGCTTGTGTAAAACGGTTCGTGGCCGGGGAGAAGGACGACCAGCTCGACGCGGTGATGGTGGTGAGCTTGCCAACTGACTCCTTTCATACGCAGCAGGAGGACAAGGAAGCCAGGTTCACCGGCACCTACGAGATCTGGACGTTGAATCTTTCCACGCTGGCCGAAGACCGGCACGCATTTACCTTCTCTGACAGCGAGACCGTGGTCGGCGGCGCGGCCGCCATCCTGTCGATTCCCGCGCAGCTCTTTGTCGAGCGCGCGACCGGCAAGAAGCTCCTGTCGAGCAACGCGTGGCAGGCTTACGAGGCCGTGCAGGCGCGGGTCGAAGCGAAGCTGGTCGCCGCCACCAAGCTCTATCTCTCCACCTCGACGCTGCGCGAGACGCAGCCGCTCAACATGCTGACCTGCGCACAGGCGCTGGTCGACCGCGGGGATGCGGATACGGCGCTGGCCGTGTTCAAAGCGGCGGGAGTGGACAATCCTCAGGTGCGGCAGCTGATGGCTGACGCCCAGGCGAAGCTCAAACGCGCGAAGGCCGAGGGCCTTCTTGGCCGGACGCTGGGTGCGCTGGCGGGAGGCGACTCCCACGCCGCAACCCTGATGCTCGCCCAGTACCAGGCCGCGCCCGAAGCGCAAACCAGCCGCGCCGAGGCTATCAGCAGGGCGCTGGCGGTCGAGTCTGACCATCGAGCCGACTATGCGTATCGAAAGGTCTTGACCAGCGATGTGCCCGGGCTGGATCAGACGGCGTTCGTGGCGATGGTGACCGAGATGGTGACGGGTGTGACCGGAACCACACCCCAAGATGTGATGGTCGGCGGCAAGGACCTGACCATCCAGGATAAGAAGGCGACGGACGGCCTCAAGAGTTCGCTCGATGCCTACGCGAATGCACTCGGCAAGGCGGCCTGGCTGATGAGTCTGAAGTGCGGATGCGATGCCGTGGCGCGGCTGACGGCCGATCCCTCCGGAGTCGTCCTGCTGCGAGCGCGCTTCGAGCCCTCTTTCACGCGCGCCCAGGTCGGGCTACCCTAGACGGTTCAGGCCCCAGAAAGCGAAGACGTCGTATATGAGAACCTGTGCACTTTGCGGCAAAGCACCGTCAGTAGGCAACAACGTGAGCCACGCCAACAACAAATCGAAACGGCGTTGGGAGCCGAATCTGCAGGAAGTCCGCGCCCATATCGGTGGAGGCGTCAAGCGAATCCGCGTTTGCACTCGATGCATCCGTGCTGGCCGAGTCCAGAAGGTCGCCTGAACCAGGCGCAGCATTTGCCAAAAGACCAGGCGAGGTTCGGAACTGGTGTGGCCGGCCGCAGGTCTCTTCCGCTCAGAACAGGGAGTCGAGTTTTTCGGGCGGTCTCGCGATCACCGCACGGTTACCGCGGATGACGATCGGTCGCTGCATGAGCTCGGGATGTTTGATCAGCAGCGCAGTGACCTGCGCTTTGCTGGTGTAGTCTGTCGCCTTCAGCTTTAGTTCCTCGAAGCGCTTGTCTTTGCGGACCAGATCGGCGGGCGGGCCTTCCAGCATCGCAAGTATTTTCTCCAGCGTTGCTCGGTCGGGTGGATTCTTCAGATATTCGATAAGGTCGAACTCGACCTTTTGGTCGCGCAGCTTCTGCAGCGCGCCGCGGGAGTTTCCTCAGCCGGGGTTGTGATAAAGAACGACTCGTTCCATGCTTTCCTCGCGCGGGGTTTTTGGTAAGCATAAGCGGCGCGCCGCGAAAGGATCAATCGCGTAGCGTGGCCCGGCTACATGAGCAGGGAAGGGTGAGGAAATTATGCGCGCGGTTAAGGCAATCAAACTTCTCATTCTCGGCTGTGCGATGGCGCTGGTACTGGCGGCTCCCGCCGCGGCCATCGACTTTAGCTCCGCACGTGTCAGCGGGAATTTCGTTTATCAAGACGGAAAGCCCGCCGAAAATCGGCAGCTTCATTTCCAGAATCACGCTTCGGGCGACATGTTCGTGGCGGCAACTGACAACCACGGCGACTTTGCAGCTTATTTGCCGCCCGGACTCTATGACCTGCGCGCCGAGCGCGGCGTGATCCTGAAACCAAAAATCCTCGTGGTCGGCAACGACGATTTCAATATCGGTCGCGTGGTGGAGCCGGCGCCCCTGGATGTGCGCCGTCCGTTTGAGCGCCAGGGAGTCGCCGAGGCGATTGTGCAGAGCCCCGCGCCGGCGACGGCCAATATGAAGGGCCGTCCGATGGAATCGCTGAGGCAGGGACATACCGTGGTGCAGTTGCTCTACGGCCCGGCCAAGCCTCTCCCACCGATTCCCGCTCCCGAGCCAGCGCTGCCCACGGCCCCGGCGCCTTCGCCTGCTGCCGCACCTTCGCCGGCCGCGCCTTAGCCGGTTGCGCGTCTCCCCGTAGCCGGCGCTTTAGCTTCCCGGCTCGTCCTGGAGAGTTGGGGACTGGAGAAGTGCTCGAGAGGTCCGCTCACTGCTCGCGGTTCGCGCGCGGGGCGGCGTTCATTTCTTTGCGGCGCCGCGCGCGGTAAGCGCGCGCGGATGCTCGTCTCTCAGATAGCCTTCGAGTTTACGCGCGAGGGGTGGCGACAGGTTGTTCAGAACGCCGCATTCCCGGGACGCGAGATCGCGGCGGCCTTCATCGGCATAGACCATCCCGAGGTCGTAGTGAGCGCTGGCAAAGTCAGGGCGGAGCTGTAGGGCGCGATCGAAAGCGGCGATTGCGTCGTTCTGCTTGTCGCGATCGACGAGGCAAAGTCCGCGTCCCCACCACGCCTCGGCAAGACGCGGCTCCTTGTCGAGGGCTTTCTTGAACAGATCGAGGCCGGTTTCACAATCGGACAAGCGCCACGACGCAAGCCCGTCGAGGTAGTAGTCCGTGGCAGTGACGGGACCCCGGGGATGGCGCCATTGTGCGAAGGTACGCGGGCGACTTCGGTCGAGCGTGATAATCCGTTCCAGGGGCACCGCAAAGTTCAAATTTTCGCCCTCGCGCATGAACGCGGTCGCGACCCCGACCACCTCGCCCCGCGCATTCAGGACCGGCCCGCCGCTGGAGCCTTCCGAGATGGCCGCGGTGATTTGCAACGTGGCCGGCTCCAGGTCGCTTTCCCCCGCCCGCTGTTCCGGGACGGCTGAAACGATTCCCTCAGTGACGGTTTCATCCAGACCCATCGGACTGCCCATCACCATCACATGATCGCCAACCTGCGGCCGCTCGGTCGCGACCGTCAGGTACGGGGTTCGCCCCCCATCGAGGGCCAGCAGGCGCGTCAGGTCCGCTTTCGCATCGTCGGCGAGGATGACCTGCACCGGGACCAGTTGGCCGTCGAGGGTGCGGACCCTGGCCGAGGTCGCCCCCTCGATTACGTGATGGTTGGTCAACATCTCGCCGCTGGAGCTGACGAAAAATCCGCTGCCGAAACCCAGTTCGTGTCCACGCCGATCGTAAACGATGATGGTTACGACCGCCGGGCGCGCCTGTTTGATGAGCGTGCCGAGATTGACAGTCGGCTCGACAGCCGCCGGCGTAACGGTCGCCTTTACAGATGGGCGCCGGGCACGCTGCTGCCATGCGAGAAGAGTGACTGCAGCGATTCCAAACGCGATCGCGGCCCAGGTCCATCCGCGGACTCTGCTGGGAACCCGCGACTGGTTGGGGGACAGACTGGAACCAGTTTCGTCGAATGCAACGCCGCACGCGCGGCAATAGAGGTCCTCGCGGGATGCCCGCGCGCTGCCACAACGACCGCAGAAATTCGCATTCAAAATGCGTGTCCCGTTGATTCCAGTCGGCACCGGATATTCGACGCGGTTTGCTGCGCTTAAGCAAGTGCCGATTAGGGCGTAGGGCGAACGAGGGTGGCGCAAAAGCCGGAACTTGCGGCCCTGACCGGACGGTCCCCGGGCAATCGCGATCCAGCCATCGAGCTTGGAAATGCGCGGTGCAGGTTTGCGGCTGCATCGGGCAATTGACTGTCGGCGGATCGATTGACGTAATCATCGGTAGGGGTTTCGGTATGCAGGGCAAAAGTAGACTTAAGCTCGCGGCTCCCGAAATGTTCTACTGCACCAAATGTGGCCACCTCATGCACCAAAGCGCGAGGGCCTGTCCGCAGTGCGGTGCTCCGAGCAGCGTTCAGGGCTGGTCCGATATCTCAGATCGGTCGCGTCTGACGGCACTGCTGCTCTGCATATTCCTTGGCATATTCGGAGTACACCGCTTCTATGTCGGGAGAATGGGAACGGGGGTGCTGTGGCTGCTGACCGGCGGGCTGTTCGGAATAGGCGTGATCTACGACCTGGCGATCATCGCGTCCGGCGAGTTTGAGGATGCCGACGGATTTAGGGTTGCCACCTGGGAGACGGACTGAGCTTCCGCGGCATCAGCCGCCGATCTGATACATCGAACGGTCGCGAGTGGAGCGGCCTTCCAGGAGATGGTGCCCGGTGGGTTTCATCGTGACGGCGTGTTCCAGGATGGCGCTGACTTCCTCCAGCGCCCGACTGGACCCGGAGCGCAGCGCCCGCCGCACATCGAGTTCATCGTCATTGAGCAGGCAGAGGTGGAACTTGCCGTCCGCCGTGAGACGCATCCGGTTGCACGTGCCGCAGTAAGGCTCGCTGACCGGACTGATGAAGCCGACAACTCCCCGGGCGTCGGATAGCCGATAGTTGCGCGATTCGTCGGCGAGGTTTTCGGTCGGAAGCTCGTTTAGGGGTCCCAACCCGGCCTCGATGCGCCGGCGGGTTTCGATATTCGACACGTAGCGTTTGACCGAAAGCGTGGCGCACTCGCCACCGCCCAACGGCATCAGTTCGATGAATCTCACGTGCCAATCGCGCGCGAGGGTGAGGCGCGCCAGGTCGACCACCTCGGATTCGTTGTAACCAGCAGTCACCACCGCGTTGAGCTTGATCGGAGTTAACCCCGCCGCTTCGGCAGCTGCGATGCCCTGCCATACGCGGGCGAAACTACCCCAGCGCATCTGCCTTTCCAGCGTCTCGGGATTGAGGCTGTCCAGATGCACATTGATGCGGCTGAGGCCCGCTTCCTTGAGGGGTTGCGCCAGATTCTCAAGCAGCATCGCATTGGTGGTCATCGCCAGCCCGTGAACTCCGTCGACCCGACTCACGCGTTCCACAATTTCTATGAGGTCCGAGCGCAGGGTGGGTTCACCACCGGTGAGACGGAACTTATGGAACCCGACCCGAACGGCCGCACGGACCACCATCTCGATTTCCGGCGCGGTCAGCAAATCCGGGTTGGGCAGAAAACGGATTCCGTTGAGCGGCATGCAGTATACGCAGCGCATGTTGCAGCGATCGATAAGGGAGATCCGCAGGTAATCGATCTGGCGGTTGAACGAATCGCGAGGCATCAATCGCATACTAGACGCTGCGCTCTAAACGAGACAACGAGAACGGAATTAGGCATTCCGCGCACGTGTGCTTAACATATCCCTGGCATCAATTCTTGACGCTGGTTGGTCTTCGGCGCATAAAGCACCAATGGGACGTAGGGCCACGCTATTTGCGTTTCTAGTGGTGACCGCGGGCTGTGCGAGTCCTCCTCCCGATCCTGTCATCTGGTACGTCGTTTCACCGATTCCGACTCAAGATTTTCCGCACGGCAACATTAATTCGCCGATTTCCACTTGGGAAAAATTGAGGACCTTTCCATCCGCCGCTGACTGCCGCGACGCGCTCCGGGGCATTCGCAATGATATCCATCGTCCGGCTAATTGTCTCCCGAGCAACGATCCTAGGCTGATGCAGCCCTGACCGTGGTCAGCGGAGTAACCAGTTCCAGGCAATCCTACTTCGCAGAGCCACGCAAACCTGTTAGCCTTTCTTAAGGTCAGCGCGAACGGAGCCTTAGGTCTCGCGCAACCAGGGTCAGAATCTATGCTCTCTAAATTCGTCATCGTACTCGCGTTAGCTTCGCTGGCTGCGGTCGCTTTTGAGTATCTGCGCGAGTCCGAGGATGGCGCCCTACTTGAGCAGGAGGTAGCGGGGCAACTGGACGCGCTGCGCGAACGCCTGTTTCGGCGCTGATCGAATTTCCCCTGATTTCAGCAGATGCGATTGTCATCCACGGCGCCGCTTTGCGCCGGACGCGGTGCTAATGCCGCGATCGGTACCGACTGCTCCGCGGGAGGTCGCGCGTCGTGAGCTTTCGGTATCGCGTGTTTCGCGGACTCGCTCGGCTCGACTTCGACTACCCGTGGCAGGTCCTGCTTGGATGTGCTGCGCTTGCTGTCCTTGCGGTGCTCTACACACGCGCGCACCTGCAGTTTCAGACCGGGCAGGAAGACCTGATCTCGGGTCACAGCCGCGACACCAGCAACTATCGCCATTATGAAAACGAATTCCCGGACCTCGATTCGTTAATCGTAGTGGTACGCGCAGATCGCGATCCAACGCGGGCCGAACGATTTGCGGATACGTTTGCAGCGCGCCTGTCGGCGGACCCAGACAACGTCAGGAGCGTTTTGTACAAGATCGATGCGGGAGCGCTGGCCAATCGTGCGCTGCTGTACCTGAGCTCCGAGGAGCTGGGCGAGCTCGCCGCACATATTCGCGACTACCGGGCGTTTCTCTCCGCCTACGCGGCCAATCCCCGTCTCGACAATTTCTTCGCGCTCACCAATGGCGAGGCAAACCGGGCGATGGCGTCGGCGATGGTCGGATCGCTGTTTGGCGATCAGAACGCCCCGGCCGATTCATCCACGGGAAAGCTCAACCTTGCCCTGGTCGATGCGATGCTCAACGGAATGCTGGCGCGGGGCAACTTTGCGTCTCCGTGGGATGATTTGACCAGCGTAGGTCCGACTCAAGGCGTGCTACGCGACGGCTATATTGCCTCGGATAACGGCAAGTATCTGATTATGAACGTGGTGCGCGCCGACAGGCGCGAGGGCGCTCCGAATACCATCGATGCCATCGATGCTCACCTCGCCGCGGTCCGCGAGCAGTTTCCGGGAGTCGAGGCCGGCATGACCGGGGGCCCAGCGCTGGCACGCACGGAGGCTACTTCCACCGCCCATGATATCGCGCTGGCCTCCCTAATCGCGATCGTAAGCAACGTTCTCCTGGTGGTTATCCCGTTCGGGGGAATCGTGGAACCTGCGTTTGCGCTGGCCGCGTTGTTGATCGGCGTCGCCTGGTCATTCGGCTTCACTGCCCTCGCGATCGGGCATCTGAATCTGCTCTCCGCGGTATTCACCAGCATCCTGGCAGGAATCGGGATCAACTTCCCCATCCACCTGATGGCGCGCTACGACGAAGCTCGTGGTGCGGGACGCATCACGCGCGAATCGATCGAACTGGGCGTGGTGAATACAGGGGCCGGGGTGGTCGCCTCGGCCTGTATCATGGCGCTCGCCTTCTTGATGCCGATTTTCAGCGACTTTAAGGGAATTGCCGAGTTGGGAATCGTCTCTGCCGGCGGCCTTTTCCTGTGCCTCCTCTCCGCGATGCTGGTATTTCCATCGCTCCTGGTGATACGCGACCGTCGGCTCCCGCCGCACCTGGCTCCTTCCCTCAAGCTGGTGGAGCGCGAACCCTGGTTGCAGCGGCTGTTCGCACGTCCAGGGCTTACCGTTGCTGCGGTTTCGGCGGCGACGATTATCGGGCTGGTCGCGGCGCGCGGCATTCGCTTTGATCAGAACCTGCTCAAGTTACAAGCCGAATCGACGGAGGCCGTGCATTTTGAGGAGCTGCTGCTCAAGGATTCGGGCCGCTCATCCTGGTTCGCGGTCTCGCTGAACCCGACCCGGGAAGAAGCTCAACGCAAGGCGGAACTGTTCAGCAAACTTCCGCAAGTGGCAGACGCCGAGACGATTGCGACGTATGTTCCTGCCGAGCAGGCGCGAAAGCGCGCCATGCTTGAGGCGCTGCAACCAATCATCGGGGGGTTGCAGGTATCTCCGCCGGGCCCACCCTCGGATCCGGCCCTGCTGCGCCGGGAACTGGCGGCGCTGAATTTCAAGCTCGCGGGTGCGCGCAAGAGCGATCCATCCGGGGCGGCGGCGCACACTGCGGAGCTGACTGCCCAGGCGATCGCCCGGCTCGATTCCGATGCGGAAGCCTTCGTGCAGTTCGAAAAAGCAGCGGCCCGCGGGTTCGCGATCAAGCTCGCGCAATTCAAGGGAATGCTCGATCCCTCCGAAATAACGATCGACAATCTTCCCACGGAGCTCCGCAATCACTTCATCGGCCGTTCTGGTATCTACCTCGTGCAGGTCTATCCGCACGGTGACGTGTGGGAGGATATCCCGCTGGCACGGTTTATCGGCGCGCTGCGCGGCATAGATGGCGATGTGACGGGCGCTCCCGTGCAGGCCTACTCGATCGCCACCGTCATGCGCCGCGGTTACGAACGGGCGGCGTTGCTCGCGCTGATCGCCGTATTCGTGTTTGTCTTCGCCGACTTCCGCAGCCTGCGTGACACGGCCCTGGCCACCGTGCCGCTGCTGTTCGGTGGAGCATGGCTGCTGGCGACGATGGGCTTGCTCGGGTGGGAATTCAATCTTGCAAATCTCTTCGCGGTCCCCATCATCATCGGTACCGGGGTCGATAATGGGGTGAACATGCTCTACCGCTGGCGCGAAGAACGCGACAAGTCGCAACTGATTCTTACCACGGCGGTCGGTAAATCGGTGACCATCGCGTCGCTTACCACCATCGCCGGATTCGCCGCACTGATTCCGGCGACGCACCGGGGAATCGCAAGCCTCGGATGGGTGCTGAGCCTCGGCGTCACTTTCATTCTGATCGCAACGCTGGTGGTGCTCCCAGCGATCCTCAAGCTGGTGGGAGGGATGCTGCTTAGGCGACGCGCGCAGGAACCAGGGGCCGCAAGCATCGCCGTTGAGCGGCGGTTGGGGTCACGGGCAAAGCGAAGCGGCCTGCTCGCGATTCTGATCGTGTGTGTGATCGCGGGGGTAGCCGGGCGCGCTGCGGCTCAGGGTCCCGACCAAAAGGCCGCGTCGAACGCCGCGGTCGACCAGGCCGAGGTGTTGATTCGTCAAGCCGGGGAATCGAAACCGGTGAATAGCCAGAAGATCCGCACCGCCATCGACAAGCTCCACGAGGCGATTCGGATCAGTCCGAACAACGATGCCGCGTACGTCGACCTTGGTTTCTGCTATTCGGTGCTGCGGGACGCACCGACCGCGATCGACATGTACGTCAAGGCCACCCGGATCAACCCCTCGGGTGCCAACTTCAAGGAATTGGCCGACATCTACATGCGTGTTGGCGATCCGGAGAACGGGCTGATGGCCGCGAACGCTGGAATCGCGCGGGACCCGCGCAACGCGTCGCTATACAACGCCAAGGGGATGGCGCTGCATGACCTGGGGCGAATCGACGAGGCTGCTACCGCATTTCAGAAGGCGCTGGAGCTCAATCCCAACTTTGCCGTGGCGCGGGCTAACCTGCGGGCGCTCAACGCGGGCCCACGAGGTCGCGGCAGCATAAGTAAACAGGAACCCTGAGCGCGACGACCTCTAGTCTCCTTTTACCGACTTGACTACCAGGTAGGGGCTGGTCTTATCGAAGACATAACCCTCGATTTGGAGCGGCCTGGATTGCTCCGCTGCTTCCGCGATCTGATCGCGCAGATTCTCCCGGCCTACCACTTCGACCCGCTTGGTCAGGATCGAGCGATACAGATCTCGTGCATACGAGTCCTCAGGATTGAACTGCAGCTCCGCGCTATGTAGTTCGGTATCAAGCTGCATCGGAATTTCGTGGCCATCCAGGCTCAACCGGATAGTGGTGGAGTGCAGGGGCTGACTCCCAGGCTTCACCCCGACCCTCCCCGTGACGTTGAGATCCCTGAATCGCTGGGGCATCATGTCGAATCCCGGACGGAAAGGGACGCTAACACTGACCGGCCCGGTGATTGCCCCTAATCCTCCGGCGCGGACACCTCCTCCCGCGAAGCCACCCCCCGGGATACCTCCTCCGGCGAAGCCGCCTCCGCCAACGCCGCCACCACCGCCAACCGCGCCGCCGGGAAAGGCGCTCGCAGTGGCGACCCCCGCCAACGCGAAAGCAATCGCAAGTCCAATCCGTTTCAAGCCAAGTAGCAACATTGAGAGGTCCCTCCCTAAGCGAGCCGAAATCTCAACTACCGGTGATGGGTCTCTCCGGTTCAGCGACGCAATAGGCGCAGCGGCAGATGTCGCGCAGCCGGCGCGTCGTATAGATGGTCTCGTGACCATCGGCCCATCCGATGAAAACTGCCTGCTCGCCAAGCCGCGTGAACTGGCGCATGCGTTGACTCTCGGCGCCGAGCGCCTGCCGAGCGGCGCCGGCGCATTCGTCGCAGGGACAGTGGCGGCGCAGGTTTTCCAGCGGAAAGATGCTGTCGTGGCCATCAGTCCACTGTACTCCGACCGCGTAACGCCCGACTTCGTTCAAGCCCTTGATCTTTGGGTTCTTTGGCTTGATAAGAGCCATAGATGCACTCTTGCCGCGAAGTATATCACCGCCGGCACGCATAAGTGGAAGATGTATTCGCGCGCGGTCTGCATCGTTGTGCAACCCCTTTTGTAGACCGGTGGAGGTCCGAGGTTCATGGATGAAAAAGCCAAGAAACAAACACTGCTGATGATTCCTTACGGGCTGCAGGTGCTGGGCGCCGCAAATGGAGGTAAGGCGACTGTAGCGACCGTGAACTGGGTCACCCAGGCGAGCTTCAACCCGCCCCTGGTCGTGGTGGGAATCAAGAAGGATTCCGGGTCCCACGCCATGGTCAAGGATTCGAAAGCGTTTTCCCTTTCGATGCTCGGGTCCGGACAGAAGGGAATCGCGGGTGCCTTCTTTCGTCACGTTGAACCCAAGGACGGCAAGTTCGGCGACTTTGCCTACGAGACTGGCAAGAACGGTGCCCCGATCGTCAGTGATGCGCCGGCGGCCGTCGAATGCGAGGTGGTCGGTTTCTACGAGCTGGGAGATCACAGCATCGTGGTGGGTAAGGTCACGGAGGCACACCTCAAGCGTGATGCGGAGCCGCTGACGATGAAGGAAACCGGCTGGAACTACGGCGGATGAATCGCCCGCTTTAGCCATCGCGAATGAATGCGCGCGAAGTTCGGCCCGTACTCGAGCGCCTGGCAAAGCGGTCGGGCGAGGAACTGCTGGTCAAGGAGCCGCATTGGGGAGACGCGATCCTGTGCGACGCGCTGGCGCAGTCCTCGGCCACCCTGGATTCCGACGCGCCGCTTCAAGCCGCAATCGGCTGGTTTGAACCCAAGCTCTCGCGCGGGCCCAAGCTCACGGGATGGTTCTGGTTTTGGGCGGCGGAAGCGCTCGCCGCCCTCGATCTGCACCTCGCGACTCGCCGCGCCGATTTTATGAATTATGCGCGCGAGGTCGTGGCCGCGTTCGAAACCACTACGACTCGAACCGCCGAGGGCGCCATCGTGCCACATCCTCCGGCGCTGGAGGTGTGGGTGGATGTCGCTTATTTCACGGCGCCGGCGATGGCAACGGTCGGGCGTTTGCTGAAAGACGATGGCCTCCTCGAGCGCGCACTCGATCAGCTCCTCGTGCATCATCGGAACCTCGTCGATCTCCGCACCGGACTCTGCTGGCATGTCGCGTATGCGGATAAGGGGACCCATTCGCAATGCCTGTGGGCACGCGGCAATAGCTGGTTTGCGATCGCGGCGGCCCAGGTGATTGGCGTGCTGGGTTCGCGGGCCGGCGAGCAGCGTTTTCAACCGAAGGTTGCCAGCCTGGAGGCGGCGCTGGCGCGACAACTCAACGCGGTTGTCGGACTGCAAGATGAATCCGGGCTGTGGCATACGGTGATCGATCGCAAGGATTCCTACCTGGAAAGCTCCGCGGCCGCCGGATTTGCACTCGCGCTTGGCCGCGCGCTCGCGCACCGGATAGAAGGAATGAATCGGGAAAGCGCCGGTGCCGCCCACGAGCGGGCGATCGCCGCGATCTGCAGCAAAGTCAACGAACGAGGAGACTTTGTGGGAGTGTCGCAACAAACCCCGCCGGGGGATTTCGCATTCTACAATTCGATCGAAGTAGGCGCCGCACCGTTTGGCGCCGGGATCTGCATGATGGGGTTGTCGGAGAAGATACGCCGCAGCCGCTAGACTGGGAGGAAAGTCGTGGCGAATAAAAAAGTGGTGGTATTGCCAGGGGACGACGCGGCACCGGAGGCGATGGCGGCGACCATGGACGTGCTCCATGCACTCGAGCTGCCGATCGATTTCATCGAGTTTCCGCCGGGCGAAAAGTGGGTGCGGGGCGAGACCGACAAGCAGGCGCGTCAGGCGATCGACGCCTCCGACACCACGCTGTTCGGCTCGACGTCGGGGAAGACCACTTCGATCATGTATTTGCGCTGGGGCAAACAGACCTACGCCAACGTGCGACCGGCGAAGTGGTCACCGGGATATCGCAGTCCGATGGCACATCCCGAGGGAATCGATTTCGTGATCGTACGCGAGAACCTCGAGGACCTTTACCTCGGGCTGGAGGGACCGCTGCACGAACTCGCGCCCCTGAAACTGAACAGCCGCATCCTGCGCGGCCCGCTCGATACCTCCGAGCGTGGCATTTACGCGATCAAGGTCATCACCGAGCGCAACACGCGGCGAGTAGCCGACTTCGCCTGCCAGCTCGCGCTCAAGCGCAAACGAGCCGGTGGCAAGGGCAAGCTGACCTGCACATCGAAATACAACATGCTGCGCGATGCCGACGGGTTTTTCCGGCAGATCGTCGAAGAGACCGCGGCCAAGTATCCGGACATAAAGTACGAACAGTTCATCGTCGATGACTTCGCGCGCCGCATCGTGGCCAGCCCGCAGGAGCTTGATGTGGTGGTCATGCCGAATCTCTATGGGGATATCCTTTCCGACGCCGCGGCCGGCACCATCGGCGGACTCGGGCTGGCGCCGAGCGGCTGCTTTGGCGACGGCTACGCGTACTTCGAGTCGGTGCATGGAACCGCGCCCGATATCATGGGCAGAGGCATCATCAATCCGACCGCTACGATGCTTTCGGCGGCCATGATGCTCGACTATCTGGGATTGACCGGCGCCGCCACTCGATTCGAGGAAGCGGTGCGCAAGGTCTACGCAGCTGGACGGAGTCTGACGGTCGACCAGGGAGGTAGTGCAAAGACGGCGGAGTTCGCGCGTGCCGTGATCGCAAATCTCTAGGATTCTTTGGCAGGGGAATCGGCCGGTGCTGCGGGTGAGCCGACATTCTCGGGGTTGCCGCGCGCCCACCAGAAGATGTCGCAAAGCGCGCCGCACGCGGGCCAAAGGAAGCGGGGTGCCCCGCTCGAATGCTGCTCGTCAGATTCCGGTTCCACCGTCGCGAACCTACCGCATTCGGCGGGAGAAGGGGAGCCCAGGAAAGGAAGGAAAAGAACCGCGGCGATCTCGGCCGGACCCCCCCACCCGATTGTAAGATCCACCTCGAAAAACTCAGCCGGGCACGTTGTTTCCCAAAAACTCGCTCTGACGAGCCAGGTGTCGGTGCAGCCACCCCTTCACCACCTTGCTTAGGGCGTCGTCGAGTTGGCCGAGTGCCAGTGCGGTCACAAATGCCGACAGGGTGGCTTCCATTTCGCGACGCTCCAGCACGGCCGATGCTTTCACGCCGCGCAAGAGCATTTTCTTCAGATCGCCGCTCCCCCGTTTCAGGTGACTTTTCTCAAGCCGCTTCAATGCCCCGATGGTCGCGCGCAGGTCTCTGACTTCGCCCTCGTTGTAGTGGCGCTCCTTTTCTATCGAGTCGGCGCCATGCATGAGCATCCCGATCAGATACATCGCCTGACCCTGCGCGTAGGGGGAAGTCAATTCCGGGAGGAGCGTTTGCTGAACTGTTCCCTGCAGCCCGGTCAGCAATTCTTTGAGGGTTGGGCGCAGCATCGCTAGACAAGCCCGAGTTGTGCGGCGATGTCCTGGAACAGCGCCGGCAGCAGGACCTTCAAGATCGGCATCTCGGAATCGGAAGTGCGGCCCTCGATGAAGTCGCGGATCCCAGTAAGACAGATCACCGCCATCTTCGCGTCCCCGAGTACCTGATAAAAGCGCAGGCGCGCGCGATCGATAGGGTGTCCCGATTTTTGTTCGTACAAGCGGTAAAACCGCTCGCGCTCCATCAGCCCGGCGGCAAGTTCCTGGCGGCCCCAGAACATCATGGTGGCCCACGCCAGGTCTTCGATGGGATCGCCGAGATGGGTCATCTCCCAATCGAGCATCGCGATCAGACCTTGGTCGTCGTATAGATAGTTACCCGATCGAAAGTCGCCGTGTACCACGGTTATGCGGTCGGCCACCACCGGATCTGCGGCTAGCCACGCGAACGCGGCGTCGAGCAGAGGATAGTGCTCGCCCATGCGGTCGCGATGGTAGATCTCGGACCAACGTGCGGTCTGGACGCGCGCCGGTTCGGCGAGATCCCGGGGTTCACCGAGAAACTCCAGTCCGAGCGCGCGGTAATCGAGAGACTGGATCCGGATCAACTCATCGAGAAACTGATGTGCGATCTTCTCCCGCAACTCTGCCGATTCGCTAGCGGGCACGGCACCCCTCCCAGTGCGGCCCGCCGCACGATGCATAACGAAGAAGGGGCGGTCCATCACCGAGTGATCCAGTTCGAGGAACAATGCCTCGGGCACCCTTAGCCCGGCGCGGTGCATCGCTTCGATCACTCGAAACTCGCGCTCGCGTTCTGACTTGAGCAGGCCCCCGGTGGGGTCGCGCCGTCCGATCAGCGGGCGCCTGCGGGTCTCGCCGCGCTCTTGCCACTCGAGGTCAAAGGAATAGGTTTCGCGCGAGGATCCGCCCGAGATGCGCCTCAATCCGAGAACCTGGAGATTCTCCGCGTCCGGCATTCGACGCCGCAAAAATTCGGTCAGTCGTTCTCGGTCCATTTGGTTGGGTTCCGGGTGGGTGGGCCGAGGTCAGGGCGTGGGCGCTGCCTTCGGTATGGTCAGCGCGTTATGGGAGGCCCCTGCTGCAGCGGCGGCCGCATTCAACTGGGCTATCTGGGCGCGAACCTGCGAGGCTTGCGCCGTTTGTCCGTGAGCGTCGAGCTGGCGCGCGACCACATCGGCGTCGTCTAGAAATTGATCCATTTGTGCGCCTCCGGCCGGACTGGAGGTCGACAACACACTGGTCGCCGCAACCGTCTGCCGGAAAATGTCCATGAGCTGATTTTGCAAGACCGACGCGCCCGGGGAGGGCGCGGCCGGTGCCGGCGCGTAGCGATTGATGAACTGCGCATAGCTGTTACCGATCGCCTCCGGGCCGAGGATGGTGGTGAGCATCTGCGTCTGGTTGTTGTTCGAAGCGCCATACAGCTGGGCGCCGTCCGCCGCCTTGGAGCTCTCGGCGCTTGGCGTAAACAGCTCGAGCGACGGCGTGGCGCCGGCGCCCTGCAGAATCAGGATCGAGTCGACGTACACCACGCTGGCGTATTCGTGATCGATTTGCACCGAAACCTGCGCGCCACCGCTGCCGGCGGCGGAGATTGTCGTCACCGATCCAATTTGGGTGCTGCCATGCCGCACCGGGTCGCCGGGCCCGAGCCCATCGGGGTGACTGAAGGCGGCACTGTAATATTTCGGACTGGAGGCGCAGCCCATCAGGGCCGCAACCAACAGGAGCGAGCGAATAATCCTGAGGTTCCACTCCCCGCGATGATGGCTCATCCTATGCAAACGCCGGCATGACTTCGCGCGCGAACAACTCGAGGGTCGGTGGTGGCGCGAAGTCACTAAAGAAGATGGTAAACGTGGTGATGCCCTGGGTCATGCGTTTTTTCAACTCTTCGATAAGCTGCTTGGGGGTGCCCTTGATGCCGGTGATGGAGAACGGCCGGAGCCCCTGGGCGATTTTCCATTTCTGCGCTACCTCGTCCTCGCTTTTGCCGATACAGACCAGGAGTTGCTCGGAGATGTCGATGGTGTTGAGGTCGCGACCGATATCCTTGCAGTGCTGCTTGAGGACGCTAAACTTCTGCTCGAAGCTCTGGTAGCCCGCGGGGCAATTCCAGCGGTCGGCATATTTTGCGACCAGTTTGAGCATTACCTTTTCGCCGCTGCCACCGATGGTGATCGGCGGATGGGGTTTCTGCACCCCCTTGGGATTGTTGATCGCGTCGGCGACCGTGTAGTAGCGCCCTTTGAAATTTGCGCGCTTCTCGGTGAGCATCTGCTTGAGGATTTCGAGTCCCTCCGCAAGCTGCTTCAGCCGTTCTCCCATCGACGGGAACTGGTAGCCATACGCCTTGTATTCCTCGGCCATCCACCCCGCACCCAGCCCGATTTCGAGGCGCCCACCCGAGATCTGATCGATGGTACAGAGCGATTTGGCAAGCAGGGCGGGGTTGCGATACGAATTGCAGATCACCAGCGTGCCGATTCGAATCCTTTCGGTGGCGGCCGCCAGCCCGCTCATCGCGGCAAGGCATTCGACGTGGTCGAGCTCTGGCATTTGCCCGGTCCACATGTGATCCACCAGCCAGATGGAATGAAAACCGAGCTTCTCGCACAGTTTGGTGCGGTCGAGGAGTGCATTCCAGTTGAGGCCGGCCTGTGGCGAGAACAAAGCGAATTGCGCCTTCTTGCTCATTCAATGACTCCCGTAGGTTGGATGGCGAATGTGTTGGAAATTGTTTGACATGGGCGACCGCGGGGGGTCAACCAGTCATGTTCCATCGCCGACGAGATGCTATAAGAGCCCGACACCGCGCTTCGAGGCGGGTGGTGAGAAGGACCGAAATGAAGACTGAACCGGTACGAGTTCGGGTCGCAGTGACATTTCTGGCGCTGCTGCTCGCGCTCTCGGCGGCGGCGTCCGGTGCGCGGGGCGAAGTTGAAAACGGATTCCACTCCGCGAGCGGGCCGGTTCAAGTCCCGGGCGTTCCAGGAATTTACCAATGGCGCTTCGAGGCCTCGGTTGGTCCTTCCCCGTACGACCGGATTGCGCTGCATCGCTTCGCGCAGGGGCCAAGCGCGCGGCAGCGTCACGACCTCACGGTCCTCTATTTGCCGGGGACCAACATGAACGGCGAAATCGCCCTCTACGATCCGCGCTATTCATTCCCAGTATACCTGGCCACCCGCGGGGTAGACGTGTGGGCGCTCGACTATCGGACCCATTTTGTTGCGCCCTCCGCGATACCGGGGGAAATCAGTGACTTGTTCAGGCGATGGACCAACCAGGAGTTCGCATCGGACATCGCCACGGCGGCGAGCTTTATCTTGAAGCAGACCGGCTCGCAGAAGATCTTCGTGGCAGGGTTCAGCCGCGGGGTGTCGTTGGCATACCTGTTCACCGCGCTGCATCCCCAGGAGGTCGCTGGGATTATCGCATTGGACGGATTCATTCCGAGTCGTGCGTCTCAACCCATGCCTGACGATCACGCGGTGGACGATCTGGCGGGAAGGAATCTCACCTGGGATAAGCGGCAATTCCTGATGGAGGCAGTGATCGCAAATCCAAACGGCCGCGCGCCGCTGCCCAAATACCAGACCGCGGCCGAGAACCTGGAGCACGTGGTGTACGATTCGAAGGATTTCGGCGGCAAAGGCGGATTGGCAAATCCCTTCGACGGCTATTCCAGTCCGGCCGTGCTCGCACGGATGCTAGTTGGATACGATCGCTACTGGCCTGCAGTGCAGAACTATCAAAATCCGTTCACCCCCGAACTGCGTGCGACCCTGCAGGCGTCGAAGGTTCCGGTGATTGCGTTTGCCAGCACCAACATCGCGCCTGACTGGTCGACCCGGGTGGTCGAGTCCGCCCATGCAACGGGCAGTGATGACGTCACCACCCAGGTATTTCCGAAGTGGGGCCATCTTGATGTGCTGTGCGGTACGCACTCGCAGGCGCAGGTGTTCGCGCCCAGCGTGGCCTGGCTCAAGCGGCATCAGAAGTAGGGGGATACGAGGGAGGCTCGTGCGATCGGTTGGAGGCGGGCAGGACGAGCACGACCGCGAGCGCCCACATCCCGAGAGTCAAACCCGCGATCGTCCAGCGGAGGGCGCTGCGACCCCGACGGCTGGCGATGACCGCGGTGAGCGGGGCGAGCGCGAGATCGACGACGATGGAGGTGGCCAGGATGGTGGCGGCCGGGAGCCGATAGCCCAGCAGAGCGAAGCCCGAGGTCACGCTCAAAATGCTCGCTGCTGTGCTCATCGTTTGCGTGGTTGCCTATCCACTATATAGTAAACCATCATGGCACGTGGCGACGTTGAGAGCATAATTGGCCGACTCCGCAAGATGAGCGAAGAGGGCCTTACCAGTGTGTTCAACGAAGCAATGAGCAATCAACGTCTGCGCCGCGGGCTGGGCCGTGCGGGCGAGCAATTCATGAACAACAAGGCCTCGTTCGATCGCAACGTGGAGACGGTGCTCGACTTCGTGAATATTCCGTCAAAGAAAGATATCCGCGAGTTGAAGGCGCGTCTCGATCATTTGAGCTCCCAGCTCCTGAATTTGAGCATCAAGCTGGATCGCGTGCTGGCCAAGGAGAAGCCCGCGCCAGCCAAGCTCCGCGCAAAGAAATAGAGAGCAACACTCGCATCTACCTTGCGGTCCCATCCGCCGCCCCCCTCCATGAAAGAAGACTATTCCTCTGCGGGCCGGAAATTTGCCCCGATAACTCCCAAGTCGGTCACGCTCCTGGGCTCGTGATCCAGCTCGGGTGACAGCAGAAGCTGCGCCCCCGAAGGCATTACGCTGCTGAGCGCCTCGAGCGAGCGGGTTTCGCGCTCTTTCAGGGCGGCCTGGTCGGCCAGGTTGCGCCTCAGTTTGCGCTTCAGCGCCGCGGAAAGTTTTGCGGCGGCGATTTCTTTTGCATCAGGCAGAGCCGGCATTGCGCGATTAACCACAATGGCGTTCACCTGAAGGCCGGACTTCTGGAGTGCCTGCAGAAATTCACGCGCTTGAGCAATGCGTCCGGTCTCGGGAGTGGTCACCAGCACCAGCGCCGTGTCGCCCGCCCGCAGTGTCGCGTCCGCCCGTTTGGCACGCTCGGCGAAGCCTTCGTACATCCCTTCGAATCCGCTCACGAACGCCTGCACGTCGGCGAGCAGGTTCAGACCGGTAACTCGATCGAAGGCCGACAGTACCGCCCGCGCCGCCAGGTCGACCAATCTGAATTGGCGCAGCAGACCCGCCGGAGCCCCGAGCAAGGTGACGGCGCGCGAGTTGAGCAGATCGAGCAGCCGCCGCGGCGCATCGAGGAAGTCCAGAGCCTCCGAAGCTGGCGGTGTGTCGAGCACCACCAGGTCGGTGTCAGGTTGCGAGGCAAGCTCGAGCAATTTTTCCATCGCCATATAATCGCCGACCCCGGCCAGCGCGCTGGACAGGTTGCGGTAGATGCGGTTGGAGAGGATCGCGTCGCGGGCGGCGGCCGACGGCGCATGCTGCCGGACGATGGAATCGAAAGTCTCTTTCGGATCGAGTTTGAGGGCCCTGAGTCGTGCGCGCCGGATGGCGCCAGGCACGGGGCGCAGGGCTTTCAGGGAAACGGTGCGAGGCTCACTCGCGTTACCATCAAGACCGAGCGCATCGAGCAAGCGCGGCGCCGGATCGACGGTCATCACGTCCACGGCGCGCCCCCGCGAGGCGCCGCTCACCGCAAGCGCGGCGCTGACCGTCGTCTTGCCCACTCCACCAGGTCCAAGGCATGCGATGAGGCGGTACCGCTCGAAATCCAGCGCGCGCGATTTCATTGTGCGACCAGACCGGCCCCGAGGGCGCGCGCGAGCGCGGAAATTTCTCGCGCGCCGATCGCCGCTCGATAGAGCATCGGCAGTTCGAAGGTTACCATCCCGGCTCGCTCCAGCTCCCGGTGGGCGGCAATTGCAGCTGCGCGCTCCGCGATGCGTCTCTTCGCGAGCTTGTGGTGCGTGTCGAGCGCGTCAAGTTGCTTCAGCTCGTCTTCTTCGAAAAGCGCATTGGTGGATCGATTCAAAACTGCCCCGGCCACCTCGATCCGGCGCGTGCTCTTGAGCGTCTCGGCGGTGGCAAGGGCCTCGCGCAGCGACAGGTCCTCGGGGGTAACGGTTATAAGGACGGCGAAACGATGGGGGTCGGTCAGAAACTCCTGCACGTCATCCGCCAGGTGCCTGAGGGTCCCGACCGGAGCGACGCCCTTGACGCCGTTGGCGACCGCGAGCAGTTCGAGCGCGGTGCCGGTGGCCGGAGCGTCGATCACCACGTAACGATCGTGGAGCGCGGCCTCGCCTGCCATCATCCGGAGTCGCTCCAGCAGCAGAAAGGCCTCGAGGCCGGGAAGCGCGGCCGTCACGTAGCCAAAGGTGCGGCTCCGCAGCATGCGTTCGGAAATTGCCGCCAGCGGCACAATCCGTTTGATGAAGGAGTTCAGTTCTGCGCGCTGACTGAGCGCCACTACTTCGAGCGACTCGCTGAGGCGCGCGCGCTGGTCTTCGCCAAGGGCCGCTCCCAACAGCGCTGCGGCGCCCAAATGAGTGCTGAGATCGGCGAGGATGGTGGGCCGTCGATGCGAGAGCGCAACGGCGAGCGCCGCTGCTACCGTACTCTTGCCTGTGCCGCCCTTGCCAGTAACGAAAAGAACCCGCGGCAGCTGCATCACTTAACCTTCACCACGACAAGTCGCTCAGCAAATGCACGCCCAGTGAGCTAGGATTGGCGGTGTGAACCGCAGCCAGGAGAAGACCGTCGCCTTCGAAAGCATCGTCATCGCGATACCTCCCGCGCGGATCGCCGAATTCAAGGCGATCATCGAATCGTACGACAACCTGGCAACCTTGAGGACTGAAGACCCTCGCCGGCACCATCTCAGGCTCTACTTCGCATCCGATCAGAAGGACACGGTCAATCAATTAATCGAATCGCTTCGCGAACGCTTCGAAATTCGCCCTCTGGGCTAGCGTTCCATCTGCACCGAAAAATCCTTGCCTTCCCAGGTTCCGCTGTCGGTCCACAAAAAGGTGAATCGAATCGGCGCTCGCCACGACTCGGCGACTTCGATGTCAACGTAGTTGAGTCCGATGGGCGTGGGCGTGGCGCGGAGGTCCTGTCGATGCGCCCATTCGTCCCGCGTCCAGTGCAGCAGAAATGGCCGCTCGCATTGGATGCGCAGCGTGGTTGGCGCCTTTATCGCGTGGACCCTGCGGCGATGGTATTTCCAAATCTCCATCGGGCAGCGTGTGCGCCGCGTGAGGTAGCGCTCCGCGACTTCCGAGATCAGGTCGAAGACCTGCCCATCCGCGCAGGAACGGAGCAATTTCACGTACTCGGCATGCGCCCACATCAAGGGAGTAGCGCTTCCGGTCTGCGCACCCGTGAAGAGCAGGGCACCGGGAATGTCAGGTTGATCCCACACCTGCTCGGGCAGCAGCCGGGTCGGCGTGGCGAACAATTCCATGGCACGAACATAAGGTAGCGGATCGCGTCCGGCCGCCAGCTCGTAGTGACCCCGTTCCCCGGTCAGCAGTGGCCACGGGCGCCCGCGGCCCCACTTAACGAATGGGCCACCGTCGTCTTGCTGCCCGTAGCCATCGTGGGTATAGCGCCGCCAGCAGGGACCCTGAGGCAGATCGACCTTCAAGACCGAATCAACCACTTTCAGCGAACTCTCGATCAATGGGTCACCAGGCCGCCGCACGCCATAGCGGGCGAGCTCGATAAATCCGTGGTCGACAATCTCCGCGGCTCGAAACTGGGTTGGGGTACCCGGCGGCCGATTGCGAATCTCGACGGGAAAGCGATCCGGGTCTTCGTTTGGATGGTCGTCGTTAGGATCGGCGGACGTGATGCGGACGTAGTGCCGTCGGATTCCTGGAACCAGAAACCCCTGATGGGTCACCGTCCATTGCTCAACGTGCGACTCCAGAAAATCCGCATACTCCTCCAGGTACCGGGCAGTCACTTCATCGTGACGTTCGCGCGCGAAACAGGCGCCGCACACCAGCGCCGCGATATTGCTGGCGAGTGTCGATGGAGAAAATCCGCTGTTCTCTTCCCAGCGCTCCTGCTCGGTGGCAGGTCCCTGATGGATGAGGTACTTGGCGCCCGCGCGCACCATCGGATACGGATCGAAATCGAGCAGCGCGCCCGTCTTGTGCAGGCGCCACGCCAGCATCATCGGGAAGGCAACTTCATCGAGCTGGATGCCCTGCCAATAGGGATCGCCATTGATCCAGAAATTCTGCGAGAAGCCGCCATCCTCGTGCTGCGAACACGCCAGGTAGATCAGCGCCCGCACGGGGGTAGACAAGTCGCCCGAGGCCAGCATTCCGGTGGCGCTGTTCACCATGTCGCGCGTCCACACCAGGTGATATCCGCCCAGGTCTTCGTCACCTTTGGCTTCGCCCCACGGAATACTCATGGAGGCGATGATCGCACCCGGGTAACTTTTGTCTTCATGCGCGATCAGCAGGTCGTGGCTACGCCGATAAAGTTGGCCGTTATCGCCCGACCATTGGCCCAACGGATGATGGTGGCGGCAGGCCCGAATCCATTGCTCGAGGAAACGGTCGCGATGTGACTCGAAGCTGATGGCCAGCGACTGAAACAGGGTGGTGACGGTGCGATGTAAGGTGTGACCAAATGCCAGACCGATGGTGAATTCGTGCCCGCGGCTCAGATCGATTTCACCGGTCAGGGCGATATTGCCGTTGGGAGCGGACGCGAACTGATGGTCGAGCAGGAAATTCTCTGACAGGTCCCGCCATCCGTCGGTGCGTCCCACGTAGCCGCACGATTGCCGCACAAACGGGACGGTCGCACCCAACGCCAGCCAGTTACCGTCACGATTGGCGGTCAGAAACTCGCGCCCCACGATGGAAGTGGAATTGCCGTTGTTGCCCCATCCTGCGACCCCCAGATGCGGGGCCAGCAGCACGTACAGGTGCAGGCGCGCGAGAAAGGCAGGGTCTGCTTCGAGCCGAACATGCATCAGGACGGTCGGCTGGTGCGGATCGCAGAGTATGTCCTTGACGATCTGATAGCGTAGGGCGGGATGGCGGTTGATGATCCGGACGGCGAGACCGTGCTCGGAGAGATACTCGCTGGTGGTCTCGAGGTCGCGCCGCTCTTCGTGGAAAAAGCTGGCCCCGTCGCTGACCAGCAATTGCAGATCCCGGACCTGCGGCGAATCGGCAGTCGGAAAATAGATTTCGTTGAGAACCCCTTTCGAGCCGGTGAACCAAACGCGGCTGGTCGACGAGTATGCGGTCCCCACCACATCTTTCGTGCTGCGGGTCCATCGCGGTTCGATGCCGGGAGCGCCCGTGGCGCGGGGCGAATGGTGCAGGATTGCCATGGCGGTGTCCTTTCCTGACGACTCAGGCGGCGTGACTGCTCAGGTGGCACTCGGGCCATCTACCGCGGCGGTGGCAGCCTCCACTTTTTCGCTCGCACGGAATACGTACGAAATGCCGATGCTCAAGGCGTAGAGCAGCAACAGCGGAATGGCCAGCAGAAACTGCGAGACCATATCGGGCGGGGTGAGCGCCGCAGCCACGATAAAGATGCCGAGGATCGCGTAGCGCAGGTGGTGAATCATCATCTTGTAATCGATGATGCCCAGGCGGGTCAGAAACAGCGCGAAAATCGGCATTTCGAAGGTTACGCCAAACGCCAGCAGCAGCTTGGTCGAGAAGGCCAGGTATTCACTGATCCGAATGGTGGGGGTGATGCCGATACTGGCGTACTCACTCAAAAAAAACGCATAGCCGACCCTGAACACGACTGCCCAGCAGAAGTAGCCACCCGCAAGAAAGAACAGCGTCGCCGAGATCACGAACGGCCGTGCCAGCCTGCGTTCACTGGCGTAGAGTCCCGGTGCGATGAATTTCCAGATTTCGTAGAACACCGCGGGACTGGCAATGAACAGACCCGCGATCAGGGCAACCTTGATCTTGGTGAAGAACGCCTCGCCGACTCCGGTGCCGATCAGCAGGATCTTGCCGTGCGAGACTTCGCGAATCGGCCAGGTCAGCGCCGAGAAAATCTGGTCATCGATTGCGTAGGCGAGCAGGAACCCGACCGCAAGCGCGATCGCGGCGCGCAACAGGCGCACGCGCAGTTCCTGCAGATGCTCGACGATCGACATCCGAGCCTCGCCGTTGCCAACATCGTCCGGCGGAGTTTGAGGTTGGTCGGGCATTTGCGAGCCGTCGCTCACGACTGCCCCGGGGGTTTGTCACGCGGCTCCGACGCGGGAGGACGGACGCTACCGCTGCGCGGAGGGTCGTCCTCCATGGCATCGCTCAGCTCGCGCATCACGCTGTTACTTGCGGCGCGCAGTTCGCGCATTATCCGGGCCGCGGCGCGGATGACTTCCGGCATCCGCTCGGGGCCTAGAACTACCAGGGCTACGGCCAGGATCAGCAGTATTTCCAAAGGGTTCAAAGCAGGATGGCGTCGGATCGATTTGGCGATATATTGTCCCGAATGGTCCTCGGAAAAGCGCGCCGGCGCCCGTCCGATCATCATTATAGCGGATCGTGGAGTCAACGATGCTGAAGACCGCTCTGGTCACCGATCGCGCCTATGCCAGACATTTCGCGGGTCGTTCCCACCCCGAACGTCCGGAGCGAATCCGCGCCATGATCGACATGACTGATTCGATTAATCGCCCCGGGCTGCAGCATCGGGCGCCGCGCGAGGCAACCCTTGAGGAGATCGCGCTCTGTCACCAGCCCCAATACGTGCAGCTCATGCGCGCGACCGGGAGGCTCGAGCGGTTCGATTTCGACCCGGATACCCATACCTCGCCCGACTCGTACCGGACCGCGCTCCTTGCCGCCGGCGGCGTCCTCACTGCGGTGGAGGCCGTGATGGATGGAGAGGCGGACAACGCGTTTGCGATGGTGCGGCCTCCCGGCCATCACGCGCTGCCGGATCGCGCAATGGGATTCTGCTTTTTCAACAATGTGGCGATCGCGGCCGCATGGCTGGTCAGACATCGCGGCCTCAAGCGGATAATGATCGTCGATTGGGACGTGCATCACGGAAATGGTACGCAGGCGATGTTTTACGAATCGCCGGAGGTCCTGTACGCGTCGACCCACCAGTATCCGCACTATCCGGGGAGCGGCTCGCTGCGCGAAATTGGAGAGGGACGCGGCGAAGGCTACACCATCAACGCGCCCATGCCGGCCGATTTTGGCGATGACGAATACCTGCGCTTCTTCGACCACTTCATCTTGCCGATCGGCCGCCTGTTTCGCCCCGAGTTCATCCTGGTTTCGTCGGGATTCGACTGTCATTGGCGCGACCCGTTAGCGCAAATGCGCGTCACCGAAGAGGGTTTTGTCGCGATGGCGCGCCGGGTGAAGAAGTTGGCCGCGGAATGTTGCGGGGGAAAGATGGTGGCCGCCCTGGAAGGCGGCTATGACCTCGAGGCTCTGGTCAATTCCGGGCGGGCGGTGCTCGAGGAGCTGGGCCGTTACGCCGACGAACCCATTTACCCCGCGCTCAACGGCGCGGCCGTCATACCGATCGTCGAGCGCGCCGCACGCAACGTCGGCCGGTTCTGGAACCTCGCCTAGGAATGGGTCCGCAACCTCTGTCGGGAGATTCATCGCCGGGTAAAGTGCCGGCACGCCTCGTTGCCGTCGGGGGATCGACGCCGCGCGAGTATCGGCTGCGCACGGGAAAAACCTCGATTGGTTACGCCAAAGACAACGACATCGTGCTCGATGCCTCCACGGTCTCGCGCTACCACGCGGTGATCCGGTGCCGGATCGGCGGTTATACAGTTACCGATCTCGAGTCGACCAATGGAACGTTCGTCAACGGTCTTCGAATCAAAAACCCTACCGGACTCAAGCGCGGCGACGACGTGCGCTTTGGCGACGCCCGCTTCGCGTTTCTGGCTCGCCGCCGGTCCATCGTTGGGGAGTTTCGCTCAATTCGCCCCTTCCCGCTCGCGCTCATCACGGCGTTCCTTTTCGTTGTGGGCTTCGGGGTGGTGCGTTATCGGGTGTGGAAGGCTGCGAGGCTGGGGGTAACGAACGGCGTGCCGGCGCGGCCCGTGTCCGCCGAAAGCAATTCCGTGGCGGCGCAATCGGCGGCCTCATCCGCCACCAGCGGTCCTTCCAGTGGCGCCAGTGCCCCTTCAGCGACCGCGCCCGAATGGCTTGCGCTGCTTAACTGGTATCGCAGGCTCTCGGGGCTTGAGCCGGTGTCGGAAGATTCGAAACTGAGCTCGGGTGATCAGGCGCACGTCCGGTACCTTCTCGCGAACTACTCGGAAGCGCTGCGCAATGGCGCGATGCCGGGTGGCGAAATGCACGAGGAGCGAGACGGTAGCCCCGGATATACTCCCGACGGCGCCAAGGCAGGCAAACAAAGCGACGTCGATTTTGTCTACTGGCATGGGCACCAACCTGCGGGACTGGTGAATTTCGCGATCCTGGACTGGATCAGTGGAGCGTTTCATCGCTTGCCGCTGCTCAATCCCAATCTGCGCCGGGTTGGCTACTACGACTTTTGCGGAGGGGGTATTTGTGTCGCGGCGATGAATGCCATGGGTGGCGTGGATGGAGCCGGTTTGCCTCGATCATTCCCGCGTCCCCTCCAATTTCCTCCGGCCGACGCCGCTATCGACCTGCGAACCTTCGAAAACGAATGGCCCGATCCACTGACCGCGTGTCCGGGCTATGCGGCGCCGACCGGGTTGCCGATTACGTTGACCTTGGGAAGCTTCGTCCCGGCAAAACTTGGACGGTTCAGCGTCGAAAGCGTTTCCTCCGATGGCGCGACGAGCAAAGTAGAGGCGTGCGGATTTGATGCCCTCACCTATGTTAACCCAGAGTCATACGGTCAATCCGCTGGACGCGGAGTGCTGGCCGCTAACGGGTCGGTAGTGGTACTCCCGCGCCGCCCCCTGACCCGCGGCGCGACCTACTCGGTGCGGATGACGGTCAATGGCCACGAATACGACTGGACCTTCTCGGTGAACAAATAGTCGGCGGCCAGCGGTGGGTTAGGTCGGGTCGTCCTGCACCTCGATTTTACAAAGAATCAGGTACCGCGCCGTGGTATTTTCAAGAGCTGGCTGCACCCTCAAGTGCCGTCCAAGGGCAGCTTCGTTGTCTTTTAGTCAATCCGGCGAAGGCAACGGCACTGGAGCGGCCCCAGGCACTGCGCCGCTGCGCCTCACGGCTCAAAATCCAGCACGACGACGGTCTGCAGCGGAGCGATGGCACTTTCAGGAACGTCGATTATCAGCTCGCCGACCGGATCCTGATTGAACATCATTTCAGCGACGACTCCGCGTCGGTGGATGCGGAGCTGCTCGCCGGATGCGAGCACGCTGGCCGCTCTGACCTTGCGCAGGTGGACGCCGCGGACCGAAATCGTGTCATAGGGGCGTGCCAGCAAATGCAGATAGACGCGATTGCCGTGCCGGGTTGAGGGACCGTAGAACTGCCAGGGCTCGAATCCGGGCTGGGTCCCAACGATGCTCTCACCGCTGCGCTCCATCCACTCCGCGATCGCCTCGAGCCGCTCGGCCTGCTCCGCGGCCAGCGAGCCGTCTCCCCTGGGGCCGACGTTGAGCAGCAGCCTGCCGCCCTTTGCGGCAACTTCCGCGAGTGTGTTGATCAGGCTGCGAACCGACTTGTAATGGCGGTCGGACGGGTTGTAGCCCCAGCTGTTGTTCATCGTCATGCAGGCTTCCCAGGCGCGCGCCGTTACTCGGGCGGGTACCCCCTGCT
>JBKPEA010000021.1:0-21731 GCA_046728175.1 Thermodesulfobacteriota bacterium | reverse complement strand
CTCCCATTCTGAACGCCATTTGATATTCGGCTAACGACAAAGGTCCCAGCAGGTGCCCAACCGCCAGGTCATCGAGTCGTCTTGCCAGATGCAGGGCGACCTGCTTGAGCGTTATCCACCTGCCAAACCTAAACAACTCGCGCGCTCTCGCCCAATCCACGCGTAGTCGAGGCTTATATGGATAGTAATAGAAGGTGAGAGACGTACGAGCGAGCTGTCCAGCGGTCGTCAGAAGAACGAGAAGCCGCCAATCTCGCCACCAAAACAGCCCCGTCAGACCAACCAGGAAACCGCAACTTAGCTCTGCCGCGCAGAGGATAAAAGATAGCCGAAAGTTAAGCTCACGATATATCAGGGCGGTCGAGGCGGGACTCTTCAGACCCCGCAGAATAGCCAACGGAGCAAGCGATATGAACACCACCTGAGCAGAACCGATCCTGAAGTACATGGCCAGGTCATGACTTGCCAAACCCAAAATCGCAGAGATCACGACTGCCTTGAGTATTTGCAGTGTCCAAATGGTATCGAGATACGGCTCGATCTCCTTCTCCATTGGTACCAACGCTACCTCGATATTCGGTTCGAACATCGTGTAGATGAAATCAAAACATAGTACTGCGGCTCCGAAAATCCCGAAATCCACTGGCGTGAGCAGACGAGCAAAGATAATGTATCTCAGCGTGCCGCCTACCGCGGAGACGATCCGCGCCCCCGTACTCCAGCCCAGCCCACGCACGAGCGTCATCAATAAGTGCCGACTTCCTGCACCATCATGCTGAGCCCCTTTGCATTCCTCGATCTTAGTATGGCCGAGTCCGCGCGCCTCGTAGCTGATCACTGCTGCACTATTTTCGCTCTTCGCCACTGTCCTCAACGTTTGTCCACTGCAAGCTAAAAATTCAGGCGTCGTCCGGCCTCATCGACCTTTCGGGCGCGACTTGACGACTGCTCGGTTTGCCTCTGATACGCCTTTCACCAGCGCCCGCCATGGATCCCAGGACAGTCTTCGCAGGCTGGCATAGCCTGCTGCTAGGGTGAACCCAATAAACAACCAGGCGTAGCAACACCGGTTTCCAAGATCTCGGTTCCAGTTCTTCTTATATATAAAGAAATTTCCTCGAACCTCACGACGCAACCAATGATCTTGGAGCCGTTCGGAGGGACTATGGTTGTGGACCAGCCTTGCACGCGGCGCAATCAGCAAACGAGTGTTGGCGCCTAATCGCGCACAGAAATCGACGTCTTCTCCGTCCGAGACTCCACTGAGATTTGTGTCGAAGTACTTACCGCGTACCACGTCTGATCGAAAACTCATTAGTCCGCCCCCAAAGCGCTTCACGGGCAGAGCTTGGGAGTTTCGCAGCCTTTCAGCATTCCAGTAGATCGGCTGACGCTCATCATGGAAGGGTCCGCGCTTGAACGTCTTGGTCCACAACGAAAACATTACGGAAAGTTGAGGTTGGTTAGTTATGATTCCAGAGATGCCAACGGCATCGCGATTTTCTCGATAGCTTTGGATTATCTGTTCGATGAAATCCTGTTCAAGAACGACGTCATCGTCCAGAAACAACCATATATCTCCATCTGCAACCTGCATCGCGCGGTTTCGCGCCGTCGCCGAGCCCGTTATCTCCGGATCGAGTATATAGGTCAATCGCCACGGATCCCCCTTTTCCCTTTTCGCTTTATCGATCTCGCTCCTGACCCGCTCTTGGCTTTCTCCATTCCTACTTTGGTCTACAATCACTATTGAACATGGCGCTACTGTCTGTTCGAGCACGCTTCGGACCGCTCGAGCGAGATCGGCCGCTCGATTCTTCGTCGGGATTATGACGCATACTCGGAACCCACAGCCGGTGGTGGGAAGAGTCTTCGCGCGATTCTCGGCGGAGGGCGCTCGGACCTCGGTGTCCCCGCGGGGGGTCGATTGATCTAACGTACACTCGTTCATCTACGTGTCTCTTCTGGCTGTGTCCGTCCGCATGAATTCGCGCAGACTTCGATAGCCGATCAACCTGATGTTTCGTTCTTTCACGAGTTCCCTGGCTTCTGCTGAACTCAAAAACTCAAACTCGGCTGTACGACGGCATATTTCTTCTGAATTGTCCGGAAGTTCGGTTACGGCGTCCGCCAAGTGACAGGATATTTCCGTGACACCAGCAGGCAGTCTCCTGAGCAGCTGCCGCCAGAAGGCGGCACACCGCCGGGGTCGTACCCTGCTCAAAACCCCGAAATAATCCGGATGAACTACGCCAAACTCCTCAGCCGCCGCGGGCAGAGACGAGAACCCATGCCAGTGCATGAGAACACCCCGAGCGGCGCGAATGGGAAGTTGGTACTCGCGAGCCAGTTCCAAATAGACACTCCTCAGATCTGCCCGCCCACCATGCAATACGCACATATGGCTGTCTAGGTGAGTGACGTCTACTCCGACACTGAGTGCGCATTCAATCTGTGCTCGCAACTCTGCCCTGACTTCGCTGGAGCACGTCGAAGCCATAGTGGCTGCATAGGTTGGATGGAAATAGCCTTGCACATCCACCAGGGATTTGACCCGTTCGGTCGATAGCACGGGACTCCACTTCTGGCTGGACCACTCACTGTTGAGCGTCAGGTGCACGCCAACATCGAGCTGCTTGTTACGTTTGACGTATTCGCAGGACTGTCTGAAATGCGATGCCGGCACCATGATCGACGTCGACGTAACGATGCCGCACTGCATCGCCTTGTAAGCGGCTCGGTCGCTGCCGGAACAGAGACCGAAGTCGTCGGCATTGACGATTAGCACCCGGGCCTTTGCGTCGAATCCGAGCCGCTGAGCAAGCGTAGGTCCGGTTTGCGAAGAGGAGACTTTCCACCCGGCTAGCCGTCGAAAACTAAGTACGTTCGCGACCAAATCTTGAATGTGTTTTTTCAGGTGGTAGTCCGCCTTTCGAAAATCCGAGGCCTGACATCTGGTGTAAAACTCATCCTGCGAGTGTCTCGATGCGGCGAGTCCGAGTTGCTACCAAGTTATGCTGAGGCCCTGCGGTAACCGAAAGGCTGCTCTTGGATTTCGGAAAGTGCCGCGTGCACTGCGTTTTGGAGCGCAGGAAGGCTGTACTCGGACAACGCTCGTTCTCTAGCTTTCTTTCCCATTGCGAGACGTCGCTCTCGGCTCAACAGCAGCGACGCGACTGCATTAGCAAAAGCCGCAGGATCATCCGCAATCAGAATCTCACTCCCATCGACCAGGTTTAGACCTTCAGCGCCGATAGTGGTGGATACTATGGCTTTCGCTGAGGCTGCGGCTTCGAGAATCTTCAGGCGCGTTCCGCTGCCAATTCGTAATGGAACCACGCATATCGCGGCATTTGCAATCGTCGGTCGCAAATCCGGTAGCGTTCCGGTGAAGGTTACGTGAGGCACTCTCTCGATTCTCCGGCGAAACCGAGATGGGGGCTCGCGTCCCGCAATCAGGAACTCTACGTTTGGGACAAGCTCGCACACTTTTGGCATTATTTCGAAAACGAAAAATTCCACCGCATCACGATTTGGAAGCCAATCCATAGCTCCAACATAAAGAAGGGTGCGCCCGTCGTCGCAATTGGCCGGCGCGAACCGTGCCCCATCAATAGCATTCGGCACCACCGGCGAGGGCACCTCAGTATTCGCTCCCAATAGGATCCGGCGATCTCGCTCCGAGCATGGCCACACCGCGGCCACCTGCTGGGCGGTCTTTATTTCGAGCCGACGTAATTTCGCTAATTCGATCGCTCCATAGGCACGGACTAGGAAATTTGTCTCAAGTTGGAGAAATCGTTCAAATTCCTCAAAGACAATCGTGTGCTTATTAAGGATCACCGCAGTGTCCGAGATGTCAGTCAAATTTTCGATTTGGTAAACGTCATCACAAATCACCAAATCAAATTCTTTCGTAGCAAGCCTGCCCTTGGTTAGAGCGGCCATAGCCTTTGACCGCATCCGCCATGCTCCGTAAGGCAGGTTCGAAAAGAGAGCCCGCATCCGGCCGATTGGCCCAACGTGACCAAGTCCGCTAGGTCGGGGAACGATCGCTAGATCTAAGCCGAGATCACCCAGCCCTTGACGCACGCTGGCGAGTTCGCTCACTTCGCCAAAAGCTAGAATTGAGACTTCGTGACCTTCTCTCTGAATTGCACGCAATAACGAGAGGTTGCGCGTCCTTTGTCCGCTACTGGAGGGAAAGGGAACGTCAATCATTACGAATAGAATTTTCATCTTAGTGGTTTTCGCGGACTTCGCGAATATCGTATGCGGCGCGAATCGCGTTCGTTTTCATGATTCCAAAGACATCCGTTATATGATTTGGAGCCTCCTGATAGTCCTCCGATGACAAGAAGGCGGCATATGAATGACCATCCCTCGGATGAAATCCATGCATGCCGTGAGGGGCTTCCCGACCCATATGGCTGGGCGCGATGACGTGGCTTTCCGGCAACAGGAAGATTGCGTGTCCATATCGCTTGTCTTCAAACATTGCACCAAGCGAGGACAACTCGTCGTCGGTAATCCAGTGTCCTGGAGCCTGCCTGGAAAGAGTGTCGACCACCAGGCTTCGCGCATGGTCCGATCTGAACCAGAACCTCGCCATCGTGGAATCGAGCAGATACAGATAGTCATCAGGAACCGTTAGGCGGAGCGGGCGAAGAATCGACGCAATGTCGACCACTTCTCGAGTTGGTGCCATTCCGTGGTCCGAAAATACGTGAATTTGGACCTTCTCGTATCTCTCCTTCGCTACCGAGTAGAGTGACCTTAGCCAAGCGTCATACTTTTCCAGGATGGGAGCAAAACGACCCGCCTGATCGGCGTTGGCGTGGAGAAACGCATCCACCTCGGCCAGATACAGGAAGTAAAAGCTCGCTTCCGCGCTGGCCAAATCAGCTCGCGCGAGTTGGATGATCCGTTCATCGCTACCCTGTCGATACGAGTAGGATCGGAACGGAATCCCCTCCCGCTGCAGCAAATCAAAGATCGACGTCGCCTCAGAAATTCCGCCGGGTCGATAGATGTCGCGCTTTTCTTCCACATCGAGGAGCGGGAGATATCGAAGCGGCACCGCATACAGATTGAAGTATCCGCGGAGACCGCCAAACCGCTTCAGCGCGGCCTGGAGCCCGTGCCTGACATATCTGTTTTCAACCAGCGCCGGCGGCAGCGAACACAGCCACCTGACGTTCTTAAATGCGGACCTTCCTTCCTCGGCCAGCCGATACATTGCCATGCGGCCGTGTTCATCCGGATATCGCCCCGTCAAGATCGAAGGAATTGCTCCCGCACTGAAACCTAGAACACTTTTCAATCGACGCCGGTACGGCGCCAGCTGACTAAGAAAGGACGACTCTTTGACCCACTCCCAGCCGAGACCGTCTATGAGAACAAATATGTTGGCTATTTCCTTCATCAGCTTGCGTTTGGTTGCCAGGTAGCGACGGCTTTGCCTCGAAGACAGACCCAGAGACCCACCATTGCGGCCCAGTTGAGAACGATGAAGTTATAAATGAATGCGATTCGTTCGCTTAAGCCGAAACGTTCGCTAATCAGTCCGGCCACCGCCAGAAATCCGACGACGGCCTCTAGCGTTACCGCGACGGAGAACACCGGGCCGGCGGAAGCCAGGCAAACGCTCGCCGTCACCACTAGCAATAACCAAACCGCCGTCATCCAACGAAGTAGCTTGTGGGACATAAGAACCAGCAGGAGTCGCCACTCTCCAGCTTTAACAATCCGCGGGGTAAGCCTAAACAATACCAGCGCCGCGAGTGCGACCATTCGTACCTGGCGTCGGAACTGGGTGCCTTTCGAGAACGATTCCACGCAGACAGCATCGCTGGCGATCGCCACCGAAAAACCCTTTAAACGGGTTACGATAGGATCGTAAAGATCGTTGACAAACCGTGGATCGTGGATTTCCCAGATGCTCTTGCGCATCGCGTACACGGCTCCGTGTACTGACGCCACGATTCCGCTCCGAACCTCTACGCTTTTCAGGAGCCGTTCATATCGATGATAGAGGTTCCCGATCTCGGTATCTCTATAGTGGATCTTTCCGTTCACTAGACCAACTGTTGGATTTCGGAAAGGTCTAACCAGCTCGGTCACGGTCTCCGGGAGAAAGACGGAGCTCGCATCGGTGAAGACCAGAATATCGCCCCGTGCCCCCGGCACGGCCCGGTTAATGGCGGCACCCTTCCCCAGTCGACCTTGCTGAACAATAAGACGGACCTTATCGGATACGTACCGCTTGACGATCTCGTCGGTCCGATCGGTACTTGCATCCGATACGATCAGCAGTTCTATTGAACCTCTGTAGCTTGTCTTAAGAAAGTTTTGAATCCTGGAAGCAATCGCTTCCTCTTCGTTGTATGCCGCGATAATGACTGATACCGAAGGCCAGGCGTCAGAGTTGCCGACCGTTGACTCGGTCTCCGCACGTTCGGGCGACAATATGATCAACACAATGGGGTATAATATGTATATATAACACAGGATTAATGCCCCTATATAGAATATCGCACGTAAGACCATTTCCATCTTAGATGCCTAACAATTTGCTGTAGACTTGCCTGGTCTTGGCGACCTGTGAGCGGACATCGAAATGGTCTTCGACATGCTTCCGTCCGTTTGAACCGAGCCACTCGCGGTGGCTCCGATCGCATAGAAGGCGGTCTAACGCCGAAGCCAGAAGACCGGAGTCCGCGGTTGGCACCAACAGACCGGTTTTCCCGTCTAATACTAGTTCTCGGGTCCCTTCGATATCGGTGGCAACTACCGGGATGGCGCATGCCATCGCTTCGACGATCGACAGAGGAAGTCCTTCGTTCAGCGAAGGCAACAACATGATGTCCGCAGCCCCCAGTAACAGTTCCGGATCGTCGCGATAGCCAAGGAACCGTACTACCCCCTCGAGTCCGGCCTCTTCGCATTGTGCCTTCAGCGGCGAGTCCAGACGCCCGGTTCCCGCAAACAATAGTGATATTCCCGGGTGTTTGTCCCTAATCTGCCGAACCGCCTCGATCGCGAAAGTATGACCCTTCTGCTCCTCCAGGCGGCCCAACAGCAGGAGAACGGGACCCTTATCTACTCCTAAACGGCGACGCGTTCGGTCACGCTCTGCTGCGGAAATCGGATGGAAGCGCTCAAGATCGCGCCCATTGCGGATCGTCTCGACCTTCGCCCGCGCAATCTTCTTGATATCGATCAGATGCTGTGCGGTCGCAGTTGACACCGCTATGTAAGCATCAACGAATCGGCCGACCTGCCGATCCGGCCAAAAGCTGCTTTTGAGAGCCTTCGCTTCTCGCCAGGATTCGCGCAGATGGTACGTCTCGACGATGGCAGGCACACCTGCCGCGCGGGCCAACGGCGAGGCGAACATGCTGCCGATGAAAAGGTGAGAGTGGACGACCTCGATCTTTTCCCTTCGCAGATAGCGAACAAATCTCACTGCGTCCCGGAAATCCCAGGCAGCCGCTCGACGAATCGCTGCCGTTCGTATCTTGTGCTGTGTGGTTTCGCGTTCCAGTTTGGCAAGCAGAGCGGGCGTGGCTGCAAGATACGCACAACTACCCTCGGCACTCAGCGCCGCCAAAAGCGACAATGCATGTTCTTCTATTCCTGCGCGGGTATCTCCGAAGAGATAGTGCAGAACCCGCAAGGGGCGCGCCACGCCGCGCGGACGGACCTGCCGACTCTCAACAGCATATTTTGCCGACTCCTGCGATGTCGCTGGCGACGAATGTACCAGTGCGTTCAATGGGGTCTTTCGCCCCGGTCCGCACGCGAGCGTGTCGACCGCCGGTTCGACTTCGCAAAATCCTGCGGTTTCCATCGCAAACCTCGTCCTGCTCCCAGTTGCCTTCACAAACGGTCGCCTAACCTGGACCTTCAGGCCTTTCTGCGTAGCACGTAAGTAGCACGCACCGCTGCTAGATCATCGAGTTCATAATTCTTGAATCTCGCGGCGAGCGGAACCTTCTCTAGCTTTTTGCGCGCGGCCTCAATGGGCCCGTCGTAACCTGGCTCGTCTACAACGACCTCGAATCCGGCCTCATCAAAGAGTTTCTTATAGTCCGAATGCCGCAGTCGATTTTGATAGAAGAGCGACGAGTTGTAGAAATTTTCCCAGGTCCGATCCGAGTACTGTAGAAAGTTATACACGCCGATGTTCGCGTCGAAGTATGAGTAGTTATCTCGATAGTCCAACAGTACGGCCATGGATCCTTCTGGCCGCAGAATACGAGCACACTCTTTGAGAATTCCCTGAAGGGTCTTGAGCGGAATAAAGACCAGGACTTTCGTCGCGGTAATGTAATCAACCGACTTGTCTGCCAGCGCAGTCATGCGCGCGTCGAAAGGCGCCCGGTATTGAATTCCAAAGCTATTGCGCAGGAGGCTGACGAAGTCCGTTCTGTTTGCGGCTGGCCAAAACCGGCCCGGACGGCGCACGGGGGCGGGATCAAGGGGCATGGTCGCCAGAGCCTTGCAGGAGTGTGCGATCAGATCACATCGCAGTAGACGCCGAATATCGGTCGTAAGCTGACGGTTGACGCCCAGGCAGTACAGGCTGAGTGGGATCGTGAGATTCCAACCGACGCCGAATTCGTAAAACTGCGCCTCCTCGATCGGAACCCCGCCGGCTTGTCGGAAATATCGCAGGTAGTCGGCGGCAAAAGAATAATCCAACCGTGTGACATTCTCGGACTGCGGCAGCGTGTTCGTGAGGTAACGGCTGCACAGATAGTTGAGCTGTGCTCCTTTAGGCACGCAGGAGAAGACTCGCTGCAGCAGAGCTTTACTTCGCCAGTTCACGAAACTTTCCCAGCATTTAACAGAATTGGACGACGGCGTGGGGTCAGAGAGAACCGATTTGTGCTATCCGATATGTGCTTAATATCCAAACCCGACCCCAGGGCTGTTCTGGCGAACTGCTCTGCTTGCGGCCCGGTACGGGACTCTCCAAACGCCGGTGTACGCGCGTTCGCCAGGGTTGGTCTGGTTTTAACCTTGTTCGGGTTGGCTGCCTGCGGGCTGGCTTCGGAGGCAGCTATCTCACGCAGGTTAGACGAAAGAAATATCAGCAACCAAAGCGCGCTGACGTAAGGTGCGCTGACCGATACCGCGGCGGTCGCAAAAGCGATGATCCCCGTATCCATTGCGCTCGCCAGGTCGCCAAGCCCGTCAGCTGTTCTTACCCGGCTGGCGATCGTGCAGTTTTTGATCCCCATACCGATCATCACCAGGTAGAGAGCTAACACGGGCAGTCCCGCTTCGGCGCCGATCTGAACGTAGGTATTGTGGGCCACATAGCTCCGGCCAGCTACGCCCAGGAGTTCGCGGTTATAGAACAGCGCTTGCTTCTTGAACTGCTCCAGGCCAACTCCGAAGATGGGACTTGACTCGATCATGTTCAATCCGGCCTTGATTAGCTCCACGTGAATCCGAGTAGATTGATCATCACCGTTCGTGACGTCGCCGCTGATTTTGATGCTGTGAAAACGGGCAAACATATCCGATGGGCCAAAGGTTAGGACCGCGAACGTCGCGATGCCCACCAGGGCGAACGCGACGATTTTGCGTCTCGACTTAACCAGGGTCGCGATTGCTATTACAATACCGGCGATCAGGCCGGCTCGTGATTCCGTCAGAACTACGCCTCCGACCATTGCTACGGCGCATCCAAGGCCAATTCGACGCCACCATCTGTTTGGGTCGTGTTGCAGGATCCAGAGGGCGACGGGGATTCCCGCAACCAAAGTCAGCGCCTCGTAGTTGGGATCTTGTTCGAGTCCGGGCGGCCGAGACATATGCTGCAGAAAGTGCGCCTTAAAGATCCACAGAGTTGCGACTCCTGAGGCTAGGGTCATGACTCTTACTGCTCCGAACATTCGTTCTTTGGTACAAACGATTATTCGAGTCGCGAAAAGCATAAGAGCGAACGAAATAAGAGAAGAGATGGTGATCGATGGCGTCTGATAGCCGAACGCTATCGTGGCTACCACGGGAATGATTGCAAAAGCGAGGAAAGCCGCCTCCAGGCCGCTCGCGCGCCGGACTGCGGCATTCTTGGGTGAGGACATCACCATAGCGGCCAGCACCGTAAACGATCCGAAGATTTTGACCACTGTGATTGGCATACCGCCCAGATTCAAGAGGGTAAGCCCAACCCGCGGATCGCTGTGGAACCGAGTCATCCACAGCAAAATGTAGTAAAAGAACATAGTCAGATCGCAGAGCCTGAGACGATTTACAGGGCTGCCGCTCGAAGATGCCTCTGCCAGGCATCAACCGCCCACTCGGCGAATCGTTGTCGAGCAATCGGGCCGGTCGCCGGATCAATAGCTAGAGATGAAGCCAAGTAGCGATTGATTTCCAAACCTGCTCTGTCGTTCCCACCAATTTCATTCCAGTAGAAGAACAGCAGGCAACCTACTGTGTAAATTGCATTACCAAAGGATCCCGCATTCAGTACCGCGCTGATCGCCCGCGTTCGCAATGCTCGCGCCATTCCGGAACGAAACAGGAACCGCCCCCAATCGCGAATTCGTGAGACTGATGTATCTGTGTGACGAAGCCGCAGCGCTACGTCAGACCACTTCCCAACCTCGCGCGAATAGCCCAGTATCTTGCCGGTTTCCCACCACCACAACTCTAATGCCATCCGCCTTGCGCTTTCGGGACCTGGAGCGGGAGGCCTCCTGGAGGGATCGGATGGACCGAATTTTGCGTCCATCGCCTCAGAGATTTTTCTCATGAGGAGGCGCCCGTCCGGAACGGCCAAACACTGGTCATTCGCAAAAGCACTCTCCAGTGCGAGATAGCGGCCTTTGTAGGTTGTTCGATAGCATCCCAGAAAGACGGACAGCGAAGTGCCTAGCTCAATCCAAAACTTGCTTTCGAGATATCCCTCATGGGGAGAAGGCACTTTTTTTGAAACCAGGTCCGCAACCTGCTCCATGATGCGGTTGTTCAATAGTCGCAAGGCATCGCGCCCCAATATAGCGGGCGTCGCATCGAACCGCCGCGGCATTGGGATTTCCTCGTCGCCAAAGCGCCGCAATAGTTTGCCATGTTCAATGAGCTCCGCGGCGAAAATCGAAGGTCGTAGAGAGCGCAGGCGGTTGGCCAGAATGGGGCTAAGCTCTATGTGAAGACCCTTTGCCTTTCGCGCCGGTTGGTCGTTGGCAGTCTGCGTCCTCTTTCTGAGGGTCTCGGAGATCGCACCCAACTGTCTGCGCCCGGCTTCAGGAATGACAACCAGACACTCCAGGTCGCTACACCATTTGGGACAATCACCCGTCAATCCTGGTCGAATTATGCTTTCCCCGCGAGCGAGACTTCCGGTGAGCAGGAGGCCTGATATCGGTAACGTGCGCGCGATCTCGCTTACGCTCGCAACTGCGAATTCAAGTTCGCGCTGCGCCTCATTTTCGAAACGAGGATCGGCGCACGTCGCGAACGATCCTGCTGTCGCCTGATGAAACAAGGATTACTAGATAAACGACTACTCGAGGCGGGGCGGCCTGATGAGTCTATTTGCTCCGCATCGGATAGCGCACTTGATAGGCATTCGGATAGCGGAGGCTCATAGAGAGCTGAGGCTCAAAGCGGTTGAGGACCAGCCCATATAGCGAAGTATTAGCGAGAGACTCCAGTGATCGCTTGACGATTTCGCGGGGTGTACGATTAGCAGCTACGACAAACAATGCGGCCTCGGCGAGACGGTTAATTATCTGTGGTTCGGGGACTACCGATGCTGCTGGAGAATCGATCAGTATGTAGTGCTCAGGCGAGAGTGCATGAGCCTTCTTTATGAAGGTGTCGGCAAGAGGACGCGCAAAGAGCTCAGTTGGTCTTTGGCTGGTTCCGCCGGCAGCAATTAAAGTCAGACCCGAGATCGGCGTCGAATGCAAACACGCATCGAATTCACACTCGCCATTCAGATACTGCATCAGACCACGTCCTGGCGCGATGTTGAAGGAATAATGCAAGGTCGGTCTTCTTAAGTCCGCGTCGATTAGGAGCACGCGATTCCCAAGCATCGCAAGACTGACGGCAAGATTAAGCGAAATGAAACTCTTGCCCTCGCCACTAAGGGCGCTGGTCACGGTAAGGCAACGCTTCCTATTTTCGATCACCCAAGTCTGCAAGTTGAGAGCCAAGAGATGAAACGGCTCTGTTACGGCGGCACGATCGGCCTGCCCGACCACCAACAGAGGACCTTTACTGTTTGCCTGAAAAGGCTTCAGTTTATTGGTCGATAGCTGGTCGACTCGGATTAGCTCCGGTTTTGTTCGGGGTCTTTGGTCGGGCGAATGGTCCCAATGCGTCTCCGCACCATTAACAACCGAAGGCTGAATCGATCCATTCAGCACGGACGTCTTTTCGGTTCGCAAGTCGTTGGCGACTCGCTGCCGTTCGGCCTTTTTTAGCGCTTCGTAGACTCGACTCATGATTGTAAACCCTTGAGCAGGTAGCTAAGCGAACCGCCCGTTCTCATCGCACTCGTGCGTACACTGTTAGCCACCGCTCGGATGCCGGGAGCGGAATCGGTGCGCTGCGCCGCCCTGGTTGAAATCGTGGCGATGCCTATTGCTAAAATCGCACAAACAATTATCAGCGCGTAGAGCAGTCCGCGATGGGAAGCGCGCAGTGGTTTATCATTGCCATCGACCACGAACTCTCGCTGCCGCTTGATGCTCCGGCCTGGTGCTGCGAGCTTCAGATCTATGGCGGCTTCTTCCACCAGGTCATCATCAACAATCGCTCGGTCGCTCGCGTATCCTGCGAGGAGCGCGTTGTCGCATAAAACGTTGATGAGCCGGGGGATGCCCCGCGAATATCTATGAACCGCTTCGCAGGCGCTGAGCGTGAACGGCGAGCGCCTCGCACCCGCTGCTTCGAACCGTGCGGCGATGTATCGAGTGGCTTCCTCTTCGTTAAGCGGGCTAAGCGAATACCGAAACACCAGGCGCTGGCGCAGTGCCCGCAACTCGAAAGAATCAATCATAGTGTCAAATTCGGTCTGGCCTGCCAGAATGACCTGAACCAGCTTGGCGCTCGCCGTTTCGATATTGGTGAGGAGACGGATCTCCTCGAGCAGCGGAATTTCGAGCGACTGAGCTTCATCAAAGATTAGAACAACCGTTCTATCTTTGGTGCAGCTCTCTAGAAAATATCGACTCAGTGCGGCGACGGGGTTGTGGTGACTCCCAAGCTCGACGTTCAGCTCCTCTGCGATCGCTTCGTAAAGCGCTTCACGGGTCCTGGGCGGATTGAATATGTACCCGGTCTGGACCTCCGGACCTACTGACTCGATGAGACTGCGAAGTAGCATCGTCTTGCCGGTACCCACCTCGCCGGTCACCACGGCGAACCCTTTACGCTGCTGAACTAAGTAGTGCAGCTGTGCCAGCGCTTCTCGATGAGGAGGCGCAGCATAGAGAAAACTCGGGTCGGGACTTAGGCTAAACGGCTCCCGCAGACAGTGATAGTAATTTTCGTAGACTGCCATAGGTTCAAAAAAGATTGTTGGCGTACGCCCAGATTACCGCCGCACTGACCATTATTCCCACGGACGAAATAGCCACCATCCGCAGTGTAGCCAGGCCGCGCTCGGCGCGGCTTTCGATCGCAGGGATCACGCTGGCTACCGCGACGCCAAATTCGTTAGCCAATTCATCGGCATCCTTGAACGACGTGTCAGTGAAGTAGAGTCCAAAGGGTAGCGCGAGAGCAGCTATGAAACTGAACAGAATCCCTTCGACGAAGAAGGCCGGGCGGTTGGGCCGGATAGCCCTCTGAGGAAGGTTGGCCGGTTCGAGCAACCGCAAGCGATCATCCTGATGTCGCCTTTCCAGGCCTTCACGAAGTTGAGCCGCGCGCTGCTTGCCAAGCAGATTCTGATACTCACTGGCAAGTGCGTCGTAGTCGCGCTTAACGGCAGCGAGCTCCTGGCCGTGGACTGGGGTCGCGGCGACCCGGGCTTTGATTGCTTCAATCTGCCCCTCCAGGGCGGCGGCCTGACGCTGCAAGCGATTTCCCTCCGGGTTCGAATCCGAGCTTGCTTCGACATTGTCAGGCGTTTCTTTTATCTGCTGCTTAAGATCCGCAATTTGCTGTCGGAGCTGAATTACGTCCGGGTATTGATCGCTGTATTGCGCGCGCAGCTGGGTCAGCTGGATTTGGAGGCGCTTGAGCTCCTGCTCAGGAGACAAGGTGACGCCCTGTCCTCCCCCTACGGGCATCGCGCGGTCGAGGGCAATCTGCTGGTTAATCGTGCTCAACTGACTCTCGAAACGCGAGATCTCGCCGAGGTTCGCGTCTAGTTCCTCTGGCAAACTACCCTGGTAACGCCGTTCTAACTCCTTGAGCTCGTTGCTTTTAGCGTCGAGCCGGCTACTTTCCTGCCCAACCTGGGTCGCGAGAAATTTGGTTGCTTCCTCCGCACGCTGGATCCGTTCTCGATACCCTTCCTCAATGTAGCTATCAGCAAGAGCCGCAGTCACCTTTTGCGCGGTGACGCGGTTCCTGTATTCAAAGGAGATTCTCAGTACATCAGGATCCCCCTGGTTGTGGGAACTCTCGTATGTGATGGCATCTTGTGGGACCACCAGGTCGATATGGCGCTCCAAGAGTGCCACAAACCTGTCGACCGACTGGCCCGGGCGATAGCCGTACAGACCGAAGAGTTTGACCAACTCAGCCAATCGTTCCTTGCTAAACGCCTGGTGAGCCAGTGCTCCAAGCTGGTCGCTATCGTTGGATTTATCGCGACTTGAGTTTGCGCCCGTTTCGATGTAGTAGGCTGCAATTTGAGCCGGTTCAATTGCTATGACCGCTGTAGACTCATACACGTTAGGCAGCACCCAGAGCAGAAACACGGTGGTGAACAGTCCTATCGCGAGCACCGCCAGGGCGCCACGGCGGTGGCGATAGACTATATCAAGGTACGGATAAATGCTGATGGGTCGCCAATCTTTCATCTAGATATTCCACTTGAACGGTTCAGGAGTGAGAATCAAGCCAATCTGAAACATGTTGGTGCTGGTGGTGCCCTGAGTTGTGGCGCCGACGGAGGCTGGCGAGGAACCGCTAATCCGAGTCTGGTAACCCACAAAGGCGGCGTTAAACGCCGACACCCGATTCCGGCGGTACGTAATGCCCGTCGAGTAACGCAACATCTTATCAGAGACGCCAGTACCGTTGGCCGAGTAGTAACCGCTGTTCACATACACCGTCGCGAGCCGCGTCAATTTGTACTGGACCAGGGCGTTATAATTCTGAGCGGTCGAAACCCCTGCCAAACCAGAGCTCACCATTGGTTGTTGACCGCCCGACTCATTTAGCGTCCACCGGCGACCGGTATAGTTGGCGTTTAGCAACCGACCCAGGTTAACCGACGTGCGGGCAGGCTCCGGTGTCGAGCCGATTATCCCCGAGGAGCTTGAGGAAATTACCGGACCCACCTGAGCGAGGAGGTTGAACGGTTTATCGAGACCCCAACCAACCCGCAATCGCGGCCAGTGCGCATCGGTGGTGGGAACATTGTTGCCGGTGAACCGAAAATCGCTGAACTGGTAGCTGAATCCTGCAGTGACCCTTTCTCCGATAAGGCGATCGGCCGATAGAGTCCCTCCCTGGCTGAAACTATACTTGGCAATCGACGTAGAAGGGCCCATAAAGAGGTTTTGTAAGGCACTCGCCGAAACGTGGAACGTATCCGAAAGGCGCGTTGCCAATTGCGCGTTCAAGTAATTGTTCGAACTCGTCGATTGATTGAGCAGGGCCTGCGAAATTTGAGAATTCACGGGGATGGTACCGTTGGTCATCAGGCCGCTTGCGACTGAGTTGCCCAGAGAAAGCTGTCGGTGATGGTAAGTGACGGGTTCGGCCCAACGCGTTCGACATCACGCAGTCCGATGGAGTTATCGCGCCCGAGGCGATCCTGGTTGGTGTAGTTAAGATAACTCAACATCAAGGTCTGATAGGTAAGCGAGAAGTCTCGTGGAGCGGTATCCGCCTAGATCTTTGCTCCCGGCAAGATGGCGCTCAGAAAATCACCCTTCTCGTTGGTCGAAGAGGTATTGATATTGTTGTTGCACCCGCCATAAATCTGCAGGTTGGGCCACAAGCTGAATTGAGCAGCGGACCCAGATCGCGGCGTCATTAGGATCACTGCGACGGCCAACGACCAGTTATGCCAACACGCATGCTTCACGGGACGACGATTGTATCCGCACGACAGAGTGGAACATCGGCGGCGAGCTCGCCGCCTTTGATCGCGCTGTAGTTCACCGTCATTTCGACGGCCTGATCGCTCTCACGGCGCATGATCTTGACCTTTCTCAGATTGGCGTATTCGGTCGGACCGCCCGCAGCGGCCAGCGCTTGGGACAGCACCTCACCCGACATCAGAGGGTACATCCCGGGCTTGGTCACCTCGCCGAGGACGAAGAAGACTCGGCTGGTCGGATTGTAGATTCGCACAGTCACCTGAGGATCATTCACATAGCTGGAAAATTGTTTAGTCAGGTTTTGCTGCAGCTGCGCCGTCGTTAGCCCCGTCGCGTGAACCTGCCCGATGAGAGGCATGGTGATCGACCCGTCGCTCCCTACTCTGAGACGGGAGCTCAACTGCGGTTGCTTCCACACCATTACGTCGATCACGTCGTCGCTTCCGATTTCGTAGGGTCCATTTTCACCCACCACCGGACGCTCGCTGACGACTTTGGTCTCCACGGTCTTTCCACCAAAACATCCACCCAGGGAAAGCGTTACGACGGTCGCGATTGCCATGATGATCGCGGGTGACGCGGCCCGCGGATGCTGTCGCGAGCTCCCCGATCGAATTCCCAAATTCGCTTTGTTTGCTTTCATTTCCTCTTTTCGGCCAATCCTCGATAGTCTCGGGGCGCGGTCAGTATGTCCCGCAGTCCTTCAATCAGTTCATGTCTGTTCAAAGGGTGACGGCGATTTAGCGCAGGACGACCCTGACGCGCGTCCGCCCTCCCATCCACAGGCCCCTAGAGTGCAGGGCAGGTACCCTGCTCGAGATCGGCTTCTCCTTGCGCTCACTCGAAACGTTTTTGCCTCAAAGACAACCAGAACATAACCAAGTTAAGAGCCGTGCAACGTTTAAGCGTATCGGCTATCGGTCTTGGTTCCGTGAATATGGACCCACGTCGCTGGCTCGGTCGTGAAGACGAACCTTGGGCCAAATTCCGGGAGATTGAGGCCAACAGCCCGTTTCCAGGCCGATCTTCCCGTCCGGGGAAGCAGCCGAGCGAGTGCGCTTCAACCACCGCGATTCGTAAGCGCCGCCGTCCACAGCACAGCTAAATAGCGTCCTGCCCCTTGGGCGCTACTTCTTACTGCGTCCGGCCAAACTGGGAGTGCATACGAGCCCCCGCAAGACGATCCCTACCCCGTTTTGCACGGACGTTCGCGGGATATGGAGTTTGAATGACGTCTTGCAAGGAGCCCCAAAACTTCTTGCAAACGATCTCAAAAATTCAAGGAAGGGTTACAAAGAGAGGCTTGGGCATTTTCAGCGCAGTTCGGTTGAGAACTGAACCTGCACGGAGACTCAGCGATCCGGCGGCTAAATCGCCCACAACGAAGCCTTTCGAACAAATTGATAGATGTCAGTAGGCGGAATTTACATAGCTCCACGCAGTCTGATCGCCTTTAGCGCCGAACTCATATGGCTGATCCTCAGTGGCGTAGCGCTAGTCCTGATTAGCGGCTCCGTGTCCCATGAACCACTCTCCGGAATGGTACTGCTCAGCCAAACGGCCGTGCTGCTGGGAACCTATCTGACGATTTTCTTCCTGATGGATCTCTACGCCCAGGAGGTTATGACGCTGGGCCGGGCCCTCTTGCTGAACCTGGTTCAGGCGTTGGCACTGCTATGCGCGGTGTTCGGAATTCTGGCGATCGGCACGACGATTCTTCGGGTCGACCCGTACTTAGCTCTGGTCCATGTATTTCTCACCGCAGTCTTCGTGGTCTGCGCGCGGAGTGCCATCGACCGCGTCGTCAGCTCGGCACGTCCAATGATTCGGGTCGGCGTCGTTGGCAGTGATTCCATGCTGCAGGCTTTGACCCTCGAGCGCGATCGCTTACGCAATCTCGATTTACGGCTGTATTGGCTGGGTGATTCAATCGAGGGTGCCGAGGCAAAGCTTACCGACAATTCGAACCATGCTCCCTCGCTTGGTCGGCTCGTGATTGACCCCGAGCTGCTCCAGGATCCGCGATCGGTCGGCTTCGTCCAGCGATGCCGACAGCGTGGACTGAACCTTAAGGATCTGCGTTCGTTCGCGGAAGCGATGTATGGAAAGGTGATACTGGAGCAACACCTGGTCAGCAGCCTCACGACTTCGCCCAGCGTCTCGTCATCCGTCAGGCGTGTGATTCGCCGCGTCCGCGATGTGAGCGTTGCATGCCTGGGACTCGTGATCACCCTGCCGTTGACACTGCTTATCGCCCTCGCCATCAAGTTGGAGTCACCGGGACCGGTCTTTTTCGAGCAGGAGCGAATCGGCGAGAACGGTCGGCGCTTCAAAATGTATAAGTTCCGCTCGATGTACTTGAATTCGAAGGCGGCCGACGGGCAGCATGAATGGACCACCCACGAGGCCGATCCACGTGTAACGCGAGTCGGCCGGCTTATACGCCCAGCTCACCTCGATGAACTACCGCAGTTGATTAACGTTGTCCGGGGCGCAATGAGCTTGGTTGGACCGCGCCCGTTTCACCCCGACCAGGTTGAACAGCTGGACGCCCGGGTTCCATACTTCGGCCTGCGGCATCTGGTCACTCCAGGAATCACCGGTTGGTCGCAGATCACGTGCGACTACGAGGCTAGCGTGCAGAACCGTGAGGAGGTCTTCGCTCGCGACCTTTACTACATCAAGCATGCGGGAGTCTTGTTCGACCTGTTGATCATGCTCGATACAATCAGGGTTTGCGTCTGGAGACGGGGCGCACGTTGAGGTCCTGGGCCTACTCCGCCCGGTAGCGCGTGTAGGTGGTTTACAAGTCTAAAAGGGTGTGCGCTCGTCGCGCTTTCTGCGACGATCTCCTCACGAGTCTTCGTAAAATAGGGTGGGTTTTCAAGCTCAGGCGATCGCATCAGGGAGCAGCCCGCATCGCGTTGGCGTCCGTCGAACTATCATCACTCGGTGGAGAAAAACTCCCCACGCTTGATTCCAAGCCCCGCTGAGCGCTGAGCCAAACCCTTATGGGGAACCCTTGCGCATCTAAATTGCGCGGCGGAGAGCTTCCAGCGGTGATTGACGCAGAGTACTAGCCACCGGTGCAAGGGCGCTCAGCACAGCTACGCCCAGTGCTGCGAAAGTTGCAATCAACGCGGCATCCTTAGTCATTGACAGGTAGCCCGCATAGCTAAGTATCGCTCCCAGTCCTGCGGTTCCGCCGAAGAGCCATATTGCTAAGCCGCTGCCGGCAATGCCGCCGACGCATCCCAAGATCGCGCATTCGCCCAGCAGCATACCTGCCAGATAAAGTGGATAGAATCCCAGCATGCGGAGCACGGTCACGTCGCGCACGCGGTCACGCACCGACATTGACGTCGAGTTGGCCGCGATCAGGAAGACCGTAATCAGCACGACCGTGAACAAACTGTACACGATGCCGCGGATATTCCCGATGGTTGAGAGTAGCCCGGCGACAGCCTCGCTCTCGGTAATGGTGGCGGTTTCGAAATCAGAATTGTGAAACGTGCGGTCGATTTCGCGAGTGACGGCCGCAACGTTGCCGATTCGGTCGACTCGAGTCACGAGAAGAGATGCGGGATGCTTGTCTTCGGGAATTCCAATCGCCTTCTCCGCATCGACCAGATAGTCACGATGGAACATGAAGAAGTTAGGATAGTTGCGAGCCGGGAGTTTCCCGACCACCTTGAAGCGGATGTCGAGCCGGTTCGAATCGGCGCGCAAGGTAACGGTGTCTCCGACCTGCCATCGGTGAGTCTGCATTAGGTTTGCCCCTACCAATGCCGCCGTCCTTTCGCGCGTGAATTGATCGAGAACCGGCTTTGCAAACCCATAGTCCGGGTAGAGTATGCCGGTTTTTTCAGCGTCGACAGCAAAGGCCTGTATGATTTCGAGCTGATTCTGGTATCTGGCGGGCGTGCTGGTAAGCGACATGCAAGCAACTACGTGAGGCAGGTTCGCGATGTCCCTGCAATAGCGTGCGGGCAGACCGAGGTAGCGTCCGTTGGCGTTGTACGAATACAGGCGCAGCGTTTCGGAAGTCTTGCGCAGGATCAGGTCCATCGACGAGGGGATCGCGACCAGGACATTGAGGATAAACGCCGCGACCACGAACGTGAACGTCGTCAGGATGGTGCGACGCGGTTGCCGAACGAGGTTTCGGACGACCAGCTTAACGAGGTTCACGATGCCCGCACCTCACGCCTCTCGCAGCGACTCCGCTACCGGCATCCGGGCCGCGCGCAATGCCGGCAGCAGCCCACCAAACGCTCCGATAAGAAAGGCGGTCAAAATCCCGTAGGTACACGCGGATAGACCGAAGCGCGAGGTGAAGGTGATCGGACCAACCGCAAGCAAGTGCCGGTTGAAACCACTTGCCGAAATCAACAGCAGCGCGGCGATGATTCCTGCGACTCCCCCCGCCAGCGCAAGCATCTCACTTTCAACCAGAAAGCTCAGCAGGATGGCCTTGCGCTGGAAGCCGAGCGAGCGCAGCACCCCAATCTCACGCCCGCGGCGCGCCACGGCTGCATACATGGTATTCATTCCACCGAAAACTGCGCCGACACCGATGATCGCGGAAACGAACAGCACCAGTGCGCGGAGCCGGTCGGCAACCACAGCTTGCTGAGCGTAGAAGTCCCGCTCGTTGATCGCATCCACGGTGATTCGGTTATCGGCGGTCAGCGCCAGTCCGAAGCTCTCGGCCATTTCCGGTTGGAGCACGACGTGAAAGGAAGAGAACCCATTTTCGAAGTGTGCGTCCCGCTCCAAAACGTCGAGATCCGTCCAGAACTCTGACTCTCGCACGCTGCCCCGATCGGTGAGCACGCCGACTATCGTCCAGTTGCGCCGTCCATATCGGAAGGTGGTCCCCGGCTTCAGCTCAGGGAACCGGGCGAGCAGCTTCGCCCCGATGACCAGCTCTTCGCGGCCCGGCGCTGGCCACCGTCCTTCAACGAGTCTGACGTTTTGATGCACCCGGCGAGCGATATCTCGCACCCCCCGCAGGGTTGCGGGATAGAACTGGTTGGCGGGTCGCTTAATTGCCGCGTTGAAGGGCGTGACCAGTTCCGGCGAGATGAGTGCAAATCCGCCCTGGGTGACGAGTTCCGGGCGCGTCCTCAGAATATCCAACTGCTGATGAGGTATATAACTTTCCGCTTCAGAGCTGATGCCGCGGCTAAGTAGAATCCAGACGCGAGGATCGGCCGCCAGTTCCAGACTTCGCCGAATTCCGCTGACCAGGCTCAACAGTACGACCACCACCATTGCGACGAGCGTTATGCCGAGCACGGTCAGGGCAGATGTGGTTCGACGGACCTTTAGGCTGCGAAGATTATAAGTGAAAGGAATCACCTGACCCTTGCGCTCTCAAACTTCCGGGTGCCGCCATCAGAGGGCGCGACGCCATCTGTCGAACCTCGCCTCCCCAAGGGTCGCGATAAGCCGCGGCCCCCTGCTCTGCCT
>JBKPEA010000020.1:0-45634 GCA_046728175.1 Thermodesulfobacteriota bacterium | reverse complement strand
CCTAACCTCATGCATAGGGGACCGGCCATGGAGATCATGGCGCCTTTGGCGGTCTGGGCGTTCACAAGGACCCCATTGCGGTAGCCGTTGCGGAAGCGGGAAAACCGGTAAAAGGAGATCTGCCGGAAGCACGGGATCACGGATCAGACCTATTTCCGGTGGAAAGCGAAGGTCGCGGGCTGGAGGTCTCGGAGGCACGGCGACTTAGACCGCGGCGAGGTTGAGTCGCACTCCGCCGACGACTTATTGGCACGCAGCCGCCGCACTACCCCAGCCGCTAAAGCCGGCATTGTAAATCCGTATATCGCGCCTGACGTCGTTATCGATCGCTATGAACGGAATCGGATCGCGATTGCCGATCGGCGCTGGGCTCATCGCGGCGGGCGGGTCAGTGCGCAGCGTCTTGAAATAGTGGTATTTCAAAATCAGCCGCCCCGGCTCCGCGGCTTTGATCCGAATGCAATCCTGTTCCGCGATAACGGAACCTGCCTTTCCTGCCATCAGAAAAGTGTGGCTACCGGCCACCCCGTAAAGCACATATGGGTCCCTTCTTTGCAGCGGCACCAGCCCGGCAACTCGATCGAGGTATTCCTTTGCCTCCGCCGACCAGGCGATCAGGGAGCCGACATTGTACGTTTCGAGTTCGGTGCGAAACTGAGCCGGGCTCAATCTGGGTAGCGGCTGGCCGAACCCGACTCCGTTGCCCAGGTCGGTAAAGCTGAACGAGGTAAAACCTTCGCTGGGCGACGCGCCTATGACTTCCCGATTGCTCTCGATCGCCCACAGCATGCCGATATCGCTGTTGAAATAGGGTGCCATAACGCCGCCATTCTCATCGACCGTCCATCCCGACTCCATCACGATTCGCGAGTCATGCTCGGACGCCTCCGTCCATTGCCAGATTTCCTGGGCCTGATCCGGTAGGGTCGTCGTGATCGGTCCATGCGCTGCTGTCTCGAGCCAAAGTGACGCGAACGAGACCACCGCGAAAAATATCACCACAACGATCGCGAATGACCTGCTCAGCTGGCGGATCGGCGTCCGAATTTGTCCGAGCCAATGCCACCCTTCGCGGATACCATAGGCAGCGAAGGGTGCGGCGAACGAGAAGAAGGGCACTTCGAATCGTCCCGGCTCCAGGTTCGCGAGGACTCCCAGATCCGATCCAAAGTAAGCCAGCACGCAAAAACCCAGAACAGCGGCGAGCCACGCAATCCGGAACCCTTTGGGCAAGGGCGCGCACACACTGCCATACGCTGCGGCTGCGGCCACCGATATGGGCGGAAACGGCAGCCGCCAGCGGAAAAACGCCGCCAGGCTCCCGCTCACCGTTGCTGGGGTTCTCCACCAATGGGCGAAGTGAACGCCGATATCCAAGGTCATCAGTAGCGGCCATAGCCAGCCAAGCGAAATCACGAATGCCCCTACCAGGGTGGTGGCCAGTGACAACAGGCGCTTTCCGGTTCGGCATTCCGCAAGGCACCCTATCGAGGCGGGAATCAGCAGAAGTGCGGTCAGGGGATGGAGATAGGTCAGCAGCCCGCCGCTTATCGCGACCGCTACCCGACGCCCGGGACCCTTATCAAGGGAATCGTAGAGCAGCGCGCTCCATGCCGCACACAGGAAAGAGGCCGCGAAGAACAGGAACATTCCGGCCCGAATCATCATCAGCCCCGGGTAATTGAATGTTCCGAATACGCCGAGCGCCGCGGAAATCGTCGCGATGCCCCAGTCGAAGCCCAGCCAGACCGCCGTCGAAGCGGCCGCGGCCGGAACACACACCAAGATTCCGACCACGAACATTTTGTAAAGGACGGCAGCGCGGCCGGCCCATCGGACCGTTGAAAAACCGCTGCATAACCAAAACCACAGTGCGACCGCGTCGCCCATTGGCTCGGTTCGCGTCCCGGCGGGATAACCCGCCATCAAGATCGGGCTGTAGCTCCACAACCTGAGATGCCGCGCCATCGCCCGCGAGCTCAACAAACTGCGCGCAAAATGGAGTGCGTAGCTGTTGGTGTAGAATGGATGCCGGTCGGTCCAGGAATCGATCGGAAAGTAGCGGGTGAGGCCCCAGAGCTGAATCACAGTGAGTGCCGCAATCGTCGTGATTGCGACCGCGCGGGATGCAAGGCCGCGCCGTATTAATGCCGCATCCGCCGTGGAGGGCGATTTTATGGTTCGAGGCCAGGCAGCGTTAGTATCGGAAGGCATCGCCGGCGGTTCAAGCTAACCTCTAACTCGTGGTTGGGAAAGGAAAGAGGAGCGCCAATGTGTCCCCGGACAGAGCCATCTTCTGCGCTCGCGGTCCTCCAGGGAGGTCTGGTTAAGTCGCACTTGAGCCGCTCTCCTCTTCTGCGCGGGGTTGGTAGCCGGTCACCGCGCTTCCACAATGCCACAAGACTTTGCTTTTATCTGATAGATCAGGTGAAGAGATTTGCCGTTCGATCGGTTCGGTAAGGAGAGAGTAAGCCTAATTCATGCTTCCGAAGAACCTGCTGGTCGCCAATCGGGGCGAAATTGCGATTCGTGTCATGCGCGCCGCCGCAGAACTGGGCGTTCCCACGGTTGCGGTTTTTTCAGAGGATGACGCTCAATCACTGCACACGCGAAAGGCAGATGAGGTGCAGGCGCTGCGCGGCAAAGGTGCCGCCGCTTACCTTAATATCGAGCAGCTAATCGCGGTCGCTCAGGCCGCCAAATGCGACGCGATCCATCCTGGGTACGGATTTCTGAGCGAGAATGCCGCGTTCGCACGTCGATGCGCTGAAGAGGGAATCACCTTTATCGGTCCGCGCCCCGACGTCCTCGATCTGTTTGGCGACAAGGTCCGGGCGCGCACGCTCGCCCACAGAGCCGGCATTCCGCTGCTGCGCGGTACCACGGGTGCGACCACCCTCAGCGAAGCAAAGAACTTTTTCGAGTCACTTGGTCCGGACGCGTCGATCATGATCAAGGCGGTAGCCGGTGGCGGGGGCCGCGGCATCCGTGCTGTGCAGCGCGCCGAAGATATCGACGAGGCTTTCAAGCGCTGCCAATCCGAGGCACGTGCGGCCTTCGGCATCGGAGATGTCTACGTCGAGGAGCTGATGCCGCGTGCGCGCCATATCGAGGTTCAGATACTGGGTGACAACGCCGGTCACGTCGGCCACCTCTGGGAGCGCGAATGCAGCGTGCAGCGCCAGAACCAGAAGATCGTCGAAATTGCACCGAGCCCGGGCCTCGCTCCCGTCCTGCGCGATCAGATCATCTCGGCAGCGCTGAAGCTCGCCAAGGAAGCCCACTACAACAACCTCGGCACCTTTGAGTTTCTGGTCGATGCGACCGTCGCCGGCGGCGGGTCCTTCGCCTTCATCGAAGCCAATGCGCGCCTGCAGGTGGAACATACGGTGACCGAGCAAGTCACCGGGGTCGACCTTGTCCAAACGCAGCTTCAGCTTGCGGGTGGGAAGTCTCTCGCCCAGCTGGGCTTGGAGCAGAAAAACCTCCCCAAGCCGCGTGGATTCGCCATTCAGACACGCATCAACATGGAATCGATGCGAGCCGACGGGACCGCCAAGCCCTCCGGCGGAACGCTCACCGCATTCGAGCCGCCTTCGGGTCCCGGCCTCCGCGTCGATACCTTCGCCTACGTGGGGTATACGACCAGTGCGAACTTCGATTCCCTGCTCGCGAAGCTGATCGCCCACTCGCCGTCGCCTGATTTTTCTGACGCGGTGAAGCGGACCTATCGAGCACTCTGCGAGTTTAAGATCGAAGGGGTATCCACCAGCCTCGGCTTCCTGCAGAGCTTGCTAAGTCATCCTGATTTTGTGGCGAATCGTCTGTACACGCGATTCATCGACGATCACATCGAGCAACTCGGCGCGTCTGGCTCGATTCATCGCCACCTGTTTTTCGATCGCAGCGCCGCTCCACGGCTGGCGGGGGCCAGGATCGATACCCGCGATCCACTCGCCGTGCTCCATCACGGCAAGTCGGGCGAAACCGCCGCCCTCGCGCAGGACGCACCGCTCGTGGCCACACCACGCAGTAACATCGCGGTCCCGGAGGGGATGATCGCGATCGCGGCACCGATGCAGGGGACCATTGTTTCCATCGACGTTAGCGAGGGCGACCTGGTGCACCGAGAGCAGCAACTGTTTGTGATGGAAGCGATGAAGATGGAGCATGTGATTCGGGCCGAGGCTAGCGGTGCAGTGCGCCAGATTCTGGTCGCAGTCGGTGATGCCATCTTCGAAGGGTATCCACTCGCATTTATCGAGGAAGCGGAGGTTCAGGTTTCCGCGGCTGCGGAGCAGAAGCAAATCGACCTCGATCACATCCGACCGGATTTGTCGGAAGTGCACGAGCGGCATCTCTTCGGCATGGACGAGTCGCGGCCCGATGCGGTCGCGCGCCGGCGCAAGACCGGGCAGCGCACCGCTCGCGAGAACGTCACCGACCTGTGCGACCCCGGAACCTTCGTCGAATACGGGCCCATCGTTATCGCCGCCCAACGCCGGCGCCGAACCGTGGAGGACCTGGTCAAGAACACGCCCGCCGACGGGATGCTCGCAGGCATCGGACGAGTCAACGGGGACCTGTTCGAAGACTCGCGCGCACAATGCATCGTGATGTCCTACGACTACACGGTGCTCGCGGGAACCCAGGGTCAGCAGAATCATCGCAAGAAGGATCGGATGTTCGAAATCGCGATGAAATCGCGGCTCCCGGTGGTCTTCTTCACGGAAGGTGGGGGCGGCCGTCCCGGCGATACCGATGGCGTCGGGGTGGCCGGGCTCGACTGCATGGCGTTTGCTTATTGGGGCAAGCTCAGCGGGCTGGTCCCCATGGTGGGCATCAACTCCGGCCGATGTTTTGCGGGCAATGCGGCGATCCTCGGATGCTGCGACGTCGTGATCGCAACCCGCAATTCCAATATCGGCATGGGCGGTCCCGCGATGATCGAGGGCGGAGGGCTTGGCATCTTCCGGCCCGAGGAAGTCGGTCCGGTCGACGTGCAAGTGCCCAACGGGGTCATCGACCTTCCGGTCGAGAACGAACGCGAAGCGGTTCAGGTCGCGCGCAAGTATCTCTCTTATTTCCAGGGGTCGATCGAGGCCTGGAACTGCGCCGATCAAAGACTGCTGCGCGGACTCATTCCGGAGAATCGCCTCCGCATCTACGACGTGCGCAAAGTGATCGAGACGCTGGCCGACACCGGCTCGGTCCTCGAGATCCGCCGTCACTTCGGGCACGGGATGGTCACCGCGCTGGTCAGAATCGAGGGATGCCCGCTCGGTATAATCGCCAACAACCCGACCTATCTGGCGGGCGCGATCGAAAGCAACGGCGCCGACAAGGCGGCGCGCTTCATGCAACTCTGCGATGCCTACGACATCCCGATTCTGTTCCTGTGCGACACGCCGGGAATCATGGTCGGGCCGGAAATCGAAAAAACCGGTCTGGTGCGCCACGCCTCGCGGATGTTCGTTGTCGGTGCGAGCCTCACGGTCCCGTTCTTCACGATTGTGCTGCGCAAGGGTTACGGACTCGGCGCCCAGGCCATGGCGGGCGGCAGCTTCAAGGCGCCCTTGTTCACGGTCGCATGGCCGACCGGAGAATTCGGCGGTATGGGCCTAGAGGGCGCGGTCAAGCTCGGTTATCGCAAGGAACTTGCCGCGGTCGACGATCCCGACCAGCGCAAGGCGTTGTTCGATGAGATGGTCGATCGAATGTACAAGCACGGCAAGGCGGTCAACACCGCCTCGACCTTCGAAATCGATGACGTCATCGATCCGCTCGAATCGCGCAAGTGGATCATGACGGCTCTGCAATCAGCGCCACCGCCCGCACCCCGCAGCGGTAAAAAGCGACCCTGCATCGACACCTGGTAAGGTCGCGGCGGGGGCCTTTCAACCAGGTTCCCTCCCAGCGGCAGGACGGAGCCAGGGTTGACGGTCCACTCGTCCTGCGCATCGGTGTATCAATTGGAAGGCAGACTCCAGGGTGGTTGAAATCATGCGAATCAAAGGAATCGATCCGGATCGCGCACCGGACAACGTAAGAGCGGCCTTCCAGAAAAGCGTCGAGCTGTTTGGCCGGGTCATCACGCCCAGCCTAGTGGCGGCGCATCGTCCAGAAATTTTCCTAGCCTCCGGCCGGCTGAATCAGGCCGTTGCCGCATCCACGGTGGTGGACGGTCAAGACGCTCGCGTTCGTGCGCACCGCGCAGATGATCGGATGTCCTTTCTGAGTGGACATTAATTCTGCCGTAGGCAGAGACGCGGGCATTGCCGACCAGCAGCTCGAAGAGCTGGCCGCTTTCGAAGCGAGTCCGCACTTCGATCGGCGTGAGAAGGCGGTGTTGCGCTATGCCGAGGGAATGAGCCGCACGCCCGCCGAGGTTTCCGACGAGGTGTTCGCGGAGGTCCGCGCGCAGTTCAGCGATGAGCAGGTGGTCGAATTGACTCAGGCAATCGCGCTCGAGAATTTCCGCGCGCGCTTCAATTGCGCACTGAGGATCGAGAGTGACGGCCTCTGCACGCTGCCGCCTGATCATCCGGTACGGAAAGCGCTTAAGAGCGGTCGAAGCGGAGAGTAAATGATTACCTCCCAGGTAAGAACCCGGTTGCCGCTAGCGCTTCACCTTTGTCAGGCTAGTTAAACGTGGAGCCCATGCGATGGATGATTTGACCAGAATCCAGAACAATCCGCTGCCCTTCGCTGAACTACTCGGCGTCAAGTTCCTTGGCGCATCACCCGAGCGGGTGACCGCGGAATTGCTGGTGCGCAAGGAATTGTGCACCAACCCCGAGGTGCTGCATGGCGGCGCAATCATGGCGCTGGCGGACACGCTCGGCGCGTACGCGACCCTCACCAATCTGAAAGACGGGCAGGGCACCACCACCCTCGAGTCGAAAACCAATTTTCTCGCTCCTGCTCCGGTGGGAACCACGGTGAGAGCGGAATGCACCGCGATCCATCGCGGTCGGCGCACCATGGTGTGGCAGACGCGCGTCACTGCCGCGGACGGGCGCCTGCTCGCGATTGTTACGCAAACACAGATGGTCCTCGAAGCAAGGGCATAGCGAAGGGGGCGACTAATGAGCAACCACGACATCCCACCGGAACAGGTCATGGCATCACTCTTCGCGGGCCTTTCGCGCCACGAGCAAATGGCCCTGCTCGGACGGCTGGAATCGAGCGGCGCGACACTTTATCGCGCGTGGGCCGCCCAGGAACAGAACGCCAAAGCTCGCGAAGCTCTTCTCAAGGCCGCCACCCGCGAGGAAGAAAATGGCGGACTGCTGCGCCTGATGACCACCGCAAAAGAGGGCTGCGAGAAGTGTAGCAAACCTCTGCCGGTCCGCTCAGACGCGCACGTCTGCTCATTCCAGTGCACCTTCTGCCCGGACTGCGCGCACGCCATGAATCAAATCTGCCCGAACTGCGGTGGCGTTCTCGCCCCGCCGCTTAGCTCTGATGACTCCCGGTGTTTACGGGAGAAGCGGCCGTAAAAACCGAGCTGCTAAGGCGCATTTCGGAGCCGAGCGTCCTCTCCAAGCTTTCAGGAATCCGAGTTCTCACGCGCGGTTCACCGGTGTTCTATCGATTGATCACAACCACCGGAAATAAGGACCCTGGAGCCCGCACCATGAACCAATCCCAAATCGCAAAAGCCCGAGCCTTCCAGCAGCTTCACCACGCAAGCAAAATTCTCGTTGTGCTTAATTCCTGGGACGCCGCCAGCGCCCGGGTCTTCGAACTCGCCGGTGCGCCCGCCGTTGCAACCACCAGCTCCGGACTCGCCGCCGCAAACGGCTACCCCGATGGACAGCACATTACTCGCGACCGTCTGTTCGATGCGGTCCGTCGCATCACGCGCGTGGTCCACGTTCCGCTCACGGTAGACCTCGAAGCCGGCTACGGAAAAACCGCGGCTGAAGTCTGCGAAACTGTGCGTGCCGTCGTCGACGCAGGCACGATAGGCATGAACATCGAAGACGCGACTGAAGCGCCGGCGGTACTCGTTGACAAAATCAAGTGTGTCCGCGAGTTGGCGAATGGAATCGGCCTCCCATTTTTCATCAATGCCCGCACCGACGTGTACCTGCGCCGCCTCGGCGAAAAAGACGGTCGTCTCGACGAAACCATCCGCCGCATCAAAGCCTACGCCGCCGCGGGTGCGGACGGCGCTTTTGTCCCCGGAGTGACGGACTCGGCAACCATCGGGCGCATAGCAAAGGAATCTCCTTTGCCGCTGAACGTGCTGCTCGCCCCTGGTCTGGCTCCGGCGCCCGACCTCCAGACTCTCGGAGTCGCACGCCTCAGCATCGGCGGCGCGGCTGCATTTGCCGCCATGTCATTAGCAAGAAAAATCGCCCACGAGCTCCTTACCAGTGGCACCTACGAGGCGTTTACCTCAAACCCTCCGATCCCGCATCCCGAAGTAATGAAAATGTTCCCCACCCAATGAGCTGCTGCTCTTTTGGTGCGGTGCCCCTTCACCTAAAATCTGCCGCGTCAGCTCCCCAGGACGATCATCATGGCCGACTTACAGTTCGAACATCACTACGCAAACCTCAAGGGTCTTCGCCTGCATTACGTCACCGCCGGCCGCGATACTCCAATGGTGCTGCTGCACGGATGGCCGCAGACCTGGTACGAATGGCGCCGCTTGATGCCCCTGCTTGCGGATCGCTTCGCGATGGTAGCTCCGGATCTGCGCGGCCTCGGTGATTCGTCGCGTCCCTCCACCGGCTACGATAAGAAGACCGTGGCCAACGACGTCTGGGAGCTGATGCGCATTTATCTTGCGCACCAACGTTTCATCGTCGTCGGTCACGATTGGGGTGCACCCGTCGCATTCCGCCTCACTGCTGATCATCCCGAAGCGGTCACTCACCTGGTCATGCTCGATGTACCGGTACCGGGTGATCGCGCCCCGGGTGATGGCGGCCCCATCGATCCGCGAGGTGCGACTCGTTGGCACCATCTCTTCCACCAGGTGCCCGACCTCCCCGAAGCGCTGACGGTTGGCCGTGAGCGAACCTACCTGGAATTTTTCTTCATGAACGGCGCCGACCAGGCCGGCACCTTCAGCGATGCCGACATCGCCGAGTACGTCCGCACCTATTCGCAGCCGGGAGCGATGCGCGCGGGGTTCAACTACTATCGGGCCATGTCGCGCGACGTCGACGACAATCGCACGACGCTTGCGAACGGATTTAAACTTCCGATGCCGACGCTGGGCCTCGGTGGCGGGGGTCCGCGCGGACGCGGCGAGCTCGTGGTCCAGTCACTGCGAAGAGTCGCGAACCACGCCGAGGGCGGAGCGATCGCCGACTGCGGTCATTTCATACCCGAGGAAAAACCTCAGGAACTGGCAGAACGATTGCGCGAGTTCCTGAAAAAGTAGGGAAATCGGTCTCCGCTTCTGCGAAGAGCGGCGGAATTATTTCGCTGCGCGCCGCGCGAACCCCCGCCGTCGTCTCCGGCGCACCTTGCTCGCTTCCCTCTCGCGATTGGTGACCAGATCGATCAGCGCCTGCTGGCAGTTGTTTTGCCAATCGCCTGCCACGGTTCGCGTATAGGTCGCATCGGCGTGCATGTCCCACGCGGCATGGTTCGGCCTGAGTTGCAGATCCAGCACCGTCCGCAGTTCCTTGCGCAACGAGGGATCCTCCACCGGCGCGACCACTTCCACGCGGCTCTCGAGATTGCGTTTCATGCAATCGGCCGAGCCGATGAAATACTCTTCGTTGCCCCCGTTGCGGAAATAGAAGATGCGTCCGTGCTCCAGAAAGCGGCCGACCACGCTCACGACCCGGATGTTTTCCGAAAGCCCCGGGACCCCGGGCCGCAGCCGGCACGTGTCGCGCACCACCAGTTCGATTTTTACCCCGGCTCTTGAGGTCCGATACAGAGCGCGGGTGATATCCGCATCTTCGAGCGCGTTCATTTTCATCTGGATCAGCCCGGGCGACGAGGCGGAATGCAACTTCGCTTCGCGCTCGATCTTTTCCAAAAGCGCCTTCTTCAGGAGCGATGGCGCCGGCAGAATTCTCTTGTATGAACGGTTTCCGTAGTATCCGGTCGTCAAATAGTTGAAGAGCTGGGTCAGGTCCTGTCCGATCGCATCGTCGGAGGTGAGCAGCCCGAAATCTGCATAAAGGCGCGCGGTCCCGGGATGGTAGTTGCCAGTCCCGATGTGCGCGTAGCGGCGCAATCCATTGTAATCCTGGCGCACCACCAGGATGACCTTGCTGTGGGTTTTGAAACCCATCACGCCATAGGTCACGTGAATTCCATAATCTTCAAGCTGGGTTGCGAACTGGATATTGGCTGCCTCGTCGAAGCGCGCTTTCAGTTCGACCACCACCGCAACCTGCTTGCCGTTGCGCGCGGCGTCGCACAGGTAGCCGATGATCTCCGAATCACGCGAGGTGCGGTACAGCGTCATCTTGATTGCGCGCACCTTCGGGTCTTCGCTCGCTTCGCGCAAGAAGCGTCCGATCGAGGTCGAAAACGATTCGTAGGGATGCATGAGCAGGACCGAACCCGCCTCGCGAATCGCGTGGAAGATGTTGCGCGAGGGAGTCAGTCGCGGATGGTCAACCGGATGATGCGGCGGATCGTGCAGCGCCGGATTGTCCACCGCCACCAGTTCCATCAGATCGCGAATCGCCAGCATCCCGTCGACCTCGAACACGTCACGCAGTTCGTGGAGGCCCAGTTCGGCAGCTAGCATCCCGCGATGTACCGGGTTGATCCCGCGCGCCACCTCGATTCGTACGATCGGAGCAAACCTCCGATCCCGGAGCTCCGACTCAATCAGCGCCAGCAGATCGTCGGCCTCGTCTTCGTCGCGCTCCGTGTTCGCGTTGCGCGTGACCCGGAAGAACTCATACGACTCGATTATCATGCCCGGAAACAGGAGATCGAGTGTGTGCGCGATGATGTCTTCGAGCGGGACAAAACGGTTGGTGCCATCGACTCTTAGGAAGCGGGGAATTCCCAGCCCGACCGGGACTTTGACTCGTGCCAGAGAAGGCTCGGTATCTTCCGGCGCGCGCAGGGTCACCAGCAAATTGAGCGACAGGTTCGAAATAAACGGAAACGGATGGGCCGGGTCCAGCGCTTGGGGCGTTACCAGCGGAAAGATGTTGCGAAAGTAGAAGTCGCGGATCTGAGCTCGCTCTTCGCTGGTTAGTTGCTCGAAGGAGAGTACCCGGACATCGTGCTTCTTCAGTTCCTCTAGGAGCGTCGGCAGCAACCCCCGCTGGCGCGGTTCGAAATCGCGAATCTCGGCGAGGCATTCGTCGATCTGTTGTTGTGGAGTCCGGCCGTCCACCGTGAGCTCCTGCATGCCTGCGACGACCTGCTGCTTCAAACCGCCGATTCGTTTCATGAAGAACTCGTCGAGATTCGAAGCGGTGATGGCGAGAAACTTGACGCGCTCCAGCAAAGGATTGTGCTCGTCGAGCGCTTCCTCAAACACGCGCCGATTGAACGCGAGCCAGGTCAGCTCGCGATTCAGGAAGAGTTCTGGCGTGCTAAGCTCGGCGGCTTCCCCCTTGACGGCTCGTGAAACCTCCGGGGCCAGCGGGTGAAGTAGGGCCTCTTTGGGGGGCACGCTTAGGCTGGAACTTGCCACGCCATTACCCTGCGACTGAAGTGATGTTGATTGCGAATCGTCCGTGACTACGGTCGTCGTGGCCTCATTCGACATCCGGCGAATCCTCGCACTCATTGTAGCCGATAGCGCATCTCGGCGCTTGCGGATAACCGCCCGGTCCACTGCCTTGGGCGAAAAAACCGCGAATCTTGATCAGACCTGGTTGCAATGGGCCGTGGTAGAGTCAGTCGTCAGTGGCCAGTTACCTATACGATGTTACCCGCCGCCTGATCGCGTTCGACACCGTAAGTGCGAACAGCGATTTGGTCGCAATCGACTACTTGGCCACCCAGCTCGAGGGGCTCAGATTCAAGGTCGCGCAGCAGAGGATCGAAGTTGGGGGGGTTCCCCAATCCAACCTGGTTGCCTGGGTCGGACCTTCACGAGCCGACGGTCTGATTATTTCTGGGCACATCGATACTGTTCCATTCGAAGGACAGCCGGGATGGACCCGCAACGCACTGAAACTGGAGGACGCCGGCGAGCGGCTTTACGGCCGCGGAACCTCGGACATGAAGGGCTTCATCGCGGCGTGTCTCGATGCAGCTGCGCGAATCGACCTTTCCCGCCTTAGGCGGCCGCTCGTGTTCGTGTTTACCGCCGATGAGGAGGTGGGATGTCTGGGCGCCGCACGGGTGAGCCCCGCGCTCAAGTCCATACTCGGCGAGACCCCGGTTCCGCGGATGGCCTGGATCGGAGAACCGACTTCCTGGCAGGTAAGCCACGCCCACAAGAGCATCGTGCTGTTCGACGTGATCGTCCGGGGCCGGGGCGGACACAGCGGCGCGCCAGCAACGGGCGTCAACGCCATCGCAGTGATGGGAAAAGTCATCGCTGCGATCGGCCAGATCCAGGAGCAGCGTAGATCCAACCCGCGCCCTGAGCAGGTGAAAATATTCCCCGACGCTCCCCACGACGTTCTGAACTTCGGCACCATAAGTGGCGGCATGGCCGTAAACATGATCGCCGAGCAGTGCGTGCTGAAGCTGAGCTACCGTACCATGCCGGATCTTGACCCGATGGACCTATATGGCGAAGTACAGCGCCGAATTGAGAGCGTCTCGTTGTACGACTATGCCTCGCGCAATCACGATGCGGAAATCGAATTGACCTCCCCGGTGGTTACTCCGCCGCTCAATTCCCCGCGTGGAACACCGCTGGAGGCTGCCTTGTTGGAAGCGACCGGTACCCACGACTCGGGCGGAGTGCTGTTCGGGACTGACGGAGGATTCTTCGCTCGCGCGGAAATCAACTCACTGATCTGCGGGCCTGGCGATCTCGAGCAGGCCCATCAACCTAACGAGTACATCCGCCGCGAATCATTCGAAAAGACCACTCCCATCATGCTGAAGGTTATCGACCGCCTTTGTTCCTGACCCGGTGGGCCGGTTGCCACTCCGTCGAAAAAGCTTTATCCAACTCGCTGGCGTTCAAAAAATCGGATTTTTCCAGATCCGCAGGCTGTGATTGGGGCCGGTGATTGTCTCGGAACAGAGCGAGGAAGACCCGGGCCCAAAATCACGCGACGCGCCTAAACCAGACTCCGATAGTCCGGAACGTAGACTTGCCCCCGAATAAACCCCGCAATCTCATCCGGCCGTTGCAGATCACTCAACCCGCGCTCGAAGATGACTTCTGCAATCCGCGCAGCGACGTGCAGCTCGGTCTCGAAAATTTCCGATTGCGGCGGAAAGATCTGCCCCAGGTCCAGGTCGGCACTGGTTACGCACTCCGCGACCGCTTGCGCTGCCGCAACGAACATTTCATCGGTCACACGCTTCGCCCTGGTCGCATACACCGCCATCCCGATTGCCGGAAAAACGAAAACGTTGTTTCCCTGCCCGGGCACCAAGGTCTTCCCGCCGTAACGTACCGGTGGGAACAGGCTTCCGCTCGCGAATACCGCGCGCCCTCCTGACCACCGGTACGCCTCTTCGGCGGTGCACTCCGAATGCGAAGTGGGATTCGAAAACGGGAAGATTAGGGGCCGCTTGGTTCAGGCGGGCCATTGCTTCAATGATCGGTTGATCGAACGCCTTGCTGACGGTGCTGACACCGACAATCGCGGTGGGCTTGATTGATTCTACAGCGCCGAGAAAATCGCGGGTCGGCGGATGAACCTGCGCGTAGGGCTTCTGAAATTCTAGCAGGTCTCCGCGCGTTGATTCGATAAGCCCGTTGACGTCAAACAACCAGATGCGCGAGCGCGCTTGCGCTTCGCTAAGCCCCGCGGTCCTCAACGCATAAACCAGCAGCTCTGCTATGCCCAATCCTGCCGAGCCCGCACCGAGGAACAGGAAGCTCTGCTCGGCCAACTTGCGGCCGGTGATTCTGAGCGCCGCGAAGACCCCCGCCACCGCGACTGCGGCAGTTCCCTGAATGTCGTCGTTGAAGCAGGAGAATCGCGCCTTGTATCGAGCCAGCAACCGGACCGCATCGGTGCCCGCCCAATCCTCGAATTGTACGCAGCAGTGAGGAAAGACCTCCTCGACCGCGGTCATGAATTCCTCGACCAGGTCATCGATTTCGCCGGCCCTGGACGGGTCCGACGCAGTCCAAGATACAAAGGATCTCGCAGCAGCGTCTGGTTGCCGGTACCGAAATCGATCAGCACCGGCATGGTGAACTGGGGCGGAACGCCCGCGCAAGCCGTATAGAGCGCGAGCTTTCCGATCGGGATTCCATCCCGTTGGCTCCCAGGTCGCCGAGACCGAGGATTCGTTCGCCGCTGGTCACCACGATGAAGCGAACGTCGCGCTCCGGCCAATTGCGCAACACCTCGCGAACCGGCCGCGTCGATTTATTCCTAAATAGAGGCCGCGCAGCCGCCGGACGATGTGTCCATATTGCAGGCACGCCTCCCCAACCGTGGGTGTATAGACGAGCGGCAGAAAGCGGGCGGGGTCGCTCATCAGCACTTTGTAAAAGAGGGTCTCATCCGAGTCCTGCAGCGCCGCGAGATAAATGTATTTCTCGAGGTCGGTCGGCTTGAGCGCCAGTTGCTGCATGACCCGCTGAATCTGGATGTCCTCGGTATCGATTCCTTCCGGAAGCAGACCTACCAGCCCGAGCGCCTCGCGCTCTTCGGCCGTGAAGGCGGTCGATTTGTTGAAGTGCGGATCGCGCAGGAGTACCGCGCCGCGCAGCTCGGTTGTCATGAACTTTACGAAGCGGCCATAAACCGGTGGTTCTGCATGCCTCGCTACGCCTTGCGCCAATCAACGATCTGTTCATAGGCATGCCCAATCTGCAGCAGCGTCGCATCCTCAAAGTGCCGCCCGATAAGCATCAGCCCGACCGGCAGTCCCTTCGACATGGCGCATGGGATGCTCAGTCCCGGATGTCCGGTCATGTTGAAGGGTGCCGTGTTCGTGATCATCGAATACGGCGCCTCAGAATCTTGCCGCGGCGCTTTCATCGGCGTGGTGGGCATCATCAACACGTCGCAGCTTCTCAAAACGTCATCGTACAGCGCTCTCAGCTTCGGACGGTAGTTCTGCGCCTTTGCGTAGAGACGCCCGTTGTATCGGCGCGCCGCGAACTTGCCGAGCACGAACATCAGCTTTACGGTGAGTGCTTCCTTGCTCGCGCGCGATGGCAGGTTGGCGGTGAAAAAGTCCGCAAGACTCGGATTGTAGCTGCCGTTGAAGTGGACGCTCTGCAAGGCCGTATCGGCCAGCCACATCATTCCTTCCGGCACAATCGCGAAGAGCAGGTCCGATGCATCACGATGCTCCGGAATGGAAAGTTCCCGCACCGTCGCCCCGAGTTTTTCCAAAGCGGCGGCCGCTTTATGCACGCAGTCGTTGACATCGGCCTCGGCGCCGGGATGCCCGAACCCTTCTCGCAGAAGACCCAGCCGCAAACCCTTCACGCCCCGGTCGAGCGACTCGGTGTAGCGTTCAACTGGAACTTCTTGCTGCCTGGGGTCAAGCGGATCCTTGCCGGCAAGGACCTCAAGCATGAGAGCACAGTCATGAACGTTCTTCGTCATCGGGCCGACGTGATCGAGCGAGGGGTCGATGCTCATGACTCCCGTATACGGAACCAGCGAGTACGTTGGCTTGATTCCCACCACGCCGCTCCATGAGGAAGGGATTCGGATCGAACCGCCCTGATCGGTGCCGATCGTGATGTCGATCCAGTCGTATCCGAGTGCGGCCCCCGATCCGCTTGATGACCCGCCAGAGCAATGTTCGGGATTTACCGGATTAAGCGTCGGCCCGCATGCGCAGGTCTTGCCGTTGCCGGAAAGCGCGAAGTCGTCCATGTTCAGCATCGCGACGATCTCCGCTCCCGCGTCCAGCATCCGGGTGACGATCGTCGCGTCTATGTCGGCCGTATACCCTTGCAGCACGTGGGAGCCGCCGCTCACGGGAATGCCCGCTACACAAACACTCTCCTTTAGGCCGACCCGTTTGCCCTTGAGCTTTCCCGAGGGCGCGCCCCCGATGTGGCATTTTCGCACCACCGCGTTGAGCGGATCGTCCTTGCGATTCATCGGCGCGCCCGCGTCGCGCTTCGGATAACGCTCCACGGAGGGTTGTGGATCTGCCGCGAACGCATCGACCCGTTCAAGTACCGGAATCTGTGCACCGAGTGCCTGCACCAGCGCATCAAGCTCGTGCGCGCTCAGTTCGATGTGGCTCTCCCGCGCCAGCTCTCGGATTTCTTCCGCCGTAGGTGGTTTGACCGACATCACTCGCACCTCCAAATTTGCGACCGGGTAAACTCGATCTGCCGCTCCGTCCAGTAGAAATGCACGGGGTTCGGCGCCCGCCCAACCCTTCTTTAGTTAGTGGTTGTTCCTGCGAAGACGCAACCGGATTCATCCTGTCACAGCCGTTTTTTCTGCTTTGAAGTAGAACCAACGATCGGCGACCACTTTCTTCCCCCACTTGTTTTCCTGATGGGGCTCATCCACGCGTGCACCGGCAGGCCCGGGAGTTTCCCACCGGGGATGTCGATTCCAAACTTCGTTTGGCGGCTACTATGGAATCGAGTTAAGTTGCGGGCTAGGTAGCGGAGGTCGAACCCCAATGAGCACCTGGAATATAGGAGACGTCAAGGTCAGCCGCATCATTGAAAGCGAAGCCCCATGGCCGGGCACCTGGCTGCTGCCCGACGCGACACCAGAGAACATCAAGAAAGAGGCAAGCTGGCTATTTCCTACCTTCACTGACGAGAAAGGCAAGCTCAGGATGGCGATCCACGCGCTGGTCCTCGAATCCCAGGGCAAGCGCATAGTGGTCGATACCTGCATCGGCAATGACAAAGTGCGCAGCAATCCCGTGTGGAGCAATCTCAAGCTGCCGTTTCTCGACGATCTAAAAAAAGCGGGCTACACGCGCGACAACATCGACATCGTCGTGTGCACGCATCTCCACGTCGATCACGTCGGATGGAACACCACGCTCGAGAACGGCAAATGGGTCCCGACCTTCCCCAACGCGTGTTACCTGGTAGGCGGCACCGAGTGGGAGTACTGGTCCAAGTCCGACAACAAAGACTCTCGCGATCCGGTTGAAGACTCGGTGCGCCCGGTGGTCGATTCAGGACACGCGAAGCTGGTCGATTCGAACTATCGCATCACCGACGAGGTCTGGCTCGAGCCCACGCCCGGACATACTCCCGGACATCACAGCGTTCGGATTTCATCCAAGGGCCACGATGCGGTTATAACCGGCGACCTGATTCATCATCCGGTGCAATTCCAGTACCCGGAATGGGACGACGCATTTGACAGCGACCTGGCGATGGCCAAGAACACGCGGCGCGCATTCGCAGAAAAATTTACGGACCGCGATGTGCTGGTGTTCGGCACTCACTTCGCCACGCCCTCGGCCGGCAAGATCACCCGGAGCGGAAGCGCATTCAGGTTCACAGCGGCTCTGTGAGCGAGGACGACAATGAAGCTCGCAACTTTCACGCATCAGGGAAGAACCGGCATCGGCGTCGTCACCGACGAATCGATCGTTGACCTGGCCACAGCGGCGCCCGAACTTCCGCGCGAGATGGTCGCGTTCCTAGGCGCTGGCCGCGAGGCGCTTGACATCGCGCGCAAGGCCGTCGCCCGCAATGCGGGCCGGATTGCACTCTCCTCGCTAAAGCTGGAAGCGCCCATCGCGCGCCCTCCCGAGTTCCTCGCGATCGGTTTGAACTATGCCGACCACGTGGCCGAAACCGGGCGCGATAAACCTTCCTTCCCGATGTTCTTTAACAAGCAGGCCACCTGCGTGGTTGGGCCGAACGATCCGATTCATCTGCCGCGCGCTTCCAAGGCGCTCGACTACGAGGGAGAACTCGGTTTTGTGATCGGTCGACGCTGCCGGCACGTGCCGCGCGACCGCGCTCACGAAGTGATCGCGGGCTATCTGATCGTCGACGACGTCAGCGTGCGCGACTGGCAGATGCGTGCTCCTACCATGACGCTGGGCAAATCGTTTGATACCCACGGTCCAATCGGCCCCTGGATCGTCACGCCGGACGAGATCGGCGACCCGCACGCGCTCGACCTCAAGACCTTGGTAAACGGTGAAATGCGCCAACATTCAAATACGCGCCACCTGATCTTCGATTGCTTCGCGCAGGTCGAAACCCTGTCGACCGTGTTTACCTTGCTGCCGGGCACCATCGTCTCGACCGGGACCCCCGGCGGAGTCGCAGCCGCGATGAAACCGCCGAAATGGCTGGTGGCCGGCGACGTGGTGCGAATTGAGATTGAAAAAATAGGTAAGCTCGAAAACCAAGTAATCGCGGAACCCGCCGAAACCGCAGTGAGGTGACCTCTTCGCTTTGGTTCCCTTGCCGACTTCGGGGAAGGTCATGAACCCGCCGCTGCCGGCGGTTATGACCAGTACTTCCCCAGACGACGAGCTTCACCGACCAAGTCTACAATCTCCCGACTTGTCGCGGGCAGGTTCGGAGACGGATGAAACCGGTTGCTCGCAACGCGGCCTACGACACTTCCTCCGAAAACCGAATCGTCCCCTTCTTCAATCCCTCCAACACCACGTCAATTCCGCCCACCCGCAGCATCCATTCCAGCCGATGGTCCCGATACTGTCGCTTGAAGGCGCCCGATTCGAGCATTGCCGGTAGGGCATCCATCGAGCCTGTAAACTGCTCGGTCGCCGCAATAGTCTTGCGCACGCTCTCACGCTCGTCCATCCGCGCCAGCCACGAAGCGAGCTTTGATCCAGCGCTCGGTCCCGCACCCCACACCACGGAGCCGTGCAGGTATGGGAATACGCTCAAATCGCCGTGACCGAACGAGGAGCCGTTGAACCACTGACTGTTGCCAAGTTCTCGCTGGAGCCAGGCAAATACTCCCGCCGTCTGCTCACGCGCACGTTTCTCGATCGCTGCAGCCTGATCACCCGTAACCCGCTTCCAAGCGCGAACTTCCATCAGCCCCCAGTTGATCGCCTCGTAATAGGTGTCGCACACGTCTTCGATCATCCTCACGCGCGCCCGCTCGCGCGGTGTGACCGGAAGCATCGGGGGATTCGACCACTTGTCCTCGAGGTACTCGAGAATGATCGTCGAATCGAAGATCGCAAACCCATCATCGACCAGGGCTGGCACTTCCAGACGCGGGTTGAAGGTGCCGTACTTGGTCGGTGCGCCGCTGAACGCGTCGGGAATTTCGGCCTCGAACGGAATGTTCTTCTCGTAGAGCGCAATCTTGACCTTCTGCACGTATGGCGAAAAAGGATGCTCGTATAGTTTCAGCATGACGGAAAAATTCCTAACGAGATGGTGCCTACCCTAACTCGATTTTCCCCTTGCGCAAATAGTGATAGTGCTCGGTCGATTCGCTGGGAACTGGAGGCCGAACCATGGATTTCGGAATTGCACTCGCGTCGAATCTCGATGGCTGGAAAACGGTCAAGCGAGCAGAGGAGCTGGGAATTTCGCACGCCTGGTTCTACGACTCGCAGATGCTGGCGCCGGATATTTTCGCCACCATGGCGCTTGCCGCCGAGCATACTTCCAAGATCAAATTGGGACTGGGGGTGCTGGTTCCGACCAACCGGATCGCGCCGGTGACGGCCAACGGACTGGCGACCCTCAACCGGCTTGCGCCCGGAAGAATCATTTTTGGCGTCGGCACCGGATTCACCGCACGCAACACGATGGGCCTTGGCCCCATGAAGCTGGCGGAGTTCCGCGAGTATCTGCGCGTCGTTCAAGGGCTGCTGAGGGGCGAGACCGTGGACTGGGAATGCGAAGGCGCGTCCCACAAGGTGCGGTTTCTCAATCCCGAATTCGGCCTGATCAATATCAAAGACAAGATTCCCCTACACATCTCCGCCTTCGCGCCGAAGGCGCGCAAGTTGACCGCAGAAATCGCCGATGGCTGGATGACGTTCCTGTCAACCATGCCGCGCGCGCTGAACGAAGCGGATCAAATCGCGCTCAGTTGCCGGGAGACCGGACGCAACCCGAAGTCCTTGTACCGTACGGTGTTCACCCTTGGCTGTATTCTCGATTCGGGCGAATCACCGGCCGGGTCGCGGGCCCGCGCCGAGGCGGGCCCGCTGGCGACGGTTTTCTTTCACAGCCTCGTCGAGTCAACGATTAACCTTCAGCTCCCGGCACAGATTGCGCCGCTCATGGAAGAATATCGCCGTCAGTACGCGACCTATCAGCCCGCGGGTACTCGCTATCTCCAGATCCACAAGCTGCATCTGCTGGCGGTGCGCCCGGAAGAGGAGCGCTTTCTGACCGAAGACGTTATGCGCATGACTACGTTCACGGCACCGGAGCCGGAATTAGTCGAGCGAATCCGCACTCTGCGCGACGCCGGATATGACCAGTTCACCATTCAGTTGGTACCCGGACACGAGACCGCCCTGGAACGATGGGTGTCGCTGTTCGAGAAAGTTTGATCGTTCTCGTCGGAAAGAAGCTCTGATATTCTTGAAAGCATCGTCGAGGGGAGGCTTCCTCATGCGAAAATCAACCGCGATTCTGGCTGCCATCGGCGCAATCATGATAGTCGCGCTCCCGGCCCTCGCGACCAACATAGGTTCCATCATCAACAACAAGCCCGAACGGGATAATTTCCAGTTAATCCATGTCGACGATCTCGCCGAATTGATGGCCGATCCGAACGCACACGTTCATCTCTTCGATGCCGACGGTCCGCAAGTGCGCAAAACCGAAGGCATGATTCCGGGTGCCCGCCCACTCTCCTCGGACAGTCATTACGATGTGGCGGAGGAGTTGCCCTCCAACAAAAATGCCAAGCTGGTCTTTTACTGTCACAACCTGCATTGAATGGCGTCACACGAAGCCGCCCGTCGGGCGGTAGGCGCGGGATACACCAGCGTGAGCGTGATGGTCGACGGAATTACCGGATGGCACAACGCCGGCAAACCAGTCGTAGCAGTGGACGGGACCACCGATAGCCTGTAGGCGCGCGAGTCGGCTGAGTCTTTGATCTAGGAAAACCCGGTTCCCTTACCGCCTCGGGAACGAGTCAGGATTGGCCCTGCTCCCCCGCGCTTATTCGCCCTCTCGCCTCCTCGATGGCATATAGTTGCGCGGTGCAAGCCGCTTCTCCATCACCGCTGCCCGCGCCGCGCGAACTGACCCGGCGCGGCATCGCGCTCGGAATCGCCCTCGCACTAATCCTCGGCGCCGCCAACGCATACCTGGGCCTCTACGCGGGTCTGACGGTCTCGGCCAGCATTCCGGCAGCGGTTATCTCGATGGCGCTTCTACGGATGGCTGGCGGGGCCACGATTCTCGAAAACAACCTCGTGCAGGCCATCGCATCCGCCGGAGAAGCGGTCGCCGCCGGATCGATCTTCACCTTTCCCGCCCTCATCATCCTAGGCCACAGAGGGCCACTACCTTACCTGCCAGTCACTGCCCTGAGCGCGGCGGGGGGCACGATGGGTGCCTTGCTGGTGGTTTTTCTACGCCGCGCCTATATCGTCGACGATCGTCTTCCGTTTCCCGAAGGACTCGCCTGCGCGGAAGTGCTGCGCGCCGGAGAGACTCAGACCCAAATGGCCCCGCTTGTGTGGGGTGGTGCGCTCGCGGCTGGTTTGAAAGCCACGCAGGACGTGTTTGGCATCGTTCCCGGAATGGTTTCCGGCGCGCGATGGCTGGGAGGTGCGGTGATCGGCGGCTCGATCAATATTTCCGGAGCGCTTTTGGGTATCGGCTACATAGTTGGTTTGCGCATCGCCACCCTGGTTTTCGCCGGAGGTGCGTTCGCGTGGGTTATTGCGATACCGGTTCTCGCCTTGCTCTATGGTGGTGGTCAAGACCCGGACCCGATGCGCGCCGCCTCGGCGCTGTGGAGTTCGCAAGTCCGCTACCTGGGGATTGGAGCGATGCTGACCGGTGGAATCGTAACGCTATGGCGCCTTCGCACGCGCATCTTCGCGGCCCTGCGCGACAGCCTCGCTATCGTGGGTGGCAGCCATGCGCAGGCGCTGGCCCGCGAGGAAACCGATCTTTCGCCCCGGGCAATCGTCAGCGCCGTCGGGCTCACGGTTCCGGTAATCTTCGCGCTCTGCCTCGCGCTCGGCGCGGGCGTGGCCTTGAGCGCCGCGCTCGCCCTGCTGCTGGCAGTGATCGGATTCTTTGCTACTGCGATCGCCGGCTATCTCACGGGAATCGTGGGCGCATCGAATAATCCAGTCTCCGGGGTCACGGTCATTGTGTTGCTGGCCGTGGCAATTTTCCTCAAACTTGCGGGGGTGGAAAGCGTCGGGGTTGGTCCCCGACTTGCGATTTTGTCGGGCGCAGTCGTCTGCACGGCTGCCGCGATGGCGGGTGATTCGTTGCATGACCTTGCGACCGGATACTTTGTTGGAGCGACCCCACGCGCGCTGGAGATAGGCGTGTTGATCGGCGCGATCGCCGCATCATTCGTCATGGCGCCGATTCTGAATCTGCTCATCGCAGGCTATGGAATTGCCGGAACCGCGACCGCCCGCACGGGCGCACTCGCCGCGCCCCAGGCATTCCTGATGGCCAAAGTAACCCAGGGTATTTTCCGTGGTGGCTTGCCATGGACCATGGTCGCGGCAGGCGCGATCCTGGCCGCCCTGCTCGCGGCCGGCGATGTGGTTGCTGAACGGTCCGGCAGCCCTTGGCGGGCTCCGATCATGCCGGTGGCGATCGGACTGTATTTGCCCTTCGGCCTTAGCGTAACGATATTGGCGCACTGGCCGGTGGATGGCTCGGCCGGGAGGACGAGGGCGGCCCCCGACTCCTGTTCGCTGCCGGAATGGTCGCCGGCGAAGCCTTGATGGGTGTAGCGACCGGCGCACTGGTCAGCGCCGGAATTTCTCTGCCCTTATTAGGGTAGTGCGAGCGGGCGTGGCCGCGGCTTTGGCCAGCAGGCGCTCGGCCCGGTTTCCAGAAACGAGAAATGACCAGCTAAGCTTCCGCCATGAAGACCTTTCTCCATGCACTGGTAGCCGTGCTCCTTCTCATCCTGAGTTGCCGCGCTTGGGCTCAATCGACCATCCGCCACACGCAAGTCACCTGGTTCACTCTGTCAGTCCCCTCGGGCCCAATCCAGGATGGATCCTGCTGGACCCGCTCGATTGCCGCCGACCGGCCGGGCGCTTGGCGATGTATGATCGGCAACCGCATTTACGATCCCTGTTTCCAGGTGCCGCCGATGGAAAATCAGTCATCTGCGATGCCAACCCGGTGCTCGGCAAGAGCGGCTTTGTGATGAAGCTCACCAAAGCGCTTCCGCTCGTGACCGAGCCTCGCGCCTCCTCGCCCTCACCGTGGCTTCTGCAGCTCGAAGATGGCTCCGTCTGTGCGCCCTTCACCGGAACACGGCCGGCTGTCAACCACGAGCCGGCGGTCTGGTCATGCATCAAGCCGGGGGTGCCACCCAGCCCGCGCACCAACTCGCTCGTCACCAAGGTTCATCCGGGAAAGGTATGGACCGCTGAGCGCTACGCGGAGGCCGCAGTCGCTACGGGAAATTCTAAGACCGAGTCGCGCAAGGTCGAGGTTCAGATCATACCGGTAGCAAGGTCTGGCAATGAAGGGCCGGATCACTTGCGCAGAGTTCTCAATTGACGCGGGGTGAGTAGCCACAGCAGTTGCGCGCCGCCCTTGTCCGGACGCGAGGGCACTTGCAACGCGACGCACCCGCCCTTCTTGAGCTCAAGATTCGCGCCCCCCGGCGACCCGGTCAGCACTATCGATGCGACCGCGCTCAGCTGTGGTTCGTGTCCCACGATCATCACATGCTTTTGTTTGGCGAACGATCGCAATGCCGTGACGACCTCTGGCCCCGGGACTCCGGTGGCCAGTGCGGGCAGGACTTGTGGCGGTGGCGTGTTGGCGTAAGCCGCCGCAACGATCTCGGCCGTTTCAGTGGCGCGCGCCAGCGGGCTGGTCAAAATCGAATCGAACTTGAGACCGAAGTTGCGCATGCCCTCGGCTGCGGCGTGCATCTTCTCGCGTCCCTTGAGCGTCAGTTTGCGCGCGCCGTCGTCACCACCAACCGGCGCGTCTTCGGCTATTCCATGACGAAGAATGTAAAGGATCATGCGGCATTCTCCGTAGCAAGTTCCTGTATCGGTGACGCCTGCACGGGGACGGTTTTGCCGTCCCGCCGAATTTCATCCAGCGCGTCCGCGATCGCGGTGCTCTTGTCCAGCTTGCGCCATGCTTTGACGCTGCGCCGCGCGAGCTTGGCCGACCGGCTGCTCAGCGCCTGTGCCATCGCGCCTGCCGCCATTACCGCGCCCAGCTCGGCGTCTGGGGTGCGGGGAAAATTGATCAGCCAGGCGGTCCCGACCGATAGATCATTCAAATCACCGAGCAGGTCCTGAAGCACCTCCAGCCGCGACAGGAGCCGGCGGCTGCGCTTGCCTCCGAGTGCGGATAAAAGTTCGAGCGCATAGCGCAACCGCTTGACCCGCACCCGCAGCCGATGGATCGTCCGCGGCGTGGAACCTTCATCCAACGCCGCGCCGGCGCGCGCAACCGATCGCGCGATCGGGCGCAGCATCGATGCAGCCTCGGCGCTGAGAAGGGTGTCGGTGTAGGCCTTGCGCAAGCGGGGGTTCTCGAGCCGCGCGAGCAGCGCGCGGTACCGCTTCGATTCGACCACGCTCTGAAGGTCGCGTAACTTGAGCGAACGCTCCCGCAAGAGGGTCGTGTAGATCGCTGCGAGCGAGTCCGCCAGGACCGGGTCGAGTTTTGCAGCGCGTCGGCGAAATACCGCGGCGCTGATTTCGCTTTCGCGCGCGCCGCCGGCCGCCTGCGCCATCCAGATCAGGTCGCGCTCGATGATTCGCGAATCGGTCGCGTGGATGACCCCGCCAAACAGGTGCAGCGAAGCGCGCAGGCGTCGCGCCGTTACCCGAAGCTGGTGAATCGGTTCCGATTGTCCGGCGGCTGCGGCTTCGCGATGACGCTCCAGCGCGATGCCACCAAAAATGATCGCCTGGCGTGCCGCTCCGGTAATCGTCTGGTCTGCCGCGAGCTCGAGCTTGGGCGCGGTCGAAGGCGCCTGCGCGATCGCGAGAGGAGGCTCCGCGACGGGCGCAAAAGAAGTGGGCACGTCAACTTCCACCGCCTACTCCTCTTCCGTGGAAGTGGCCGACTTCTCCTCGTGTGCGATCGCGTTGCGCGCCGGATCTGCCGTGCGCAAGTACTGCATGATGTGCGAGCGAAGTTCCGTCTGTACATCATCGATCGGCTGGCGCGCATCAACCGTGATGAAGCCGAATTCCGACGCGAGTCGCCGGTATTCCTCGATCAGGTGCGTCTGGTAGCGTTGGAACGATTCGAACAGATTGGTGCCGAGCAGCAGATGCATGCCCGATTCCCAATGGTCCATGCCCTTGCCCTGCACCACGCGCGGAATCAGCGTCTCCACATCGATGTCTAGATAGATGACCAGGTCGGGCTGCAGCGCCACCCCAAAAACGTCGCGAGTCCATCGCGGGTCAGCGCCCATCACCATGTTCCGCGCAAACGCCGTGTACATGTACCGGTCGGCGATCACGATAAACCCGGCTTGCAGCGCGGGCAGAATTTCGTGCTCAAGCCGGTCGGCAAAATCCGCCGCGTACAGCAGGCTGAAGGTGGTGACGGTCAGCTGATGGCCTGCTTTCGCTTCGTTGATGGTCTCCGACAACAACGGCGACCGCGTCCATCCGGTGTTGCTGACCGCGTATCCTTCCAGCTCCAACCATGGCCGGAGCAGCGCGATCTGGCTGGAACGGCCGACACCGTCGGTTCCCTCGATTGCGATCAAATGCCCCGGCAGCCGCTTCTCCGACAGGTATGGCAGCCCGTGACCGTACCACTTCTTAGCGTGGTTGTGTTCTGACATGGTTTCCTTTGGCACGTTCGCGGTCATAGTCTTGCAGCACCACGTCCTGAACGATGTTGCGAAATCTCCGCTGCTGCTCCGGAATTTCGCCGGTCGCGTCGATGGTGCGTAGCTCGAACTCGTGCGTCAGCTCGTCGTAGATTTCGAGTACCCGGCTCTGGAATATGCGAAAACTCTCGGCGGGGTCTGCCGAAAGCCCCACGTCCATGCCGGCCTCGTGATATTTGAGTTTGGCACGCCCCGCGAGCAAGCGCTCCAGCGAGACTTCGATGGGAACCCGGAAATACAGCGTAAGGTCCGGGCGCAGGGCAAAGCTGTACACCGCGCGCACCCATTCGGGATGCACACCGCGGGCCACATCGCGTGCGAAGGCGGTAAAGGCGTAGCGGTCGGCGAGCACGATCATTCCCGCCTGCAGCGGCGGCATGATCTGATAGGTCAGGCGGTCGGCGAAATCGACTGCGTGGAGCAGACTAAAGGTCGTCGGCGTCAGCAAGTTCTTCTTCTTGCCGCGGCTCATCGAGCGTCGCACCAGGCGCGACGAGTTCCATTCGGTGAAGATGACGGGGTAGCCACGCGCCTGCAGCCATCGCTCCAGCAGCATCATCTGGGTGGATTTGCCAGATCCGTCGATTCCCTCGACCGCAATCAGCCGCCCCGGATATGGATGGGGCGTGAGCAGCAGGCTGTTGCCGCCATCGTTACCGGCTGCAGCGCCGCCGCGGCCATTGGCTGCGGCCTTCGGTGAATGGGTTGCCGAGCTTATCGCGCCAAGGTCACCTGGCGCTCGAGAAGTCGCGATAGCAGGTCTGTCCGTCTCTCGCATGTCCACAGTTCGAGGTCGGCCTTTTCCTTGTTGGAGTCAACCCCGATGATCAACCGCCCCGGCGAATAGCTTACTTGGATATTTTTAACCACACCGAAATGCGTGCGGTCCAGCGCGTCGGCCACCCTTAGAATCGCTGCGAACCCCCGTACCAGACGGCGCTTGGGACCAGTTAGCGCACTCAGGTCGGGGGAGTCTACCTTCGGCGCCTGCTTGCGATGACCGCGGGCCGCCTGCGCAATCACTTCGATCTCGTCGGGCTCGAAGCCGAATAGTTCAGCATTTTTGATGAGATAATACGAATGTCGATTGTGCCGGTCGTGGTCGATCGCGTGTCCTACGTCGTGTAGCAGCGCCGCGTATTCGAGTAACTCACGCGAATTCTTCGGCAGTCCCAGAACCGGGGCGGTAGCATCGAACAGGCGCAGCGCCAGCTTCGCAACCTGTTGCCCATGTTCGTTGGATCCCAAAAATCGTGATGCGAGGGCTTTCACCGATCGGCGGCGAGCGTCCGCCGCGCTGTTGCCGTGTGCCGCCTTGAGCAGGCTCAGGATCAGCCCCTCACGCAGCGCCCACGAACACGCGGTGAGCGACGATGCGCCCGAGCGCTGCAGCACAAAGTCCACCAGCGCTCCGGCTGCCGGCATCAGGTCGACCCGCTTCGCATCCATTCCAGGAAGCTCCGCTCGCAGCGCTGCATTCGCCGTCACCAGGTCGCCCGACAGCTTGGCGATCTCCTCAGCCGATGCGCTCGCGCCGTGCAGGCGGCCGAGTTCCTCTCCCCTCGATGCCCTGGCCATCGCCACCAGCGTATTGATTGTTCCGGACGTCCCGATCGCGTGAACGACCCCGGCCTTACGCACCTTGCGCAGCAGCGCGCCGATTTTGTGGTCGAGGTGATCCTCGAGTCTGCGTAGTTGAGCGTTGGTCGGGGGATCCTCGGTAAGAAAACGCTCAGTCAATCGGGCGACTCCCAGCTTCGCACTGTGCATCCACAGCGGACGCCGATCCTGCACCAGGACCAATTCGACGCTACCGCCTCCCACATCAACCAGCAGGTGCGGACCACCATCGAGTCCAAAAGCATGCTGCGCGGCCTGAAAAATCAGTCGCGCCTCCTCAGCTCCAGAAATAACTTCGATCTTGAGGCCGGTCTCCCGGCGGATTCGACGGATGAACCCGACGCGGTTTTTCGCCTCGCGGACGGCGCTGGTCGCAACCGCACGGAGCCGGTCCACTTTCCGCACCCGAGCCAGTCGCCCGAAATTCTTCAAAGCCCCGATCGCCAGGTCCATGGATTCGTCGATGAGACGGCCGGTCATGAAGGATCGGCGCCCCAGTCGCACCATCTCCTTGACGCGATCGACCACCTCAAGGTGCCCGTCGCGGCTCGCGTCGGCGACGATCATGTGTACGGAATTCGATCCTACGTCGATTGCGGCAAGCCGCATGCACAGAGAGTAACCGCTCGGATACCCGTTGTCACCAGCGGGGTGCACGCCTCAGCATCGCGGGGTCCGCGCGTCACAATCAATGAAGATCATATTACGATTCGGTGCCTTTCGGATTACTGCAACCGCACCTGTGTCTCGTTCGCGAGAGTCGGTTAGTATGGCCAGGACCGGCTGCGGAAGAAATTTCCCATGGGAGCCGCCACTAAAGTACCGCTCGAGCAATTCGATCACGCCGCACCGTCGCACAAATGGCTGATCGCGATGGCGGTGATGCTTGGCACCACGCTCGAGGTGCTCGATACCTCGATCGTCAACGTCGCCCTGCCGCACATGCAGGGGACCTTTTCCGCAAGCGTTGATGAGATCGCCTGGGTTTTGACCAGCTACCTGATCGCTAACGGCATCATGATCCCGATGACCGGGTGGATCTCCGCCCGCTTCGGCCGCAAGCGTTACTTTCTTACCTCGGTAGCCGTGTTCGTCCTCGCCTCCGGCCTGTGTGGTGCCGCGCGCTCACTCGACCAGATGGTGATATTTCGGCTCCTCCAGGGGGCGGCCGGCGCCGCGATGATCCCGTCGTCGCAGGCCATACTCATGGAAACCTTTCCACCCAACGAGCAACAGCTCGCCATGGCGACCTGGGGCATGGGTCTGATGGTGGCTCCGATCATGGGTCCGACGCTGGGCGGCTGGATCACGGATAACTGGAACTGGCGCTGGAATTTCTACATCAATCTGCCGATTGGTCTTATCGCATTCCTGATGGTTTCGGCCTTCGTACACGACCCCGCCTACCTGCGAGCGCATCGCGCACGCGGCGGCAAAGTCGACTACCTCGGGATGCTGCTGATGGCCGTGAGCCTGGGATTGATGCAGATCGTTCTGGATCGCGGCCAGCGCGCGGACTGGTTCGCATCGTGGTGGGTGGTTTATTCGGTCGTGATCTCGCTGGCCCTGTTCATCTGGTTCGTGATTCACGAACTGCGGTTCGAAGAACCAATTCTTGATCTTCGCATTCTCAAGATTCCGATCTTCAGCTTTTCGGTCGCGCTGATGGTCGCCATGAGTTTTGCGCTTTACGGCACGGGTCTGCTCAATCCGATTTTCCTCCAGGAGCTGCTCGGTTACTCCGCGTGGAAGGCCGGCCTGGTGCTGGCTCCGCGTGGCCTGGGAACCATGGTGGCGATGCTTCTCATAGGCCAGCTCTCCCGTGCCCGCTTTGACACTCGGCCGCTCATTGGCCTCGGTTTCGTCCTTATGACCGCCGGCCTGTGGCAGATGTCGCGCTGGGATCTGCAGGTGAGTACCTGGGTCGTGGTGTGGCCAAGCATTGTGATGGGGATCGGGATGGGGATGATTTTTCCGACCCTCTCCGCCGTCACCCTTTCCTGCGTGCAACGCGAGCGGATGGGCTATGCGGCAAGCCTGTATAACATGATGCGCAACGCCGGCGCCGCCATCGGCATCTCATACATGACCACCGCGCTGGTGAGTCACGAACAGGTCCACCAGTCGTATCTCGCGGAACGTTTCTCGGTCTTTGCCGCCTGGAAAATGAGCGCGGCCAGCGCCCAGCTGCCCGGCGCGCACGCCTTTCACTTTGTCCCGCAACTCATCACCGGGCAGAAGCAGGGCATCGGGGGTGTGTACGCGATGATTCAGGCCCAGGCCGCGATGCTCTCGTTCAATGATATCTACCGCACCCTTGCGATCGTGATGCTGATGCTCGTGCCAAGCTTCATCGTTCTGCGCCGGGCGCAAGCCGGCGCCGGCGGCGCCGCCCACTGATTTGTCGGAATCGCCGTGTCGCTAGACCGGGTCCTGGCCCGTCCGAATAGGAGAAGCTCCTGAGAGAAAACCTGGTTGCCGGGTTACCGCTCGGCTCGGCTGCGGATCAACGGTTAGCTCCGCTACGCCATCCCCTCGAGCACGCGTCGGAATACCTGCAACGCCGCATCGTTAAATAGCACAAACTCCACCCTCTCCACGGAAGTCGTGCCACGCAGATGCGCCGCTACCTCGTTCAACATCACTTCCGCGCACCGGTCCATCGCAAACCCCGCAATGCCCGTGCCCACCGCCGGAAACGCGATCGACCGGAGTCCTTTCTCCTTGGCCCGTAGCAATGAGTTGCGGGTCGATGCTCTCAGATTTTCCTCCGTGGTGCGGCCGCCCAGTCGCATGCTGGCTGCATGAATCACGTACTTCGCGCGCAGCTGACCTGCACTCGTGATCGCCGCCTCGCCGAGCGGCAGCGGCCCAATGCGATCGCATTCCTCCTGAATCGCTGGACCACCCTTGCGCCGAATTGCGCCCGCCACTCCGCCGCCGAGTTGCAAGTCATTGTTTGCGGCGTTCACGATCGCATCTGTCGATGCCTCGGTGAGATCGCCCTGCTGGAGAGTTACCTGGTCGCGCCAGTCGGCAGCCATCGCGCGTGTCTCCTCCACCTTACCCCAGATTCGTCTGCTATTATCCGCCCTGTCCGCGATGATCCAAAGACTCGTGGGGATGAGGAAGCGGAAAGGCCGGGCGACCGCACGCACACTCGCACTATGCGCAGCACTGGCCTTTGGATGCGCTCGTCCCGTGCCCTCTCCGCCGCGTTACCTTCAGGTCGACATCGAAAGTTCCCCGACCGCGACCGACCCGCGCTTTGCGACCGATGCGATCTCGTCGCGAATCATGGAGTTGATCTTCGATTCGATGGTCAAAATCGACCGCAATGGTCGACTGGTCGGCGATCTCGCTGAAAGCATCGAACGCCCCGACGACACCCGCATAATCTTCCATTTGAAATCCGGCGTGCGCTTCAGCGACGGCCGCGAACTCACCTCGCGGGACGTCAAGTTCACCTACGACTCGATTCTCGATCGGCGGTCGGCATCTCCCAAGCGAGCCGTCCTCGAGCAGCTCAAGTCCATCGAGATTCCGGACGAACGCACGGTCGTGATTACCACCACAGGCACCTATGCACCCGCCCTGGAGATGGGCACCTATGGCATCGTGCCCGCAGGGACCCCGTTGCCCCATAGCAGCCTGGCCATCAGCCCACCGGGAACCGGGGCCTTCACCATGACGAAGTACCTGCGCGACAATGCCGCCTGGCTTAAGCGCAATCCGTACCGTCCAGCCCCCGCCAACTCGCCCGAGGGCATCGTGTTCAAGATCGTGCCCGATGCCACGGTGCGCGCGCTTGAGCTCGCGGAAGGGATCTCCGATGTCGCCCCGAACAACATCGATCCCGAAGTCCTCTCCTACCTGATCTCGAATCCCGACCTTCGCCTCAACCAGGCTCCGGGCAGCAGCTATGTGTACCTGCTGCTCAATTTTCGCAACCCGCACCTTCACGACCTGCGCGTGCGCCGCGCGATTGCCTATGCCGTCGACCGCGTCGCGATCGTCGGTTCCTATCTGCGCGGCACGGCCCGCATCGCCACCGGCAAGCTGGCGCCGGAAAATTGGGCTTACGACGCCACGGTACGGTCCTACGGCTATGATCCGGAAATGGCACGCCGGCTGCTCGATGACGCCGGATATCACGCCGATCTGAATGGCATGCGCGATCTGAAGTTCATCTACAAGACCACACCCGAAAACGGCCGCCTCGCCGAAGTGCTGCAGGCGATGCTGCGACGAGTCGGCATTCGGGTCGAGATTCGCAGCAACGAATGGGCGACCTTCTACAGTGACCTCGCCAACGGCAACTTCGACCTGGCCTCGATGCGGTGGATTGGCATCAACGATCCGAACCACTATTACCTGACCTTCGACTCGCTGATGGTACCGCCGCGCGGACTGAATCGGGGCGCGTATAGCAACCCGGAAATGGACGCACTCGTCGAAGCTGGAATGAGCACCATCGATCCGGCAAGCCGCCGCGCCATCTACAGACAAGTGCAACGTCTGGCAGCCGACGACCTGCCGTATGTATCCCTGTGGTGGCTGCAAAACGTCACGGTGCTGAATCGAGTGGTGGCCGGCTTTGAACCGTATCCCAATGGCAGCCTGCGTTCGCTCGGGAGCGTTACCCTCGCGGCCCCTTCTGCTCGGGAGGCATCGGAGTGACCCGGTATTTTCTGCGCCGCCTCGGTGCGGTGGTGCCAGTCGCGATCGGTGTCGCGACCCTCACCTTCGCGATGATTCACCTGGTGCCGGGCGATCCGGTGACAACGATGCTCGGCGAGACCGCCACACCCAGCGATATCGCGGGATTGCGCCATACCCTCGGGCTCGACCGTCCGCTCGGCAAACAATACTTCGACTTCCTCGGCGGCCTGACTAGGGCTCACCTGGGTGACTCAATCACCTATCACCGCTCGGTCGCCGGTCTGATCGCTGAACGATTCCCAGCCACTTTGGAGTGGACGGTTGCGGGCCTGCTGGTGGGTGTGGTGATCGCCCTTCCGCTGGGAATAATTTCCGGCGCCAAACCGGGCAGTGCGGTCGACCTCGGCGCGATGGGCTTCGCGATTCTCGGAATATCCATTCCCCACATCTACCTAGGGCCGCTGTTAATGATCATCTTCTCGCTGGATCTCCGATGGTTCCCGCTGACCGGGCGAGGCGGATTTTCTCATCTGGTGCTGCCTGCCTTGACCCTTGGGACCGCGCTGGCAGCCGTCCTCGCGCGGATGTTGCGTCAGAGCCTCATCGTGGTTCGCGAGAGCGACTACCTGCGGACCGCACGTGGCAAGGGACTAGGTAAAACCGCGGCGCTGCTCGGCCACGGGCTGCGCAACGCCCTGACTTCGGTCGTAACTCTTTTCGGCTTGCAGGCGGGCGCGCTTCTGACCGGGGCGCTAATCACCGAAGTGATCTTCTCGTGGCCCGGAATCGGTCGGCTGCTGATAACCGCTATCAGCGCCCGCGATTATCCTCTGGTCGAAGGGTGCGTGCTGACCTTCGCTCTGACCTACGTGGTGGTGAATGTGGCCACCGATTTCGTCTATGCGATTGTCGATCCACGGGTGAGGCTCGATTGAAGCGTTTCGCGCCGAACCCTTCCTTCACCGCGGGCTTCGCGATCGTCGTACTGCTCGTGGCAGTCGCAGCGTTGGGACCGTTGCTGGCGCATGCAGACCCGCTCGCCGTTCATCTGTCCGACTCACTGGCCCGCCCAAGCGGCAGGCATCTCCTTGGATGCGATGCGCTGGGGCGCGATGTGTTCGCGCGCATCATGTACGGCGCGCGTCTGTCGTTGAGCATCTCGGTCTCAGTAGTTGCGCTCTCGCTGATTGTTGGCAGTCTGGTCGGCGGGGTGGCCGGTTTGAGCGGAGGATGGATCGACGAGCTGATCATGCGCGCGGTCGACATCCTGCTCGCGTTTCCCGGGATTTTGCTCGCGATCGCGCTGGCCGCCATCCTCGGCCCCGGAGTTCTGGGCCTGGTGATCGCTTTGTCCGCGATGGGATGGACCACGTATGCGCGATTGGTGCGCGGCGAAGTCCTGTCGCTGCGCGAGCGCGAATATGTTCATGCGGCCGAGACCCTCGGCGCGCGACCCGCGCGCGTTCTCATGCGCCACCTGATTCCCGCGATGGCCGGTCCGGTCGCGGTGCAGGCGACGTTCGGGCTTGGGGGGATCGTCGCAGCCGAAGCGGCGCTCTCATTTCTGGGTCTGGGTGCGCTGCCCCCCACACCGAGCTGGGCAACATGCTCGATGCGGGGCGCGCGTTCATGCTGATCGCGCCGTACCTCACGATGGCTCCCGGCCTTGCGATTGGTCTCGCCATACTCGGCTTTAACCTGCTCGGTGATGGTCTCGCCCAACTGGCAGGACCCGTTCCTAGGGCCCGCCTACCTCGGCGAGCTCCGCGGATTCTGTCCGGATTTGGATTCGATGTGCTAGACAATTCTCCAAGGAGCGACCCCAATGGCTGAGCGCAGAGTTATCCTGCTCGAGCACGACGATTTGATGCATCCCAACACCGGCGAATCAAACTTCAATGAAAGCGCCTATTACAACTTTTTCGACCGCGGACAGCGGCTCGGTGGCTTTGTACGATTGGGTAATCGGCCCAACGAAGGCGCCGCGGAAATGACCGTTTGCCTGTACCAGCCCGATGCCACGGTGGGCTTCATGTTCCAGCGTCCCGAAATCAAGAACAACGACGCGCACAATGCGGGTGGCCTCCAGTTCCGGGTTATCAAACCCTTCGAGCATCATCGCGTCAGCTATGCGGGCAAGGTCTGCGTCCTGAAAGATCCGCTCGAAATGGCCGAACCGGCACGGGCGTTCAAAAGCAATCCCTTCGTATGGGTGCGCCTGGAACTTGAGTACCGGGCCACCGCCCCCGCATGGGGTGGTGAGCTGCGCGAGCGGCAGGGGGATGAGTGGGTGTCGCCGCACAACGATGGCGATCCCGGCGTCCAGTTCGCCAAAGGTCACTTCGAACAACTTGGCCGTGCGACCGGCTCGATCAAAATTGACGATCGCGAATATAAATTAGACAGTCTCGGTCTGCGCGACCACAGCTGGGGCCCCCGCTACTGGCAGGCCCCTAAGTACTATCGATGGCTAACGATGAATTTCGATGAGGGGCTGGGCGGGATGGCTACCATTACAGTCAATCGCGATGGCAGTGAACATCCGGGCGGGTTCATCGCCCGCAAAGGTCAGCAGACCCTCAATGTGCGCAAGGTCGAAATCGTGACCGAGTTCACCGGTGAACAAAACCTCCACGACAAAATCAAGGCCACTATTCTGGCTGACGGCAGCGACGAACCGGTTATAGTCACCGGCAAGGTTATCTCGATGATTCCACTACGCAATCGCCGCGCCGGAATGGTAACCCGAATCGCCGAAGGCATGACCGAATGGCGGTGGGGCGACAAAGTCGGTTATGGCCTCGCCGAGTATCTGGATCATCTGGAAGAGTAGCCAGCGATTAACCACGCAGGCGGGCCCGCTAAGCCAGGAAGGAATTCTTTCCCCGCGCCGTGGTGTGCTCAGTTGCCACCCTTCAGAGCGCGCAGGCTCTCGCGATAAGGGGCCCGCGCAACGCCGCGCTCAGTGATGATCGCGCTCACCAGCTCGGCCGGAGTTACATCGAATGCGGGATTAAAAACCGCCACTCCCTTCGGAGCTACCGGCTTTCCCGCGAACTCGACTATCTCCCTGGGACTGCGTTCCTCGATCGGAATCGCTTCGCCCGATGCACACTCGAGATCGACCGACGACAGCGGTGCAGCAACATAGAATGGCACCCCGTGACGGCGTGCCATCACCGCGAGCGGATAGGTACCGATCTTGTTGGCGACATCACCGTTGGCCGCGGTGCGATCCGTACCAACGATGACACAGTTCACACGGCCTTTGGACAGGACCGTGGCAGCCATACTGTCGGCAATCACAGTTACAGGGATGTGGTCCTTGCGAAGCTCCCACGCGGTCAGGCGCGAACCCTGCAGGAAGGGCCGAGTCTCATCCGCATATACCTCGATAGTCTTTCCCGCCTCGCGCGCCGCGCGAACCACTCCCAGCGCAGTGCCGTAGCCTGCTGTCGCAAGGGCTCCTGCATTGCAATGCGTGAGCACCGTCGCGGGATCGTCCAGGAGTTCGGCGCCGTAACGGCCCAATGAACGATTAGCGGCCAGGTCTTCCTGGTAGATCGAAATCGCCTCTTCGCGCATTCTGCGGAACAGCGCTGGTTCATCGAGGGCCAGATTCTCTTCCAGCACCCGGTGCATCCGCTCTACCGCCCACCCCAGATTGACCGCAGTGGGACGGGTGGAGCGCAGGGTCTTTGCCACCAGCTCAAACCGTTTCACGGCGTTCTCGCCGTGGAAACCCTTAAGACCCAGTGCAACTCCCATTGCCGCCGCGACGCCGATCGCGGGAGCGCCGCGAATGACCATTGTGCGAATGGCTCCGGCAACCCCGCGAAAGTCCCGATAGGTACGTATTACCTCTCGCGTCGGGAGCAATCGTTGATCGATCATCCTGACCGTGTCAGCACGCCATTCGATGGTCTTGACTGCCATGAACTAAGAGAGAATCGGCGAAGAAATTGCCCTGTCAAAATAGCCGGTTCGCCGCTACCGCCAGGTCGCCATACACGGAACAAGAGTGGCGCAATTCGCCACCGCCCACCAGTTGGTTTTCGAGGTAGTCAGGAAATACTCAGAAGAATCACAAGGTCTCAGCTGCGCTCGTAGATTCCGCGCTTCTTACGCTTGGCCAGACCCGCGTCGATCCAACGCGTGATCGCGGCGAAAATCTCCGACGGACGTTTGCTCTTCAGCCCGCGCACTCTTCGAACGTCGGAAGCCTTGAACTGCTTCGGCATCTGCTTCAGCACTTCACGCCAATTGATCCTTCCGCGCCCCCCTCCGCCACCCGCGGCCGCCGCCCTCGGTGCTTGTCCTGCCCTGCCGCCGCCTCCCAGCAGGTGGCTGAGGCGCGCCTCTTCCTGTTTGAGGCGCTGAAGTTCATTCTCCTTGGCGCGAATCTGCCCCCGGAGGCCTCCAAGTACTGTTCGAGCCTGCCGCTGAATACGTTCGAAAGCTGAAGTTACTCCACCTAGACTAGTACGTGGCATTAACTGACTCCTTATACGAACTGACTGGCAAGTCAATTTCACCCTACATAATCGGTCACGTGACTACAAGCCATTCGCTTGGTAGTAGCTACCGCCGGATTTCTACCGCGGTCGAGTATTGCTAGATCGATGTATCTACTCTTTATTTTCTTAACTGGGTAGCGGCATTCATAAATGCTATTTGCCCACCAAATCGCAGAGTTGCGAAATGCGAGAAAATACCCAGATGCTCTTGAGGTTTTTGGACGATGCTTCTGCCGCGCGGTTCTTCAGGTCAAAAAGCCGCCGGTGGTACAGGCCAACGCGACGATTCATCGAACGGCCATCCCGACCCGAATCGACGCGTTGGAACGATTAAGTCCGTCCAGAGCTATTTAGAACGTCGTTCTTAGAATTTGGTTTAATCTTTTTGGAGAAATTGATTGCTTACCTGCGCTCTCTTCAGCCTTCTGCGACTCACGCAGCCACTAAGAACAGAAACATCCCGCAGTCGGTTGCACTCATCAACTTGCAGTCAATGCAAGCGCAAGCGGTCCCTGCATTTCGAGCCTGTATTTACGATGATTCGAGTGCTATAAACACACCAACTTTCGAAAGGTGCGTGCCACTGAGACTTGCCCGCCGACCGCGCTACTGCGAATACAATTCCGAATTCGCGATAGGGAGCGTGTGAACTGTCTCGCGCGCGGGCGAAGAGTTTGGAGGTCGCCAGGGAGAAGGTAATGGGTCGCAGATTGTATGTCGGGAACCTGGCTTGGACTGTGACTGATCAGGACCTGCAAGATGCGTTTTCAGAAGCAGGTAAAGTCGACAGCTCCCAGGTCATAATCGATCGAGCCACTAATCGCTCGAGGGGGTTTGGTTTCGTTGAGATGTCCTCCGACGAGGCTGCGGAGGCGGCGATAAAGAAACTGAACGGCAGAGATATCAAGGGACGTCCGATCCGCGTTAACGAAGCGCAAGCGAGAAACAATGATCGGCGAGGAGCCCCGCGGGATCGCAACTAACCTTGAACCGCAGCGCCGGCTGGGTACGGGTTGATCGCGAGAATCCGTCCCGCCGCGGCGCCGCGGCAGTCCATCCTTAAGCCCACTCAGTACGATATCTGGCAGTTTATCCAGATAAGTTGCTTGCAGAGTCCAAGCTCGCGCGACTGAAAACCTCACTCGTCATTTATTTCTATGAACAAATCCAGCACCTTGGGCTGCGTGTACGAGCGAGAAAGCGGAACCGGGCTCGGCAGGCGAGGGCGGGCAACGTGGTATACCGACTGCCACGGCCCGCGCGGACGCTAGAGAGTCGCCCACTCGTTCGTTACCCTAGGCAGGGTGGATTTCATCACCCTCGAAGCTCAGAGCGAGCGCGCGACGATCGTTCCCGAAGCCGGATGCCAATGCTTTGACTATCGTGTCGCCTCGCTGGAAATAATCGCCGGCCCGCCCGACCTCGACGTGTGGCGTGCGCATCCGTTCCGGAGCGGAATTCCTTTGCTGTTTCCGTGGCCGGGGCGGGTGGCCAACGGAATATTCCATTTCGACGGAAGGGAAATTCGACTGCCCCTCAATGAACCGGCGCACGGTCATGCGATTCATGGTCTGACCTGGGACTGTGCGTTTCGCGTTGTCCGTCGGGGCCCGTACTATGTCCATACCGAACTCGACTCGTCATCGAGCGCGGAACTTAAGCGCTACTGGCCCTACCGATTCCTTCTGGAGGTCGACTACGAAGTCGGCAATGGCCTCCGGATTCGTGCCAGAACGCGTAACACCGGAGACCTCGCGATGCCCTTTGGGTTCGGAGCGCATCCCTATTTTCATGCTCCTCTGGGCGGTGCCGGCACGCGCGCGAACCTGACCGTGCAAGTGCCACCGGCTATTGCCCGCTGGCCGCTCGACGAGAAGATGATTCCGACCGGATCGCCCGTTGCCCTGGGCGGCAGATTCGATCTGCGCAATTCGCAGAGGCTCGCCGTTGGCAGCTACGACGACGCGTTTCATCTCGATCCGGCGCGTGATCTCGCGGCTCCCTGCGCGAGACTGGTGAATCCCGCCAATCGAACCGCCATCGAGGTTCGCGCTGACGGGGAGTTCGGCGAGTTCGTGGTGTTTGCGCCGCCGGATTACCAGGTAGTTGCACTCGAGCCGTATACTTGCGCGCCCGATGCGTTCAACCTGGTGGCGCGGGGAATCGGGTCGGGCCTGCGGGTGCTTGGGCCGGGCGCATCGTTCGAGACCGGCTTCGAAATTCGCCTCAGCGTCCCTTGAATCTGGGCTCGCGACGCTCTGCCAGCGCCCGGGCGCCCTCGCGAAAATCTTCGGTCATGAGCAACGAGCTCTGCGCGAGCATCTCCAGTTCCATGAACGTCATTTTGTCCAGACCGTAGCCGCGGTCGATAATCCGTTTCGCCAGGCCCACCGCCACCGGAGCGTTACGTGCCATCTCGCGCGCCAGTTCTTCCGCGGCCGCGATATGGCTGCCCGGCGCCACCACGCGGTTCACCAGCCCGATGCGCTCGGCCTCGTCGCCATCGACCAGTCGCGCCGTCATGATCAATTCCTTCGCACGCGCATAGCCAATGGTCCGTGCAAGCCGCGTGGTTCCGCCCACGTCAGGCACCAGGCCAACCCGCACCTCAGGCATGCCCAGCCGGGTTTCTTTGGCCATGATACGAGCGTCGCAAGCCAGGGCAATCTCGAGGCCCAGACCTCCCGCGTAACCATGGATTGCGCCGTTGACCGGCTTCTCGATCGACTCGAGGCGATTGAGGGCGGCATGCGATTCTCCGACGAAACGCCGAAAGCGTGCCAGGTCAGGTCCGCCGCCCGCTCCCGACGACCCCGGTGAGCGATTTGAAATCGATTCCGGCCGAGAAAACCTCGCCCTCGCCGTACAGAATCACCGCGCGGACCTCCGCTCGGTTCACGTCCATAAGCGCGCGCGGCAGCGCCTCCAGCATCGCACCACTTACCGCGTTGCGTTTCTCCCGGCGGTTGAGCATCAGGGTTTGATCAAAACTTTAAGCGCGCCTTCCGTGCGCGCATCGAAAATCTTGTAGCCATAGGGCGTTTCATCGAGCGCAAGCGTGTGGCTGATGATTGGACGGGGATCGATTTTAGCGTGCTCGATGAGTTTGGCCAGATGCGGTATGTTGCTGCGGATATTCGCGAGCCCGGTGCGGAATGTCAGGTCCTTCATGAACGCCTGCATCATTGGAAAGCTGATCGCCGGATCGCTTATCACGCCCACCATCGATAGCGTCCCCCCGCCGCGGACCGCCTGAAAGGCAGCTTCGAGAGCGGAGACGTGGCCGACCGCTTCGATCGTGACATCGGCCCCGCGTCCCTCGGTGTGATCCAGGATGGTGTTTTGTGCGTCGTCGACTTTTACCGCACTGGCGCCGAGCTTGCGCGCCAGCGCGAGGCGATAGGGAAGGTTATCGACCGCGATGACTTCGGCGGGTCCGAACAGCTGCGCCGCAATGATCGCGCATAGCCCCACCGGTCCACACCCGAAAATCGCGACCGTATCTCCCGGGCGGATATCGCCGTTGAGCGCGCCGAAATAGCCGGTCGGCAGTATGTCGGCCAGGAATATCGCCGCCTCATCTGGAATCGAGTCGGGCAGCGCATAACAAGTATAATCGGCCAGCGGTACGGTCACTGCCTCTGCCTGTTCTCCGCCGATTTCCCCGAACGTGCCCGCAAAGTTTTTGCCGTAGCCAAACACTGCCGCGCCGCTGACCGAGCATTGTGCGACCTGGCCGCGCCGGCAGAAGAAACACTGGCCGCATGCTACGGCGCCCGCCACCACCACGCGTTGACCCTTCTTCAGATGGCTGACCGCCTTCCCGATCTCCTCCACCACGCCGACCCCTTCATGGCCGAGCACGAAGCCCGGAACGACTTGCTGGTTGCCGTGATAGGAGTGCAGGTCGGAACCGCAAATCGCCGCGCGCGTAATTCGTACGATCGCGTCGGTCGGTGATTTAACAATCGGATCGGGCACGCTCTCGACGCGAACGTCGCGCGGGCCATGGAAGACCGTCGCTTTCATCCTCAAATGCCTCTGCCGCAAGCGGCGCTAATCGTGCCGCGGCCGCAACCGACGTGATAATCCCACAGAAGCGTTCGCGTTTGCAGCCGCCGCAAATACCATGATAAGTGCAGGAATTCCGGAGGTGTCATGATTCAAAACGTAAAGAAGGTATTGGCGCCGCTTGATTTCTCGGAGCATTCGGCCGAGGCGTTACGCAACGCCTGGGAACTGACCCGCGATGTCAACGGTGAGCTGCATATCGTTCACGTAGTGGGACAGCATTTCACGATCGTCGAGCGCAGCCGAGAACTTGCACGCGAAACCGCCATGGAGGAGCAGGCGGAGGAAGAACTGGCACGTCTCAAAAAAGACGAGCTGGGCGACTCCGACAAAGTATCGACCGCGGTCCTGGTGGGGCCACCCGCCGGCAGGCTCGTCGAATACGCGAAGCAAAACGATATCGACCTGATCGTGCTGCCCGCGTTCGGTCACTCGGGATCTGAGTATGCCCTCATCGGCGGCGTGACTGAAAAACTGGTGCGCAATGCCCCCTGCTCCGTGCTGGTGCTGAAAACCCGCCGGGAATAGTGTCACCGTCCCAGGAGGAGAACTTCAATGAATCTTCAAGAGCAAAAGGACCGCGCCCTCACGTTCCTCAAAAACCTCGAAAAGCCCGATCCGAAGACATTGGAGAGCCTGCTCGCCAACGATGTCGAGTTCGAGGTGATGGGCCATTTGCCCGGCCTGGCCCCGATCAGGGGCAAAGACACGCTCCTCAAGGGCCTGCCGGTCACCCTGAAGCAGATGTTCCCCAACGGGCTGAACCTAAAGTTCCATACCGTGATCGCGGAGGCGAACCACGTCGCGATCCAAGCCGAATCAGATACCACCGCAGGCAACGGGAAGAAGTACGCCAATCGATATCACTTCTATTTCCGTTTCGATGGCGACAAGATCGGACAAATCCGCGAGTACAATGACACCAATCACCTCCGCGAAGTCTTTATGAGCTAGGCCTGTTGAGGGCTAGCTTTCGCCATCCGGCGCCTCGCCCGCGGGAGCACAACGGGAAGGGAGGACATTGCGGGAAACTGCTCGGGTGAAGTCGTGCGCAAGGTCGCCCGACCCAAAAAGGCCGAGCGAATCGCTTCGCCCGGCCAATCGCCAGCCGGGAAAAGGGGGGCAAACCCCGGCCAGCAGTCTTATTGTTGCCCAATGAGGCCCTGCTTGCAACGAAAAACTATGCGGTAATCGGCTAACTTTCGGCGCATCGCTTGGGGTCTTCGCTGCCGCCGCCGATAGCCGGCAGGAAGTGAACTTCGCTCGTTTCCCCAATCGGTTCCATTATTCCGCCCGGGCCAATCTCCCCGTCGACCGAGACCGCAATGGATGGCTTCAGGTCGTCGCCTTCCAGGAGATGGCTGGCGAGTCCAGGGAATTGCCGGTTCAGATCGGCGATCAATTCCCGCACGTTGCGGCCGCGAGCTGTTACCCGTTCCTCGCCGTTGGTGAATTTTCGCAACAGTGAAGGAATAATTGCGGTCGCCATCTCAAACAGAAGAGCCGGACCACGGGCGGCCCGGCTCTTCCACTCCTTCTATTGCCCGATCAGTCCGCTGCCGCTGACTGACTCTCTTCGCCGGTACGCTTCTTGAGCATTTCCTTGAGCAAACGCGGCGGCGACATCGGAGTCTCGGTCATCCGGACTCCGGTGGCACGATAAATCGCGTTGGCCAGGGCCGCCGGGGGTGGCACGATCGAGACTTCGCCTACCCCGCGCACGCCCAGCGGATGTCCCGGGTTGGGCACCTCCACGATCGCCGTCTCGATCAGCGGGAGGTCGAGGCAGGTCGGCATCCGGTAGTCGAGCAATCCGGTGTTACGCAACACGCCCTGGTCATCGTAAAAGTATTCTTCGTTGAGGCCCCAGCCGATTCCCTGCGCGGTGCCGCCCTGCATCTGTCCCTCAACATAGCTGGGGTGAATCGCCTTGCCGACGTCCTGTGCGACGGTGCAGCGCAGGACCTGAACCTTGCCGGTATCCGGATCGACTTCGACGTCGACCACGGTAGTCGCAAAGGCAGGGCCCACCCCTCGCGCGTTGACGCTCGCCCGTCCGCTGATCGGCCCGCCGGTGCGCGCGAGCTTGGTCGCCAGTTCCTTGATCGTCATCGGCGCTTTGCCTTCACCTTTTTCGAAGCTCGCCGTATCCTTCACGCAGACCGCTCCGTCGACCAGCTGGACGTCCTCCGGCTTCACCTCCCAGACTTTGGCCGCGCGCTCACGGAGCTGGCGGGCCGCATCCTGCGCCGCTTCGTAGACCGCCATCCCGGTCGCGAACGTGACCCGGCTTCCGCCCGTCACGTCGGTGTGGCCGATCGAATCGGTGTCCGCCACCACCGGACGCACATCGGTCACGGGCAGCCCGAGCACTTCGGCCGTGATCATCGCCATCGAGGCCCGCGAACCGCCAATGTCCGGTGATCCGGTGACCACGCTCGCGGTACCGTCGGTATGGATGTTCACCATCGCCGACGACTGCATGCCGGCGTTGAACCAGAAGCCCGATGCAACTCCGCGCCCGCGATGCGCGCCCGTCAGCTTGGAGTTGTAGTGATCGCTGCGCTTGATGGCTTCGCAGGTCTCGATGAATCCGATGCGCTTGAAAGGCGGACCGACTACCTGCGGCGAGCCTTCGCGCACGCCGTTCTTGATGCGCAGCTCGAGCGGGTCCATTCCGCACTTCTCCGCGATCTCGTCGATCACGGTCTCGCTGGCCATCGCGGCATTGCTCGCGCCGGGGGCGCGGTAAGCCGCAGTCTTGGGACGATTCACGACCACGTCGTAGGCGTCGATCTGCAGATTCTCAATGGTATACGGGGCGAGAATGCACATCGCGCCGGCGCCGACCGGCGAGCCGGGAAACGCGCCCGCCTCATACGCCATCCACACTTCCGCCGCGACGATCTTACCGTCCCGCGTCGCACCCATCTTCACTTTGATCCGCGAACCGGAGGTTGGCCCGGAAGCGCGCAACACTTCCGAGCGCGTCATCACCAGCTTCACCGGATGGCCGGTCTTCTTGGAGAGCAGCACCGAGAGCGGCTCGAGGTAGATGGTCGTCTTGCCGCCGAAGCCGCCACCGATCTCGGCCGGTACCACTTTGATCTTTCCGACCGGAACGCCGAGCACCTGCGCGCTCAGCGAGCGCACGTCAAACGCGCCCTGCGTCGAGCAATAGATAGTTGCCTGGCCGTCCGCATTGTAAATGCCGACTGCGTTATGCGGCTCGATATAACCCTGATGCACCATGGCGGTATTGAATTCATGCTCGATAACGAAGTCAGCCGCTTTGAAGCCCGTCTCGAGATCGCCGCGCTTGAACTGGTAGTGCTGCGCGATGTTGGTCTGCTTGTCGCCTTCTTCGCGGTTGCGCAAATCCGGCAACAGAATCGGCGCTCCCGGTTTCATGGCGGCATCCACCGTCATGACCGGCGGCAGCACTTCGTATTCGACTTCGATCAGCTTGAGCGCTTCTTCCGCTATGTGCGGGCTGGTCGCCGCAACTGCCGCCACCGCATGCCCGTCGTAGAGCACCTTGTCGCGTGCCAGGATGTTCAACGACAGAAAGTGGGGGTTAATCGCCATTTCGCCGGCCTGTTCGAGCCGGTTGGCCGCTTCCGGCAGATCCGCGGCCGTCACTACCGCCTTGACCCCGGGCAGCTTGAGCGCCTTCGCAGTGTTGATCGATTTTATCTTCGCGTGGGCGTAGGGGCTGCGCAGCACCTTGCCGTGCAGCATGCCCGGAAACGCGTAGTCGGCGCCGTACTTGGCGCGGCCGATTACCTTGTCGACTCCGTCGTGACGGATCGGCCGGGTTCCGATTACCTTGAACTTGCCGTTAGAGGTGGTTCCTTCCATGGGTATGCCCTCTTAGCTCTTCGGGTTCTGCCTACGCGGCGCGGCTGTTGCCCTGTCCAGACCTTATCGACTTGGCGGCATCGAGCACCGCCCTGACAATCTTATCGTATCCCGTGCAACGACACAGGTTCCCCGCCAGCGCATAGCGGACCTCGGCCTCGGTCGGGTTCGGATTACGCTCCAGCAGCGCCGTCGCCGACATCAGGAATCCAGGCGTGCAGATACCGCACTGGAGGCTGGCATGCTCCAGGAACTTTTGTTGCAGAGGATGCAGCGCAGTCCCATCGGCGAGCCCTTCAACGGTGCGGATGTTCTTGCCTTGCGCCTCGACCCCAAGCATCAGGCACGAGCACACCGCCCGATCGTCGACCAGCACGCTGCAGGCGCCGCAGTCTCCGGTCAGGCATCCTTCCTTGCTGCCGGTCAATTCCAGGACGTCGCGAAGGCATTCGAGCAAGCTCTGCCGCGGCTCGCACAGGAACTCCACCGCTTCGCCGTTGATATTGGTTTCAACCAGGGTTTTCTTCGCCATTCTCGTCTCTTTCACTCTCAGTGTTTGCGCGCGCGCTCCGCCGCGATCGTCAGTGTGCGTCGCGTCAGAACTCCGGTCACGTGGTTGCGATACTCGGCGGTTCCGCGCATGTCGTCTATCGGGGACGCCGTTTCGCTGGCCAGCCGAGCCGCGGCCGCCAATGCGTGCTCGTCCAGCTTCTTGCCGATCAGCGACTCCGATGCCTTGTCGGCGAACAACGGTGTTGCGGCAACGGCACCGAGACCAATCCGCGCCGCCTTTACCGTGTCTCCACTCAGCGTGACCGACGCGCCGACGCCCACCACGGCGATGTCCATTTC
>JBKPEA010000019.1:0-21441 GCA_046728175.1 Thermodesulfobacteriota bacterium | reverse complement strand
CCCCCTGCATCATCTTCATCGACGAGATCGATGCCGTCGGACGCCATCGTGGCGCAGGTCTGGGCGGCGGACATGACGAGCGCGAGCAGACCCTGAACCAGCTGCTCGTCGAGATGGACGGCTTCGAGGCAAACGAGGGTGTCATCCTGGTGGCCGCGACCAACCGCCCCGACGTCCTGGATCCCGCTCTGCTGCGTCCCGGTCGATTCGATCGGCGGGTAGTGGTTCCGCGGCCGGACGTAAAAGGCCGCGAGGGAATTCTGAAGGTCCACACCCGCAAGGTTCCACTCTCGGACGACGTCAATGTCGACAAGCTCGCGCGCTCAACGCCCGGATTTGCGGGCGCCGATCTCGAGAACCTGGTGAACGAGGCCGCGCTGCTGGCCGCCCGCCGCAACAAGGACAAAGTCGATATGGCGGACTTCGAGCTCGCCAAGGACAAAGTCATGATGGGCGCGGAGCGGCGCTCGATGGTTATGTCGCTGGCCGAGCGCAAGAACACCGCTTATCACGAGGGTGGACACGCACTGGTCGCGATGCTTTTGCCGGGAGCCGACCCGGTACACAAGGTCACGATCATTCCGCGCGGCATGGCGCTCGGTGTCACCCAACAGCTCCCCCTCGACGATCGCTATACCTATTCGCGCGACTACCTGATGACCCGACTCGCCATGATGTTTGGCGGGCGGGCTGCGGAAGAACTGGTCTTCGGTCACATGACCACCGGAGCCGGGGATGACATCGAGAAAGCTACCGAACTCGCGCGCAAGATGGTCTGTGAGTGGGGCATGAGCAAGGAGCTCGGCCCGATGACTTTCGGCAAGCGCGAAGAACAGGTGTTCCTGGGCCGCGACATCGCGCATCACAAGGACTATTCCGAGCACACCGCCATCGAAATCGATCGCGAGGTGCGGCGCATCATCGATGACGCCTATCAGAAGGCGCGGCAGCTCCTCTCCGATCACTCTCCATTGCTTCACGCGATTGCGGAGCGGCTTCTGGAGAAGGAAGTGCTGGACGGCCCCGAAGTCGAGGGGATGGTGAAGGCATTCAAGGAAGGCCGCCCGATGCCTGCGAGCGCTCCCGCAGCCGACGGTTCCGGACGCGCCGCATCCGAAATCGGAAAGCCCAAGCCGGTGGACCAAGAGGCGCCCGTGGCTCCGGGCCTCCCACCCAAGCCAGTTCTCGTGTAGCGACCCCTCCGGGGTCGATGGGGCGGCTCCTGGTTCGGACAGGTGCTTGAATGGCGTGGTGAGCTTGGTCGCTCCCGCGCTACGCCATGGGGGCCGCATGAATGACCGACGCTTCTGAAAATCGCGCTCGGCACCGACGCGCGCTTCGAACCACTCCTCCCAGCAATTCCAGGTTTCCGGATCGCATGCGCCTGCATGACGGACGGGTCGTGCATTTTCCGGCCGTCATGGGCGTGCTGAACGTTACCCCCGATTCCTTTTCCGACGGTGGCCGCTACCTCAAGCCCGAGCATGCCATCGCGCATGCTCTCGAAATGCAGGAGAACGGCGCCGACATCGTCGACCTCGGCGGCGAATCCGCCCGTCCTTCCGAGGCTCGCGAGGTGCCGGTTGAAGAGGAACTGCGCCGGGTGCTCCCCGTGCTTCGCGGGTTGGAGGGGCGCCTGCGCGTGCCGCTCTCTATCGACACGCGCAAGGCGGAGGTGGCACGCGCGGCGCTCGAGCATGGGGCCACGATCATCAACGATGTGACCGCGCTCAGCTACGATCCTCAAATGGCGCGCCTGGCGGCCGCCACCCGCAGTGCGGTGGTCCTCATGCACATGCGTGGTTCACCCGAAAACCACATGCGCTTCGCGCGCTATCGCGACGTGGTAATCGCCGTGACCGGTTATCTTGCGGCGCGGGCCAAGTATGCGATCCGCGCCGGAATACCGCCGTCGCGCATAATCCTCGACCCGGGCATCGGGTTTGCAAAAACCGCCCAGCACAACCTGGCGATCCTCAGCTCCTTGCCCATCCTGTGTACCCTCGGCTATCCCGTATTAGTGGGGACTTCGCGCAAGAGCTTCATTCGCCGCATCGCGGGAGACTCTGCGCGAGAAATTGAGTTCGGAAGCGCAGCGGTGGATGCGCTTGCGGTTGCGGCGGGAGCAGCGATCGTGCGCGTGCATGATCCCGGCGCGGCGCGCGCCGCGGTCCGGATGGCGGTTGAGATGAGGGGGCGCAACATCACGAAGTAGAGTCAAGCGCGATGCCGAATTACGTTCCAATGATTCCCGCGCCGCGATGGCAGGATATTCTGGATGTCCTGATCGTCGCCTACGTCATTTATCGGATCGCGATGCTGATTCGCGGCACCCGCACCGTGCAGATGATCGTCGGCCTGGTGATCGTAGGTGCCGCATTCGTCATCTCGCAGATCCTCGGCCTGTTTACCCTCAACTGGCTGCTGAACAATTTCCTCGGCTCCCTGTTCGTCATCCTGGTCGTGATTTTCCAGGCTGATATTCGCCGCGCGCTAACTCGGGTTGGCGCACAATCCTTCTTCGGCCCGCGCACGCCCGCGGCCAGCGCGGCCGAGGAAATCACCACCGCGGTCGCGTGGCTGGCGGCGCGCCGAATCGGGGCACTCATCGTCATCGAGCAGGATGATGGCCTCAATGATTTCGTCGAAAGCGGGCGACTGGTGTATGGCAAGGTTTCGCCCGAATTGCTCGAAACCATCTTCATGCGCGGTTCACCGCTCCACGACGGCGCAGTGATCATCAAGGGCGATCAGATTCTGGCGGCCGCGTGCGTCCTGCCGCTCTCCTCGAACCCGAATGTCAGCCTTGCCCTGGGCACGCGGCATCGGGCGGCGATCGGTATGACCGAGGACAGCGATGCGGTGGTGATCGTCGTCTCCGAAGAGGATGGCACGACTTCCATCGCGCGCGGTGGTGAACTGAAACGCGAGATTGCCCCAGACGAGGTCATGTCGTTCGTGCGCGGCCTGCCGACCTGAGCCGCTAAGGACTGGAAGGACTCGTGCGCATTCCGAATCTAGACCTGCTCCGGAATCTAGACCTGCTCCGGACGATCCGGGTGGACGACTTTGCGCGTCGCATGCGGCGCAACGCCGGAACGCGCATAATCGCGCTGCTGATCGCCGTGGGTCTGTGGGTGTTCGTCAATGCGGGTCAGCGCGGCGCGGTCGAGACGCCCTCGGTGCCAATCAGCTATCGGTCGATTCCGCCGGGCCTGGTGATTGTGAATCACCCCCCCGACTTTGTGAAAATTGAGGTCGCCGGGCCGCGTACCCTCCTTTCGCTGCTCGATCCCGAGCGCCTCACCGTGAGACTCGATCTTGCCAATGTCCCAACCGGACGGTCCGACCTGAAGCTGTCGCCCTCGCTCTTTACCGTGCCCCGGCAGACCAGCGTCACCCGTATCACTCCCGATGAAGTCCATGTCGATGTGGATCGCATCGTAATGCGTGAGCTGCCGGTGCATCTGGACGTTGACGGACAGCCGGGACCTAACTACGAGATCAACGCGATCGACCTGAGACCCTCGGTGGTGGCGGTCAGCGGCCCCAGCCGCTACGTTCTCGCCTTGCAGAAAATCGACACCGAGCCACTCGAGCTAAAGGGCGAATCCACCGATGTGGAAGCGCGCCTGACCTTGCTGAGCCCCGATCCCAACGTCCATCTGGGTGCAAACCGGGTCCAGGTCCATCTCGACATCGCGGAAGTAATCGCCAATCGCGAGTTCAAGGGCATTCCGGTCGAGGTCCGTGATACTGACTTCAAGTTCCGGGTCTCGCCGCAGAAGGCGAACATTACCTTGCGCGGACCCGCGGCCAAACTCGACGGACTCGACCCCAAGGGGCTGGTCTATGTCGATGCCAAGGGCGGTGATCCGGGCGCGCACGAGTTTCCCGTGCAGGTCGACCTGCCGGACGGCATGCAGTTGGTCAAGCAGAACCCCGTCCACGTGAAGGTCCGGATTTACAAAGAGAAGCGTATTGACACCAGCGATGGAAAGACATCCTAAGCTATTCGGCACCGATGGAGTTCGGGGGGTCGCAAACCTCGAACCGATAACTTCCGAGACCGCCCTGAAACTGGGCCGCGCGCTGGCACACGTGTTTCGGAATTCCTCGGCTCGACGGCGCAAGATTCTCATCGGCAAGGACACTCGACTGTCGGGGTACATGCTCGAGACCGCGCTGGAATCCGGCATCTGCTCGATGGGGGTCGATGTCTGGCTGGTGGGGCCGCTGCCCACTCCCGGGATCGCCTTTCTTACCCGGAGCATGCGCGCGGAGGCCGGGGTCGTAATTTCGGCTTCCCACAATCCGTTTGAGGATAACGGGATAAAGTTCTTCTCCCGCGATGGGTTCAAACTCGACGATGAAACGGAAGCACGCATCGAGGACCTGGTTTTCGATGATCGCGCGCTGACCGAGCATCGCGCGGTGGCCGGCGAACTTGGCAAGGCGGCGCGGATTGACGACTCGCACGGCCGCTACCTGGTTTTCCTGAAAGCCTGTGTGCCCAGATCGGTAATGTTCGATGGTCTCAAGGTCGTGATCGACTGTGCCAACGGTGCTGGCTACAAAATCGGACCCGAAGTGCTCGACGAACTCGGCGCGGAGGTTGTCACTCTCGCGGTCGACCCCGATGGCAAGAATATCAATCTGAATTGCGGCGCGACCCATCCAGAAATTCTCCGAAAGACGGTAGTCGCCGAGCGCGCGAACCTCGGAATCGCCCTGGATGGCGATGGCGACCGCGCGATCCTGGTCGATGAAAAAGGCGAGATTTTCGACGGCGACGACGCGATGGCGACGCTCGGAATCAAAATGGCGTCCGAAGGAAAGCTTAATGCGAACACCGTCGTCGCGACGGTGATGAGCAACTTCGGGCTGGAACTCGCGCTACGCAAGGCGGGCGTCACGCTGGTGCGCACCGATGTCGGCGATCCCGCGGTCGCGCGCGAGATGCGCAGCAACTCCTACAACCTCGGCGGCGAGCAATCCGGCCACGTCATCTTCATGGATCATTCCACCACCGGCGATGGACTAATCACCGCGCTGCTGGTGTTGACCGTGATGGTTGAGAGCGGCCGTCCTCTGAGCGAACTCAGAGCCATGCATCGGGTGCCGCAGGTGCTGGAGAATATCAAGGTTCGCGCGCGGCGCCCGCTGGCAGAAGTTGCCGAGATCCAGCGTGCCATCGCCGCCGCGGAGCAACGCCTCAATGGTACCGGTCGACTACTGGTCAGGTACTCGGGCACCGAAATGCTCGCGCGCGTGATGGTCGAGGGCGAGGACTCCAAAGTAATCCGGTCCATCGCACAGGAGATTGGCGCGGCAATCCACAAAAATCTGGGGGCACACTCCCTGCCTCCGACCAGGGGGAAGGGGAGGGCCGGCTAGAGCGCGCGAAAACTTCCCACGGTTGAGCAGCCGGGACAGGCCGGGCGCGCCTGCCTATCCCTTTCTTCTGCGAGCCTTTGGCGAGGAGTTCGAAGCGGGCTCTGACCCAAGCGCATTCAAGTACGCCTTCACCGCTCGAGTGAGTCCCAGATAAAGCGCATCCGAGATCAGCGCATGTCCGATGGACACCTCCGCGAGTCCCGTTACCGCTTTCACATAGGCCGGAATGTTGTCGAGATTCAGATCGTGGCCCGCGTTTACCCCCAGTCCTTCCTCGCGCGCGACTCGGCCCGCCGCCCGATGCAGTTCCAGAATCCGCTGGCCTTCCTCGGTCCCAAATGCATGCGCATACGATCCGGTAAACAGCTCGATTCGATCCGCACCCAGGGTCCGCGCCCTCGGCACCTGCGCCACGTCCGCCTCCACAAACAGGCTGGTACGAATTCCATTGTCGCGCAGCCTCTTTAGGACGTCACGCAGCCAGTCGCCGCCCGATGCAAGATTCCACCCGGCGTTCGACGTCAACACGTCCGGCGGATCCGGTACCAGGGTGCATTGGGTAGGTCGCACCTGGCACACGAGATCGAGAAATTCCGGACCGGGATAACCTTCGATGTTGAACTCGACCGTGAGCATCTGGGCAAGCTCGAGCACATCACCATGCCTGATATGCCGCGCGTCGGGCCGCGGATGGACAGTAATTCCGTGACAGCCCGCAGCGATTGCTGTGCGCGCCGCCTTAAGCACGCTCGGCAGTTCCCCGCCCCGCGAGTTGCGCAGGACCGCTATTTTGTTGAGGTTGACGCTGAGCTTGACCACCCGACGATTCTCCACGTCACCGAAGTGCGAAGCTACAGAACAGACAGAATTGCGGCCGTCTTCACTACCGATCGCCCACCCACGAAGCGGTTGTTGCGGGATTGGACAAGTTTGTCCGGATCATGATTCTGCTTGTGGAAGAGAGTGGAACTCCAAAAGCTTAATTCTTCTAGCAATGGTTCTGTATCCTGGTTCGCCTTGCTTTTCTGAGCGGGGGCGACCGGTTAGTTTGATTTGAAAGGGCAGACAGGAGCAGGGCGCATAATTCGATGATTCTCCTCACCGCCGCGCAGAGCCGGGAACTCGACCGGTTAAGCCAGGAGAAATTCGGAGTCGATTCCTACGCGTTGATGACGCACGCGGGAGAAGCCTGCGCGGAAGCGGTGGTCGCTTTGCATCCCGGTTGCGCCGAAACCGGCGTGCTGGTGGTGGCGGGTAAGGGTAACAACGGCGGCGATGGTCTGGTGGCGGGACGCCGCTTGCTCGAGTGGGGAATTCCGACGAGCGTGCTCCTTTTGGGCTGGGGTTCCGATCTCAAGGGCGATGCGGCCCGGGCGCATGACGAATTCGTGGGCAGGGGTGGCACCATCATTCAGGCGCCGGACGAAGCGGATTTGCAGGCGGGGTTTGAGCAAGCGCCCGGCACGGTCATAGATGCGGTTTTTGGCACCGGCCTGAATGCCGAGGTGCGGGGTACCGCCGCGCGCGCAATCGAGATGATCAATTCATGGCGGGTTCCTGTGGTTGCGATCGATATTGCCTCGGGCGTGAGTTCCGACACCGGAGCCGTCATGGGGGTGGCGGTGCGGGCAACCCAGACCATCACGTTCGGCTTCGCGAAGTTCGGCCACGTCTCCTATCCCGGGACCGAGCTGTGCGGCGAGTTGAAGGTGGTGGACATCGGGTTCGCGCCGGAGGCGATCGCTGGGATCGCGCCGCGGGGACGCTACTTCGAGCAAGCCGAGGCGATACCTCTTCTCGGTGCGCGCGCCAGCAATTCGCACAAAGGCAATTATGGCCATCCGCTGGTGATAGCTGGCAGCCGCGGCAAGTCCGGCGCCGCGATCCTGGCCTCGCGCGCGGCACTCAGGACCGGCGCGGGCCTCGTCACCGCAGCCGTGCCGGAGTCGGTCCAGCCGGTCATCGCTTCCGCGCAGGCAGAGTTGATGACCGAGCCCATCGCCGAGCGCGACGGCCACTTTGACGGAAGCCTGGCCGCTGGCGCATTGAAGCACCTGATCGGCGGAAAGAGCGCGATCGTGTTCGGCCCCGGTGCAGGCATGAACGATGACACTGTCGAGCTGCTGCGGTGGCTGATAGCGGAGGGCGCGGGCCCTGATCGCCCGATGCTCATCGACGCCGACGGCCTGAACGCGCTCGCCTCAATCGGGTGCGAACAGGCCGCAGCCGCCCGGGGTCCGCTGGTCTTGACCCCGCATCCAGGCGAGATGGCCCGTCTGCTGAAAATCAGCACCGCGGCGGTGAACGCGGACCGGATCTCGGCAGCACGAACCTTGGCACAGTGCACTGGTGGGTACGTCCTGCTTAAAGGTGCCCGCTCGGTAGTTGCGAATGCCGCCGGTGCGGTCTGCGTCAATTCGACCGGGAACCCCGGCATGGCTACGCCCGGCATGGGCGATGCCCTCTGCGGCATCGTCGGCGCGTTGATGTCGCGGCATATGACCACGTTCGATGCGTTGACACTGGGCGTGTTCCTGCACGGCTACGCGGCAGATCGCGTCGCTGCCCGTCGGGGAAGGGTGGGGTATCTGGCGGGCGACCTCATTGAGGAACTCCCCTCCGCGATGGAAGCGTTGAGCGCTGCTGAGTCGCGCGAACCGGGGATATAGAATATTTCCATGAGCTCCGCACGACGCGAACCCGGCGTCTCCGCTCCGGCAATTTTCGTGATCGAAAGTAGGTCGGCCCACGAGACGAAAGCATGGGGACGGCGGCTCGCATCGCTGCTCGAAGGCGGAGAGCTGCTCGGGTTGATCGGGGACCTGGGTGCCGGCAAGACCTGCTTCATCAAGGGCTTGGCCCGGGGTCTCGCTCTTCGCGAAGAAGACATCCTGAGCCCGAGCTTTACGCTGATTCAGGAACATCATGGACGCTTGCCGCTCTTCCACATCGACCTCTATCGCCTCGACGCGGCTAGCCTCGAGGAGCTGGGGCTGCGCGAATACCTGTTTTCCGCCGGCATCGCCGCGGTCGAATGGTTTGAGCGCCTGCGCGAGGCAGAAGACCTGGATTTCCTCGCGGTCCGAATCAGCTACGCTGGTGCCAACGCCCGCCGCATCGAATTCAGCGCCACCGGCGAGCGCCACGCCACGCTGATCGCGCGCCTGCGCAGCCATTTCGAATAGAGGATGCTCTTTAGCAGTCGTTAAGGAATTGCAGCCGGGGGCTCTTTCGGGTTGCCCGCGCGACTATCTTCCGTCGTTCAGAATTGAGTCCAGGAACTCTGCGGTTCGCAGCTTTCGATCCAGGATCGAGTTCAGAAAGCGTGCGATGGCCAGCGCGCCATCACCTCCCGCGGGAGTGGCGCCGCTGACCTGGTCGAGCGCCATCGCACCGAGTCTGGCAAGCGCCGCAGCGCTTTCCATCCGCAGCCGGATCGCGGCCTCGGGAACGCCGCTGCGACAGCGTCCACAAACGACTCCTCCGCGCCCAACCACAAAGTAGACGACCTCGGTATCTGCTTCGTTCGCGCATACCCGGCATCGTGCAAACTCAAGTCCGAACCCTGCCCATCGTAGCGCGCGCAGCTCGAACGCCTGCCTGATCGCGGCCTCGGCCGAACGCTCCGACAGCACTACCAGCGCGCTGACCAGACTGTGATACGCATCAGCAGCATCGCCGGCCTCCACCGTCAGCAGGTCCGTCAACTCCAGCATGTAGGTGCCCAGCGCGATTCGGCCAAGGTCATCTTCGATACGGAATTGAACCAAGTCCGCCGCCTCCGCGCGCGTGATGAACACCAGCTGGCCATGCGGACGGCGGCGGAAATGCACCATCACGTGCGAGAAGGGTTCAAGCTTGCGTTCGAACCGATGTCGCGATGCTTTTGCGCCTTTCGCGATGCCGCCAATCTTTCCGTAGTCCCGCGTGAGCAGCGTCACTATCCGATCCGATTCGGCATAGTCGCGCGCCCGAAGCACAACCGCGGGCGAAGTTTCCTCGGCGGGCATTGTTCAACAAAAGTTAGCCGGTTGCAGGGAGTTCTCCTTCGGATTCCTGAGTGTCCCGGTGGCCATAAATGTTTTCCTGGCGGCTTAGGTGCCCATGGTGCGGCGGAGCATCGCTTGCTGAATCTCCCGCACCTCCGACCGCATTGCATCAGCTCCGCGGATAGTTCGCCCCGCGTCCGATGCTTCCTGCAGAAGGGTTTCGAACTTGATCAGGATATTTGCGATTTTCGTGTGCGCCTCGACCACCGCACGGTCGCGCAACTCGTTGCTTTCCCAGGGGCGTTGCGCATAGTCCCGTAACTCCTGGCTTTGGATGAGCAGTTCGCGCGCCTCCTCCTCGTAACCCCGAACCAGACGGCGCAGCAGGTCAGTGACTTTGGGGCGCTCCTCGGGGTCCTTCCACAGGACGTGCTCCAGAAACATCAGGTCGTCTTCGATCACGACCGAACGGCCAAAAATAATCGCGTGCGCGCGCAACACATCGAGCGAATTTTTCCAGCGGCGGTCCGAAACCACGATATGCTCGCGACCCAGGGTCCGGCGCAGCTCCGCGATTTCGTTGAGGATTGCGCCCGGAACCTTAACCGTCGTTAGCGCCCCGGCGATCGCGTTCAGTTCGGCGAAGCTCAACGTAGTCCGGGTCTCTGCGGCCGCGCCGTCCAACATTTTGAGGAAGTGAAAATCTTCCGTGATGTATCCGGTGATAAACCGGAACATGAACCGATCGTAGAGTGCGCTCAACTCCTCCTCGTCTGGCAACTCGTTGGAGGCGCCGAACAGCGTGATTAGTGGAGTCGGGATCCGCTGGCGGCCATTGTGAAAGAGCCGTTCGTTGATGAGCGTGAGCAGTGCGTTGAGAATCGAGGAGTTCGCCTTGAAGATTTCATCGAGAAACGCGACATGCGCCTCAGGCAGCTTGTGCGTGGTGACCCGCCGGTAGTCGTCCTGTTCCAGCCCCTTCAAGCTGACCGCGCCGAACAGTTCTTCCGGCGTGCTGAAGCGGGTGAGCAGCCACTGAAAGTAGTTGGCGCCCTCAATCCGGGCGCACAGCTCGTCGGCCAGCATCGACTTCGCTGTTCCGGGCGGGCCGATCAACAGCACGTGGTTGTGCGAGAGGAGAGCAGCGAGTGCCCCATCGATCAATTCCGCGCGCTCCAGGAAAGCGCGATTCAGTTGCTCACGAATTTCCCCGAGCTTGGCGATCGGCGCAGAAGCCATGGTAGTCCGTCAGGAAAATTTATCAGACCCGCCGCGATGGCCAAAGGTGTGCACGCGCAGGCAAACGTTGGCTTGCCGATCTTGCTCCGCTAGGGCTACATAGGAGAAGAGAAGCGCCGGGCGGTTCTGGCTCCGAGCGCGCGGAGGCGGTCAATGGAAAAAGCTCTGGCAGGCGTGAAACTGCTCGATCTCACTCAATTCGAAGCTGGCACCTCGTGCACCGAAATGCTCGCGTGGCTGGGGGCCGATGTCATCAAGGTCGAATCTCCCAAGATGGGCGAGCAGGGGCGATGGATGTTGACCGAGAAACCGGGTGTCGACTCCTACTATTTCATGCTGCTTAACGCGAACAAGCGCAGCATCACACTCAATCTGAAGAGCGAGCAGGGCCGCGCGATGTTCATCGAGCTGGTCAAGAAGGTCGACATTCTGAGCGAGAACTATTCGCTCGGCACGCTCGAGGGGCTCGACCTCGGCTACGAGAAGCTTCGCCAGATCAATCCGCGTCTCATCTATCTCACGATCAAGGGCTTCGGTACTACCGGACCTTACAGTTCGTACAAGAGCTTCGACATGATCGCGCAGGCCTCGGGCGGTGCAATGTCACTCACGGGCTTCACCGGAACGCCGCCACTCAAGCCGGGACCGACCATCGGGGATACTGGCACCGGGATGCACGCCGCGATCGGAGTGCTGGCTGCCTACATTCAGCGTCAACGCACCGGAAAGGGGCAGAAGGTCGAACTCGCGATGCAGGAAGCGGTCCTGAACTTCTGTCGCGTCCCGATGATGGGCACCTATGTCACCCACAAGCCGGTGCCGCGTAGCGGAAACCGACTCGGTGGTGGACCGGGCGACATCTTCAAATGTGCGCCCGGCGGCGACAACGACTACGTCTTCATCCTCTGCACCACCCCGGAGATGTGGAAGAGCCTGTGCGCGGCGATGGGCCAGCCGGCGCTGGCCGGCGACGAGCGATTCAAGGATCCACGGTCGCGGGCCCACAACGTGGAGGCTTTGACCGCCACCATCAATGAATGGACCGGCCAACATACCAAGCACCAGGTTATGAAGATCCTCGGCGAAGCCGGTGTGCCGTGCGGCAAGGTACTAGACAGCGTTGAGCTGCTCAATGATCCGCATCTGAAAGAGCGCGGAATGATCGTAACCGTGAACCATCCGGTCCGTGGCGAATTCACCATGCCGGGATGCCCGGTGCGGCTGGAGGACTCGCCCGCCGAGGTAAGGGCCGCGCCGCTTCTGGGCCAGCATAACGGTGAAGTCTATGGCGAATTGCTGGGCATGACGGCCAGCGATCTCGAACGGCTCAAGGCGGACGGGGTTGTCTGATTCTCGCCCGGATATCGCGAGCTAAATCTCAAGTGCTTCGCGCAGTTCCAGCGCGGCTGCACCACCGCTGCTATCGCGGAGGCGGATCGAACCGAAGCGGCTGCGGACTCCGGTCAGAACCGCGACGAACCCGGCGACGTTGATGGCGACCACGGTCCAGAACAGCCCCCAGCAAGCGTGGATGGCGATCCGCAAGGACGGGCCGACGAACAAGGTCGGTAGCCAGGCGCCGATCGGAGAGCCTATCGTCCCGGATAGGTGCAACAGCAGTCGCGCGTAACGCGGCTGTGCCAGGTACTGGCCGAAGCACATCTTGAAGCGCGGCTCGATCCCATAAAGATACGCATACTCGTAGCGAACGGTGAGCAGGCGGCCTACCGCGACCTTGATGAGCGGCTGAAACGCGATTGTCCAGATCACTGCGGAAGCGATGACCAGCAAATTTGATTGGTGCCGAGTGCCCAGCGCAAGAACCACCGCACCGGCGACTGCGAGTGCAACTTCCGCGAGGTAACCAGCCCGCACCGAAATGGTGCCTCGTCCGCTTCGCCGGTGGAGCTTCCGGCTGACCCGCGAGAGGGTTTCCGCCAGCGACCGGCGTTCGGCTACGGGCAGGGCACGCACCTCGCTCACCACCCGCGCCCACGGCCCGGCGCGATAGCTATTGGCGTCGACTTCTCGCTCGATCGCGACAATCTGATCGGACAATGCGCGGGGCGGCGGTTCTTCAATCACCGGGGCCTCGAGAGTCAGGGGAGCGACGCTCCATTGAACCAAAACTGCGGCTCGCCGGCGGATCCCGACTTAAAGCAACCGTCTCCTTGCACCATCATCGCGTTGTGCATAACAATCGGGAACGGTCGGAAGACGATTTTGATTGGCCAGGCCAAAACCGCACAGGGCGGACATCGCCCGATGACCGCGATCCTCGCGGCGACCCTGATAGTCTTTGTCCAGCTGGTCGGAACTTCACACTATCACAACCCGATCAGTTCCCGGCACGCCGCACAGACCCAACTCAGTGCCGACCCCGAACTTTGCCCCGTCTGTCTGGTCGCTTTCCACGCGCCGGCCGCGTCTTCGCCCGCGCTTTTGCAGTTCTCCCCCAGAATCGAAATCCACCCAGTTCTCGCTTCCGATTCGAATGAGATATCGGAGCTCGCGTTCGAGGATCACTTCGGACGCGCTCCGCCTGCATCGCCCTAAGCGCTCGGTTTTCCGAACATCAGCGTTTTCCTGAGGCGGGTGGCTTCCCGCCCGCCGCGCCAAGCGGGCAATGCCGCTGGCGTCAACCCTGCGCAGGAGTTGCGATGCGACAACTGAAGATATTGCTCGCCATCCTCTGGATATTCCAGCTGCTGGCGAGTGCGAATGCGGCAGACAACAAAAACCGCGTGACGGGAGTCGTCAAAGACGCCTTGGGCCGATCTCTGGAGGGGGTATCGATGGCATTACAGTCGCGCGACGGACACGTGGTAGCTCATGCCACGACCGACAAGGCCGGCCATTTCGAGTTCCTGGGGGTCGGCCCCGGGAGGTATGCGGTGGTGGCGACCAAGAGCGAGTTTAAGCGCGCGATCGCCTTGGTGACGGTGACGGCTGCCGGCGCCAAACCGGTCCAGCTCGCCATGGAAGCGCAGACCGCGCTTAGTCTCCAGTTGAGGGCGCAGAAGCTTACCCAGGCGCGCAACGATCTGAGTCCCGAAACCGGGAGCAGCGTATACCGTTTCACGCAGCAGTCGATCGAGCAGATGCCTGCCGGCAACAACACGCAGATGACGGGAGTACTGCTGCAGGCGCCCGGAGTTGTTCAGGATTCATTTGGCCAACTGCACATCCGTGGTGAGCATTCCGAGATTCAGTACCGCATCAATGGCATCGAATTGCCCGAAGGAATCGCGTCCGGTTTTTCGCAAACCTTAAGTCCGCGCATGGCTTCGAGCATCTCGCTGCTCGAAGGTACTCTGCCCGCTCAGTACGGCTACCATACTGGCGGGATCGTCTCGATCCAGACCAAGACCGGTGAAATTGAAAACGGCGGCAACCTCGGCATGTATGGCGGCCAGCGCGGGACCCTGAATCCCAGCATGGAAGTTGGCGGCACCCGGGGAGACCTGAGTTACTATGGGACCGGGTTCTTCCTGCAGAACGATCGCGGCCTGGAACCGCCGACGCCCGGCCCAGAGGCGATCAATGACCAGACCCAGCAAGGAAACGGGTTCGGCATCGTCAACTATTTTCTGAGTCCAACCACCCGGGTTAGTGCGTTCGGCGGTTTCAACGTCGCCCACTTCGAGATCCCCGCGAACCCTGGCCAGAAGCAGGTGTTCGTGCTGGCCGGCACGCCGGTCTATCCCTCTGCAGATGTCGATGAGACGCAACTCGAACAGAACTATTATGGCGTGCTCGCGCTCCAGGGCGTTTTACATAAAGACGTCGACTACCAGATTGCTGGATTCAGCCGGTATTCTACGCTCTCCTTTCATCCCGACGACATCGGAGATCTGATATTCAACGGCCAGGCGACCAGGGTTTTCCGCAGCGACTGGTCGAGCGGACTGCAGGGTGACTTCGCTTACCGGGGCTTGGCCGACCACGTCATCCGCGCGGGCTACCTGTTTCAAGGCGAGCGCGCCGAGTTCGACAATCACTCGCTTACCTTCCCGGGATCGCCCGGGGTGCAGACCTCGAGTCATCCGATTGCCATCGTGGACAACCGCGCGGAGACGGTCTGGTTGTACGGTATCTACCTGCAGGACGAGTGGCGTCCGCATGCCTTACCGAAGCTGACACTCAACTACGGCGGGCGTTTCGATCTCTACGATGGGTTCACCCGTTCCTTTCAGTTCAGCCCCCGGGTTACCGTTCTCTACCAGCTGTTTGAACCGACCGCGGTACACGCGGGTTACGCACGATATTTCACACCACCTCCGACCGAAAATGTCTCGGTTCTCGACCTCAAGGCATTTACCAATACGGTCGCGGAGCCGGTCGTTAAAGCAGATTCGAATATTGCACCGGAGCGCTCCAACTATTTTGACTTGGGCATTACTCAGAATCTGCCATTCGGCATAAAAACGGACGCGGACAGCTATTTGAAGCTTTCTAGCCAGCTTATCGATGAAGGGCAATTCGGACCCACGCTCATCTTTACTCCGTTTAACTATAACAGCGGCCGGCAGTACGGCGTCGAAGTTTCAAATACGTGGAATCGCAAGAATCTTACCGCGTACGCGAACTTCACCTACTCGGTCGCCCAGGGCAGTACCATTACCTCGGACCAGTTCTTGTTCGGAAAAGACGAACTGTCTTACATAAGTTCGCATTTTGTCTTCCTCGATCACGATCAGACGTTCACGAGCTCGGGGGGAATCGCTTACAACCTCTACGGCTTTCTGCTCACTGCCAACGGTTACTACCAGAGCGGTCTGCGCAGGGGGTTTGCCAATACCGGCAACCTTCCTTACTACATCCAGCTCAACCTCGGTGTCGTTAAAAAAATAGTGTTGCAGGGCATTGGCCCGGTCGAAGCTCGGCTGGTGATGCAGAATGCCAACGACCGCATCTATCAGATCCGCAACGGCACCGGAATTGGCGTATTCGCCAGCCAGTACGGCCCCCGCCGCGCAATCTATGCCGGGATCAAATGGGATTTGCCATGGGGCAGGACCTCCGCGCGGCAATGAAACCAATGAAACTCCAAGGACAGAATCATCAATATGAATGAACTAAGAGTAGCTTGGCAGGCAGTCAGTTACGGCGGCGCGATGGTGTATCCGCTGCTGTTTCTGGGTGCTCTCGGACTGATAATCATCGTCGACCGCGCGGTCGCCTATTGGCGGTGCCTGCGACTTCCCGATGAACTCGCGAGTCTGATCGAGACCTATGGCTTCGCCTGGAACGATTTGGACCGGGAGATCAGGCAACTGGGCCCCCGCAATGCGTACGGCAGATTCCTCGGCGTGATTGCCTCCAATCGCGATCATCCTGCGTGGTGGGTGGAGTCCCGCGCGGGCGATGAGGCGGGGCGAATCGAGAAGACCCTGAACCGCGGACTCTGGGTATTGGAGACGATCGTGACGGCGGCACCTCTGATGGGACTGCTCGGAACGATCACCGGCATGATGCAGGCGTTCGAGGTGATTGGTGGCTCGGGGCTGGTCGCTCCGACCCGGGTCACCTCGGGTGTGGCGCAGGCGCTGATCTCGACGGCCCTGGGATTGCTGATCGCGCTGATTGCGCTATTCGGCTTCAACTTTTTTTCGCGAGCACAATCGCAAGCGCTCGATCACATGGAGCGCCTCGGCTCCAAGCTCGCCGATCACATCCGGCTCGACCAGGAAGCGAGCGATGTGCGCACTACGAGCCAGGTTCACGAGGCTGGCAAGGACAGGGTCGCGCTATGAAGCTTCAGCGATCGCGCAGCTATCGCCACGGCCGCATTGAAATCATCCCGATGATCGACGTCATGTTTTTTCTGCTGGTAACGTTCATGCTCGCTTCGCTGTCGATGCAGAGCCTCAATTCCATCACCGTAAACCTCCCGCAGGGCAACGCGGAGAACCTGCAGCACGAGGAACCTGTCACGCTGACGATTACGAAGGACAGCCAGATTTTCATCGACAAAACACCCACCAACCTGTCGACGCTGGCGGTTACCTTGAAGTCGATGCTCAACCGCGCCGACCCGGGTGTAGTGATCAATGCCGACACCGCCGCACCAGAAGGCATCGTCGTGCAGGCTATGCTGGAGGCGCGCCGCGCCGGAGTCGAGCATTTCCTGATCGCTGTAAAACGCCAATGAACCACACCGTTCACCTGCCGCCGCTTGGAGACTTAGACGATCCGTGGCGCCGGCTGCCCTGGGTCGTCCTGGTTGCGGTCTCGATATGGATCGCATTGCTGGCCGCATTCGCATTCATGCTGCAGCGCACGCGACCGCAGCCGTCGGAACTGAAGCCGCTCGAGGCGCGGATTATAGAGTTGCCGCCCGAAATGGGCGGTCTGGCCGGCGGCGCAGGCGCGCCTCCGCACGCGGCCGCAACTCCCGCCAAACCTAAAGTCGCGCCGCCGGTACCGCCGGTGGTGCACCGAAAGAAGCTGGCGCCTCCGCCGCTGCCCGTGTCGCCGTATGGAACCGCGACCACCTCGGCCGCCCCTGCTCCGGCGCCTGGCGGCGCGGCAAGTGGCACAGGTCCCAGGAGCTCGAGCGAGGCAGGCGGGTCGGCAGGTGTGGGCGAAGGCACGGGCAGCGGGACAGGTCCTGGCGGACCGGGCAGCGACAATCTCGGGGCGCACGCGATCTACGCGCCGGTACCCGAAATCCCGGATGACTTGCGCGAAAACGCGATTAAAACCGTCGCGATTGCCCACTTCAAAGTGACTTCCGATGGTGAGGCTACGGTCTCGCTGGCAACCAGGACGGAGAATCCCCGACTAAACGAAATTCTCCTCGATACGCTCCAGCAGTGGCGCTTCTTTCCAGCAATGAAGAACGGTGTGGCGATCGATTCCGAATTCGACCTGAAAATCCCCATCACGATCCAGTAGCGTTTCCGCGTCTCTCCCGGCCCCGGCTCGTGCTGGACCGAACCGGGAACGTCAGAGCGAGGTAGGGGAGTTGTCTGCCAACGCGCTCGCCATGGCCGCATGGCCAGTTTTCTCGCGCCCGAATTTGCCGTGAGCTATGGTGTCCGGGAACCGCGATGGCAATTCGAGATATCTACGAGGCGATCGAATTTCTCAAATCCGAAGGCGAAGAGGTGCTGCGCCGCTTCGCGCGGAGCAATAGAGGCGTCTCCTATGCCGAACTCCGTTTCGAGGTGGTTTCCCATCGATCCGCAGCCGCGACCAACGGCGCACCCCGCGACAGCACCGAAAGCGAAAACGCCGCCTTCGGCGTGGCGGTGCAGGTAAGCGCAACAACGGGCTGTGTCGGACACGGACAAGCAGGCGCTGAGGTCGGCGCGCTTGCGCGCAGGCCCGCGAAGCTCGCTGCCGTCGTGCGCACCGCCCTGCGCAGCGCCTACGACCGCGCACGTGTGAGTGCCCGCGAGAAATCCGTTCTCATAAAGTCGCTGGGCGCGGCGGCCCGCAGTCTGGAGACGGCGCCAGTCCCTAATCCGCCCGCGATTCGCGACCAGGTCGAAGCGATATTTCGTAGCGACCCCCGCACGGTACCCATCGACAGCCTGAAACGACTCTCCCTCGATGCCTCCCAAGCCGTTGGCGGCCTCGGTCCGGGGATTGCCTTTAATGTTGCGGCCGCGATGACTGAGTTTAGGCGCGAGCTGTTCGTCAACACGACCGGCAGCGCGATCGTTCAGTCATTCGCGTTCTCGCAGGGCGATTGTTACGTGGTCGCGCAGGACGGAGAAGGACATCAGGAGAGCTACGATACGATCGGCCAGCAGCGCGGTCTCGAATCCCTCGAAGAAGGTTGGCGCGGCGAGCTGATGCCGAATCCGAATCAGTCCGAGTTTTGCATCGCCCTGGCGAAAGAAGCCCAACAGCTCGCAGCCGCCCCGGTGCTTAGGCCGCCGGACGGCGAAGTCGTCGTGGTCACCGATCCTCACTTCAATGCCTTGATCGCGCACGAGATCGTCGGCCACCCCAGTGAAGCCGACCGCGCCCTCAAGATGGAAGCCGCCTACGCGGGCCGTAGCTGGTTCTTGCGCTCGCTGGCGGACAACGAAGTGGGCCGTATGGTGGGGTCGCCCCTCCTGTCCGCATGTTCCGATCCTTCGCTCGATGGATACGGTCACTATCGCTACGACCATGAAGGAATGCCCGGTCGTCGCGTGATGCATATCGATCGCGGCGCCTTCGCCGGATTCCTGAACTCGCGCGCTACAGCTGCTGTCCTTGGTGCCGAGCCCAACGGCTCGGCGCGCGCCAGCGAGCTGTGGCACGTCCCGCTGATCCGAATGTCGAACACGTTTTTTCTGCCCGGCGAATCGCCGCCGGAGCGGATGATCGCCGATGTGGATCATGGTTACTACGTGTGTGGCAACCTGATCCCGTCCATCGCGGAATCGCGCGAGAACTTTCGCATCTCCGCACGGCGGATCTACGAAATCGAAAACGGCCGCCTCGGCACGCTTTATCGGTCCGGCAGCGTGATCGCGGACTCGAAGGGATTCTTCACCAACGTCGATGCAGTTGGCAACGACCTCCATCTCATCGCGATTCCCAATTGCGGCAAGGGGCAGCCGATGCAGGTGAAGCGGATGTCCAACGGCGGCCCGACGCTGCGCTCGCGCGCGCGCCTGGGGGGCGGATGATGCTCCCCCGCGCCGAACTCAAGTCCTTCGTGCGCTCGGCCGCCAGGGAACTTTCGCGCGATCCGGATTTCGCCGAGTTCGAAATTTATGCCGCCTCGTCCGAACAGCGCATCGCGCGGCTGGCTTACACCTCTGATATCCCGAGCCGCGGAGTCGAGGAAATCAAGTCGCTGGGCGCCGATGGCTTTCAGGTGCGAATCGTGAGGAGCCGCGACCGACACGAAATCGGTACCGCATCCGAGGCCGGAGATCTGAGTCGCGAGGCTCTCCGCAGCGCCGTCGAACGCGCGCGCCGCGCCGCGATCGTCGATCCTCATTTTTCCGGCTTGGCCCGCGATCAACGAAAGCTGGCGTCGAGCGCTGGCGGTGCAAGTGATCTCGCTCGCGCCAGCGACACAATGTTGACGGCGAGTGTGTGGCAGGTGATCGGCGGCGCGCTTGCTGCGTTCCACGATAGCTCCAAGAATTCCGGCGCCCATCCCGGTCTCGTGATCGGCGGCGATCTCTCGATAGTCCACGATCGCATCGCGATCGCTGGATCAAACTTCCCCGACGTGCGCACCGACGAGAGCGCGCACTTCGTATCCTCGGTCACTGCGATCGTCGAGTCGATGGATGCGAAAGGGACCGACACCGCGGTGGGGGGGAGTATAGAGCAGATGCGCCGCGCGGCCGCGACCCTGGGGCGGAGCGCAGTTCGGCGCGCGCTCGCTCTGGGCGCGAGTGTACGGCCAGCCTCAGGGCGCTACCGGGTCATATTGGGACCGCAGCCGATCGCCGAGATTCTTAATTACCTGGTAATCGGATCGCTGACCACCGGCGCTTTTTACGCCGCAAGCTCTGCGTATCAAGGCAAGTTTGCCCAGCGCGTGATGGACGATCGCATCGGGTTAGTTGACGATCCTGCCCTGCCTGCAGGCCCGGTCCGGCGCAGAGTTACCTGTGAAGGTCTACTGCCAGCCAAGACCGAGTTGGTTCGTGCGGGCCGCCTCGTCGGATTGCTGTCGAGCGTCTACGATTCCCATCGCCTCGAGACCGACGAGTTGCGCGCGGAGAAGCTCGGGCAAGACGGCAGCGGTGCAAACTTCCCGCCACACGCGGGCTATCGATTGGGCGAGGGCGGCGGGCGCCGCTTCGATGCGGAGCCGGGCTCGTCGGCGACCAACGTGGTGATGCGAGCGCGCGGCGCGATCTCCGAACGCGCCCTGCTCCAGGCACTCGGCGACGGGCTTTACGTTGGCCGCATCTGGTACACCTACCCGATCAACGGACAACGTGCGGGCGACTTTACCTGCACCGTCACCGGCGATTCATACCTGGTTCGGGACGGCAAGCTTGCCGAACCACTCGCGCCGAACTCGTTGCGCATCAACGCCAATATCGCGGAAGTGTTCGACCAGCCCCTCGCCATCGGGGCCCGCATCACCCCGACCATTGTCTGGGGTTCTGCCGAGACGTACTTCGTCCCTGCCATCGCGGCTGCGAGCCTCGCCCTCGCAGAGATTGGTGTCCAGACCTAAAAGAGCGATGGGCGCCCGGCAGGCTAGCTACGCAAGCCTCTTGCGCCAGAATTCCATTGGCACCCGTTGGGACCCGGCTTCCGCGCGTTCAAAACCGAACTTGCGATACAGCCCGCGGGCGCGGTGGTTGTCCTCCCGAACTTCCAGGGTAATCGCACATCCATTCATCGAACGGACCTTCGCTTCAATTCGATCCAGGATCAGCTTCCCGATCCCCACCCCGCGGTCCGAGCCCTGCACAAAAATGTCATGGATATTAATCAACGGCCGCGCATTAAAGGTCGAAAATCCAAGAAAGCAGATCGCAAACCCGACTGGCTTTTCGCCGCGCAGCGCAAAGAACACGGAGCATGCCGGATGGGCTCGGAGGCCGGGAATCAGCTCGCGCTTCACCTGCTTTGAGGGCGGCGATCCCCCTTGCATGGGATCGCGCATGTACGCATCGAGCATCTCAACGAGCACCGCCGCCTGTTCGGGATCAGCAAGATCCGCCTCACGGACGGTGATCTTCTCGCTCATTTTGGAGTTCACGCAAAGTTTCTGCCCTGAGTTGGCGCCGCTCTTGTGCGGTGGTTAGAGGGGGCTTCCTCATGAAACCTGTTTGTCGTCCTTGTAGGTTTCCTCCCAATTTCTGAACCCTTGCGCGTCCCATCGTTTCCACAC
>JBKPEA010000018.1:0-20761 GCA_046728175.1 Thermodesulfobacteriota bacterium | reverse complement strand
GGCCGAGCACGATCACTGCGTCTGTTAATCTCACGCGATGACCTACCTGACTTGGAGTAACCCGTACTCTGTGTCGAACCGGGCGCGGAGGGTTTCTCAACAGCCTGCTAGACCGATGTCATGAGCGGCGCGCGATGAAATATCCAGACTGCGCCCTCGGACGTAGGATCCGCGGTCGTTTATTCGAAGGTTGACGGAGTTTCCGTTCTTCACGTTTGTCACTTTAACCGTCGGACCCATTGGAAGGCTTTTTGACGCCGCGGTGAGGTTGTTCGGGTTGTATCGCTCACCATTGCTCGTGCAACTGCCCGCCAGCCCGGCGCTATAGCGCGACGCCGTCACTGTACCTGACGACTTCTTGCGTGGGGCCGATGCGGAAGCGGCTGGAAGTGGCTGAACAGAGTTCGCAGGACTGGTTGCAGGACTTGTTGGAGGGGCCGCCGGCGGGGTCACGGTGCTGCAACCTGCCAACAACAATGCCGCGGCGGCCATCATGGCTCCCGCAACTGAGCGTCCAAGCGGCCGCTTGCCAAACATTACCTTCACCACTCCTGGCTTCACCGCGCCTGGCTCCCTGTCGATCCCACCGTTAGAGCTTCCTACTACGCTTTGACTTTGTCGATCATTTGTTCCACCGTCTTCTTCACCTTACCGACGGCCTGGTCTACCCGTCCTTCGTCCTTAAGCTTTTGATCGTTCGTCACCACGCCAACTGCTTCCTTAACGCGGCCTTTGATCGTGTCGGTTGTTCCACTCATCACACTTTCCTCCGGTTATTGGTTGTCTAAAGCAGATGCCCGCCGCGCACGCCCACGGATGAACTCGAAACGTCACCGGTATCAGTGGCAACCGCGTCGAGCAGTTCGTTGATTTTTGCGCGCGCCTTGCGCACCAGGCTGGCCTGACTGACTACGGACTTCTTCGGACAGCAAGGAAAACCAGCCCGGTGCGCGCGACCGGGAACCCCGCAAGCTTGCGGCGGGCTCCAGATCGGCCAGCTCTTATTCGACCCGATTCTCTGCTGCAGTCGCCGGAGCTACCGTAGCCTTCACGATTAGATTGTTGTGAACAGATTTTACTCCGGACACTTTGCCTGCGAGGAGCCCGGCCTCTGGTATCTGCGATGCCCTTTGACGAAGCCACTCAAGTCCACCACACCTTTGTATGTTTTAACGTAACGTCCGCCGCGCTTAGCTTGTTGTCCTGCAAAAGATCGCCCTTGATTTTGGCGGTAATCGTCGAGTCATCGACATAGCCGGCCCCCAGTGCTTTCGCGCTCGTCGGGGTCGCGGCACAGGCGGTGGCAAGCGTGGCCAGTGCAGCTCCTAAGAGCACGACGCGGAAGTGCGCATTGAAGGTTAGATAGCGTTGATGACGACTTGCGTTACGCATCAATACTCCTGTAGCAATTCGAGAAAGTTTCGCTCAAAGATCATAGTGAAGATCTTGGTAGCGCAGAGTTCATAAGGCGGACCGACTCATGGGCACGCGTGATTCGTTCGCAGGCTGATTTGCCGGAGCTGGACTCATCGCAGCCCCCACCGAGCCGGCGGACCGCCCGTAAGCATGATCTACAACGGCTTCGGCTTCCGTGACCGAGCCGGCGTTCTTGAAAATCTCTTTTACACGACGGCGCTCGTTAGCATCCCTAGTGAGAACGGAAATCAGAATGTTGCCGCCATCCATTTTGGCTTGGTACTGGACCGCTTCGAACTGCGGCATTCCCATGCCAATCAGAGCGCCGGCTAAGCCTCCAGCGGTAGCACCAATGCCGGCACCTGCGAGGGCGGCCATGATTGGCCCGGCCGCGAGGAAAGGTCCAATACCGGGAATCACCAGTACCCCAACCCCCAGTAGCCAACCCAAAGCCGCGCCAATGACTAGGCCGACGCTTGCTCCGGCTGCCACCCCTTCAGGCGCTCGGGTGCGCTGCAGGTGAGCGAAGTGCCTGCTCCCCGTCTTGTCGGAGAAAAGAACCGAAATATCACCTTCAGAGAAGCCGGCTCCGTCGAGCTGGTTGACGATACTGAGTGCTTGATCTTGACTGTTAGCGAGACCAAATAATGCTTTCTTCATGAGTTTCCTTTTTTATCTTTTCGCCTTGTCGAGCACGCGATCCACGGCCTTTTTTATCTTGCCGGCAGCTTGGTCGGTCCGACCCTGGTCCCTAAGGCGTTTGTTATCGGTCGCCACGCCAATTGTTTCCTTCACGCGGCCTTTGATTTTGTCAGTTGTTCCACTCATCTCATGGTCCTCCTGTTATTGATTGAGACTGGCTGTCCGCAGCGAACGCTTGTCACTGATCATCGGAAATACATCACGTGCCCGAAGCCGCCACCCATTACGAGGAAGATGACCAGGACGACAACCAGGATGCCCATCAAGCCCATTCCGGTCCCCCCGTAATAGCCGCTGCGGTAACCATAAAATCCGCCTCCGCCAAATAGCAAAATCAACACAATAACCAAAAGTAACATAGACAGTCCTCCTTGCATTTATTCAGTATGTCGATATTCGTCGCGCCGTCCTCTGACGGGATCGAATGGCGACGATAGGCCGCGCCTGGTTGTCAGAACCCGCGCAGTAACCAGACTACGACTAGGATCAACACAATCGTCCCCAGAGAAATAGGAAGGTACATATAAGCCTCTTCAGGCCTTGCTGGTCGGACTTGGGGTTGGTCTAGCGGAACGCGGTCAAAGGCGAGTGAAGGGCCGCCGTCTGGGCTGGATCAAATTCGGACTCGATTCCTATGTCGATCCCGACTTATCAAGAGTACATGACGCGTCGTGCAAAAGCCACTGTAGAACTCATTCTTACGTTATCTGGAGAACTAAAGTTGGCGTTGAGGATCTTGCCTGCATTTGCTGCCGCATTGCCATAGCATTTTCGCGAGCGCGAAATGCGCGATGATTCCGAAACCGGCCGTCGATATACGAGGTCGAACACGAGTTGATCGTCACCACGTCCGCTTCGTGATCGATTACTTGGTAAGAGGCTTCAGCGCTGTCGCTTTTCCTCAGATAGCGGTAACCGTACGGCGCTCCCGAAAGCACGCTCACCATTCCGAGTCGCGCCTTGTCCCGCTTGCCGCGCCGGTAGCGTTCGAGAATTTGCGCGCTCTCGTGTTCAGCAATCATGCCTTGGAACTGCACCACCAAACGATCCTCTGGCGTTTGGCCCGAGGGCGCATGGAGGAAGACCAACGTGACCCCGCACCGTGAAAACTCTTCGGCGAGCAGCACCTGATATGCGTACTTCCGGCTCAGGCGATCCGGCGAGTACACCAGGACCGCTTCGATCTCGCCTTGCGCGGCCAGATCGCGCAGCGTCTCCAGTCCGGGCCGCACCAGAGTCCCGCCGCTATAGCCCTCGTCCTCGAACACCCATTCAGCCGGCGTCAGATAATCGTGCGTGCGAGCGTATTCCTTCAGCGCCGCGGTCTGGCTGGCGATGGTGTGATTCTCCTTCTGGCAATCCGAGGAGACCCGAGCGTAAAGGGCGGCGGGGCGACTCATTCAACTCCTCCCAGTGCGGCCTGAAACCGGTGGGGGAAGCTCCCAACGGCCGGCGTTTGTCGGGCACCAGCAGTTGGTAGACTCGTTCGAGTTTGACGGCGAGTAGACGATCGAAGCGGTATTCCAACTGGAGCGTGTAGCGGCGGGCTCTTGCACGCTCCGGCACCGCCTCATCTCCGTGCCAGCCACCGCGCAACGCCCGGCTGACCAGCTCGCTCAGGGATAAGCGTTTGGCCCGAGCATAAGCACGAACTTTCGTCACCAGGCCGCGTGGCACTTTGACGGTGAAAGCGATCTTCTCGTTGCTCACCGGGACTGGCGCGGTCAAGTGACGGGCTTCTTCCAGATAACAGTAGGCCTGGCGCGGCGAAATCGAGCAATCCTGCGCCATCCGCGCGACAGCGCCGAGCAGGATCCTCGGTCCGTCGCAATATCTGGCGTGCGTAGTTGAGCCGCTCGGCTTTGCGGACTTGGCTGATGCGTGCCACGTGAACGGTACAACCGTATATGACACACAGCAAGCCCACCTATCGGTACCTCAGTTCGCGCTCAAAGGCGAAGTTATCTTTTGCGTTCAGGGAGTAACCACTCCGCCCTGGGGCGTACCTTCATTCGTTAGGAAGAAGGAATCCAGTCGAAGGCCGAAGAGTCACGCTGGGCTCAGAAACAGTGATATACACGTTTGCAACCTGATTGGAGGCTGTTCAGCTGGCAAAATCAGGCCCTGAAACTGATACGGAAGCTCTGAGAGCCTGGCTGCGTAGCGACACTTCACCGACACATCCCATCGCTCTGAAGCTGCGTCCCAGATGGGCACGTGGTGGTCGCGGTCGTGTTGGTGGTCGTTACCGGCGGCGCGGTCGTGTAATAGGTGTGGCTGGTCGTTACCGGCGGCGCGGTCGTGGAAGTTTCAGTGGTAGTAGTCGTTGGCGGCACCGCGGAGGCGCAAGCGTCTACGAAACCGACCGACACCGCGACCGCGGCTGCGAGGGCGACATTTTTCAGGAGTTTCATTGTTGGATTACCTCCATTGGGTACTTTGTTCGGCAACGGGGAGCCTCTAGTGCCTTCTTCACCTAGCCGACGGCGTGGTCCAGGTGTCCTTCGTCCTTAAGACGCTGATTATCTGTCACAACACAAGCTGCTTCCTTCACACGGCCTTCCTGTCAATGGAAATTTCCGCGTGTGAACCCAGCCCCTGTACAAAGGGGTCTTGAGCGTGATGACATGATTTCGGTTGCATCCGTATATCTGGCGTTGAGTTTAGTCGTGCTCAAGGGTTGCGTCGAGAGCGCCGCATGTGGCCAAATCGTGCTATCCGAAATAGGATATGGCTCTGACCTGGTTCTCGCGGCCTGGTACAAAATTTAGGCCTGGTCATCTTTGATTCGCATGGGCCTAATCCGAGCATGACCGCCGAGTTCGCCTACAGTGCGATTTGCGCTCTGCAACTGATCGTGCAATTTCTCCGCGCTTTTCTTCATTTCCGGTCCGGCAGTAGTCGGTTCACTTTTACGAATAGCCGTGGAAATCTCGCCCAGATCCTTGTGCATTGCCTTTGTGTATAGCTTGGCCCATGTTAGCTCTGCCATCAGCGCCGGTTTTACTGATGGAGTTTCTGCCATGGTAGTTTCAGCATCATCATCAATTGCCACTTTTGTTGCCTCACGATTCTTCCCAGACACGGGAAGATACAATAGGGAATTTCCTTTTTTGACTTCAAACGTTAGCTCCCTCCATAGACCGAAGGGCCTTCCTCTGCAAGGTTTCAGCCGCCATTGCTCCACGTTGTTCCCAGCGGTGCCGGAAGGCGCCGGTTTCGCCTCCGGCGAGCATGCAACGCCCCGAAAGACCCTTTTCCCGGGCGCATCCGCAGACACTTCCCCCGCCAAACCCGCGCCGTCATCGAAATTTGCTCTGCGATGCACGCGCCTTATCCCGCCGGCGACGGTAACGCCGCGATCTTTTGCAGCATGTTCCCAAAGAGCCGTCTCGTCAGGTGGCTCTCGGCCAGCAGCAACCAGTAGTAGCGCGCATGTTGGATGAGCCGTCCGCCGGTCTTGACCAACCGCTGCTGCAAGCTGGTCAGCGACCAGGTGGCAACCCTCGTCGGCAGCGCCAGCCGCCGCCACAAGTTCCCCAGATTATAAGCAATCAGGCTCAGCCACAGCCTGACCTCGTTGGCGCGAAAGCGGTGGCAGCTAAGCCGCGTCAGCGCGACCGCCTGCTTGCTTTCCTTGATCCACTGTTCGGCTGCTTGTTGTAAAAGCGCACCACCGCCAGGCTTGACGTCCCAAGATTCGTCACGATGAAGCCCACGCGAGGGAACAATTCCCCGCAATGGAATTCGACCTTCGCCACCACCCGCCGGGCTATCGTCCAACTCGCCGCCTGATAGAGAAAAGTTTTGAAGCGAAACACGGGCTTGTTGCTCGGCCGTCCCACCGGCCGGGTCAACAACTCCGTAATCTTCCGCTGCAAATTGTCGTTGGCAGGAAGGCGGATCGCGTACTTCACGCCGCGTTCTTCCAGCGCCTCATAGAGTTCCGGCTTGGCAAAGGCAGCGTCGCCACGGAAGGCCACGTCTCTGCCCTGCGCCTGCTGCCGTTCGACCTCAGGCAGCAGGAGTTGCTCCCAGCTGTCCGCGCTGTGGACGTTGCCGGGACGCAACTTGGCGGCCAGGCAGTCGCCCTCGCGGTTGAACAGCAGCAACGGATGATAACAGGTGGACTCGAAGTGGCCGTTGTAGGCACTCTGTTCCTGCCGACCGTGGACCCGCACTTCGGTGCTGTCCATATCAAGCACTACTCGCCGCGGTGAAGCGATGGCCTCTGCCTTGGCAATCAACTCTCGGTTGAGCGCGGCCAGCCCGGCAAGGTTTTCCTCCTGCGTCAGCACTTCGGTCTCGAACGATTGCAAGCGGGAGGTCAAGGCCGCACCCCGCTCCCAGATCTTCCGCGAGCTAATGAGCCGGAAGGTCGGATCCTGAGAGAGGCGCGCGGCGTCGTTAACATCTTCGTAACCCGCCAACCGGCTATAGATCGACTGCCGCAGCAGGTCAGCTAGCGGCAGTTGAATATTCTTGCCCCGCCGGGAATCGCTCAGATGTCGTTCCATGAGTTCGCTCAAGCCGAGACGTTCGTCCAGCTCGCGCACCAGAATCAAACCACCGTCGGAGGTCACCCGCGCGCCCTGAAACTCGACCCGCAAAGCGTTGTTGAAGGAGAGCTGAAAGGCCTGTTTTTGCGTCTCACCCGCCACCTCGCCACCTCCGCATCGCCCCCACACCATCCAAACTCACGTCCACCCGCGCGTTTGACGCATTTTATCAAATTGCTAGTTCACTGAGATAATGGAAATCCGGGACAATACGAATCTCGTTCAGGCCTTACTTGCGGACGCTTTGGGTTGGTCTAGCGAAAAGTGGTCAAAGGCGAGCGGAAGGACCACCGTTGGGCTGGATCAAGGTCGGACTAAACGTTACGTTGATCCACATCCCTAGGATACATTAGGTGCGATGCACAAAGCCACTGGAACACCAGGCAATTGGTTATATCAATAACGAAGATCGACGATTGGTCGAGCCTTTGAGGGTGAAGCCCTCATCTCTGGGGAAACGGAACAACCGATAAATGACGCGGCATGACTCGACATATGAGTTCTCTCGGGTGCCCGTGAGACGGATGCGTCGCCCCACACGCGATCTGCGGTCATTCCTGGTAGACTCAATCGCGACTCAAAATGAGAATCGCAGTTTCAATGAAGATGCAGGCTCTCACGTGGCAAAACGGTCACGTTGAGCGGTTCATCAGATCCTTCGTCGAGATCCTTCGTCGCCAATGACCGACTGCATCATTGGGTTGGAGCTACGCACTTGCGCCGTGTCCTGAAACGCCCCAGTTTTGTATAACGAAGCTCGCGCCCACTATCGCAGGATACGGCGTGGAAACGGATTCGACCGCGGTCGCAGCGGATCGTATCTACGCACGCCCGCTAAGGAGCATAACGACCAGAATAATGAGAATGATTCCGCCGATCCCGATTCCTCCATAGGGCCCATACGCGTAGTAACCACCGCCACCGCCAAACAGCAGAAGCAAGATTAGAATCAGGATCAAAGGTGACATAACACCTCCGATTCAAAAAATGGCTGACTATTTCCAGAGGGTCTATCTACAGAAGATCGCCTAGCGCCCGCCGCGGTAAATAATGTAGGTTCCCAAATAATGTAGGTTCACAGTCGACGATACCCATGTTAACGGCAGTGTGCACGCTATGCAAGATGCTTCGCGCGAGATTGAAGGTGTTCGACGAAACTTGGAACTCGCGACATCAGCTTTGCGGATACGTCGTCATCGTGACGGATAGCGGTATGCTCAATGCCTCCGAGCTTGTCCACGCACACGATAAATTGACGGCCTTGACGAATGATGAGGTGCTCGCGCTCCAATTGCGCCAGGTGCTCGGTGACTCTGGGCCGCGAAGCTCCGACGAGATCGGCAATATCCTGGTGGCTGAACGATCCTCTCAGAAGCGTGCCGCGCGACTCTCTGATTCCAAAATCGGCAGCCAGTTCAAGCAGCGTCATGGCAATGCGTTCATGAAGATCGAGGTTCAGGAAACTGGAGCTACGCAGCAGCAGTCGGTAGCACTGCTGCAAATCGTTCTGATGAAATGTCTTGAAGGCCGATTGGGAGCGAGGCGCAGAGATACCTTCGAAATTGCTCCAGCTGAGACTGCCGACTCTGCAATCATTGTAAGCCTCGCACCGAAAACCTAAGTGGCCGAATGGCAGCAAAGGAAACTCGGGGATCGGCCCCGGCGGAAGCAGGGCGATGGTCACGCGCTCCCCGTGGGCGTTCTGGCAGGTGATGCGCGCGATGCCTCTTAACAGAATGTGAGCGTCGGCTGCGAGCGCGGCTTCCCCGAAAATTATCTGCGGCCGTTTGAAGTCGGCCAGCGCCAACGTTCCCGCCAGCAAGCCCAGCTCTGTGACGGAAAGCCATGAGAGCGCTTTGAGCCGGGTCAGTTTGTCGAGGTCACTGTCTGGGGGATTTCGCGTTTCATGCAAAATTGCACCGTAGGGAGCACAGAATGACCCTATGCCTTATACGGAGATTGAGCAAACGAGATGTTACCAAGAGAACAAAAGACGTGTGTCCTTAATGATTTTTCGAGACCAGCCGCACCAGCTGCCGAAGGCCAGGACTGCTCGGGAAGTATATGGCCCTATGGTGTTTTCAAATTCGCGGCGGCTTGCTGCGGAATGTCTGACTCCGCCCGACGGCAGAGTTCCGGTTCGATGCTCTTGGTGCTCTATGTAACCAAATCGATAGTGGCACGAATGCCTCCGGGGGCCGCATCGAGATAGAGTCGGGATTCGAAGATAGCATCGGGGGGACCAAGACGAGACGCATCCCGTGATGAAATTCAATGTGGCTGTCTGACCGGCCTTCGGCCTGCCGAGCGGCGTTTGTTGCAAAGCAACTGGTGAGCAGACGAGCATGCGGGGAGATTCCCCAGGACTGGTAACTTCTTCACGCCGGCAATCTGACCTTAATCATGAGAGCTAAAAAGACGTCTCCAGAGAGTGTCAGCTTCCTGCGTCAGGTCAGCCCAACAGTGTCATTCCAGATCTTCAGCCGAGTAATTGGTCGGGTCGCCTCGGGGATCGCTCCCCGAGGCTCCCACGGATCCGGACAGGCGAAATTATCGCATCCGGCTCTTCGGTGCACGGCTTCGCTACGCGACCGGGGCAGAACGGATGCGCGGCTGCGGCAAAGGATAATGCTGCAACAGGCGGTCCATTTTGTCCCACGAGAGGTGGGCCCGCTGCGAACGGCGAGAAAGCCGGTACCGCCACGCACGCCTGGCCCGAAACAAGAAGCTGTAGAGCGCACGGGAATTTCCGGTAATGCCGAAGTACCCATAGTGCCCCACCAGCTTTTGCTTGAGTGCAACCCACTGTTCGCGCACTGGCGCGTGCCGAGACCGCTGGATGTGGTCGGCGACGCGCTGGAGTGCGCGCCGGAAGCGGTCCCGCGCCGTCTTCTGCATCACCACCCAAAATCCCTTGCGGGATTTCGCCCAATAGTGAGTAAAGCCTAACAGGTCGAACGTGCCGGGCCGGGTTGCGTCGTATTCAGGCACGTCTTCTCTGGTATCCGGGCGCCGGAAGTCAACCAGCCGGGTCTTTTCCGGGTGAAGGGTCAGACCGTATTTAGCCAGCCGCTTTGGCAGCACGTCGAGAACCCGCTGCGCGTCCCGTTCCCGCTCGAAGATGATGATTGCATCGTCACAGTAGCGGATAAGGACTGCGCGGCCGACGAGCCGCGGAGCGACCTGTCGCGCGAACCACTCGTCCAGCACTTCGTGCAAGTAGATGTTGGAAAGAACGGGCGAAATACACCCGCCCTGCGGGGAGGCGGTGCTCGAGGTCTTCGGCGCGCGGGCGCTGCTCCACCGCTGCCACGCGCACAAGCAGCGCAACGTCGGCGAGGCTCTACCGCACCGGATGCGCGCGCCGGTGCACAGTGCGATCAACCAGGCCTATGCGAGCGGCGATCCCAAGCGCGCCCGCCGCCTGCTCGAGAATCCCCGGCGGCTGGAGTCTGACCATCCTGGCGCCGCAGCTTCGCTGCGGGAAGGGTTGGACGAAACGAAACCCTCACCGTGATGCGCCTGGGACTGCCCGAGAACCTGGAACGGGTTCTCTCCTCGACCAACCTGATTGAGAACTTGTTCAGCCGGGTGCGTGAGATCGCGGCGGATCAAACGCTGGCAGGGAGGAACCATGATTCTCAGATGGACCGCGGCCGGCGTGCTCGACGCCGAGCGTCACTTCCGCAAAATCGCCGGCTATCGAGCCCTACCCAAACTGGTTGCGGCACTGCGCACTCACGATGCCGCGCTCGACCGACAGCGGAGAGTTGATAATCGCAAACAGGCTGCCTAAATGACTATCGAGCCGTCACTCAAAATCAACGGCCAAGCGGACATCTCCGCGGACAAGTCAATAGAGTTCGTGGACCATATGATGGACCTATGTTCGATAAAGCGCCAATGGCCGGCCAACAGGGTTGCGCTTTGAGGAGCGCGCCGCGCTCGACGGCGACCAACTCCAAAGAACGCTGAGCAGCAGAGTCGAAAAAATCTACACCGAATCTTCCGTTTGCCATTGCCCTGCCCTGATGAACAGTTGACTGGCTGTGAAACCCGAAGTCTCAGACTAAAAGTCCTACGGAGCAACCTATGTGATCTTTTCGGTCAATTGCTGTCGCAATTCCCGTGACCCTGCCCGCCGGGTGTTTGTCCTCGGTCGCCGTTGAATCGGCAAACCGTCAGCGAAGACGTCCGCGACGTCAGCTAAGCAACAGCTCGGAAAGAGTGCGCAAGGTGATCGAGATAGTCCAGACTCCCCTAGCTATGTGCCGCAGGTGATCGGAGCTATCGACGAGACCTTCGCAAACTCGGATCACGAGACGAAAAGCGAATCGGAAGCTCCCTTCCTGAGCTCCTTTTTGTCTAGCTGCCAAATGCTTCTCAAGTTTGCCCGCCTGCTCTGCTTACTGGTATTGGCGGCGATGGATGGTGCTCGTGTGCGCAAATAGTTCGGCAATGTCCATTCGTGAACGACAGAGTGAGATCGCCGTCATGCGTGCGATCGGGTTTGCACCTTGTCCATTGACCATCATGATGATGGCGGAGTGCATCTTCATAGGGGCGAGCGGCGGGCTCGTAGGGTGCGCGGCGGCCTCGGCCCTCTGTCACGCCGTTGTGGTGATGCCTGCCTTTGCATTTATTGGTGCAATCGAGTTCCCTTCCTGGCTGATAGCTGAAGGCATTGCGGCTTCCATCCTCACCGCGGGGGCTGGTGGATTGTTTCCCATTATCGGAGCGATCAGGGGAAATATCGTGAACCGACTCCATGAAATGGGACCGTATAGCGATTGAGACGTTGCGATGAAGCCACTCCGAACTAAGCTCACGACTAGGGGGCCGAGTATTCGACTAATTCAGCCGCTCAATCGACCTTCGGGCCCCCGCGTGCCCGTGGAGTGCTCAAATCTTCTGCCACCTTTGTCCCAGTCCGAGCGGTATTCGTTCCGCGGAACAAAACACGCTGATGTCGGGGTCTCGAGCCAAGCGAGGTAGGCCTTGAGCATAAGTGCGAGCCGAATGATCTCGACAATATCCGGGGGAGCAGCGGGTCCTGGGCATCGAGCGCGTGTGACGCTGCTCGAGCCCTTCTCACGGCAACGCCCACCGCGACGACCATGGGCTCTGTATTCTTCGTTCAATCATCAAGAATTCATGGTGGCCGGATTCGCAACGAAGAATTCGCTGGAGTTCCATTTGCCGGACGTTGACCTCGCCGACAAGTCGGCGGGTAGGACCATCAATTACTGCTGTAGGAGCCTATAATCGTTCCGCTCTTGTCGACACATGCGATGCTGATCGCTGGCCACAAGAAAAATCCTGCTGATTCGGAACGGCAGTGAGTTCCGTCTGGCAATCTAACGTCCGTCGTAGACCTTGTGCTGCAGCCGCAAACGAAAAAGAAAAGTACCGAAAACAATAGGGTTGAACGATAGTGGATTTTCGTCAGTTCCATGCGCAAGGAAGAGGACACGCTAGCCTGTACCCCAAAATGCGAAATAGTCGGATCAGATGGCGGAAAGACGCGCGTCGGAATGATAGGTCGTCACCTCTCGCGGAAAAGTGTCGCCTGTATCTGGGTTTCACCGTTTCTGAAAAACTCCGACGCCAATAAGAACAACCCCGAGTATGAGGAAGCCGCCGCTTAGAGCTTGCGGCACCACATGAGTTGATTGCTCAGTGCTCTGGACCTTGAGATCGCCCAACTTTGCCACGTCCTTGGTCTGCAAGGTGGTAAACTCGGGGATTGCCAGTCCGATAATTCCCAGGAGAGCGAGAATCGCGCCGAACCAGGTGATGGATTTCATAGCTCTCTCGGCGGCAATCGTGTCAGAAAACTCTCATTTTAGGGGAGGTATCCGAATACCCGCGATCCCGCCGATAATTCCCAGTGACTGTAGAACCCATATCAGGAGAACGACAAAGACCACAATGTTGAGCAAGCTCTTAATCCCGGCCGCCATTGGGATGTAGGTATTGATCAACCACATGAGGAGACCTGCGATTACCAGTATGACAGCAATGTCCACCAACGTCATGGCAGCCACTTCCTTTGCTTTCTCTCCTTAATCGTAACCGATCATTGAAGCCGTGTTCACGTAAAATCGCGCCAGTGCCTTGTGAATGCCTCCAACCCGACCTTTCGTTCCGACCCGGGCCTGTAATAAAAAGACCAAAAGGCTTACGAGATGCCTGCGCGGCACTTCTCGAGCCGGATCAGCTCAGGACTAAGCCATGCCGAATTCAAACGAATCTTTGCGCTCTCACAGCAGCACCCTCCTCGACGGGCCATCGCGCGCTCCAGCGCGCGCGATGATGAAGGCGGTCGGATATACCGACGAAGATCTCTCCAAGCCGCTCATCGGCGTCGCGCACACCTGGATCGAAATCATGCCTTGCACCTATCATCTGCGTGACCTGGCCGAGCACGTCAAACGCGGTGTCCGCGACGCTGGCGCGACGCCAGTCGAATTCAACACCATCGCGGTATGCGACGGGATCTCGATGGGTACCCACGGCATGCGCGCCTCGCTCATTAGCCGCGAAGTAATCGCCGACTCGATCGAACTGACCAGCCTCGGCCATCTCTTTGACGGCATCGTGGCACTCTCCGGATGCGACAAAACAATACCTGCCACGGTGATGGCGCTGCTGCGGCTTAATTTACCCGGCCTGATGATTTACGGTGGATCGATCCAACCGGGCCGTTACGGCGATCAGAAGGTGACCATTCAGGATGTCTTCGAAGCAGTAGGCGCGCATTCCGCCGGCAAGATCACCGAACAGGAACTGCGCAACCTCGAAAGCGTTGCCTGCCCCGGCGTGGGCGCCTGCGGTGGTCAGTTCACCGCCAACACCATGTCGACCGCCTCGGAGATGCTGGGAATCTCGCCGGCCGGTATCAATTCGATTCCGGCGACCGATCCGGAGAAACCCAAGGGTGCCTACCGGGCGGGGCAACTAGTGATGGATCTGCTCAGGAAAGGCGTCCGCCCAAAGGACATCGTAACGCGGCGCGCGATCGAAAATGCGATTGCCGCCGTAGCAATGACGGGAGGGTCGACCAACGCAGTGCTTCATCTGCTCGCGATCGCGCACGAGGCCGGACGCAAGCTTTCCATCGACGACTTCGATCGCATAAGCTCACGTACCCCCCTGCTCGCCGATTTGAAACCCGGCGGACAGTTCATGGCGGCCGATATGCACGCGGCCGGTGGAATCCCGCTCATCATGAAGCGGCTCAAGGAAGCGGGCCTGCTCCACGCCAACGAACCGACGGTCACTGGACGCACGATCGGCGAAGAAGCCGATGAAGCATCGGAGACCTCGGGTCAGGAAGTCGTGCACAGCGTCGAAGATCCGCTCAAGACCACTGGTGGGCTGGTTATCCTGCATGGTAACCTCGCGCCCGAAGGATGCGTGGTCAAGGTTGCGGGGCACGAACGGATGACCCATCGCGGTCCCGCGCGTGTGTTCGACTCAGAAGATGACGCGTTCAAGGCGGTTTCCAAGCGCCAGATCAAGCCCGGCGACGTAGTGGTGATCCGCTATGAAGGGCCAAAGGGCGCTCCCGGAATGCCCGAGATGCTCGGCGTAACCGCCGCGCTCGTGGGCGAAGGGCTTGGTGACCAGGTTGCCCTCCTCACGGACGGGCGCTTTTCAGGCGCCACGCACGGGCTGATGGCGGGACATGTCGCACCGGAGGCGGCAGTTGGCGGTCCGATCGCCGCGCTGCGCAATGGCGATATCGTCACTTTCGATATCACGAAGCGCCGACTGGATGTGGAACTGAAAGCCGCGGAAATCAAACAACGCCTGAAGAAGTGGAAAAAGCCAACACCGCACTACGCATCCGGCGTGATGGCCAAGTACGCGGAACTCGTCTCCTCAGCCTCACGCGGTGCCGTAACGAATTGACGCAAACCCGCGCCGCTCTGTTCCCATTTTCGCTATTCTGGGGAGCGGTTTGGAGGCGCACACTGCCGTGAGCGATGCCCAAGGCTCCATCTGCCGCTGCTAGGCAGTCGACGCCTGGAGAATCCTGGATCGGCGCACTCCTCGGGGTTGTGCCCTCCGCGCTGTTTCGCAGCTTCCCTAGCGTTTGATAGCGTTCACTCGCCGCGAGATAATCACCGATTGAATCCACTCCCATGAGTTCGACACCCGCCGTCGATCCGACTATTGGGCGCGTCGCAGAGCGCCCTGCAGCAATCGAAGCACGCTCTTTGGTCTTTCGCTATGGCGACCGTGCGGCGCTCAACGACGTCAGCTTTGCCATTTCACGTGGCGAAATCTTTGGATTCCTGGGACCCAATGGCGGTGGGAAGACCACGCTCTTCAGGGTTCTTTCTACCCTCGTGCCTATCCAATCCGGCGCCGCTGCGATGCTCGGCTACGACCTCGCCGGGGACACCATTGCAGTTCGGCGCAAACTCGGTGTCGTGTTTCAGCATCCGAGTCTCGACGGCAAGCTCACTGTGGCCGAAAATCTGTTTCATCATGGTCATCTATATGGGATGCGCGGACACAAGCTCCGCGACAAGAACGCGGCAATCCTAGACCGCCTGGGTCTCTCGGCTCGCGCGAACGATCTGGTCGAGACTCTTTCAGGTGGATTGCGCCGGCGCGTTGAACTCGCCAAGGCTCTGTTGCACGACCCGGAACTCCTACTTTTGGATGAGCCGAGTACGGGCCTGGACCCGGTCGCGCGGCGCGACTTCTCAAACTATCTGGCTAGCTTGCGGGAGCACGATGGCGTCACGGTGGTACTAACTACGCACTACCTGGAAGAAGCGGAGCGCTGCGACCGGATCGCGATTCTCGATGGCGGCCGCATAGTCGCGATGGCACCACCCGGCGAGTTAAAGGCTAGCCTCGGCGGCGACGTACTCGTCGTTCACGCTGCCGCGCCCGAGCAATTACAGCGCAAAATGCTTCAGCGCCTGAGGCTAAAGAGTCACATGGTGGACGGCACGCTCAGGATCGAACGGCCGCGGGCTCATGAAATCGTCCGCGAGCTCGTGGACGGCTTTTCCGACGAGATCGAATCGATCTCGTTGGGTAAGCCGACGCTCGAAGACGTGTTCGTCCATCTTACCGGCCATCGCTTTCTCACCGAGCCGGAACCTGCCGTCGGGCTCGAGGGGTCGTGATGCTTGAAGTAGGTCTGCAAGTTGGCACGCTGTGGTGGCGCGAAATTGCGCGCTTCGTGCGTCAACGCAGCCGTGTGACCGGCGCCATCCTGCAGCCTCTCGTGTTCTGGCTGCTGCTCGGCGCGGGCCTGCGCGCATCATTTCGTCCAAGCGGAATGCCCGAGGGTATCAACTATGCGCAGTACTTCTACCCCGGTGTGATCGTGCTGGTGCTCTTGTTCACCGCGATATTCGCCACTATCTCGACGGTCGAGGATCGCCGCGAGGGCTTCCTGCAGGGCGTGCTGGTCGCTCCCATTTCGCGCGCTTCCGTGGTGTTGGGTCAGGCGCTTGGCGGAACTACCTTGGCCCTGGTACAGGGAATCATTTTTCTCCTGCTCGCGCCGCTGGCGGGAATTCATCTGAACGCGGAAGCGGTCGTGATAGCGACCGCGATGATGGCGATCATCGCATTCGCTCTGACCAGCGTCGGGCTCGTGATCGCGTGGCGCATCGAATCGACCCAGGGCTTTCACGCCATCATGAACCTGATCCTGATTCCAATTTGGCTCCTCTCAGGTGCGTTCTTCCCTGCCGAAGGCGCGCCTCTGTGGCTGCGGTGGACAATGAAGCTCAATCCGCTGACTTATGGAATGACTGCGCTGCGACGGGGGCTGTACCTGGCCGAACCCGGTGCGTTCTGCTCGTACACGCACTTCAAGCCATCGGCCGCCATAGCCGTGGCCTTCGCGCTCGGGGCTTTCCTGCTTGCAAGCCGAGTAGCCCGCCGCGCGTCTGTATAGTCTCGTCGAACACTTTTTACTTCGACCATTATCGGAAGGGGAAGCAAAGCTTCGCCGGAGATGCTGGCGCGAGCGTCGTTGCCCGTTGATCAATTCGATCGGCGGTCCTTCTACTACCCATTCTTCGGGCGTCTTTCCTATCCGACCTCCAAATACTCGCGATGACGGAGAAAATGACGAGGCTCTTCTGGGGTTGGCTGGCACGCAGACTCACACGCGGTCGAAGTACGGCTCCACGCGTCCGTCGAAATGGAACTCGCGCGCGAGCCGAATCCATTTGCGGTCCTTTCCGTGCAGTGGCTGCGGCAACGAATCGAGGGTAAAGAAGCCCAAGTCCTTCACCTCCAGCGGATGTTGCCGCGGCTCGCCGCCGACAATCCGGCAATAGAACAAAATCGCGTATATGTGCCGCCATGGGTCGCCGGTTTTCCGGGTGTCTATCAGCGCCATCAGACGCAGCGGCTCCACCGTCAACCCGACTTCCTCCATGGCCTCTTTGACCACGTTCTCAGCGGGCGAAATGCCCACGTCGCAAAAGCCGGTTGGAAACCACCATTTTCCGGTGGGTCGCTGGATCATCAGCACTTGATCGCGGTCGTTGAACGCCACGATTCCGCATCCTACTGCCGGCGTTATGTAACCCTCGTAACCGGCGATCACCGCTTCGCGCCATCCGCGCCGAATGGCCTCCGCATCTTCAACCGTCGCGTCGGCCGCTGCCGCCTGCATCCGTGCCGCATCCTTCAGCAGCTCTTCATACCGTTCCGCATCGAAACCTTCGGCCTTGAATGCGAGGCCGGTGCGAGCAACCGCATTCACGCGCTCGATGAAGCGCGCGAGTTCCACCAGCAGGCGATCGTGGCTCATGCGTTCAGGATATCGATTTATTTCTTCCGATGCTCGGCGGTGCGGTAGTCCTGGAACTTCGCGTCGCGCTCGTCAAGCGCGCGCGTCACATTCTCGCGCATCTTCTTCATGTACTCGCGCGACGAAGACTGATGAAAACACAGCGCCTGAATTTCCGTGGCAGAACGGATCGCGGCACGCGCGCCCATCACTTCCATCGCGCGATGGACCACGCGTTTGTTGAGCGCCTGCAAGTCGCGGGGAATCTTGGCCACCCGGCGTGCGACGTTGAGGACCGCCCCCTCCAGCTGGTCGGCGGGAAAAGCGCGATTGGCGAACCCCATTTGCACAGCTTCGATCCCGCTAATCGAGTCACCCGTCAGCATCATTTCCATCGCGTTGCGCAGGCCCATCAACCACGGATGGTACGCGCAGTCTGGCGATGACATCGCACGCACTGGCGGGTAGCCGATTTGCGCGTCCTCGGCGGTGTAAACCAGATCGCAGGCGGTCGCCAGCTCTGTCCCCCCCGCCAGACAATAGCCGTGCACCTGCGCGATGATCGGCGTGGCCATGTCCCACATCTCGAACCATCCGTCGACCAGGTGTCGCGGCCAGATTCCTTCGCCAGGCGAGACCGTCCGGGGCAGCGGCTCGTTGGGCGATTGCGCAAGGTCGTAGCCGGCGCTGAAGCATTTGCCGTTGCCCTTGATGATAATAGCGCCGATGTTGGGATCGGCATCGGCTTTGCGTAACGCATCGAACAATTCCCCGCGCAAGGCGTTGGAAAGCGCGTTGCGCTTGTCGGGCCGATTAAGCGCGATGCGGCGGATTCCTGGTTCAGGATCGTCAACCTCAATAAAGCGGTATGCACTCATGGGCAACTCCTCGGCGATTTAACTCACAACCTGAGCATCAATTCCTGGCGGCGCTGCAGACCTTCCAGGCTGCATCCGCCAGCGCGGGTACGCGTTCTTTCATGGCCACGAACAAGGGATCGTCGGTTTGCCCGCGCACGAAGCGCGAATAGCTCCCTTCCATGATGATCGCGAGCTTGAAGATCGCGAATGCCTCGTAAAAGGCGAAATCCGTCATCTTGCGTCCGGTCTTTGCTTCGTAGCGGTCAAGCATTTCCCGGCGTGAAAGGAATCCAGGCTCGGTCGTGACCGCCGTGGTCACACTCTTGCGCTCGGCGCTGTCCGACGGCTCCACCCAATAGGAGAGCAGCCACCCGAGATCGGCCAGTGGATCTCCAATCGTCGACATTTCCCAATCAAACAGCGCAATCACTTTGGCGCCGGGAGCCTTGCCATCGAACATCACGTTGTCGAGCTTGAAGTCGCCGTGCACGATGGTCGCGGGCGGCGCTTCGGGAATTCGTTTCTCGAGCCATTCACGCACCGTGCTCATCACCGGCAGCGGGCGAATTGAGCTGGTTACCTGCATCGCGCGATCGAGCTGATCGGTCCAGCGCTTGAGCTGCCGGGGCAGATAGCCGTCGGGGCGTCCAAAGCCCTCGAGGCCCCCCGCGCGCCAGTCGACCGCCTGCAACGCCGCAAGCAGATCGATCATCGCTTCGCTGACTGCGCGCCGCCGCGCCGGGGTGTTGGCAAAGGTTCGCGAGGTATCCGCGCGGATCACATCGCCCTGCATGTATTCCATCAGGTAGAAAGGGGCTCCGATATAGGATGGGTCGTCACACGCCGCAAACACCCGCGGCACGGGCACCGGCGTATTCTGCAAAGCGCTCAGCACGCGGTACTCCCGCATCATGTCGTGAGCGGTCGGCAGCAGCGGACCCCGCGGCGGGCGCCGCAACGCCCACGAGCGACCGTCGAAATGCACCAGGTGCACCTCGTTGGAATGACCAAACGAGATGTTCTCCGAGCGGAGCGCGGACGGGTCGCCAAGCTTGCGGTCGGCCACGAATCTGCACATCCCCGCGAGATCGACGGTGGCATTAGGTCCGGTTTTTTCCAGCGAGACAGTGCTCATCCGCTATTCTCTTTCCCACTTTTGGCACGTGGTCAAGACCGATCGTCCTGGAGGCAAAGTCCTTACGCGCGCTGTCTGGGAGAAAGGTACCTTGCGCGACGAAAGCGCGCGCCGGTAAAAGCGATCACTTATGAACGCGCCGGTCGAAGGCAGCCAGACGAGGCGGCGCCGGGCTTCAGCCCTGTTTGCGCTCGTACGCCCGCGACAATGGCTTAAGAACGGGCTCGTCCTGGCGGCCCTGGTATTCAGTCACCGGCTTTTCATCGCGCGCGATGCAACCCTGGCCGCCCTCGGATTTGTCGCGTTCTGTCCTCTTTCGAGCCTTGCCTACGTGCTTAACGATATTACCGATCGCGAAGCTGACCGCCTCAATCCCGAGAAGCGTGATCGTCCGCTGGCCTGCGGTGATCTGAGCGTCACCCAAGCTGTGTTGTTCGCGGTCGCCCTCGCTCTCGTCTCGTTCATCTTGAGTCTGGCGCTCGGCCGCGTCTTCCTTGCGATCGCAGTGCTCTATATCGCGCTGCAATTCGCCTATTCGTTGTGGGCCAAGCAGTTCGTCGTGATCGACGTCGTCGCGGTCGCGATAGGATTCGTGCTGCGTGCGTTTGCCGGCGGAGCGGCGATCGATGCCGAGGTCTCGCCCTGGCTCGCTTTCATTACCTTCGTGCTCGCGTTGCTGCTGGTCCTGGGGCGGCGCCGGCATGAGCTCGTCGCGTTGGGCGATGGTGCGGCGGTGCATCGTGACGCGCTTTCCCAATACAGCATCCGGCTGATTGATCAAATGATCGCGATCGTCGCCGGTGCGACTCTGGTCAGCTACATGATCTACACCGCGTCCGCCGAAGTCGAAGCCAAGCTCGGCACCCGGCATTTGTATCTGACCGTGCCCTTCGTGGCCTTTGGAATTTTGCGTTATCTCTACTTGATCGATGAGCGCAACGAGGGCGGCGACCCCGCCCAATTGCTGACCCGCGATATACCGTTGCTGCTCGCCGTGATCCTCTGGATCGCGGCCGACATCCTGCTGCTCTATTTCTAAGCAAAAATATTTGAAATTTCTTTGATCTCCACCGGTCCCCTGTCCGATGCTCTTGTTGCGACACAAAACGCAAGGGAGCAAGAGGACCGATGGAAGATTTCGTGCGGCTGTTTGGTAGCCTGCTGGCGTTCGTATACCACTGTTTCGACCGGATCGTCATCCTGGGCCATGTGCCGCTCCTCACCCGGCCGGAAAACATCGTGCACTTGTTCCGCGAGGTGCACGGGGTCCGCGCCCTCAGCAAGGAAGTCCTGCGCCAGCGCACCACCG
>JBKPEA010000017.1:0-15761 GCA_046728175.1 Thermodesulfobacteriota bacterium | reverse complement strand
ATGGAGGAACTTACCATGAACGCGACGACGACCAACCGAGCCAGGATAGCGGGCGTCAATCCTGCGGCTGAGCCGGCGGCGCCGACCGATTACCTTCGGATCGCGCAAAACAGTCTTCTGACTGAGCTGCCGGGCGTGGCCTTCGGGATCATCACGCTCTGCTACATCGTAAGCTCGCTACTCGCTCTCGCCTAATCAATCGACGCGCACTGCGCGCGCCGCTGGTTGGGAAGAGCCAACCACAAGTGCGGCGCGCGCCGGTGGAGTGTTAACCACAACCTCAGCCGTAGCGCGCCGCACCATTGTCAAGGATACCAGGACCGTAATCGCGGTCAGCACGATCGTAACCCACGCCATCGCACGGATCCGCGCGAGGATCGAATTGACCTGCTCGATGGTGAACGGCTCGCCATCTCCGTGCGCTGCGATCTCCTCCTGTCTGCCGATGCGGAATGCCAGCCCCAGGCAGATGTAGGTCTGCAGGAAAATGATCACGAACGCGAGTCCCAGTTTCAGTGCTAGCGGTCCGCCGATCTTCGCGAAATAGTCGAACTTCATCTCGGCTTTAAGGTCCGTCAGCCGCACCGCGCCCGTGATTACGATGACCAGAAGCGCCGCGAGCGTGAAGGGGTTGTAAAATCTGAATCCCGCGATCAGGCTCTCGCGCCGATGCGCTTCATCCGGTGCCCGCGCCGCGGCCGGAATGAGCATATAGATGACCGCAAACTGCGCGCCGAAGTACGCCGCCCACGCAAGAATGTGTATCCAGATAAGGATTTCGGGGCCCGACATCGATGGCTGTGTTCCCGCGCGCTGACGCAACGAAACCTATCGAGAGTGCGAGTCGCCCGGATCGAAATCGAGCGCGTTGGAACGCGCCACCTTCGCATACCATCGACCGCTCTCCTTGATGATCCGGTTTTGCGTCTTGAAATCGCACCACACGATACCGAAGCGCTGGCCGTGCAGCCCCTCCGCCCATTCGAAGTTATCGGTCAGCGTCCAGGTGAAATATCCGCGCACGTCCGCACCCCGGCGAATCGCGCGGTTCAATTCAGCGAGATAACGGCGCATGAAGCTGATGCGCCGCTGATCGTTGACCGTGCCGTCGGGGCCCGGCACATCGCCGAACGAGCATCCGTTCTCGGTGATATAGATGGGAACCGTCGGGTAGTCCGCTGCTACTCGAAGTATCATCTGCGAAAGCGCCCCGGGGACCACCTCCCATCCGAAATCGGTAACTTCCTCGGACCCGCCACGAATCTGCTTCGCCGCCAGGTGGTGATCCGCCGGATCGTGCGCGACCACGGCGCGTGAATAGAGGTTGATCCCGATGAAATCGAGCGGCGCCTTGATCGTTTCCAGGTCGCCCGGTTTGATCTCCACTCGATCGGCCATGGTGCCGTGCAGGTAGGCTTCCGGATAGCGTCCCTGCATGACCGTCTCCAGAAACCACAGGTTGGAAAAACGATGCCAGCGCTCCGCCGCGCTCCGATCCTCGTCGGAGTCCGAGGCGGCGTGCACTGCCGCCATGCTGAACGCGGTTCCCACCATCGCGGGTTTGCGGCGCGACTCGCGCAACGCTCGCGCCGCCAGCCCCTGCGCCAGGTTCACGGTATGCGTGGCACGGATGGCCTCATTGGGCTCGCGGCGTCCGGGCGCGTGGAAGCCGGCCAGGTAGCCGAGGATGGTGAAGACCCATGGTTCATTGAAGATCATCCAGTGCTTCACGCGATCGCCCAGGTGATCGACCACCGCTGAAGCATAGTCGCGGAAGTGTTCGGCCAGGTCGCGATTCGGCCAGCCCCCTTTATCTTCCAGGGCTTGCGGCAAATCCCAATGATACAGGGTGATCCACGGTTGTATACGATGAGCCAGGAGCTCATCGACAACCCGATCGTAGAAATCAAGTCCCTTGGGATTCACGGCGCCATGGCCGGCGGGAATTATGCGCGGCCACGACAGCGACATTCGGGCGGCGCTCAGGCCCAGCTCGGACTGGATCGCTATGTCCTGCCTGTAGCGATGATAAAAGTCGCAGGCGACGTCGCCCGTCTCGCCGCGTCTAACCTTGCCCGGGGTGTGCGAAAAACGATCCCAGATCGATTCTCCTTTGCCGTCTTCGTTCCAGGCCCCTTCGATCTGATACGAGGCACTCGCCGTACCCCAGAGAAATCCCGATGGAAAGGTCATCTCAGCCATCCGCGTTGCTTAGCACAGCAACTGAAGTCGCGCACGCGGATCGCCGAAATTGGAAAGGACGCAGGCCTGGTCGGCGCCCATTTCGGAAACCAAGTGCCCTTTGAGTGGGAGGTTTCGGTGTGGCGGGTCTTAAGATGCGTGCTCCTTTCGCAGAACCGAGCATCGGTTTGCGAGGCGGGCAGGGCTTCGCTCAGGGCGCGTCGAACTCAAGCCACAATTCGTTAAGTCCGCGGAGGATGAAGCTCGGCGTGTGCGTAAAGTCGTTGCGCTCGGCCATGAAGCGGATGTTGTGCAGCCGACCGAGCAGCGTCTCGAATGCAATGCAACTTTCGAGGCGCGCCAGCGCCGCGCCGATGCAGAAGTGCACGCCTTGCCCAAAGGCCAGATGGCTGCGAGAGTTCTCGCGCTCGAGATTCAGGCGATGGGAGTCCGGAAAGTGCGCCTCGTCGCGGTTGGCGGAGCCATAGATCACGATGACGCGAGAGCCCGCCGGAATTTCGACACCGCCGAGCTCCGTGTCGATAAGGGTAACTCGGAACAACGCGCTGACCGGCGACTCCATGCGCAGCGCTTCTTCTACAAAACTGGGTATCCGCGAGGGATCCGCGCGCAGCGCCGTCATCTGCTCGGGGGTGCGCAGCAGGAGCAGCATGGCGCTGGCGATCAGATTGGTGGTTGTCTCGTTGCCGGCCACCAGCAGCTGCTGAAGGATATTCAGCATTTCGGGAACATTGAGCGGCTCCACCCCGGCAAGGCGCGCGTTCACTAGATCGGTCAACAGATCGTCACGCGGGTCAAGCCGCCGTTCTTCGAGGCGGGCCGCGAAGTAGTGCTGAAATTCGACCAGGCTGCGCGCGCATTCGATCTGCCGTTGGTAGGAAATCATCCCGCCCAGCGGTGCCACCGAATCGTCGGACCATTTCTTGAACTTGCCCATATCTTCGCGCGGCACGCCGAGCGAGTCCGCGATCACGGTGAGCGGCAGCCCCACCGCAAACTGCGAAACCAGCTCCACCCGTCCGTCGCCGAAGAATCCATCGACCAGGTGGTTTGCGATTTCCCGTATCTGCGGCTCCATGCCTGCCACGCGCCGGGCCGAAAACGCCTTGTTGACCAGGGCGCGAAAGCGCGTGTGTGACGGCGGATCATTGCTCAGAAGGGTGTTCGCGGGCGGATAGCCCTCTTTGAGGATCGCCTCAACTTCCTGTCCGGGCGGCTGCTGCAGGCCGGGCGGTTCCCTGGAAGAGAAGATCTCCTCGTTGGTGAGAACGTAGAGTGCGCCCTCATAGCGGCTGATCGCGAAGTACCCGGTCCCCGGAACTTGATAAACGGGCTGCTCCATCCGCATGGCGTCCCAGAACGGGCGGGGGTCCTCGATCGACTCAGGAGAGAACGGGTTGATTTCTGCCAGCGCGGCCATAGCCTGGGTCCTCAAATGTTGCTGCGGCCCTGGGCGCCGTCGACCGGCAGGCAGGCGCCGGTTATCCAGCTGGCGTGCGGCGAGGCGAGCATGAGCGCGGCATACGCGACCTCGTCGGGCCGGCCAAGGCGCCCGCACGGAAACTCATGGGCAATAAAATCTTTCTCGAATGCCGCATTCTGCTTGAAAATCGTCTCCCAGACGCCCCCCGGATAGATGATCGAGCCGGGCGCGATCGTGTTGACTCTAATCTTGTGCGGCCCGAGCTCGCGCGCGGCCATCTTGGTCAGCGAGATGAGAGCGGCCTTCGAGGTGTTGTAGCTCACTGGTCCTCCGGCCTCGCGTCCATAGATCGAGCTGATATTGATTATCGTGCCGCCGCCGTGCTTCTTCATTTCTTCCGCGCAGAAGCGGGTTAGAGCGACCGCCGAGAAGAAATTCTGATCGAACGCGGCTTGCCACGCCTTTTCGTCAAGCGCCGTGAGTGGTTGCGGGTTTGCTCCGCCGGCATTGTTGATCAGCACGTCTACCCCTCCGAAGCGCTCGGTGGTCGCCGCGACCCATCGTTTGGTAGCCGCGGTGTCGGTGGCATCGAGAGCCTGCGCGAGTACTTCGGCCCCTGCCGCGCGCAGTTCCCTCTCGGCCGCCATCAACCCGTCAGCTCCACGCGCACAGACGCTCAGGCGAGCACCCTCCGCCGCGAACGCCTGCGCCATCGCCCGGCCAAGTCCTTTGCTAGCGCCGGTGATCATCACAACTTTCCCTTTAAGCCCCAGGTCCATAACCGCTACTCCTTCGACGTCAGCACGCCAGCCACTGATCGAGCAGATGGTGAAAATGGCGAATCTTGGTCTCCTGGTAGTTCGCCAGGGTCACGGTCTTCTTCTTCATGGTTTTAAGCCCGAGCTGCACTTTGGCAAGGTTGAAGGTGTCCTGGTTGAACACCCGGGCCAGGAATCCGAGCTCCGGCGCCTCGGTCCAATCGTCATCGGCGCCGAGCCGATGGATCGGCGCGGCGGGAGGCTTTTCGCCCGGCGGGTAAGGCGCCAGATACATGCATTCCATGATCGACTCGTCAACACTCACTCCATTGGGCCGGAAGCGATACACGATCCGGTTGTACGCACTCCACGGATGGAAATTCGGAAAGACCGTGTAGTAGAAGCTGTCGACCAGTTCGGCGTCGGAGAGATCTTGCGCGGCGGCGCCTAGTGCCGGGCGCAGCATCTCGCGCGCCCCCGCGGCGGATGCGATTCGCGCGGTGAGCTCTCCGCCGATTTCGGCCAGCGGGGGTTCATCGAGGCGCCGGTCGGTCATCGAATCGAACATCTCCTGCTCGCTCGGTTTCCACGACAGATGCGGACTCGGAGTTCCGTTGGCGGTGATCGCTCGCGAGAAATTGCCCCACGCGTCGTACTGCGAATTCGCATCACCGATTCCCGCCAGCAGTTGCGGATGGGTCGCGACCACGTGGAAGGCTTCCATGAATGCTTCCTGGGCGACCTTCCAGTTGCACCGCAGAATCTTCGCGACGTGCGCCTGTTTGTAGCGATGCTCCAACGGCCAGCGCCTGAATTGGTCGCTCAACTCGTTGCCCAGGAAATCCGCGAGGGTGCTGCGTTCAAATCAGGATTGATAAATACGAAACCGCCCCAGGTGCCGACCCTCGCCTCCGGCAGCGACCACGCGGAAGGGTTGATATGCGAGAAGTCCCACTGACAGGGAATGTGCCTGAGGGTTCCGTCAATATTCCAGGCAAAGCTGTGAAACGGACAGCGGAACTCGGTAGCGCGTGTGCTGCCGGTCTCGCGCAGCATCCGCCCGCGATGCAGACACGCGTTGTAGAATGCCCTGAACTGGTCTGGCGCCACCCGCACGACTAAAAACGACATCCCGGCGATGTCGTAGACGAGGTTGTCGCCGACATTGGGAAGGTCTTCTTCGCGGGCCGCCATCTGCCAGACCCGTTTCCACAGCCGCTCGACCTCCAGATCGAACCACTCGCGCGAGGTATAACGCTCAACCGCGATTTCCGAAGGGGGCAGCTCAAGCGGGTTCTCGCGCCGCAAGACGCTTGGAACCGGACGAGTATCGCTATCGAGCAGCCGCTGATAGGTCAGCCAATTGTCGGGCCGTCGCGCAACAGTTTGGGCAACACCCATGTTTGCCTCCATGCGTAAGGTCAGGAGTTTTTAGTGGGAACCAGCGGACCGCTGCGTGGGCGGACGCGCGAGCCGAGTTCGCGGCTGCCCAGCCACACGCACATCTGCGGATCGGCGCTGTAGATGTCGCCTGAGATGTAGGAACCATCGGCGCGAAAGGTTCCCGACTTGTCACCCTTCTCCACCCGGACGGTCCCATCGGTTTGCAAGTCGTACAGTGCGCCACTTAATGGATGTCGTATCGAACGCATCGCAAGTTCTCCTCAACCGCGGTCTTTTGTGGACCGGCGGCCAACCAGCCGCATCTCGCGGCGGGTGCGGCCAACCGCTCGGCGAACCATCAGTCGTGCGAACTCGAGCAGTTGTTCGCGTTCCATCGGATCGGCCGGCTTGGTCTGGTAGAAGGTCGCGTACCCGACCATCATTCCCAGCAAAGCAAGGGCGAGGACCTCGGCATCGGGGGCGCCCGCTTCCCGCAACGCTTCGGCGAGCAATTCGCGCAACCGGAAGTGAAGCTGCGTGTAGAAACGCTCAACCGAGCCACTGCGGACGCACGCGGCCCAATACTCGATGATCGCGATGGTGGAGCGCCAGTTGTTGGTAGTGCGCATTACGTACTCTTCCAGTAATGCTTCGATGCGCCGCAATGGATCGTGTTCGCGCGCGCGAACGTTCTTGAGCCGCTCCATCCCCTCTTCAAAGAGCCGCGCGACCACCGCGTGCATCAGGTCGTCTTTGTCCTTGAAGTAGTAGTGAAGAATCGAGAGTGGCACCCTTGCCTCTCTGGCGACGACCCGCAACGAACTTCCGGGAAAGCCGTGCTTGAGAACGCTCTGCAGGGCGGCCGCTTCGATCTGCTCGCGTCGCATCCGCCGCATCTCGGCTTTGAATCTGGCGGTAAGATAGCGGGGCATCACGATTTGGACGATCGTCCTAGATTTCGGACAATCGCTCAATCCAGGTCGATTGTCAAGCGCGGTGCCACCGGGGTGTCCAGGCAGCCTGAGGGTAAAGCCGAGCGTTCCGATACGACCGGAACTCACCGGAAAAGCCGGGACCCGTGCTGGCAGATGCAACCGCGGCGTGCGAGGGGAATCGGGAAACTTCAGAGGTAGAAGCGGACCAGAGGACTCCTGCGATCACCCGGCGTGTTGGGTTTCCAGCCAGCGTTCGGCGTCGATCGCCGCCATGCATCCGGTGCCGGCGGCCGTGACCGCCTGCCGGTAGACACGATCCGCCACGTCGCCGGCCGCAAATACGCCCTCGATGTTGGTGTAGGTAGAACCGGGACCTACCTTGAGATAGCCGAGGTCGTCCATCTCGAGCTGGCCCTTGAAGACCGTGGTATTGGGCTGATGACCGATTGCCATGAACACGCCATCGGTCTTGAACTCGCGGGTCTCACCGGTCTTGACATTCTTGAGCCGCACGCCGTTCACGCCGTCCTTTGGCTCGCCGTGAATCTCGTCGACGACCGAATCCCAGACAAACGCGATCTTGGGATTCTTCATCGCGCGATCCTGCATGATCTTTGATGCGCGCAGGGTGTCGCGGCGATGCACGATCGTCACCCTGGTGCAGAAACGCGTGAGAAACGTCGCTTCTTCCATGGCCGTGTCGCCGCCCCCCACCACCACGACTTCCTTGTTCTTAAAAAACGCGCCGTCGCAGGTCGCGCACGCGCTCACGCCATAGCCCATCAGGCGCTTTTCCGACTCGAGGTTGAGGAGCTTGGCCGAAGCCCCGGTCGAAATGATCACTGACTGCGCCCTGACCATGGCGCCGTCGACCAGGATTTCGAAGGGACGCCGGTTAAAGCGCGTCTCGCTCACCTCTCCGCTAATGAACCGGGTGCCAAAACGCTCAGCCTGGCGCCGAAACACTTCCATCATCTCCGGACCTTGAATGCCCTTTTCGAAGCCCGGGTAATTTTCCACGTCGGTGGTGATGGTCAGTTGGCCGCCGGGCGACGTTCCTTCGACCACCAAAGGTGCGAGGTTCGCACGTGCGGTGTAGAGGGCCGCGGTCAGTCCCGCCGGCCCGGAGCCGAGAATTACAACCTTGTGTGGGTCGTCTGCCATGCCTGTGCGGTGCAGTTTATTGTATCTGCCGAGGCGGTCAACATAAGCTCCAAATCGATGGCCGCAAAGAAAACAGTCTCAAGGCAAGCTTCGGCGCGGCTGACACATTTGGATTCGCAGGGACGCATCCGGATGGTCGACGTCGGCGAAAAGCCGGTCACCCGCCGCACCGCGATCGCGCGCGGCAGGATCACGATGGCACGGGCGACGCTCGCCGCGATCCTCGGTGGCAAGTTGAAGAAGGGCGAGGCACTTTCCGCCGCGCGCTTGGCGGGAATAATGGCGGCCAAGCGAACCCATGAATTGATCCCGTTGTGCCATCAGCTCCCGCTCGAAGTGGTAGCTATCGATTTCCTGCCCGATCGAAAACGATCCACCCTGGAAATCGAGGCCCGTGCAGCTACCGAGGCTCGCACCGGCGTGGAGATGGAAGCGCTGGTCGCGGTCAGCACCGCGGCGCTAGTCATCTACGACATGGCGAAAGCCATCGATCGCGCGATGGAGATCGGCTCGATTCGTCTGGTTTCCAAGCAGGGTGGGCGGAGCGGGAAATTCATCCGACCCGGCGAATCGGCCTGGCCCGCACCATGAGCGAAACCCGCGCCGAAGCTTCTGAAACCGCTGGCGCTCGTGTCTATTTGCGCACCGGGCGCGACGGTCCCGTACGTGGCGGGAACCCATGGATTTTCTCTCAAGCGATCGCACGCGTGGAGCCCGCCAATCTGGGCGCCGGCGCGCGGGTCAAGGTCTGCGATGGCGGCGGCGAGCTTATCGGAGTCGGCTACTACAACCCGCACACGGTTATCGCGATCCGCATGCTGACGTGGGGCGAGACTCCGCCACTCTCCGAGATCCTCGCGCGGCGAATCGACCGCGCCAGCGAGTTGCGACGCCGGTTCGTCGTCGGCGGTACGAATTCCTTCCGGTTGGTCAACGGCGACGGGGATGGCCTCTCCGGCGTGGTCGTCGATCGCTACGCCGAGGTGCTGGTGGTCCAGCTGCTGACCGCGGGAGCAGATGCAATGCGCGAAGAGTTGGTCACCGCGCTGACCTCACGTTTTGCACCGCGGGCGATCCTTGAGCGCAGTCAGGGCGCGGTGCGCAGGCAGGAAGGTCTGGAAGATCGCGCGGGGCTGCTCGCAGGCGAGGCCGTCGATGAAGTCATCGGGTGCGAGAATGGACTTAAGTTCGTTGCCGACCTGGCACGCGGACAGAAGACCGGTGCCTTTCTGGATCAGCGCGAGAATCGCGCCCTGGCGAAATCTCTGTCAGCCGCGGCGCAGGTGCTCGATGTGTGTTGCTATGGTGGGGCGTTTACGCTCGCCGCTCTGGATGGTGGAGCTAAACAGGTGGTCGCGATTGATACGTCGGCTCGGGCCCTCGGCTTACTGAGCCGCAACCTCGCTCTCAATGGATACGACGCGAAAACGGTCGATTCCGTGCACCTCGATGCGGGCGAATTCATGGCCGCCGCCGCGAGTCGGAAATTCGACCTGGTGGTGCTCGATCCGCCGCCGCTCGCCCGCAGCCGCGCAGACGCGGAACGGGCGGGACGTCTCTACAGCGAACTAAACGCACTTGCAATCAGGCTGCTTGCCCCGCAAGGACGCATGCTGACCTTCTCCTGTTCCGCGCACTTGCGGGGCGATGACTTTGTTCACGCTGTACGGATCGGACAGGCGAAAGCACGGCGCAACCTGCGCATGCTGGCGCGCCTCGGACCCGGCAGGGACCATCCGGTTCTTTTGGGTCATAGCGAGGGCGAATATCTAACCGGGCTGCTCCTGGCCGACCTCTAACACTCGATAGGCGGGGTGTTTTAGGTGCTTGCGCAGCGGAGCCATTTGCTTGAGTATAGAGCAACTCCCAATTAAAGAATCCAATGATGCCTAAGATCCGCCTGCCTCAGACGGTGACGCTGCTGCTCGCGATTGCTGCGCTTACAACCGCCGCCTGCCACCGGCAGGTGCTGGTGCCTCCCCTGCCTTATCGGCCGGTCACCATGCAAGACAAGTTCTTCGATGTCTGGCCGACCGGGCCCGACCGCGCGTTCATCGTGGGCGCTCGGGGCAAGGTCCTGCTGACCGAGGATGCCGGCCGCCACTTCACACCTATCGACATCGGAACCCGAGCGGCGGTGTTCGCGATCCAGATGGTCGACGGCGAGAACGGCTATCTCACCGGGCAGGACGGCCTGGCCATGCGGACGCGCGACGGGGGCAAGACCTGGGAACGTCTCAACACCCGCACCAAGCTGTATATTTTCGCTCTCTCATTTCCAGATCGCTTACACGGTTTCATGGTGGGGGACCGCGGATTGGTACTTAGGACCACCGACGGCGGTGAGAGTTTCTTCAAGCGGCAGTTAGAGCACATCTTTCCCCCCGAGCTGAAGGACTACGCGCTGCCGTTCGAGGAGCCGAGCTACTACGGCGTCACCTTCCTGGACAACAACCGGGGATGGGTGGTCGGGGAATTGGGCCGCATCTGGACAACCGAAAACGGCGGCGGGACCTGGCAGGAGCAGCAAGACGCGCTGATGCCGCAATGGAAGCACGAGCTCGCCACTAACGAGGATCCCCGCTTTCTGAATTTCACCCTTCCGAGCTTCTTTGGACTCTCGTTCCGCGACCGCCAGCACGGAGCGGCATGCGGTATCAACGGAACCATAGTTCAGACCTCGGACGGCGGCAAAAGCTGGACCTTCGCGCATCAGGCCGATAAGCCTGATGGTCCGCCCGATACCCTGGTGCCGGGACAGTTGCGGCTCGATCTTCCCGCACTCAATCCGCTGTTCTCGATCGATCTGTATGGCAAGGACAGCGGACTTACCACCGGCCTTACCGGCACGGCATTGCGCCTGCAGGGCAACGGAGCGTGGGGACCGATCGCGGGATTCCCATCCATGCCACTGCCCCTCATGCAGGCACGGTTTTTCGATGACAGGCATGGCTGGATCGTCGGGTTCGGCGTGATCCTCTATACCGAAGACGGCGGCAAGACCTGGCGTTTCTGCACCGGCCAGGGCTGAAGTACGCAACTCTGAGCGAAAAATTGCGATGACCTGGTATCGATTCGGTGAATGGATAATCGCGCGCCGCTTCAGGGTGGTGCTCGTGTTGGGCGCGCTGACGGTGTTCTTTGGATATTTCGCGGCGCAGACCCAGCTGGTTACCAGCTTTGGCGATCTGCTGCCGAAGAATCATCCATTTATCAAGACCTATGAGAAGTACGAGGAGTTTTTCGGCGGCACCAACACCGTGACCATCATGGTCGAGGCGCGCAAAGGCACCATCTACACCCACGACATTATCGCCAAGGTCGCCGCCATGACCCGGGACATGGACCTGGTCTATGGGATCCAACACGGCTCGGTGCGCTCGCTGACCAACGCAAGCTTCTTCCGACCGCTTCCGGGCGGCGTGATCCTGAACTCGCCTATACTGCCGGAAGGCGCGATCCCGAGCACACCGCGCGAACTCGCGGAGCTGAAGGACAACGTTCACAAAAATCCGGGAGTGGTTTTCGGACAATTCGTTTCACTGGATGAGAAGGCTGCGAAGATCACCGCGACCTTCCTCGAAAGCCGGCTCGATTATCGCAAGATTTTCGAAGAAACCTACAAGCTGGTCGTTGATCCCCACCGGGACTCGACCGTCCGCATCTACGTGCACGGGCAGCCGATCCTCTACGGCTGGGTGTATCACTACACGCCGCAGATCTTCAGAATTTTCATGATCACCGTGATCGCTTTGTGGGTACTGCTGTATTTGTACTTCCACGACTGGCGGGGTGCGCTGCGACCGACTATTTCCGGAGTAATCTGCGCGATCTGGGGACTCGGGTTCATCAGGCTAATCGGGTTCGCACTCGATCCCCTGGTGTTGGTCATCCCGTTTCTGATAACCGCGCGCGCGGTCAGCCACTCGGTGCAGATGCACGACCGGTACTACGAGGAGTACTACCGGCTGCGCGACAAGGAGAAGGCGATCCTGTCCGCGTTTTCGGAGCTGTTCGTGCCTTCGCTGTCCGGAATTCTGACCGACGCCTTCGGCGTGCTGGTCATCCTGTTGGTGCCGGTGCTGTTTCTGCAGCGGCTAGCGATCACGGCCTCATTCTGGATTGCGGCGATCATCGTGAGCGAGCTGCTGCTCAATCCGATCGTCTACTATTACCTCGAGCCGCCGCGCATCGAGGTAATCGAGCGGCGCGAAAAAGGAGTTTTCAAACGGATGCTGGAGGCGATCGCACGGCCGATGCTGTCGCCGCGCGGGCGGATCGTGACGACGCTCGCCACGGTCGCCGTGATCGTGCTGTGCGCATTCTTCTGGACCGGTTTGAAGGTCGGCGACCCCAGTTCCGAGACGCCGTATCTGTGGCCCACTTCCGCTTATAATCGAGCGGCCAAGGCTATCGAGGGAGAGTTCGGCGGGGTCGATCCCTTCCTGGTGGTGGTCGAGCTCGGGGGCCGCGGCGTGCTAGATGACCCGCAGCTCTATCACGTGATGGACGCATACCAGCGCTACATGGAGGGCGACCCCGAAGTAAGTAACTCATATTCGCTGGCCGATCAGCTGGCGAATAGCGGCGGCCCGCTCAAGGAATTTCAGTTCAAATGGAGCGTGCTGCCGACCACCAAGCGCACCACCGGAGCACTTCTGCAGCAGTTTCTGGCCGGGTCATCTCCGCTCGCCACCGCCTTCATCTTGACCCCGCGTCGCGAAGCCACTCAGATTACCCTCTATTGCCGGACCCGTGAGGGCGAGAACATTCAGCGGATCGTCGCGCGCACCCAGCAGTTCTTCGCCGATCCCAAACATCAGGTGCCGGGAGCGGAATTTAAGCCGGGCGGTGGAATCATCGGTCAGTTGGCGGCCGCCAACCAGGAGATAATTGACAACGACCTGCGGCTGAACATTCTCGCCTTCGCGACCATCTACATCATCGTGCTGCTCACCTACCGCTCATTCATGGCGGGCTTGTATCTGTTGTTCCCGCTCGCGTTAGCCAACGCCGCGATCAACGCATACATGGGTGCCCACGACATCGGGATCAATATCAACACATTGCCGGTGGTGACGGTCGGGGTCGGATTCGGAATAGACTACGCGATCTACATCGTGAGCCGAATCATCGAGGAACTCGCGCTGGGTCGCGAGATCCAGGATGCGACCTATCACGCGCTGGTTACCTCGGGGAAAGCGGTCGCTTTCACCGCCCTGACGCTGGTTGCCTCGGTGCTGTTCTGGTACTGGTCCAGTATCCGGTTCGACGCGGAGATGGGCCTGCTGCTCGCGGTCTGGATGTTCGTCTCAATGCTCGGGGCGATGACGATTTTACCGGTGCTGATTGTGATTTTCGATCCTAAGTTCATCCACCGCGAGAAGGAACGGGTGATAGCCTCGCGGCGGCCGGACCTGGCGCAACGCGCAGTCGCGGCCGCCTCCGCGTGAGCGGGCGCCTTTTTGAGGAACCGCTGGCGCGAAGGGTTTCCGAAGAGGAAGGCGACCGACGCATCGTCTAAGCTGGTGAGCCGCCGTCACTTGAGAAGAGCGGGTGCGTTGCCCGTGGGCACTTGCGGGCGTGAAGGTGGCGGGCGGCACGCCCGCCACTATGCATCGCGATCCCGGTGAAATTCAGGTTAACTTCCGACATGAAACTCCGACGGCTCGATCATTTCGGTCTCGAAGTCACTGACCTTGAGCGTGCCGAGCGCTTTTACACCGAAGTGCTGGGGCTCAGTGTGGTTACCCGGATGGGCGATCAGGTGTTGCTCGACTGCGGCGGTCAGAACCTTGCGCTGTTCGCGGTTGCGCGTGCGCCGCTGGCGCCTGCGGAGCGTGCGGCAAGAATCGCCAGTCCGCTCGGGAAAGGTCACCACGCCTTCCTCGTCAGCAATGCCGATTTTTCTCTGGCGCGCGACCGTCTGACCGCGGCCGGCGTGGAAACTGCCCGCCCCATCGATTGGGGAGATCATGACTGCCTGTATTTTCTGGACGTCGATGGTAACCTGCTTGAGGTAGTCACCTATCGCGAGCGCACATGACCCGCCCGCGCGCGACCCGAGATGAACCCGCGAATCGAGGCGGAAAAGCTTCGTAAACATTACGGCGACCGAGTAGCGCTGGACGGCGTGTCGCTCAAGGTTTCCGCGGGCGAAGTCGTGGGTCTGTTGGGACCCAACGGCGCCGGGAAAACCACTACGCTGTCGATCCTCTCGGGCGTGATTCCGCCGGATTCGGGTGAGGTCCGAATTGGTGGCATCATCATGAATGGTTCGTCGCCGTCGGCGCGTGGCAAACTCGGCCTGGTGCCGCAATCCATCGCCCTGTATCCGACCCTGACCGCGCGCGAAAATCTGCTTTTCTTTGGACGGATGCAGGGTCTGAGCGGCGATATGGCTGCGGGGCGAGCCACGGACCTTCTGGATGAGGTGGGACTGGCGGATCGCGCACGAGAGCCGGTAGGCGGATTCTCGGGCGGAATGAAGCGGCGGCTCAATCTCGCGTGCGGCATGATGCACCGTCCCTGCGCACTGCTGCTCGATGAGCCTACCGTCGGAGTCGACCCGCAATCTCGTGGGCGAATCTTCTCGATCGTCGAGCGTGCCCGCGAACGAGGTGAGGCGATCCTGTACAGCACGCATTACATGGAAGAGGTCGAGCGCCTCGCCGACCGGGTCATCTTAATCGATCGCGGCAGAGTCGTTGCCGAAGGTGCGAGTGCTGCGCTAATTGCCCTGGCCGGAACGGAACCACGAATCGAAGTGACCACCGCAAATCCGCTCCCACCGGAATGGGCCCACGGCGTGGAGGGCGTGCGAGAACTTACCCGTCAGGGCGACAACGGCGCCAAGGTGTCCCTCGCACTGGTCCGCGTCGACCAAGCGCCGGAGATATTGCGGATGGCCGAGCGCGACGGCGGCCAGGTGGTTGAGTTCTACCTCCATCGGCCGAATTTGCAGGACGCGTTTCTGGCCCTGACCGGCCGCGCGTTGCGCGACGTCCCCTGAGCCGCCTGCGCGCCGTGATTCCAAAGAACAAACGCAAGCGGCAAAGTTCGGTGGAGGGGCCCGCGCTCGCGGGAATCGCACTCCAGGAAGCCTCGTTTTTGTATCTCGACGACGAACTGCGCTGCGAGCGCTCGCTGGTGAGCGATGCAAGCTTCACGAACACGCGGGCGAGCGGACTGGTTTTTGACACTTGCGAATTCCGCCGGTCAGCGTTCGATGGTTCCGTGCTCAGCCGGTTGCGGCTCCTCGATTCGCGCCTTGAGAAATGTAATGCGAGCAACGCCGAGTGGAACAACGCACACCTTCGACGAATTGAGGTTCTCGGCTGCCGCCTCACCGGAATTTCGCTGATCAATGCAACCTGTTCCGACGTCCTCTTCAAGGATTGCAAGGCGGAGTTTGTGCGCGGTGAAGGTTCCAGGTGGACCAATGTGCGATTCGAAAGTTGCTTGTTGACCGACGCCGACTTTCGTCACACGAGGTTAGACCGCGCCGCTTTCATCCACTGCGACCTACGGAACGTAGATTTCGAACATGCCAAACTCGGTTCCCTGGATCTTCGCGATTCCACGCTGGATGGCGCGAGAATAGAACCCAGTCAATTTCCGGGATTGACTATCGACCCGTTGCAAGCGCTCGCGCTTATTCGCGCATTGGGTGCAAACGTGGTCTGAAACCGCAGCGCTTCAGGCTGTTTCAAGAAACCGTGCGACCTAATTTTGCCTAATTCGAAGCGGCTCACCGGTTTAAAAGACAAATTGCAGCCTCGTGGCGGATCACGCCGCACGTATTCTCTTGAGCCACGATCCTCTATGTGCGAATTGCAAACTTCTTGCTTGCAGAGGCTGGATCAAGCTGACAAATGTTCAAGTAGGGCCCGATAG
>JBKPEA010000016.1:0-6395 GCA_046728175.1 Thermodesulfobacteriota bacterium | reverse complement strand
AGGCCTTCATCACCCACGCGGCGTCGCTGCGTCAGAGTTTCCTCCATTGCGCAATATTCCTGACTGCTGCATCCCGTAGGACTCTGGGCCGTGTCTCAGTCCCAGTGTGGCTGACCATCCTCTCAGACCAGCTACCCGTCTTAGCCTTGGTGGGCCGTTACCTCACCAACTAGCTGATAGGCCGCGAACTTCTCGATGAGCGATAGCTTGCAGGAGCAGAGGCCATCTTTTACCTCTGGAAGCGAACTTCCCGTGGTCTTATCCGGTATTAGCTCGTCTTTCGACGGGTTATCCCAGACTCAAGGGCAAATTGTCCACGTGTTACTCACCCGTGCGCCGGTTTACTAGCCGTATTGCTACGACATTCTCCCACGACTTGCATGTCTCAGGCACGCCGCCAGCGTTCGTTCTGAGCCAGGATCAAACTCTCCATTAAAGCTCAGAGTCACCACCGGATCCGGCGCGGGCTAACGCGCACGAAACCGGCGGACTGACCGCAAAATCAAAGAAATCGGACAGGCATCGGATCCTTCCGGACCCCCGCCGCCCAATTAAGGCATGCACTACTATTCAGTTTTCAAAGACCAGCCCCAGGTTTCAGGAGCGAACCCCAATTTCAGGGGCAAACGTAAAGAATATCGCCAGGTAACGGGTGTGTCAACGTTACGCTGCTCCCACGCTCCCGATTTATCAACAAACAAGGCAGGTATGCCCTGAAGCGACCGCTAACCTAGCATCGGGTGCAGTGCGAAGGAAGAGGCAGACCAAAAGTCCGCCATCAAACACTGAGGACGAAACGGAAAGCAGGTTTATTCGATGTCTCCGCGGATCGGGCCGCAGCTAGAGGTCGCCTCGGAACATGCCGAGCAGGAGCGGAAACCGCAAGCAGGTTCCACGGAGTTGATTGCGGCGCTCGCGTTCGGTCAGGGAAGAAAAACTTGCGGCGTCGGATCTTGTCCGAGTCGCAGGCGCAAGAGACCCTTCGCTGGAAGCGATCGTCCGTTTCATTCTGTTGGCAGATCGGTTAGAGCACCTCCACACGCCGGTGCGGCTTGCGCGCCGGGTGCACTCGACCTCGCGAGGAAAACCGGGGCTAGGGAATCGGATGGCCACCAGCAAATTCATCGACATCAACGGGCTTAAGCTTCACTACATCGACTACGGCAGCGAAGGCCGACCTCACCTGGTCCTGCTGCACGGCCTTAACGGCAATGCGCAAGCCTTCGATGTGGTCGCGCCGAATCTGACGGCGTCGCATCATGTGATCGCGCTCGATTTGCGAGGTCATGGCGACAGCCAATCGGGACCGCCCGATGGCTATACGCCGCCCAACTATCTCGGCGATATCGGCGCGTTCCTCAAGGCGTTGCGCATCGAGAAAGCGGCCTTCATCGGAAGTTCGATGGGCGGTGCGATGGCGATGATCTTTGCAACGCTCGCACCGAATATCGTCGACCGACTCCTGCTGAACGATATCGGCGGTGAGATCGTTATCGAGGCTCCCGACCCAGGGCGCCTGCTCTTTCGCACGATCGCCGACGCGACCCGCTTTTACCGTGAGTCCTTTCATCCCGTCGCGCTGCTGCCTGCGCGGGTAGCCGAGAAATTGACCGCCGACTCCGTGAAGATCGGCGAGGACGGACTGCTGGTGTGGAAGACCGACCCCGCGGTGAACTCCGGCGGAGCGGCCGGCGGACCCAGCGGCGGCAGGGTTATACAGATGTGGTCATTTTACCAAAGGGTGAAAGCGCCCGTGTTGATCGTGCGCGGTGCTGAAAGCACTGCGTTAACGCGCGAGACCTTAAGCAAGATGTTCTCGGTCCTCCCAGGAATGCGCGCCGTCGAAGTGCCGGGCGCGGGCCATACGCCGTAGTTGAACGAACCGGTCGCGCTGCAGGCGCCGCGAGATTTTCTAGCCTAGATCACTATCGCAATCTGCGCGTGGAGACGCGCAAGATCTTTCGCTTCGCTGGGAATGACTCGATAACCGACACAAGCCACCGGGTTACTTGGCAGCAGGCAGCGAATCCTTAAACACGAGAATTCGGCCGTGCCCAGGGTCGCAGACGTAAACCTGGTCTCGACCGTCGGTCGCCACGCAATGCGAGTCGCTCGCGGTCGAGACCGTGTCGAGCACCGAGGCTTTGCCGTCCGAGGAGATGCCGACTGTCGCCATCGTCGCACTCTCGCCTCCGGGCAAGTAGAGATGCGAGAGTTCCGGATTGTATGCGACGATGTCGACCCCAGCTCCTGACGATGCTTCGCCAAGCCGTTTGCCGTCAGCGGTGCCCAGGACGCTTACCTTGCCCTCTTCACATCCAACGAATAGGAATCCATGCTCGGCGTCGAGCGCGAGGCCCCGCGAGCCTTTGCATCCGTTGGGCCAGCGGCTTATGACTTTTCGGCCCTTGAGATCGATCACCACCGACTTGTCGCTCCATAAGTTGGTATAGGCCCGCTTTTGCTGATGACTGATTACGAGCGCCTCGGGTCCGCCGACTACTTCGATGAAACCGGCGTGGACCGGCTGGGGTGTTCCGTTGGCCGGCAGCGAGAAGACTTCGATTCCTTGGACGCGCGGTTCCGTTACCCACACTTCGTTCGACTCGGCTACGAAGCGCACATAGTCGGAATCCGCCCCGAGCGGCGCGGTCGTAACGATTTTGTGCGATTTCTCATCGACCACATTTAGGCGCCTCGAGCTGCGATCGGTCACGAAAATCACGCCCGGGCCCTCGTCAGCCGAGGTAATTCCCTCTCCGTGGCCGCCGCCATACTCAGCACCCTGCGTGAATCCTGAGATGATTTCGGTTCTGCGAGTTTCCGGATCGATCAGCATCAGCTTTCCAGTCCGACCGCCCGGAACGAGCACGCGATGAAGTGTCGGCGCGAAGCCAAGGTCGTCAAAGCCGATGCCGCCTTCGACGCCAGGAAAGGAAATTGGCGAGAAGGCGGTCAGCGTGGCAGTCAGAGCAGCGAGGAACAGATGTCTCATCATTTGCGTTCAATCCGGTCCTGACCTCGGCCTTGAGGTTAAGCGGGCGTAAGCCGCCCGAGCAGGAGATAATTAGCTTCGCATCCTTCGGGCACCGGGCGGAGATTTTTCCCCGAATAATGGCCCGGCCGGCCGTCAAGAACCAACTTGAAAGCTCGAACATTTGGATACCTTTTTAATTTTCAACACTCGCAATCGCACATGAGCTCGTGCCTTTGAGCGAGACTACCGTGATTTGGGATTTCCCAGGCGGGAGGCGTCGCCGCGGCCTCTGCAAGAATGATCAAGGTAGATTTCCAGCGTGGCCAAGCAGGCCGTCGAAACGGAACGAATAACCGATCCCGAAATAGTGATCGACCGTACTGCGGTTAAGGCCGAAGCCCGCGTGGAAATCAAGCTGCTGTCTTTGGGTGAATCTCCAGGAGCCGCCGCCATCGAGCAGTTGCGAGGGGCGCTGGTGATCATAGTCTGCGACGTATTAGATGAAGACGTCGCCATGCGAACCGAATTCTCGCTGTAACGAAAGAGTTGGTTCAAAGGTGGGATTTTTTACCGAGTCGTTGGGAAACCAGGTGAGCGTGAACATACCCGCCACTTCCCAATTTTCCACAATCGGGTGCGACCAGGGGAATTGGATGTACGGCTGATACCCACGTCCCTCGATCTTCGGCGAACCGCTCGGAAAACCGAGACCCGCGGTCGCAGAGAGATCGAAGCCGAGCGCAAAAGGAAGTTGGCGCTTGAAGGATACCACCACATTCGAAAAGCCCGAAGTTTCCGGACCATTGAAAGCCTCGACATAGTCAGGAACATCGAGGACAAACTCGGTGCAGTGCGCGACCCCAAGGCGCAGCCGAGTGTTGGTCCCCGCTAGAGCATCGGAACCTCGGCGAACGGTCCAGTCAATGCCGTTCTCGGCCTGCAAGCTGCCCGTCGGGACGACGAGGCTCGAGTTGGTCACATCCGGGCGATCGGTCTCGATGGGATCTGTGTTGGTGGGGCATCCCTCAGCGTTCGCGGGCGAACGGGACGACCCGGTCGCCATTGCGAGGACCAGACAAGTCAGCAACCAGCTGAGACATAGGGACGATCGCGTGGGCATTCCCGGCCCTTTTCTGGCCGGGGAACCTTCGCGGGCGGACCTCGGCCAGACTCAATCTGGTCCGAAGGTCTCGTTCGCCTCGAATGAGGGCGGGGGACCGAGCCCGAAGGCTGGTATGTCGATCTCCCCTACGCCGATTTTGTTCCGGCGTGAACTACTCCCCTTGGAATAAGCCGACGCTATCAGTGTGCGCCGCGGTGGGTCAATCTCTTTCGTGATGGCTGGTATGAAATTTTTCCTGAAGCAGGGAATGAGGCCTCGGTTAATTCATTCTGCTGGGGCGGCCGATTCTAGCCGGGCACAAGAGTCCGACCGCAGGTGGTCCGTCCGACGATTTTGAAATGTACGCAACCAGGCACCGTGCATCGCTAAACCGAAGTTCCCGCGGCGGCGAGGCGGAAGAGTGCGCGGTGGTTGAAGAATCGCATGACCGCAGGTTCCTCCTACTGCCTACATCCTGTGATTGACGCCGAGCAAGCTGAAGGCGCGATTTTGCAGGGCGGTGGGCGTGGTGATGATGTCGAAGAGCGAATCCGGAGCGGCTGAAGATCGGACGCGGTTTTTGGCTATCGTACTGAGGTCTTCGAGCAGAGTGCGAAAGCTGTGCACGGGCTGGTCGGCGTCGGTCCTTTTGGTGTGAACCTTGCGCAGGGCCTTGGTCGAGCGGGTTGCAGGGGCGACCATCGAGGAGCGCGCGAGCTGAGCCTCGGCTGGATCGTCATCGTCGAAGAGCAGCGGCGCCAGCCGATCACGCATGTGCCACTCGACGTAGTACGCGAGCATGCACAGAAGGACGTGCGCCCGGACACGATCGGCCAGACGGTGATGGATCGGTCGGACCTTGAGGTCAACGGTCTTCAGACTACGGAAAGCCCGCTCGACCGTCGACAGTTGCTTGTAGGAGCCCACGGTCTGTTGGCTGGACAGGATTTCGGAGGAGACGTTGGTGCGAATGACGTAGATGCCGTCCAGAGCGGCCTCGCGGTCGATGCGTTGCTGGTCGCGCTGGTAGCGAAGGCTTTGCTCTTCGATGGAGATGCGGAAATGCTTCTGCATCTTGAAGCGTCCGAGCACTCGACCGACACGAAGTCCGATTCGGTCTTTGCCGCGCAGGGGATTGCGCGCACGGCGCGTGGCGGCAACCACCTTGTCGAGCTCGAGCTCGGTGGCCTGGAGTAGATCCTGGCGCTTGCGTGAGCGCTCCTCGGCCAGGAGCCGGTTTCGGCACACCACCAGGCGTTCGCCGGGATAGGCCGGGTCGTTGATCTCGGCCAAGTCGCGGTCATCAAACAGCCCGAGCTGCAGCGAGCCCCCATCCACCAATGCCGCGATGGCCGGCGCTCGCAGTGCCGTGATCCATTCGATCCCTGCCTGCGCCGACAGTTCCTCGCGGATGCGCGCGGAGGTGATCATGCCCCGGTCGCCGACGAGCACCAGTCGTTGGAGGCCGAAGCGGGTTCGGATCTTCCCTAGCACCGAGCCGAGCGTCTTCGGATCGGCCGTGTTGCCCTCGAACACCTCCACGGCAACCGGGCAGCCCTCGGCGTTGGTGAGCAAGCCCAGGACGATCTGGAGCTTATCCCGCTTGCCGTCGCGCGAGTGGCCGAACCGCGCCAGTGGACGGCACCGCCCCTCGAAGTAGGTGGAGGTCACGTCGTAGAGCGCCAGAGTGCCTTCCGACAGATGCCGCTTGGCCAGTTGCTGCTCGATACGCTCCTGACGCTCGAGCAGCCAATCCATCGCCTCGTACAGATCATCTTCCTCGATCGACTCCAGCCCCAGGCACTCTCCCAGCGTTGAGTGCAGCGTCTCGGCGTGAAGCTCCCGCGCCAGGGCCAGCTGGGAGGCCGGGGCGAGCACACGCGCCACGATCATCGCCACCACCCGATCGCGCTCGGGGCTGCGCTTGGAAGCGAGCACCGTGTCCACTGCTACCCGGCGAAGCGTGCCGAGCACTGCAGCCACATGGCCATGCGGGCGCGTGCGCACGATCTCGAAGGGCGCCGCAGCGCCGCCGGCGGTGCCCACCGGCACGGACCAAAGATCACCGCGCAGCACTCGGCGCAGCGCTTCGATCTTCTCTTGCGGCCAGTCGGAGAGGTTGGCCAGCGTGCGGGACTTGACCTTGCCGCCTTCGCGGTAGCCCTCGCGCAACAAGATAGCGGGTGGAGAGCTCCGATTGGGGACCACCGCCACGTACATGCCAATATAATATCATTCTTCAACAACACAGTCAACCACCATATAGATATTACATGCCAACACATTCCCAACCAAACCCGCGCTATTCCTCAGTTC
>JBKPEA010000015.1:0-39187 GCA_046728175.1 Thermodesulfobacteriota bacterium | reverse complement strand
GCTCGCAACCTTCTGAAAAACCCGACTCAGCGCTTCTACTTCGATCGGGTCGCCGACCCTGGTCCCGGTTCCATGCGTTTCTACGTACGAAATGGCGGTCGCGTCCAGGCCCGCCACTGCTAGCGCATCCGTGATTGCTTCAGCCTGACCTGCAACACTCGGGGCCAAATAGCCGACTTTACGCGCACCATCATTGTTGATCGCGCTGCCGCGGACCACCGCATGAATATGGTCTCCGTCCTGTAAGGCATCGTCGAATCGACGCAAGACTACGAGCCCAAGCCCGCTCCCAAAGACCGTGCCGCTTGCGTTTGCATCGAACGTACGGCAATGACCGTCGCGCGAGAGAATTTCTCCTTCCCGATAGTGGTAGCCCTGACCGTGTGGAATTTCGATGGTAACTCCACCCGCCAGCGCTAAATCACACTCCCCGTTAAGCAGGCTCTGACAGGCCAGGTGGATAGCCACCAGCGAGGTTGAGCAGGCGGTTTGGACAGCGATACTCGGACCCGTCAGGTCAAGTTGGTACGAGATACGGGTAGCGAGTACATCCTTATCGTTGCCAGTCTGCTTGAGAAGGAACAGTCCGCTATTGCGTACCAGCTCCGTATTGCGGAGCAGGTTATGAATCAAGTAGGAGTTTAGGCCGGAGCCGGCGTAAACGCCGATTCGTCCGGGAAATTGGTCTGACGACCACCCCGAGTTCTCTAGCGCTTCCCATGCGCATTCGAGAAACAGTCGATGCTGCGGATCCATGATCGCAGCGTCCTTCGGGCTCATCCCAAAAAACGAGGCCGCAAATAAATCAATGCCGTCTAGCGGGGCGACGGCTCTTACGTAGTCTGGTGTTTCCAAATCCGACGCTCGGACGCCGGCACTCAGGAGCTCCTCGTCGCTTGCTTGGCGAACCGCCTCGACGCCGTCGTGCAGGTTGCGCCAGAATTCGTCGATATCACGCGCTCCTGGAAACCGCCCGGCCATTCCCACAACGGCGATCCACTGGCTCGTGTCGTCTTTCAAGTTGGCCCTTCGCTCGGGACGGCCTCCGGGAGCCGATTCCTGCCGGTCACGCGGGCTCGAGCCTTTCGCGAGACCGCCTGGCGGCGCAGCGATCCCCGGTCAACAGGATGCTGTGGCGCCCGGCCGGATGTCTTGGGATCGTTCAGTGATGAAACGAAAGCGCTGATCGTCGGATAGGCAAAAAGCTCGGTCACGCGAGTCTCCCGATCGAGAATCTCACCCAGCCTACTGGCGACCTCGGCGACCATCAGGGACGTAGCACCGAGGTCGAAGAGGTTCTGATTCACGCCGACCGAATCGAGACCAAGCGCGTCCTGCCAGAGGTGGACGATTTTGTTCTGCAAATCGGTCCGAGTCGCGTGACACGCCCCGGCGTGGAGGCCACCTCTCGAGAGCGCCGGAAGCGCACGGCGATCGATCTTTCCGTTGGGGGTGACGGGTATTCGGTCGATCGGAACCAAGGTCGTTGGCACCATGTAAGGTGGCAGTTTCCGCCGGGCGAAAATCTGCATCTCTTTGGTGCTGAGGCTATTCAGCGGCCTCAACACCACGAACGCGACCAGAAATGGTGTTCCAGCCGAATCCTCGCGCACCGCGACCACGGCTCCCTGGATGCTTGGGTTCGCGCGGAGAACCTCCTCGACCTCGCCGAGTTCGATGCGGAAGCCATTGATTTTCACCTGGTCGTCTCTGCGACCGGCAAATTCGATCGTGCCGTCCTCTCTGTAACGAGCCAGGTCCCCGGTTTTATAGAAGCGGTCATCCGGACTGTCGGCGAAGGGGTTCCGAATAAACCGCTCATCGGTCAGCTCTTTTCGATTCCAGTAACCGCGCGCGACTCCCAAACCGCCAATGCACAGCTCGCCGATTTCGCCAATGGGTACCGGGAGACTTGCTTCATCCAATATGTACGCTTTGGTATTCACCATCGGCCGACCGATCGAAATGTTCTCAGTGGTAGGAGAGACCGCGTAACTGGTCGACCATACGGTTGTCTCCGTAGGCCCATACATATTGTAAACCCGCGCCGTGAGGCCGGTAGTCAAGCCTCGCGCGAGCGACAAGGGCAAGGCCTCCCCGCCGAGCAAAAGGACCCGGAGCGACTGCATGGCCTGGAGTGTTTCGCTCGATCCTGAAAGAAGCCTGGCGAGGGTTGGCGTACACTGGAAATGAGTAATCTTATGCTTCCTCAGCTGATCGGGAATGGAGGACACTCCGTTCGTGGCGATCCGATCGCTTTCAGCCTGAACGATGACCGTGAAACCGCGAGTGATCGTCCAGAGAAGCTCGAGCACCGAGATATCAAATGAAATACTGGTGACCGCGAGCCAGACACCCGGGTCGGATCCGATTATCTGATCCATGCCGGCAAACACGTTCAGAAGATTTCCGTGCTCGACCATCACGCCCTTGGGCGTTCCGGTGGAACCGGAGGTGTAGGTCAGGTACGCAAGGTTCCGGGAATCTATGCGACCGCAATCCGTTGCTGCGTTCGGAGTCGGGGCGGCCGACCTTATCTCGTCGATGGTAACGACCGCGGCTGGGAGTCCCTCGAAGCGATTTTTGAGAGATGGCTGCGTCAGAATAATTCGTGCAGCACTGTCGCGCACCATAAACTCAACGCGCTCCGCTGGAAACGAAGGATCGAGCGGCAGGTAGGCCGCGCCCGCTTTTATTATCCCCCACAGCGCAATGACCATTTCCAGAGAGCGCTCGATACAGAGCGCAACCACGACCTCGGGCCCGGCTCCCAGCGCGCGGAGTTGCGCCGCGAAGCGATCGGTTTGATCGCGAAATTCAAGGTAAGAAAGGGACTGATCGCGAAACACGATCGCGGACTTGTCCGGCGTGCGCCGCACCTGCTCGTTGAACGAATCCAGCAGGTCGCGCCCTGGATCGAGTTTGAAATCGGTTCTGTTCCATTCGAACAACAACTTGCGCGCTTGCGACTCGCCCAGTGCGGCAATTGCCTGCACAACGGAACTATTGGGGCTCGCGGTCATATCCTTGTGACGAGGGCGTCGGCGAGGAAGAGACAATCGATCCCGGTGCCGAGGAAGGTTTCGACCGCTTCGCGGGGAGTGTTTACGATTGGCTGACCTTTGACGTTGAAGCTGGTGTTAAGCAATATCTCGCGACCGCAGACCCGTCCGACCGCTTTCAAAAGGTCGTAAAAATCTGGATTGTCGCATTTGGCGACTGTCTGCACTCGGGCGGAACCGTTCACGTGAGTGATCGCCGGTAGGAGGTGGCGACACTCCTCGCGCACGTCGACCGTGGCTGTCATGTAGGGAAAGGACGCCCCCGGCGACACGTTGAACCAGCGGTGAACCTCATCGACGGAGACCGCAGGAGCGAAAGGACGAAACGCCTCTCGTTTCTTCACCATCGCGTTGATGCGATCGCGCATTTCGGGAAGTGATGGGTCGGCGAGAATACTTCGATTGCCGAGCGCACGGGGACCGAACTCCATACGGCCGCGATACCAGGCAAGGACCTTACCGGCGCTAATCAATCTGGCGGCCTCGGCGCACGTCTCTGCGAGACTCTCAAAACGCTTTACCGAAATCCGCCCGCTGAATTGCTCGAGGGTTGCGTCGATTTCAGCCTGGGAGGCCTGCGGGCCAAGATACGGCACGGGAAACCGCTCGTTCGCAAGTTGACCCCCGAGTGATGCACGATACAGTGCAGCGCCCAGAGCCGCGCCGTCATCGCCTGCGGCGGGCTGCACGTAGAGCTCGTCGAAGAGACCTGACTTGATCAGGTTGCCATTTGCAGTGCAATTAAGCGCGACCCCTCCGGCCATTGCCAGTCGACGCAAACCCATTCTCGAACCGAAATGGCCGCATATGTGGCTGGTCCCACGCTCCAGACAACACTGCAGCGCCGCCGCCACGTCGCGATGCTCCTGGGTTATTTCTTGGTTCGGGTCTCGCGGAGCGATCAGGTTGCGCGTCAGCCACTCGCGGCTTTTCAGATAACGTTCACGTTCATCGCGAGTTCGGTTCAGACGCAAAATGGGCACCCTGACTGTTCCGTCGGGACGGCATTCGAGTGCCCGACGAAAAACTGATTCGTATCGACTTGGGTCTCCGTACGGCGCCAGACCCATTATCTTGTATTCGTCTGAGTTGAAATCGAATCCGAGGTGATAGGTCACCAGCGAATACAGGATTCCGAGGGAGTCGTGCGCCGAAAGCTCACTGATCTTCTCGAGTTCGCCGTCCTGACCGTGGTAGACCGTAGTGCTCTGCGTTTCTCCCTGCGCATCAAGAACTACGACCATGCACTCATCCCATCCGGAGGTGAAGAAAGCGCTGGCGGCGTGACTGAGATGGTGGTTGACAAGATGAACCTTGTCATCCGGGAAGTCGTGGAATGCGCTCCTTAGCTGGCGCAGGAGGGCGGCTTTCGAAAAGACAGATTGGTATTGTTCGGCACTAACACGCTCCAGCGAGAAGATCTCGAGGTAGGGAGTGTAGTCGAAGCAGTGCGCAATCTCGTCGACATCAGCGATCGAAAGATTCGCTTGCGACAAGCAGAAACGGATCGCTGCGGCGGGAAAGTCGCTCGATTGTTTCCGACCGTTGAAACGCTCCTCCGCGGCAGCCGCGATAACTTTGCCGTCAACGACTAGCGCCGCTGAAGCGTCAAAGCCCTGAGCAATGCGGTATTCGCGCTCATCGAGGTCAGGCCAGTGCCTGCGCTTGAAAGGTACCGATTCCGATTGTCCGCTGATTCCGATGATTGTTGCCATCGCGCACTGCGATTCAGCAGGTTCTCCCATTTTGTGGCTCATTTCGTGACACGCTTGTATCTTGAGGCATTTTGTAGCTCGCTGTAGGACAGAATTAACCTGCCTGCGATCATTTGCGGTTAAAAGCAGCCGATTGGTATGCCACGTACGCTAGCGTACGCAGCATTCCGCCGGGGTAACGGAGAGAATCACACCCCGATGAAGTGGGCGAACAACCGAGGGTTGTAATCACACCCCGATGAAGCGGGCGAACAACCGAGGGTTGGAAGGCTGCGGGCTCGACCTCGCCACAAGCGGGCGGGCGCGAGCGTTTGCTCGTCCGCGGTCTCGGATGTTGGCCGCAACTGCCGCGGTGCTCGCGTTGGTCGCAGCTATGCGGGAGGGCGACCGCTCCGACGATCCTCGGCGGTGTCGTCGCGGCCACGATTCTCGGGTTTTTTGGGCTGATGCCCAACAAGTCCGGAGGTTCGCCTTCGGGCCAATTTCTGAAGGGCACCGTTCAGCTCCGGCGGGCGAACTCCCAGACCGTTTAACCCTCAATCGAGATTGAGCCTGGATCGGACCTAGAAATGTCAATGGCAGAAAATCACCCTGAATGGATTGAGCAGGCCAACAGCCTTGCTTATCAAACTTTCGTAAAAGAGCACCTGCGACCTCACCGACCTGTCATCCTGCAAGACGCCCTCAAGGACTGGAAGGCAATCGGCAAATGGACTCCAGAGTTTTTTCGCGAACGTTTTGGTGATCGACGCCTGACCGTCGACAGCCAAAGCCTGACACTTGGTGAGTTGGTTCGGTACGCCCTCGACCCTGAATCGAAGACCTGGAACCCATACCTTCGAAATTACCCAGTTAGAGATATTTCGTCCGAACTCATCAAAGATATTCAACCAGCACCCGAATATGTCCAGCCGAACTGGTTTGAGACTCCCTTCTATTCGGAGAAGCTCAAAACGATCCTCGGTCGAGCGATCATTCCTGACATATTTATTGGCGGTGCTGCCTCGTCTTTCCCCTTTCTTCACTACGACCTGCTCAACTCGCACGCGTTTCTTTGCCAGATTTACGGAACCAAGCTCTATACCCTCTATTCGCCTGAACAGACCCCATACCTCTATCGCGACAAGGCCGTTCCGAACCGTTCTGCGATCGAAGATATCGAGCACCCGAACTTAGCGGCATTCCCCCTCTTCGCTCGGGCTCGCGGTATTCGAGGCGTTTTGAGTCCGGGTCAAATGCTCTTCATTCCCGCCGGTTGGTGGCATTCAGCTAAGCTTCTGACGCCGGCCATTACGGTGTCGATCAGTGTTGCAAATTCCTCCAATTGGACCGGGGTCATCAAAGACCAATATTGGCACGCCTTGCGATCACCCAAGCTGCTGCACAAGGCTGCCGCGTTTCCGCTCGCTACTTATCTCGCGGCTATCGGTCTCTATCGTTACATCGCCAAATAATGCAGCGGAGCCCTCCGGTTGGCACTTCAATGTTAGAAAAGATCTCAGCTGGAATCGCGACGTTCTGCTCTGCGCAACCCTGGCGAACCAAGTTTGTGCGGAATCCTGGCCATCCACCAGCCTGGAAGGAGACCGTCAAAGCGCTGCCGTTTTTCCGGCAGATTCTCGAGCGTCAATACGAGAAACAGTTCGCCGCAGCAGGCGCAGTGGGAGGCTTCCGCGGTGTCTATAACAGCTTCGCGGAGGCCCGGGAGTCCGCGCCCAAGTCCAGGAGCGTCGGCTTCGACAATCTCGGATACGCCATGGAATTCGCCGATCGGCGCGCACGGATCTTTTCATTCGACTATCCGATGCTGTTTTGGCTGCAAAAGCTCCTGACCGAAAGCAGCCATATATTTGATTACGGTGGACATGTAGGCACTCATTTCTATGCCTATTCAAAGTATCTGAGCTATCCCGAGGGAATGACCTGGACGGTCTGTGACCTACCAACTATCGTTCAAGTCGGCGAGAACCTGGCCCGCACCAACGATGCTCAGGGACTACTCTTTACTACTTCGTTTGCAAACGCTCGAAAGGCGGACATCCTAATTGCTGCAGGCTCGCTTCAATATGTTGAGGATTCGCCAATAGCTTCGTTGTTATGTGACCTCTCACCCCGCCCATCTCATCTTTTGTTGAACAAACTTCCTCTGTATGAAGGCCCGCAATTCGTTACCTTGCAGAGCGGAGGTCCTGCTTTTCATCCACAGTACGTCTTCAATCGACGTGACTTCGTGAGGAGACTCGAAGCCATCGGCTACTCTCTTCAAGACAGCTGGACCGTCGAGACGCATCGTGGGTACATTCCCTTTCATCCAGCTAATTCATTTCCCTATCACTCTGGACTCTATCTTAGGCGCACCTAATTCCTAGTTAACTAGGGTGACCCTGTATCATGAGCTCAGTGCGACGATGATCCACCTCTTACAAACCCTGCTCCCGCTGGTCGCATACCTCGCGATCTTTCAGATAGCCCATCAACAATCTCGCGATGCGCGTCGCGCGTTTGTCATCGCGGCCGCCATTTGGGGCTTTAGTTTGACTCTGTTTGTGGAATCGCTCAGCGTCCCACGAGAACTTACTCGAATTGCACTTACACTCTGTTGGCTGGCGACTATCCTCATATGCGTAGCCTATTTGCTGACTCGGCCTCCGACACCTGGGCAGGCTGAGAAAATAAACGTTCGGTTTCTAGAACTCCCGCATTTGAATGGATGGAGCCGTTTACTTCTGCTCGCCACCGCGGCCTTGACCTCCCTTATCGGGATCACCGCCCTTCTGAGCCCTCCTAATACGGGCGACGTAGTCTTCTACCATATGCCACGAGTGGTCATGTGGATGAGTCACCGTTCAGTTCGGTTCTACCCGACCTTGAATTACGCTCAGTTGATCTACGGCTCCTGGGCCGAATACGCGATGCTTAACTTGGATCTGCTTTTTGGCGGCGATCGGTTCGTAAACCTGGTTCAGTGGTTTGCATACCTGGGCAGCGCCGTGATCGCCTCATTGATCGCGCGATCGCTAGGGGCGCGCAGCAAAGGTCAAGTATTGGCTGCGGCGATATGCTCCGCTATACCGGTCGCCGTTTTGGAGGGATCCGGCGCGAAGAACAATTGCGTCGTCGCGTTCTGGTTGGCTGGCGCGACGTACTTCCTGCTCGAGTTTCGTAGGAATCCCTCGTGGGGCAACACGCTTGGTTTCGGCGCTGCCGCAGCGCTGGCCATATTCACAAAGGGAACCGCGTACTTGTTTCTGCCGGCACTCGTCGCGGCAGGATGGTGGGTATCTACGCCGGCGGCCAAGCGCATTTTTCTTGTACGATTGCCCATTTTGGCATCGCTCGTCCTGGTCGTGAATCTTCCGCTCTATGTTCGAAACTTCAAGTTGACCGGGTCCCCGACTGGCGTTGGATTTCAGGACCTCGATGAGGATCTGGATTTCGGTAACCAGAACCATTCGCTCGCCGGTATCGCGGCGAATGTTGTGCGCAATGGGGCCCTGTACCTTTCGAGCACAGACGCGGTTGACGCCGCCGTGGAACGGTGGGCGTCACGCGCGATCCGAGCGATCGGTCAGGCTCCGGATGATCCGCGCGCGCTTAAGCTCCCGCAGGTACTTGGCCTTCGCTTTCGCACCAATCCCGCCTCGACCCGCGAGGACATGACCGGCGCCCCGCTGCACTTTCTTCTTCTGGGATTCGCCGTAACTTTGGCGGTGGTCGGCTGGCGAAAATATCCCGATAGCGCGTGGTACGCGCTCGGAATCGCCGCCTCATTCGTAACCTTCTGCGCAATGTTGCGCTGGGAGCGTTGGGGCGTTCGCTACCAGATTCCGCTGTTGGTTCTCGGGTCGGCACTCATCGCGGTCGCCTTAGATCGATACTTTCCGCGTGTAGCGCCAATCGCAGGGCTTATCGCGCTGGTCTGCGCAATGCCCTTTGCGTTACACAATGAACTGCGTCCGCTTTTGCCAATCCGCTTCTCACATCAGAGTCCCCGCATAAGTTGGTCCGACAACAGTATCCTCTTGCGAGACCGGCGCGACTACTATTTCAAGGACCTGCGCGAAGACATTCAGCAATCCTATATTGCCGCTGCCGACGCGGTTCGTCAGACGGGCTGCAGGCGGGTTGGCCTCGATCTTTCGCTAGAAGACGACGACTACCCATTTCTTGCTTTCTTAACCGCAAACCAACATCAAGCCGCATTGTCTTACAGCGGCGTGTATAACCTCAGTAGATCGCTTGCCGACCTCAACCAGCAGCCGCCATGCGTTGTGGTTTGTTTTGGATGCTCTGAGGTCAAGCGCAAATGGGCTCAATACCGTTCGGTGGGCGGAAGGGCCTCGATATTCGGTGATGTTGCCGTGTTCGGCGAGAGCGGAAGTATACTCAATACGGCCGTAGTGCCAGTTGAAGACCACGGTGCTCGTATGGGTATCCTCGCAAACAACATGTGGCACAAATTCGAGGCACTCAAAGCTCTGAGTAGCAAACCCGAATACGCCCAACTCCTGACAGATGAGCAGAAGCTCGCACGGGTCGATCGCACTCGCGCACGCGAGATGCGACTTCTCGAGCAATCATTGAATCGAACCGTCAACGATGCCTGCGTGATAATGTTATACACTACTCGGTTGCGCAGAGAGGCCAGCGAAGGCTATCAGCTCGCTGCGGACGAGTGTGCCGCTATGCTCGCGGCGAATGAGGCGTTGGAGCGGTTGGACGCTAGACAGCGTGATCGATTGAAAGAGCTCGATAGTCTCGCAACAGGGGTCGAGAACCTCCGTGTTGCGCAATTTCAAGGACGCGTTGGACAGCCACCGGCAGCGGGTGCTCGCTGAGGAGGCCCAGTCTGACACATGTCTTCGATGGTTGGCCTGCAATGAAAGACATCCACTAATGACTGTGAATAATCTGACCGTGCCGTAAATGGACCATCTCCAAAGCCCCTCGGCTCCGGGCAGGAAGGCCAAGTTGATCGCTCATGCGACCGTTTGAATCCATTCTTATTCTCGGCGATTTGCTTGTCGTCGTATGGCTCGCATTCTCGTCGGGTCGGATTTCGTTGCTCCGAACTCCACTTGCGTCTTTGTTGCTGTTCGTGGCTCTTCTCCAGATAGTCGTCGAAGGCTATCGGTGGCAGATGCTTCCTGCCTATTTCGCGACACTTGTCACAATCTTCATCCTCTACAGCCCGGTCGCTCGCTTCGACGCGCTGCAATTGGCCGGCGCCGGAGGACTGGCACTGAGTGGTTTAGCAACGATTATCTATCCAGTGTTTGATCTACCTCGCCCTACTGGACCATATCAGATTGGCACGGTGACCTATCATTTGATCGATTCTGAACGCAGGGAGCTATTCAGTTTAAAGCCCGATGCGCGCCGGGAGTTGATGATCCAGATATGGTATCCGGCGGCCGGGGTTGGTTCGCAGAGTCCCGAGCCCTACCGAATCTCAGCCCTTACCAGCCTGCAATACGCATATCTCAGATTCGTAAAGACGCATACCTATTCGGGCGTGCCCATAGCAAATTCTTCGGTAGCGTTTCCGGTAGTCTTTTTCACGCCATCATGGCACGGACTGCGCAATCAGGAATTGGCAGTGGTCGAGGAATTGGTGAGCCACGGTTTTGTGGTCTTAGGAGTCGATCATCCTTATGGATCAGGTGTGACTCTCTTCCCGGACGGACGAAAAATAGTAGCGCGTCCGGTCCCGTTCATGGACACATCCTCCGAACTGACGATGGAAAAGTCGCGCGAGATCGCCGAGAAGGAAGTCCGTCTTCGCGCCCTTGATCTCGTATTTGCCCTGAATGAGCTGGAGAAAATTAATCGCGCGGATCGCTTGGGGGTTCTTACGGGGCGGCTCGATCTTGGACGGGTTGGAATCCTTGGTTACTCGTTCGGTGGTGCGGTCGCGGTGGAGAGCTGTTGGCTGGATTCGCGGTTCCGCTGCGCTGCCGATCTCGATGGGGCGCTGTTCGGCGGAGCCGCAAAAATGGGCATCGAGCAACCCTTGCTCGTAATGACCGATAGCCTGGGCCCGCCGCCGAACGCGGAGCTTACGTCAAAGAACGCTTCACGGAGGCGGTGGGCACAGTTCGAAGCTGAAAACGGTCGAATGATTCTGAATGATCTGCATCTTCACGGAGGATTCCTGGCCGAGATTCCAGGCGTCGGCCACGCCAATTTTTGCGACGCTTCTCTTGAGTCGCCCGTGAGATGGCTAAGCGGCAGCGGTGCCATCGATCCCCGTCGCGCGCTCGACATCGTTAGAGGTGTGAGCCTGGTTTTCTTTCAGTTCGCCCTCGATCGCCAACCCGCTCAACTCGTTTTGAACGAGGCGGCTCGCTTTCCGGAGGTCAGTTTCACGCAATATTCCGCAGCTCCGCAACGTGTCGGCCAAAGCAGTCCACGGACACGCGATTCGCCCACTAGCCACATAAGCGATTGACGCCGATGTGCCAAAACACTTTGAACAGCGACAGTCCGCCAGGGAGTTGTCGCCCTGAGACCGATGTAAGATGAATTCGTAGAACGGCTTTCGAGCTAAATTCCCCAGTCTCCACAAAATAAAGCGTACCGATGCGGAGGAGCAAAGCCTTGAATATGGAGTATCCGGCGGAAATAAGGACGACACCAAGAGTCATTGATGTCGATGGGAACCAATTCAAGCGGGACTTCAACCGCGTTCCATTCCTCCTGCGACATACCCTCTGTGGCGATCCCTTGCTAAGTTTGGATGCACTCAAAGTTCTGACTGGAAAATTGCAAGCTATTCCCGGAGAGGTATATGCAGACGTTGACGTTGATCGGGTTGATCAACGTTGGGACGAGGTCTCGCGCCCCACGTCCTCACCTGGTGCACTTGTCGACAGTATCGCTGATGCAAAGGCGTGGGTCGTGATACGAAGAGCCGAGATGGACCCACGCTACGGTGTCCTTCTGGACGAGACCGTTCGCCAGATTGAGACATTGCTCGGACGTAATTTGCAAAACCAGATGCGCGCCCAGAATGCGATTGTCTTTCTGTCGTCTCCGCGCAGAATTACAACCTACCATATCGATCGAGAATGTAACTTCATACTCCAGATTAGCGGCGAAAAGACCGTATACGTGTTTGATCAAAACGATCGCGATGTGCTGCCCGAAGAGGAGCTGGAGCGCTTCTGGACGGTGGATAATAACGCTGCCGTCTACAAGCCCGAGTATCAGAGCAGAGCCAAGGTATTCTATCTGCGGCCTGGAGATGGTCTTCACGTTCCCGTCAACGCTCCCCACTGGGTTCAGAACGGAAACGATATCTCGGTGACCCTGAGTCTGAACTTTCAGTTCAACGACGAGCTGCTGGCAAACCAATACCGAGCAAACTTTTGTTTGCGGAAACTGGGACTCAAGCCGCAGCCTCCTGGCAAAAGCAAGGGCCTTGATCGAGTCAAGTCCTTACTGATGGGCCAGCTCTGGTTGTTGCGAAGACCGTTGAGGGCACTTCGATGAGTTACTACCGAGGAAGACAGCGAGTTACCGCCGAGCACTCCAAATAAGCATGGGCGACTACCAGTCTGTTCGCTTGAATACAACGATCGCAGGACGCTCGAGTCCGTCTGGAGAGGCTCGCAGACACGCTACAGACCCGCACAATTCGTTGTCAGTCAATTTACCAGGTGGCTCCCCCTTTCGGCCTATCCGGAATTCGACTACTTCGAACCCGCTCCACAGAGCCTGTGAGACCGCCGCCCGGCTTGCGCTTCTTCTCGACCGGCGGCTCGGGCTCCGCTGCGGTCCCCACCGCGTTCTTCTCGTGGGTCGGCGGTGGTGGCGGGGTCGGACGCCGGCGGTGCTGCCGTACTTGGTGGTGGCGCTTCGCGGTCGCAAGCTAGGACGATTCGAGGGCGATGAGATGATCGAACTCGCTAGTTCCTCCTGCAAAGTCTCCTTCCGGCCAACGCGGATCTGAATCCCATGTTCGCCATATTACTTTTGCTCGCTTACTCCCTGGTTTTCGCGCTGCTGTGCCACTACGAGAGGGGGTTGCGGGCAAGGGCGCTGTACGCTGCCTCTTTCTGGGGCGCGACTCTATTCGGCATTACGGAAATCCTTAGCTTGGTTCACCTCATCACACGACCGGGCCTCATTTTTGCGTGGCTTACTGTATGCATCGGATTAGCCATTTGGTTGCTAGTACATCGTGTCGACGCAAGGCCCGGACCGCCTGGTCCTCGTTACTCGGCTTGGGGACGCCTTCCGTTAGGCTGTAAGGCCGCCGCCACAGGCACTGCCTTAGTGTTGATATTGATTGCGGTCACCGCGGTCGCAGCTCCGCCCAACACCTGGGACGCAATCTACTACCACATGCCGCGGATAATGATGTGGATCAGCAATCGAAGCGTGGGATTCTACCCAACGTTGGACCTGGTTCAGCTCGTTTACGCGCCCTGGGCGGAATACGCGATGCTCCACCTGGCAATGCTCGCAGGAAGTGACCGACTGGTGAATTTGGTCGAAGTCTCTAGCCTGATCGGAGCTGCCATTGGTGCGTCGCTGGTAGCAGAGGAGCTCGGCGCGGGTATTCGTGGGCAGATGCTCGCAGCTGTGACGTGCGCCACCATTCCGCAGGCCGTGCTCGAGGCCTCGGGCGCGATGAACAGCGTGGTCGTCTCGTTCTGGATAGTGGCATTCGCTTTTGGATTGCTCCGCTTTTCTCGGATTGGGGGCTGGCTGCCCTTTCTCTCCGCTGCAATGTGCTTTGGACTGGCGATCGCCACGAAGGGGACGGCTTACTTAATTTTGCCCGGGGTCGGATTAGCCTGCTGGTGGTTGGGTCACTCCGAATCCCGGCGAAGGTTGCTCGTGCGGCTGCCGGTTTTTGCGCTGGTGATGTTGGCGCTGAACGGTCCGCTGTGGCTACGGAACTTCGCGCTAACGGGTTCCCCGCTGGGGAGCGGATTTGCCGAAGGCGGGCCGCGGTTTCAGCAGACCGTCGGACGCTTCAGCGTTCCCGGGATCGCCGCAAACGTGGTGCGGAACGTGGCGCTCCATTTGACGGTTAGCGAGAAAGTAGACCGGGTGGGTGGGCAGATCGCCTCGGAAATAATGAGGTTCTTTGGTGCGGATCCGGACGATCCGGATTTTTTGTGGCATTCATCGCCGGAAGCTCCTGCCTTTGACCATTTTCGAACAAATGCCCCCAGCCGCGACGAAGTGTTGACGGGTAATCCCCTGCATCTATTGTTGATCCTGATCGCCTGGTTACTGGCCTTTGGGTTTAGAAGCGAAACCGACAGAAACGTGGTTATTTATGGACTCGGCTTGCTCGGGTCTTTTCTGCTGTTCAGCGCGTTGCTCAGATGGGAACCCTGGAATGCGCGGTATCAATTGGCATTCTTTGCCCTTGGCGCTGCCTTGGTCGGAGTAGTAATTCCGGCGCGCCTTGGACACACGGCCGCAACTGCGCTGAGCGTAGTGCTAATCCTGGCGGCGCTGCCTTACGCGCTGAGCAACGACTTACGACCGTTACTCTCGTCTCAGCTACGATCTTCGCGCTTTTTCCGAGATCCGCTCGCCGGCAGCATTTGGAGGAGCTCCAGAGAAGACCTTTACTTCACCGATTTGCATAGAAACCTTGCGCGCTCGTACCAAAATATTGGGAGTGAAGTGCTGCGCAGTGGCTGCGGAGACGTCGGAATCGACGACTCACTGGAGCAGTACGACTATCCCGTGATGGCCTTCCTGGGTGTCGCGGAAGGCAGAGAACGAATACGGTATATGGGAGTCTTCAACTCAAGCCTCACGTATGCGACGCGCAGCTCGAACACGTGCGCGGTCATTTGCTTTGCGTGCGCACGGGTTCCGGAGAAATGGAGCGAATATCGAACTTTCGGAAATCGTGTTTCGATCTTCGGTGACGGTGCGGTGTTTTGGCAATCTGGAAAATTTCCTAACCGCGAAATGCCCGAAGAGGTCGCGGCGCGCGACAAAAAGGATCTGCAAACTGTAGTGGAGATTTCACGCCGTCAGCTCCTGGCTCTCCGTAACCTAAGTTCGTCGAGCATGGGGCACCTGTGGTCCTTGCACGAGCAGGCTCGCAGTGCGCATCCGCAGGCTCTGCCCGCCCTCGACGATCGAATTGACGCCGTCGAACAGCCGGTCGAGAATGCGAGCAGAGTCTGGGAACTCACCGCGCCGTTGCGCGGGCGGGCGACGCGTGGAGAGTGCGGAGCGGATTGCGAACCCTTGCGCGCCGCAGATCGAGCACTGACGAACTTTAATGTTGACTTTTCAAACGCCGCGGCGGGCCTTGTAAGATTTGTCGACGACTTGAGCATCCGCAGATAGCCGCGCAGAAACGAGCCGTGAACGGCACTCCTCGAGGAAAGATTCTCGGACCAACAATAGTTGAGCCTGAGTCAAGTCCTGGTAAAGCGGGGCCTGGTGCCGGGTGTGCAGGTCGCTCAGCACCCCAGCGACCGAACCCACCCCGTCGAGGCTGGTGACCTCACTTCCGCCGAACAATTAAGACGCGCCGCACCCCGGCTGCCGAACCGTCATTCGCACCATCGTTGGTCGCAAAGAAAACGGAAGTGAATCCGAGCGGTGGGGAGGCGTTCGACGCGCAAGGCATGTGTTCCTAGACGTGCCCTGGTGCGCACCGAGCGAAAACCAGACGATGATTTTCTGGAAAGAAGCTTGATCAAACCATAGGGTTGAGTAGGTTCGGGATATCCAATCAGCCACTCACCCGATCAAAGGCACCAATCCTGCAGGCTCAAGCTCCAACCGTCATTCAACGTCGCTACTGCACCAACATAGTCGGTACCAAGAGAAACCGTCTCGAGTCGCCAATTCAACACGTCAGCGGGCGGAATGCTTTTAAGAAGAGCTGCAGGCGCGTCTGGGTCCATAGACACGTCGAATGAGTCAAGCGGAATTGACAAGCCCGTTCCGCGAGCCTTGAGATAGGCTTCCTTGCTCACCCAGCAGCGCAAGAAGGCTCGCGGCCGAACTTCGGGCGACAAGGCCAGGAGGTTTGAAAACTCGGTCGGCGAGAAGAAACTTTCCGCCACCTCCAAGAATCCTGCGTCGTGTCGAACTCGTTCGACATCAACGCCGAGCTCTCGTCCACCTGAGACTCCGATGATGGCCAAGCCGTCGGTATGCGACAGGTTAAATCGCAGTTCCGTTCCGAAAGGCATCGCGAGCTGGGGCTTGCCGAATTCGTTGTACGAAAACCCTATCGCAACCGGATCATAGTCGAGGTAAGTCCCCAGTATCCTTCGCAGGCTTCCACGAGTTACCGTGAATCGGGTACGATCCTTTTCAAAGTAAAAGCGGGTCGCACGCTCCAGCTCGTCGCTGCTAAGGAGCATCTCCAGATCACGAATCGAGGTTCGTTCAGAATCCAGAGGTACCCGCCAAACCGCGACTTGATTGTCGAGTATGTTCACGGAGACAGTTGCAACATTCGCGGCGCGGTGCTCGGTTCGCGTTCAGAACTCCCAGTCGTCTCTGAATGTCTTTTGTACAGGCGATCACGCAACGTTTTCGCAATGGGACCGATATTGTCTCCGTCAAAGAGATCCATGTGGCCGGTCGGGATAGAGCAAATCTCGAGACCTCCCTGTACGAGGTCACCCCAACCGAAAGTGGGATCCATATAGCGGCCGCTGAGATACTGAGTACGTCTGAACAACAGGAGTCGGCCCGGATATGGCATCGGCTCGTAGTACTGCGCCGCGGCGCGGCGTTCCCAGAAGAGGTCCACAGGTGGATCGTCTGGACGCATGCCACCAATCAAATGCATTTTGTAGAGCAAGCGGCGAGCGGCTACTCCAATGGAAGCAAACCTGGCCGCGACCTTCTCGTAAAAAAACCGCGGTAACTGCCCAAGCCTCAATTCTCGCATCGCGGTCCAACGCGCTAAATGTCGCGCTTTAAACCGCTCGACGGAGGAGTGTTCACCCATGAAACGCGGATTGGCCGTATCAAAGAGAACCAGCAGCCCCACTTCATGCCCTCGCGCCCACAGTTGTTGGGCGATTTCGAAGGCCATGATTCCTCCGGCACTGTATCCGCCAAGATAATACGGGCCGCGGGGTTGCGCGCTCAGAATTGTTTCGACGTGATAGGCGGCGTTTTTGCACAGGTCATAAGGTCTCGCGTGGGCGAGCGTGTCATCGGCAACCGGACTCAAAACCGGACATTCCGGAGCGAAATATGGGCCAAAGTTCTTCTGCAGCTTCAGAAATCGCGGTTCTGATTCCAAGAACCAGAACGGCGCACGCGTTCCTACGGGTTGCAGCGCCACAACTCGCGAATGCGAGGCTGCATTTTGACTATGCTTGAGGGTACGCGCGAATTCCTCGATTGTCGGAAACCGGAAAAGCGTCATCAACGACACCGGCTCTCCGAATGCACGTGAAATTCTTGCTACCATACTCGCGGCTTTAAGCGAGGTCGCACCGAGATCAAACAGGTTTTCGTCTATTCCAATCTGGGCGATACCGAGTGCTTCCGTCCAAAGCTCCACCAAACGCGCCTGGGTTTCATTCCGCGGCTCGAGAACCGCGCGCGACATTGCATGCCCCGGAGGCCCGAAGCTCGGCGTCTCGGACGCGGTCGTCGCCTGCGAAGTGCCAGGGGTCGCATCTTTCTGCGCCGCGAAACTAAGCAGCTTGGAAATCCTCTGTTCCGGATCTCTGGCTATGGCTCCCAAAACCGCTTCGAATTGAGAAAGCATCTTCTCAACGGTCGCAGTTTCAAATAAGTCGGTGTTGTATTCACACGACGCGCGCCACCCGTCGGGACGCTCGACCATAAAGAAGTTGAGGTCGTAGAGCGATCCCGGGGAGCGCGACGGGATGTCTGTGAGCGAGATGCCGGCGAAGGTTTGGTTTTTGATGAACGAACGTTGAAAAATGAAGTTTATGGAAAATAGCGGACTGGTGCTCAGGTCCCTTCGCGGGTTTAGTATCTCAACCAGCCGCTCGAACGCTACGTCCTGATGCCTTAGCGCGTCAATTATGGTTTGACGAGCCCGCTTGAGAAGATCGTTGAAGCCAGGGTCGCCCGACAAGTCAGTCCGAAGCACCAGCACGTTGGTGAACACCCCGATCAAGGGCTCACTCTCGAAAGTATTACGGCCAGTGACAGAAGTTCCCATGACGATATCGCTGCTGCTGGTCCACAATTGGAGCGCGGCGCACAACGCCGCATATGCAGTCATAAACAGCGTTGCACCGCGTTGGGAACTGAGCGCGGCCAATCGATTGGTCAGCTCTCGGGACAGGAGGACCGAAACTATGTGACCGTTGGAAGTCTGGATGGGGGGGCGCGCATGGTCGGTGCGAACGTCACAGCGTGGAAGGTTCTCAAGCTTCCGCGTCCAATATTCAATCGCTTGCTGATCCTCTTCACTATCAAGCGATTCGTTCTGCTTCGCGACATAGTCGGAATACGACAAGGGGAGCGGCGCCAGAGCGGGTTGCGTGCCGCTGGCCAGCGCCTGATAGTTAGCGGCGAATTCATCGACAATCACGCCGATCGACCATCCATCGGAGACGATGTGATGCATGGTCATGAGCAGCGTGTAGTCCTCTTCACCCAGGCGTAGCAGGCTCGCACGGATGAGTGGCAGGGTGGTCAAATCGAAGGACCGACGCGCCTCCGCCACAGTCAGCCGCTCTTCCTCCGCCTGACGTTCTGGTCCGCTGAAGCGACGAAGATCGAATACTGGAAGGTTTATGCTTAGATGCTTCTCGACGATCTGGACCGGACGCTCGTCTTGAAGTTCGAACCTGGTGCGCAGCACCTCGTGACGGCGAAGGACTTCGTTGATGGCACTTTCGAGAATTGCCGGATTCAGCTTTCCGGACAGTTTCCAGCGAACCGCGATGTTGTAGGCCGGGTTGCCCGGGAACAACCGATCCAGCAGCCAGAAGCGCTGCTGTTGCAGTGAAGCTGGTGAACCCGAGAACGCCTCGTCAGAGAAAAATCGGGCATTCACGGTGGGAGAATCGGTCGGTTGCACAATCATTTCGCTCATTGGCGCGTCTTCATGGCAGCTGCGATTTGGCTTCTGCCGATTTCTGCACAGCGCCGTGCACAGCGAGCTGTGATGCGATAGCCGCGATAGTCCGCTGCTCGAAGATTTGCAAAGGCTCCACTGGCACCCCCGCCCGGTTGGCACGACTTGCTATCTTGAAGATGTGCACCGAGTCCGCCCCAAGGGCGAAGATATCGCTTTCAATTCCTACCTGCGACACCCCCAGCACCTGAGCCCAGATGCTGCAAAGTGTCTCCTCGAGGCTGTTGCGCGGACCCACGAAGGAGGAGGCCAATGAATCGCGTTCTGAACTCGGCGCGGGCAGCAGCGCCTTGCGGTCGAGTTTGCCGTTCTTGGTGCGCGGCAAGGACGCCAAACCCACGAAACTCGCCGGTACCATGTACTCAGGGAGCTGCTTCCGTAGCTGGTTTTTGAGCTCGGAAGTATCCGGTGTTTGCCCTTCTAAGCCTGCGACGTACGCGACGAGCCGTGGTTCGCCGTCAGCATCGTTGGCGACGGAAACGGCACAATCCTTAACCCCGGGACTCGCTGCCAGCAAGGTCTCGATCTCACCCAGCTCGATGCGGTATCCACGAAGTTTTATCTGATTGTCGAGGCGGCCGAGAAACCGAAGGCTTCCGTCAGGTAGACGGCGTACCAGGTCCCCGGTTCTGAACATCCGCTGCTTTGGGTCGCTGGCGAAACCGTCCGCCACGAACTTCTGATCGGTCAGCTCGGAGCGTTTGAAATAGCCATTGGCAACACCATCGCCGGAAATGTACAGCTCGCCTGGTACTCCAAGGGGTGAAGGTTGCTGAAAGGGATCGAGAACGTAAAACTGGGTGTTCGCTATTGGTCCGCCGAGCGTAACCGGATCTTCACCTTTCAGCCTGATGGTGGCCGACCAAATCGTGGTTTCAGTAGGTCCGTACATGTTCCACAACTCGCCGCCGGTTGCGATCAGACGTCGGGCCAGATCTTCAGGCAATGCCTCTCCTCCGCATAACATCTTGAGGCGGGGCTCGCCCGACCATCCCTCGTCGAGTAGCAGTCTCCATGTGATAGGAGTGGCCTGCATGACATTGGCGCCCGTCCGTCTAATCTCCTCGAGAAGTGCAGATCCCACCGCCGCGCATTCGCGGGTGGCGATAATAAGTCGGCCCCCGGTTACCAGAGGCAGCATCAGCTCGAGGCCCGCGATATCGAATGCCATCGTGGTTACGGCAAGAAGACTATCTTGTGCGCTGAATCCAGGTTTCGCCGCCATCGAGCTCAGCAGATTCACGTAAGCACGGTGCGCAACTTTTACTCCCTTGGGCTTGCCGGTCGAGCCCGACGTATAGATCACGTACGCGGGATCTTCCGGAGTAAGCTTGGTGGAAGAACGAGTTGAGATCGCCGCCACCGGCAGTTCCCGATCCAGCTCAACCTTCTGGCCCTGCCACGAAGAAACCGCAGACGCAACGGTGCTCTCGGTAATCACCATCGCAGCCTGGGTTTCTTCGAGTATGAAGCGCAGACGTTCTTCCGGATAGAAGGGATCGAGCGGAACATACGTGCAGTCAGCCTTCAGAACCCCGAGCAGCGCCACGACCATGTTGGGCGTGCGCGGTACACAGATCGCGACCAGCGATCCTGGCGCGACACCATTGGTTCGCAGATATGCGGCTAGGCGCTCCGCACGAGCGTCGACTTCCGAATATTTGATCTGCTCCTGTCCGAACACTACCGCGATCGCATCGGGCGTTCTGGCAACCTGGGCTTCGAACAACTCGTGAACGAGACGGTCGCGGGGATATTCGGCCCGGGTCTCATTCCACTCGACCAGGAGCTGGCGTCTGGCGGCCTCGTTCAGCAGAGGCATGGTTCCGGTCGAGCGATCGAGGTCGTGGGTCATGGCTTCGAGCATGACACTGTAGTGATCCAACCACCGCTGGACCGTGGTCTCGTCGAACAGATCGGTGTTGAAGTCACAATCCAGCACCAGACCTTGCTCGGACTCGATAATGTTGAGGAACAGATCCTGATTGACGAAAGACTTCGGATTAGGATCGACTTCAACCTCAAGCCGGTTGAACTTCAAGTCGCCGCCGACTTTTTCGAGATTGAACTGCACTTCGGTGAGCGGAAGGCGGCTCGGGTCGCGGACGATTGGCAGGTTCCGGATCAGGCGGCCATAGGTGTAGTTCTGATGGTCGTACGCATCGAGAACCGCCTGCTTCACCGACTTGAGATGGGCGCTAAGCGGTGCGTCGCTGTTCACGACCGCGCGTATCGGAAGGAAGTTTACGCAGTGTCCCACCAGAACCCGCTCGTCATCGAGTAGTGATTGGCCGGCCGATGGAATACCAACGACTACGTCGTCCTGCCCGCTGAGACGGCTGAGGAGTACCGTTAGGGCCGACAGCAGGGTCACGAACAACGTGCAGTTGCGGGAGGCACCGGCGACTTTAATCCTGTGGGTCAGATCTGGCGGGATGATCTTCCGGATCGTCGCTCCCGAATAGGTGCGCACCGACGAACGTTGATGGTCGAGCGGAAGGTCGAGCGGAGGCGGAAGTTGCGCGAACACGCCGGTCCAGTAGACCTCATCGACCCGCGAGGCCTGACCGGCGAAGTGCTCGGCCTGCGCGTCCGCGTATTCGCTGAACAGCATCGCGGGCGCCGGATCGACCTCCGCACCTCCGGCGAGTCCGGTATAAAGCTTGGACAGATCGTCGAGCAGGACGTTGGTTGACCATCCGTCGCACACAATATGATGCGAGGTAAAAATCAGGTGGTGTTCGTCGCTCGCGGTTCTGATCAACTTCGCGCGGACCAGGGGGCCCTGGTTAAGGTCGAATGGCTCGCGGGCATCGTCTGCAATAATGGCGCGAAGCTGACGGGCCTGAGCGGGTTTATCGGCCCTCGAGAGGTCTTTGCGTTCTACCTTGAGCTTCAACTCATGCGCGAACTCCTGATGTTCGCCATCGCTGCTGAAAGTCGCGCGCAAGGCCTCATGACGTTCGAGCATCAGATCGATCGCCTTCAGCAGCGCGGCTTCGTTCAAGTCGCCTTTCAACTTGAGCGTGAAGGACTCGTTATAACAGCAAGAGGCCTGCGGGCTGAGACGCGCTGACAGCAGGATCTCGAGTTGCGCTTCAGTCAGACGCGCGCGCCTGGGTGGTGCCTCAACCTTGTGATGTCCATTGAGGCTGTGGACGGCACCATTGTGGTTCGCAATCGTCGTTGCAATAGCGACCCCGGTTGCCGGCAACGGCAGACGTTCAGCAGACGCCGGCAAGAAGCCGGTCGCCTGAAGTTCCGAGATCGACTCCTTGAAAGCACGGACGACGACCGCGATGTCCGCCTCGCTGTGACTACTCGTCACGAAGAGCGGAAACCCTTCCTGGACGAAAACATTTCGCTCGCGCATCAGATAGTAGAAGAGGCTCGCGTACTTGTACTCGGCGGGAAAGGTGAAACAGGCAACCGAACCGAAACTGGCGACTTGAAGTGGCAAGCCCCGTTCTGCCAAAAATCGGTTGAGTTCCGACACCATTCCAGAGGTTGTCGCTTCGAGCCGGGAGTAAAACTGTGGTCCCGCGTCCTTCAGGTAGTTGAGGACCGCCCAGACCGCGGCGAGTGCTAGCGGATGACGTACGAAGGTGCCAGCGTAGAAGGTAACCCCCGTCTCCGGATAGGAATCATCGCCGTAGTTCCACATCCCGCCGTCGAGTGCGTCCATGAAGGCCGCCTTGCCCGCGAGGATGCCCACCGGAAGCCCGCCGCCCAGGACCTTTCCATAGGTCGCCAGGTCGGCCTTGATTCCGAACAGCGCCTGACATCCGCCCGGATGTACGCGAAACCCGGTTACTACTTCGTCGAATATCAGGGCGGTGCCGGATTGCTCGGTGATTTGTCGAACGCGCTTTAGGAAATCGATCGGGCGCAGTCCCGGATGGCGGCTTTGCACAGGTTCGACCAGCACCGCGGCCAGCTCGTTGGCATGGCTGTCGATGTAGGCTAGGGCCTCCGGAGTTCCGTAGTCGAGAACGGTAACGTTCGCGACCATCTCGCGCGGGATACCAGGTGCGACCGGTAGCGAACGCGGTCCCGAAGCGCTGGGGACGCCCTTGACCACGACCTCGTCAAACATCCCGTGGTATGCGCCTGCGAAGATCACAATCTTGTTGCGCCCGGTAATCGTGCGGGCGACGCGCAGTGCCGCTACCACCGCTTCCGAACCGGTGTTGCAGAACGTGACGCGATCGGTCCCGGTCATCTCCGCGATTAGCTTCGCGACCTTCCCGGCGAGCGGAGATTGGGGTCCGGTCTCGTAGCCGAGCTTCATCTGTTCTTCGATCGCGCGATTTACGAAGTCTGTGTTGTGGCCGAAGAGAATAGGTCCGAAGCCATTGACCATGTCGACGTACTCGTTCCCGTCGACGTCCCACAGCTTCGATCCCTTCGAACGCACGGTCACAATCGGATAGATGAGCTCCTTCCATTCGACACGAAAGCCCGACGCCGCACGAGGATCGGCGAGGTAGCGACGATAAGCCTGGGTCGCTTCCTTCGAACCGCTGGTTTTGCGGTTATAGCGCTGGATGAACTCCGCTAAGTATTGTTTCTGGTGCGCGGTAAAATCGCTTCCGCTTCCGGCCTCGACCGCGCGGAACGGCACGAATTTGCGCGACTGCGGTAACGTCGCCGGTGACACCACGGTTGGCGCGATGGGCTTCGGCTGTTCGGCTACCCTGGCCTTGGCAATGCCGTTCATCGCGCCCGCCGCTTTCGGGGCTGACGCGACCCGACCACCACCCGCAGAAGTCGCGCGAAGCACGTCCAGCTGCTTGTTCATTAGCTCGGTAAGGGTCTGCAGTTGGGCCCGGAACAACCCCTCCAGGTCGCTTCCTTCGATGCTTACGGCCGGCTTCTGACCCGACGTTCCGTCCCCCGCGGTTGCTACCTGGATCTGCTGAGGAGCTTCCAACGTTGCGCTTTCCTGGACGGGCTCCGGTATCGCCTCGGGCGGCAATGCGGTGTTGAGGTGATCAGAGACCGCCTCGATGTTTGACAGTTTATCCAGCAATTGACGGAAGGTGATTTTGATTCCGAACTTGGCCTGCAGGGCCTGCGAAACCTGGGTTAAGAACAACGAATCGAAACCCAACTCAAGAAAGGGTGCGGCCTGGTCGATCGTTGTCATGTCAAGCCCCGATAGATCGGCGAAAATTTCTTGTAGCGAAGCGACTATTCGATCACGTCGGGTTGTAGTCGGTTTTATTTCCATAGGGGAGATCATCGGAGACTTTTCGATTCCTTCGGACGAGACATCGTAGTTGCTATGTGTATCTGACGGAGACTCGAGCTTGGTCATCGCCTTATCGAACCGGTACTCGGCCCAAAATCGCTTTCTTTCGAATGGATAAGCTGGCAGAGAGACACGCTTGGGCACCCCACTGCGATGCAATTCGGACCAACTCGGTTTTGCGCCGCGCATCCACATCTGCCCAAGCGCGGTGAGTATAGAGGCATCGCCCGAACTTTCTCCGGATTGGTCGGGAAGTGATGCCACGACCAATTGCTCGGCTGCTGCCGGATGCTGCCTTGCGAGCTGAACCAGCGTCGTGCCCGGCCCGACTTCGAGGAGCACATCGTATTTGGCGCGCAACTGCTTGGCACCGTCGGAGAAACGTACCGGCTCCCTCAGATGACGTGCCCAATAGTCCGGGCTAGTAGCCTGCTCCGCGCTGAGCTGCTCCCCGGTGGTCGAGGAGATAATCGGGATTGCCGGCGGGGCCAGGGCGACACCACTCATCAACTTCGCGAACCGCGCCACGGCGGGCTCCATCATGGAGGAATGAAACGCGTGCGAGGTGCGAAGCCGCCGGAAGACAACCTGGTCAGCAGAAAGCCGCTGTTCAAGCTTCACCACCTCGTGCTCGGGTCCGGCGAGCACGCTCAGCGACGGGCCGTTGATCGCGGCCAGGCTTATCGCGTCATTCAAATATTGGCGCGCTTTATCTTGGCCCAGACGCACGGAGAGCATCGCCCCAGCGGGCATCGACTGCATCAGCTTTCCCCGCTCCGTGACCAAGCGAAGCGCGTCTTCGAAAGAGAACACTCCGGCAAGGCGCGCGGCGACGAACTCGCCCACGCTGTGACCGATCATCGCGGAAGGCATGATTCCCATGCTCATCCACATCCGCGCCAGCGCATACTCGATCACGAAGATCGCCGGCTGCGCGATCGATGTGGCGCTCAGTTCGTCGCTGCTCAGCTCGACTTCCTCCGCGGGGCACCGGAAAACTCGTGCAACATCAGTTTCCCCGAGCTTGGCGAGAGTCGCGATACATCGATCGACCTCTTCCCGGAAGACCGGTTGTGTCTCGTAGATTGAGCGCCCCATGCCGGGGTGCTGCGAGCCCTGGCCCGGGAACATGAACGCGACCGAGGGATCGTCCGACCGCGCCACACTGTGCGCGGAATTTTGCTCAGATGAGCGGAGTAGGACGGCCGCTTCCGCGCTGTCGCGCGCAACGATCGCAGTCCGCACGCCAAACGGATGACGCCCAACCATCAACGTATGCGCCACATCGGCGAGGGTCACTTCGGGATGGGCGGTAAGAAACGCCGCGAGATTTTCCCTGGCCACCGCGAGAGCCGATTCGGTCTTCGCGGACACCACCAGAAGCTGCATTCCCGAACTCTGATGATGGGGCCGGTCCGCTGGAGCTTCCTCCAGCACGAGGTGCGCGTTGGTTCCGCCGATGCCAAACGCACTCACCCCCGCGCGACGTGGAGCGTCGCTGCGCTTCCAGGGAGCGAGTCTCGCGTTGATGTAGAAAGGAGACTCCTCGAGGTTGAGCTTCGGGTTTGGACGCTCGAAGTGCAGCACCGCCGGCAAGGTCTCGTGATGCAGCGATAGGGCGGTCTTGATGAGCCCGGTTACGCCCGCGGCCACGTCGAGGTGGCCGACATTGGTCTTCGCCGTACCGAGGGCGCAGAATTGACGTGCATCGGTGCTGCGTCGGAATGCCTGGGTTAACGCGGCGATCTCAATCGGGTCGCCGAGCGCGGTACCGGTGCCATGCGCTTCAACGTATGAAATTGACGCGGGATCGACGTCGGCCGCGCTATGCGCCATCGCTATGGCGCGCGCTTGTCCTTCGACACCAGGCGCCGTGAAGCCAACCTTGGCTGCGCCATCATTGGCGAGACCAAAACCCTTGATGACCGCGTATATGTGATCGCCCGCGGCCAGCGCCTCATCGAGGCGCTTAAGCAGCACGACCGCTGCACCGTCCCCGAACACGGTGCCCGCCGCAGCTTCATCGAACGCGCGGCAATGGCCGTCGGGAGAGACGATTCCACCGGGTTCGTGCAGATAACCGCGCCGCTGCGGAAAGGTAATCGACACCCCACCGGCCAGCGCCATGTCGCATTGATAGTTCTGAAGATGAAGACAGGCCTGCGCGACCGCGACCAGCGAAGTCGAGCATCCGCAATTGAGCGAGAACGCTGGCCCGCGGAGATTGAGCTTGTACGCGACCCGGGTCGGCAGAAATTCGAAATTACTGGCCAGCGTCGCGTTGAAGTTGCTGACCTGGTAGCCCTCGGTGTAGTCGGCAACTGCCGTGGCCCCCGCCATGGTGCTACGTGCGAAATAGCTATTGAAGCTGCATCCGGCGAAGACTGCGGTCAGCCCCTGATGATTGAGCGGGTCGTAACCGGCGTCTTCGAAGGCATGCCAGCAACACTCGAGAAAGATGCGCTGCTGGGGATCGATAAGCTCCGCTTCCTTCGGATGGATCCCGAAGAAGGCCGCGTCGAATTGGTCCGCATCGGTAATGATCGCACGCGCGCGTACGTAGTCGGAGCGTTCGGCCAGCGCCTTGGCGTTGGCGACCTCCAGTTCTGCAGACGAGAAGTGAGTTATCGATTCCGTGCCATTTACCAGGTTGCGCCAGAACTCCGCGACGTCGCGCGCACCCGGAAGACGTCCGGCCATGCCGATGATGGCTATGTCGGTGACGAGATCTGCCATTTTGATTTCTCTTTTAGAGCACCACCTGCCGGCGCCGCCGGGCGAGGGCCTCGCGCTGGCGCTGCGCCCGCTGCTCGCTGTCGTCGCCGGCATTCGCGGCGGGAGTGATCGAGGCGAGCCGACCCGCCAGCGTCTTTACCGTCGGATACTGAAAGAGATCGGTAATCGGCAGCGGTTTCGGCAGAATCTTCGCAAGCCGCGCGTGAACTTCGGTCAGAGCAAGCGAGTCGCCGCCGATGTCGAAGAAACTGTCCTCGGCGCCAACCGCCTGCAGCCCCAGCACTCCGCACCAGATCGCGGCGATCGATTTCTCCAGCGCCGCGGGCGGCGCGTCATCCGCGGTCCGCGTGGGGGCGCTGCCGCGGCCCCCTGCCAGCGCCGCCCGATCCACCTTGCCGTTTGGCGTCAGCGGAATTTCAGTAATGGTAGTGACCGCGGCCGGTACCATGAATTGCGGCAACTTGCTGCCAACGAACTCGCGCAGTTCATTCGCGGAAGGCGCGGGAAGCCAGCGCGGCACCACGTAGGCGACCAGCCGTTTGCGTCCCGGATGGTCGTCGTCGAGCAGCACCACGGCGTCCTGCACGGCGCGATGCTCGCGCAGTGCGGCTGCTACCTCGGCGGGCTCCACGCGATAGCCGGAAATTTTGACCTGGTCATCTATCCGACCAAGAAAATCGATGGTGCCGTCGTTAAGCCGCCGCACGCGATCTCCGGTTCGATAAATCCGCGTCCGCCCTTCATTCGATTCAATCGTGACGAACTTCTCCGCCGTTATCGCGGGCTGATTGAGATAACCCCGCGCGACGCCTGCACCCGCGATGCCAAGTTCACCGGCCTCCCCGGGAACGACGGGATTCAGGTCGGCGTCCAGGATGAAGAGTTCGGTCTTCGCAATCGGATAGCCAATGGGAACGGAATCACCCTTGAGGTGCTCGGCACCGACCGTAAGGCAGACCGCGAAGGTGGTCGTCTCTGTCGGACCGTAGCCGTTGATGAGTGTACAATCCGGCAGCAGCTCGCGTGCCTTGCGAAAATGTGCCACCGACGCGGCGTCCCCGCCGGTGATCAGTTTGCTCAGCGGGCGCAAAGTTTCGGGCGCCTGATCGATAAGCAGGTTGAAAAGGCCGGCCGGCAGCCACAGGGCGGTTACCCGGTGGTCACGAATGGCCTCTCCGATCGCCGTCAGCGACTGGGTCGCGGGCGGCATCAGGGCGATGCTCCCGCCGTTCAGTAGCGGAGCCCAAAGTTCAAGGGTCGAGGCGTCGAACGAAACCGGCGCCATCATGAGGAAGCGATCGCGGCTGTCGAAGTTCGTGAACAGCGGGTTGCGGGTGAGTCGAATGACGCCGCGGTGCTCGACCATCACGCCCTTGGGACGGCCCGTCGAGCCTGAGGTGTACATGATATAGATTAGATCGCTCGGCGCGGCCAAAACCCGCGGATTCTCCGCACTTTGCAAGGCGATCAGGTCGGCGTCGCGGTCGAGCGATACCAATGCGGCCTGAGACTGAGGGAGCGTCATTCCACACGTGGCGTCGCTAATAATCAGCGGCGTCCGGGTGTCGCCGAGCATGAAGTCGAGTCGCTCGCGCGGATATTCGGGATCCAGAGGAACGTATGCTGCGGCCGCCTTCAGCGTGGCCAGCGCCGCTTCAATGAACCGCGTGGAGCGCCTAAGGCAGATCCCGATCAGCGTTTCCCGCCGCGCGCCGAGAGCGAGCAGACGATGGGCGAGGCGATTTGCGCGAGCGTTCAGCTCTGCATAGGTGATCTGTTCGTCAGCGGTCAGGACGGCTATTGAGCTTGGGGTGCGCGCGGCCTGCTCCTCGAAGAAGCTGGTCACCGTGCCTGAGTCGCTTGGTACATCCTCGCGCGCGCGCAGTGCAGATAGTGTCGACGGTATAGCTCCATCCATAACGTTGCCCCTCTTCGCGCTCGTACCCTCCCGTGTGTGGGTTTCTATCCGTGTGCCGCTTCCAATCGCGGCGCGTTTTCGCTGTGCTCTGACAGGATCTGTTGCCTCTGCCCGAACAGGCGCTCGGCAACCAACCCGCGCTGGCGCGCCGCTTCAATTAGGCGGTTAGATTCGACGATCGGATTTGAGCGCTCGTCGTAGCGGATACTGCTGATGAATTGCAGCCAGGGTTCTTGCCCCATCGCATAGACATAAACCTCGGTTGGCCTGAATACGTCGACCAGGCTGAGCGCGCTGCTAAAGTCGGATCCATTGGCGCGGCGCGACCGGTCGACCGCGCCGAGCGGGCGCTGCGGCAGCAGCGGCCCGTAGATCCAGCTGAGCGGCGCACCGTCGCACTCCATGCCGACGAACAACACATCTATGTCATCCGTATCGTCGTGCACGTGACGGTAAAGATCGCGACTGAGCGCGCGTGAATCAGCCATCAACATGAGGGATTTACCGCCAGTGGCCACCAGCCATCCGCTCTTGCTGCGAATGTCGAGGTCGCAGTGCTCGCCCATGAAGGGAATCGACTGGATAAAGCCAGCGCCACAGGAGACTTGCTCCATTTCGTCGAGTTCGATCACGCGTTTGAAGCCGCAGGCGCGAAGGATCAGCGCGAGCGAGGGATCCTGCAGGGCGCCGCCCGAGTTACGTGGGACCACGATCGTATCGATTCGTGAACGAAGCTGAAGCAACGTCTCGAGCACGACGTGATCCTGGTGAGAGTGGGTGAGCAGGACGAAATCAATCGTCGCCGGTAGATTCGCATAGGTGAGTCGCGGAGATGCACCCGCGAAGGGGTAGCTCACCACTGGATCGGTGAGGACCGTCATTTCGCGGCTTTCGATCAGCACGCAAGCGTGACCGAAGTATTTCCAACGCACCGCAGGACCCGTGTAGCGGTCGGCGACCGGTGGTTTCTCGGTGGTGAGAAGTGACCTGAGAGTCGCCTGCTCGCGTGGCGTGGTATTCAGGAGATCAGCGATTTCGCCGAAACTGCGCGGCTCGGTCCGAAGCGCGAAAAACGCATCGACCACTCCGCTGTCGAACGGCACGTGCCAGTCGATCGTATGGGGATCGGCCAGGCGTGGTGTGCTGAAAATGAAGGGCCGGGAATCGTCGCTCACAAGGTGCAAGCGAAGACTTTGGGCGTCTGGCGGATAGTAGTTGCTCCGATAAAGCAGGGACTCAAACAATCGGTATGAAGGCTGGTTGCACAGGTCGTAGGCGAGCTCGACGAAACCCCTGAGCGCAGGAGGCACCGCTTCATATAGCGGCTCGAGAGAATGACCTTGAGCCCGCTCGTCGAGCAACCGGCTGAGGTCGCTAAGCGCGCTCGAGAGTGATAGGAGGTCGCGCCGTTTGTTCACAGTTTGCTCATGCAGTGCAGCGACCTCTTCCTCTCGATGGCGATCAAAATTCATGAATGGACCCCCGGCCAGGCGGGGGTCTCGGACTGCATCGGCATGTGCTTGCGGCGACGCGATGTACGACCGCATGATTCGCAAATGACGTTCCGCGAGGTTGCGCGCGTAGTTCGCAGGCGCAATCAGGTGCGGCCACGCGTACCAGCGGTCGACCAGGGGCTCGACCGCCGCGTTCAGGCGCAGGTAAAGTTTTTCGGCGGAACAATTCATTTTTGGGTCTACGCGTCATACTGCTCTATAGCGCGAGAAATTGTGCACAATTTTCGCGCCCGGTATCCCCCAATTCGATAATTTGGACCCGGTCCGTTACGGTTTTGGCTTATCTGATAGGGATGCCCGGCACCCCGGCCCAAAAGTAAGAAGGGAGTAAGCCGGCCACCACCCTTCTTCCGGCATCGTTCAGCCAGTTGGACTTGCCCCGCCCATGAAGGCAGGCGGTCAAGAGGAATTCGGGAGGTTTTTTCTTTGCTGTCAGGTTTGTTCTGGACCCGGCGAGCGTTTAACGCTCGCCCTTAATCGCCGCTGAGCCGGAGCGAGCGCGCAGGTCAAGGGCGGCCTCCGGCCGGCGAGCTTCAGCGAGCGAACCCTTGAGGTGCGCGGCGCGCGAAGGCTAGTGCCGATCACGTTTGCCAGACTTAAAACGATTCTTCGAGCGATCTCGCCAACCGTCCATTCGGGGTCGTTAACGCCCCATCTTTCGTTGCGGCGAGCGCTTGCCCGATACGGTTTGTTGGGCTCTTTGGCGCACGGGGCAAAGAAGGGGTCAAGCGCTCATACTGTGATTGCTCGAAAGGGATCGCGTGCTCTTTTCAGCCGGCTACCGGCAGGCGGCCGGCGGGTTTCGGCCGGAGCCGATACTTGTAAGTAGTCGTGCGTTCGAAAGCACCCTGCTCAACGCCGGAGCGAGTGAGGCTGAAGTCGGTACCGTCGCGTAACATGGCGAACAGGATGCGGCAGAGCCGATGGGCCACGGCGACCACTGCGGCTTTGTAACCACGCCGCGCACAAACCCTGGCGAAGTGCGGGTGCAAAAGGATGGGTGGAGCGTCGCGCGTGATGCGCCGCCTCATCGCCCGTAACTCGGCCGAGCCGCGCTTGGTGATGTGGCCGTGGGCGTCCCGCTCAGCAGACTGGAAGGTGCTGGGAACCAGACCAGCGTAGCTGGCGGCGTGCTTGGCACTGGCAAAGCGGCTGACCTCGGCGAAGACGGCAATCGCGGTGAGCGCGACGATCGGACCAACGCCCGGAACCGTTTCCAGTCGTTTCACCGCCTCGCGCCGCTCGCGCGCGCGGTCGCCGAGACTGAGATCGAGCGCACGAGCCTGTTCGGCGGCTTGGCGCCATACGGCATAGTGGTGACACACATGCTCCTGGATCCTTTCGGGGACGAGATTGCCAGCGAGCAAGCCCTGCCAATGCGCGTCGGTGCGCAGGCTGCCACGCTGCCCGCTGTTCTGTCCGACCCCGCGCAGGAGCCGTTTCACCGCGTTGACCTCGGCGGTCTGGATTCGAATGAAGTGGCGCCGGCGGGATAAGGTGGTGCGGAGATCGCTGATCGCAGGAGTCGGCACGTGAACCAGCGCGCAGTAAAAGCCGCGGCGCAGCCCTTCGCACAACTCCGGCGCGTCGCGGGTATCGCTCTTCTGCTCGGGGCGTTGGGCCTTGCGCCGGACCTCATGGGCATCGATCACGACCGGCTTGAGTTCAAGTCGCGCCAGTTCTCGGGCCACGAAAAATGCCGAAGCTCCGGTCTCGAGGGCCACGCCGGTCGCGGCCGGCAACCCACAGCGGTCGCGGAGCTGCTTCAGCCCGTTCACCGTCGTCGGTATAGACCCCCGCGCGACGATCGCGCCCGCATCGTCCTCCACTACGAACACGCTCTCCCGGCTATGTACATCGAGACCGACATAGTAACTTTGCATCGGGTCGTCCTCCGTCATCGATTGGGGCGTTGTTCGCAACGACCCCGTGGTCTGCCGCGGACCATACCGCAGTGACGCGCGGGACGGCCCATCCGCCTTCATCGATACGGTTTGATGGACACTCCGAAAAGCGCGAAAGTACGCGCGATAGGAGTGAACGGTGGAGAAGGAACGGAAGCGGAAGCGGCGGACGTTTTCGGCGGAGTACAAGGCTGAAACGGTGCGGTTGCTCCAGCGCAGCGGCAAAAGCATCGGGCAGATGGCGTTGGAGCTGGGGATCGGAGACACCGCGCTGCGGCGCTGGGTGGCGCAGGCGGAGATCGAAGCGGGACGCGGACCCGCAGGGGCGCTCAAGCGCAGCGTGCGGGAAGAGCTGGTCGAGCTGCGGCGAGAGAACCGGCGGCTGCGGATGGAGCGTGAAATCTTAAAAAGCCACGGCCTTCTTCGCCAAGCAGAGCGAATGAGATTCGCTTTTATCGCAACGGAGAAGGCCAACTATCCGGTGGCATTGCTGTGCCGAGTGTTGCAGGTCTCGCGTTCCGGGTTCTACGCGTGGCAGCAACCGCTGGCGGCCCAGCACACCCTCCAGGACCAAAGCCTGGGGTTGGAAATCGCAGCGATCTTCGCGGAGAGTCGCGGCCGCTACGGCAGCCCACGGGTCCACGCCGAGCTGCGGGTGCGTGGCCAACGGACGGCGCGCAAGCGCGTGGCGCGGCTGATGCGGAGCGCAGGCTTGCGTGCGCGGGAGCGCCGCCGCTTTCGCTGCACCACCGACTCTCACCACGTAACAGGGAATCTGCTGGCGCGGCGGCTTGCGGTGCTCGCATCCGACACCGGCTGGTCACCGACATCAGCTATCTGTGGACCCTCGAGGGCTGGCTGTCTGGCGGTAATCATGGATCTGTTCTCACGCCGGCTAGTCGGTTGGGCAGTGAACGAACGGCTGGAACGAAAGCTGGCGCTGGAAGCGATGCACATGGCACTGGCGCAGCGGCACACTGCCCAGGAACTGCTGCATCACTCGGATCGCGGTAGCCAGTACGCCAGCACCGAATATCAACAGCTGCTGACGAAGTATGGAATCCGCAGCAGCATGAGCCGCAAGGGAAACTGCTGGGACAACGCGGTGGCGGAGAGCTTCTTCGCCACCCTCAAGCTCGAACTGGTTTACCAAAGTCAGTGGCACAGCCGAGCTCAGGCCCGCAGCGAAGTCTTCGAATACATCGAGCGCTTTTACAATCGCCAACGGCGGCACTCGGCGCTCGGTTACTTGTGTCCTGATCAATTCGAACGACGCTATCATGAACCAATGGCCGCTTAACCCGAGTGTCCACGCATTCGGGGCAACCACAAGTTTCCATCCAAGTTACTTGGGAAGCCGCGAATGGCTCACGAAAACGAATTGGATCCCACGGCACCGGGGCTAAGCCCCCCGCGAGCAGTCTAGGGCCGCCTTCCCGTATCTCACAAGCGCGGAGGCACGCCCATTTCGATGAGCGGGCATCTGGCAATCGGCGTGAGCGCCGCACCATGCGGACCCCAAGTCTTTGCGACCTAAACTCGTCGATCGCGACTATCGATTCCCCGTCTCGCGCTCCGAGTGCGAAAGGTGTGCTCCGCCGGCGCCGCTAATCAGAGAAAGCGTGCGATTGCAATCCGGCAGACGATTGCAGGTGCTGGAGAGGAGCGGTTTTGAGGCGGTTCAGGCAGTTGGCGCTAGAGGAACTGTTTGTCGTCGGAGTCGCGCGCTGCGCCGATTGCCCGAGCGGCTCGTCGCTTGGAACAGGTGCGGTCCATTGCCCTCGGATCAGGTAGCGATTCTCCCGTTACGTCCCAACCTCAGGTATCTCTGAATCCGATTTCCGACGAACCTCCCCGCGGGAATCGATACGAGCTGAAGAGCGCAGCCCAGCCAAGCTTCCGATCAATCATTAGGATCGTGCGCAGAAAGCCCACCTTGCTATGAGCTTGTCTTCAGTTCGACGCGGTGGCTTGGGCTTCAATCAGCCCACACCAAGTGCGATAACACAGGACGGTTTGAGTGGCCTAAAATCTTCTTTGCATATTATAGCTAACAAAAGAAATTGAGCAGATCGACCAAAAAAAAGTTGCAGAGGGTCCCGAAAACCAGGACTAATATGACTTTGGATATAGAGGCGGCTGAGCTGCTTAGCCGCAGGTTCAACCGGTAGCAGCCACCTAACAAGGGGGGCGTATCTTGAGTCGAAACCAACGATTGGTTCCACCCGTCCTGATCGGCGTTCTATTTGGCTTAGTGGCTTTGGTCGCGGCGGCCGAAAGTGAGAATGCCGCTCAAAAACCCAACCCACGATTCAAGGTCTCTCCGCACAAGATCCACTTTTCCAAACTCAACCTTGCCTCCGCCCTCTCCGAGACCAGGTCGTTCACGATAAAGAACACCGGCAAGGTGAGTGTCGACCTTACGGTCGGGTCGTCCGGCGTGCCATTTGCGGTTTCAGGTGCCGGTGAATTGGTGCTCGCTCCCGATCAGAGCCGGACCGTCATGGTCTCATTCCAGCCGCCGAGAGCAGGGGTCTTCCATTCCGTTCTCAACGTGACAATGAATGACTCTCAGACCCAAGCACCCGCACAATCCAAAAGGGTCCTTTGTACGGGTGGCGCGAATGGAGCTGCCGCGGCACCCCCCGCGACGCCGCCGGCGACTCCCACCTCACAGCCCACACCGATTCCTAGCGCCACAAGCACGGCGACATCAACTGTGACCAATACTGCTACCCCCACACCGACCGCAACATCCGCCACCACCGCCACCTGGACTCTTAAACCTACATCGACGGGCTGGCAGTTCGTCTCGCCCACGGGGTCGATTATCTGCAAGTATGTCGCTCCATCCCTCGTTGACACGACATTTGCCTACTCCTCCATGATTGGAAGTGGCGGAAAATATCCAACCAGAGCAGCCTGGGGCAACACGCAAAACAGCCGTTTGAGAAGCTGGGGATTCACCGCCGCGGGTCAATATTCATACGCGTACTCAGTTAGCGTTCCCGCGGGAGGTGTGCCGTATGCGGCAACCGACCAAGTCTCCAGTTGGGTGACACGTGATGATATGCCTTGGCACATCAAAAACGTCTACCAAAACCCGGGTCCAACTCAAGTCTGCAACAGCGATATATATTATGGAATTCAAGCGGATGTTTTTGATCCTAATGCGCAGGCTGACTATACAGCGGCCCTGGTCCACAGTTGGGTGAATACTGGTTTACCACTGTCGCAAATGATCGTCTATTTTCCCGAGGAAGCTGACGATATGTTCGGCTTGGACCAAAACTGGACTCATGTCGACCTGGGATACATGGTTCTATCGCAGAATCCGATGCAGGCCAACGATGGGAACGGGTACACGTATCCAGACCACACGCTGTATTCCAAGATGGCGTTGAAGAATTTCCTGATTGCTAAATACTCGAGTATTTCCGCCCTCAATGCTGCCTGGGGCACGCACTACACGACATTTGATACCTCGGATGCCGGTGGCGACGCGGGGATCAAAGCCGGCGCATACTCGTCTTACGGTAACGGTACTGGACTTCTCGATGAGAATGGCGCAAACGTAATCGCAACTGGCATCTCTTGCGGCAATTTGAATGCAGGATCAAATTGGTCTTCAAATCCACAGATCGAGACCGACGTACAGAATTTTGTCCAGTCGTTTGCTCTAAGGTACGCTCAGATCCTGTCCACCGCCATAGCGACCTCCGTCCCAAATCATCCTCCCGTATTTCTCCCGCTTTACGCCGCACCTAGTTATGTCTATGCGCAGATAGCGCCGTACGTTGACGGTTTCTGGATCTCTTTCAATCCCAGTGCCCCAAACGACGTGCAGCGCATTATTGATGCCTCGCCGAAACCGGTCATAGTCGTTGACTATTCAGTTGCGAATGCGGATTCTCCGCTGAGTGCTTTTTCGGACAGTTCCTGTCCCCAATGCCCACCTTATCCTACCCAGGCAGCTCGCGGCAGTGGTGAGGTCGCACTGTGGAAATCGATCCTTCCGCTGAAGAATAACAGTGGTTTGTACGGGGTGGTTGGAGTCGAACACTGGCAGCTGTATGACAACAATACCGAAAAACTGGATTTCGGATTTGTCACGAGTGACCACGACAATCCGTACGATGGCAGCGCCAACATGAGGAATGGCGAACCAGGCAACTATGGCGATGTCCTGACGCCTATATCTAATTTTTTGAATGCCGGCGTGTGTGATCCGTGAAGAAGGTCAATCGAATGCTTGCGTCGTGGCTGGTGTAAAAACGCTGTCAGCCGGTCGCGAGTCGCCAGATCTACTCGTCCGATGGCCGCGTGGTGGAATTTGCTTCTACCCGCCTGTTATCCAGTCTTGAAGGACCGGGTAGGCAAGTTTGCGTATCCGCCGGTTCGACGGATACCGCTAATGGGAAAAAGTCGGGCTCGTTCCATGCCTAGGGATCGCAAATACCCCTCCGCTGCATACCTTTCGAATCCAGCCAGCTGGAATGTCCCTTAAGAAACCAAGTGATCGGGGCAAGAGCGTCACCGAAGTTACTCGGCTCGCCATTCACCATGTTGGCGCTTCCGTCGTAAGGGTTGTCATGAGTGTTAGTAACTAGGCCAAAAGCGTTCCCCTCATTCGAATTGTCGTACAATTGCCAATGTTCCAGGCCGACAACCGCATAGCAGCCACCCGGACATCTGGGGTCCGCATTTCTTAGACCCAACTCCTTCTGCCACCCTGCGACCATTCCATTGCCGCGAGCTGCCTGGTTGGACCAGAAATTGACGTCCGGCGGGTGTTTGCTCTCCTTGAGCGGTGAATCCGCGTTTGCCAGGGCATAGTCAACCACAATCACCGGCTTGTTGCCGTCATTCAGTAAAATGCGTTGAACTTGCCCCGGGTACAGGTTCTGGATCCAGAATCCTGCGACGTATGGGCTCACCGCAGAGGACACGTAGCTCGGTGGATTGTACAAGGGCAAAAACATCGGTGGATGATCCGGAATCGCCTCATTCACAGCGGTGCTCAACGCCTCGGCGTAGTGCCTGGCGAATTCTCTAATGAAATCGTGAAGGTCGGCTTCAATCTTTGGAGTTCGTGACCAAGCAACTATGGATCTATGATCACAATTGTGATCTTTCAGTGGCAACAGCCGCTTTCCATTTTCATCCAAGAAGCCGGTGCCTCTTCCCCAGGACTCATAGAGGGGCTGGTTACCAGTGATCGACGACCACCCTCCCGGGTTGCTCGTATCCCAGGTCGTGTATCCATCGTTACAGACTTTCGCCGGATTGGAACTATCGCAGTGTTCTGATGACTTCAATTCCCACGCGACGTTTAGGGCGTTTATTGTACCATATCGATTTCTAAGAAAGTCTCGCAGTGCCGCTTTCGAATAAAGCTGCATTTCGCCAGGTCGATACTTATAACTCTGTTGGTCATCGACGTAGATGGGTGTTTGGGACGCCACCATGTAACCGAGATCGGTATGGCTTCCTTCCTGATCAAGACCGAACATATCGTCCGCTTCCTCAGGAAACCAAACTATCGCTGAGCTAGCTGAGCCATTCTTTAACCATGAATATTTATTCAACGCCTCAACGTAGGACTTCTCGAGTCGCGGGTCATAAACGTCCGGTTGAGTTCCGAAATAGTCGTCGGCGCTGCAAATCTGTGCTCCGCCTGGATTGGGATTTCGGTACACGTTCTTAACGTGCCACTCCATATCATCACGCATCAGCCATCCGGAAGACATATCCGTTGGAGCGAACGGTACTCCGCCTGATGGAAAGTGAGCGCTATAAAAATATGAATACATTCCGGCGGCGTTGAAACCCCAGGCCTGTAGACGGTCATTTTGAGCTGACGACCACGCAGAAGCATCTTCGTACTTCAAGCCAGCCCCGATCATCGTCGGCCCCCGATACGAATTTGGGTCGATGGCAGATACCGCGACGTATTTGCACACCGTGCCGTCTACGCCACTGGGTGGCACGAATCGCCATCCGGTTTTTGTAGTCTCGAGCCGCCAAAAACCGCTGGCCTCGCAGACACTCAATGCAGACAAGGCAATAATAGAAAATACCGCCAAAACCGAGCTTAGTACGAATCTCATGAGACCATCATTTGGGAGAGAAAGATTGCTATCTCAAGAACGGCCCAACCAGCAGGCTTAGTCCCAAGGGGTGCATTCCCGAAACCCTGTAATCCGAGATTCACCACTTTGTGGAAGACATTCGGCAACCAGAGCCGACGACCGAACTCGCAGAGTTCGGGGCCGCAGGTTCTGGACGATTTCGACGATCCCACCGATTCTGCTGAAGCCGTAGAACACCAAACCATTCTGAGTCGTCGCTTATTTACGACTGCGGCCGCGCGAGCTCGCTGTTCAGAGGTCTCTTTTGCGGTTGGGCAAACTGGAAGCTCTTCACGCCCACCGCCTGGCGCCACTGTAAGTACATTTGCACCAGCGGAGGTATCACTGAAACCAGACCGGCAAGTGCCGCACCTATAGTTCCATATTTGCGGGTCATTGGGTAAATGAGCAGCCCTAAGAGCGCCGTTCTCAGCAATGTGATCTGGAAGGACTTCGACGGGCGTCCGAGACCCTCCAAAAAGCTTGTTCCGATAGCCAAAACTCCTTGACAAATACCGTATAGGCACAGAATCTGAAGAGGTCCAACCACATTTACCCACTTTGCTCCAAGAACTGTCAGGACAAGGGTTCGACCCCAAAGCGAAATCACCCCCCAATATAAGATACCAATGAATGCCGCCAAGCCGATTGTCCCGTAGAACAAGCGACTTCCTTTCGCTGAATCCTGTCGAAGCTGACCGGAGAGAGGGAAAGCCACCGACGACGCAGAAATAGCAAACTCCCCGGCAGGTATTTCTCCCATTCTGAACGCCATTTGATATTCGGCTAACGACAAAGGTCCCAGCAGGTGCCCGACCGCCAGGTCATCGAGTCGTCTTGCCAGATGCAGGGCGACCTGCTTGAGCGTTATCC
>JBKPEA010000014.1:0-21029 GCA_046728175.1 Thermodesulfobacteriota bacterium | reverse complement strand
CAATTGGTCAGGTTATCGCGGCAATAGGAATCTACAGGCAGGGCCGCTCGCTCGCGATAGACGATGGTCCAGCGTCGCGAGCGGCAAGTCGGCAGCTTCGGCGAGAGCCACATACCATGCATCATAGCAGGTGACGGCATGACGAAGTTCCCAGACACGCCTTGCCAACGGCTCGAACCGAAACAGCTCGATCTCAAGTTGGCCCAGCGCGTGGACATCGACGTTGGCCTCGGCGGTGGGGATTTGCTTCGCACGCTCGAGTCGACGAATTATGTTCATCGCTTCGACTTTTGCCAACTCCGGAGCGCATAGAGTTCCGCGGGCCAGAACTTGTTCCGCCCAGGTCCCGGTCGGACCTGAATCGACGAGTGCGGCGACCAGCACCGATGAATCGACTACGGAGCTCAACGACGGTCCGCGTCGCGATATTTAAGGATCTGCGCGGCGCTAATCCTTGTCCGGGCCGCCTGTTTTCTGCTCCGGGCCTGTTCGAGCCACATGTCGATTGACGGGCGAGCAGCCAGGCGCTCGAGCTCAGCCCGAAGAAATTCCTGCATCGACTTGCCCTGCGACGCAGCGCGTCCCGCCAGTTCATTGCGGACCTTCTCCGGAACGTCGCGAATCGTAATTTGCACCGCCATGCTGGCATAATGCCAGCTATGACTGCGTTCTGCAAGCACGGAGTCTTACACACCCAGGCCGCCAAATCCCGATCAAGCATCGAAAGATCAGTCGAACCTGAATCTTCCCCTCGATGCCGTTACTTTTCGATGGCGTTACTTTCACAGCAAGCGGGCGGCTGCTGCGGGCGTCCTGGAGTTCGTCCAAAAAAAAGCTCGTTATGCACAGGGCAAAAATTGGTGGAGCAGAAGGGATTTGAACCCCCGAGAAAGCCCAGAAAACTTTTGCTTTTTCCCGCCGAAATGTTTCCCGAAGTGGCTGTTTCGGTACAGTTTGCCCCACGTGGGGCAAACTCGCTGGACGCCGATACGAGGGAATGCCACCCCTGTCGGCTTGTCACCTTGCCTGCTGACTACCAACGGCTAGATCGGTACCGTCCTCTCCTGAATTCGCCGTGACTCCTCGAATGCGCGTTTTCTCAAAGCTGCCCTGCCCTGTTCGCCCTCGATGAAAAGCAAGAACTCGCGTCCAGATACAAAAAGTTGTATAATTTTGGTGGATGCTGAAGGCGCTGTTGTGGTTGGGCTCGTCGCGGCACGCGCTGAGGAACTTTCCGGACAATGCCAGGCGGCGCGCGGGTTACGAACTCTATCTGCTGCAATCCGGTCTTCAGCCATCCGATTGGAACAGATGGCGTCGGTCGGAGCGGGCGTTCAAGAGATCAGGGTGCATACCGAACTGGAACATCGCGTCCTATACGTCGCCAAATTTGAGGAAGCGATCTACGTGCTTCACGCCTTCGAAAAGAAAAGCCGTAAGACGCCGCGAGCGGACTTGGAGCTTGCGCAGTCGCGACTGACCGAGTTGCTGAAAATTCGGCGCGGGAAGAGGAGAGGCTAGGGAGCCATGACAGTCACCATCGAGCGGTCCTCCGGAAACGTATTCCGGGACCTCGGGTTCGACGCGAGAGAATCGGAAAGCCTAAGAATCCGCGCCGAACTTATGGCCGAGGTCGCCCGAGTGATGCAGGTGCACAAGCTCACGCAGAGAGAAGCGGCCAAGCTTTTCGGAGTAACCCAGCCGCGGATCAGCGATCTGGCTCGTGGCAAAATCGATTTATTCAGCATCGAGACGCTGATCAGTATGCTTGCCCGAGCAGGTGTCCACGTCCAGTTGCGCCTCGTAAGGCCCCGCCGCAGTCGCAGTGCCCAAGCCGCATAAGCATCGGCACTCGGATTGAAGATATTTTCGCTGCTCGCGCGGTGCGCGAGCACCATCATAAGTCCGTCGGACTTCGTCGTTCATCTCCTCATTCAGCGTCCGCTATCCAGTCGCCGTGAAATCCGAACGGTACGCGAACCGGCAGTTCAACAACCGCGACAGGTTCGCCTGCGAAGTCCTGAGCCGCCAGAATCACCACATCGCTTGTATTGCGGTTGGCGTCGTAAACGTAAGACAAGACGTACCCATCATCCTCCGCGGCGTCGGCAGTGCGCGGCACGAAGATCGGCTCGCGTGAAGCGCAACCCGCCCCGAAATCGTGGACTTCGGTTCTGCCACTGTGCAGATCGTGCTTCATTATGGGGCCGAGCTGACGGTCCCGAAGATGTGCGGTATAACCGAATCGGTAATTCTGGCCGCCGAGGCGGGTGTCGAAGCGCGGGAACTCGCAGCCATGATCATCAATGATGCTCTCGGCAAGAACCTTGGTGGCAGGGTCGAAGGTCCAACGCGCCAGAACCGGCGTACCTTCGTTGATTCCGTTGCGGTCACGAACAAACATCCGCGGATGACGTACCACGTCAACAACCACAATCCCCGCGCTATTCTCGTAAGCGTTGAGGATGTGAAATACGTAACACGAAGGCGCATCGAACCAGCGCAGACCGCCGAGATCTCCGCTTCGCGGTAAGAGGCCGACGCGCGGAGGTTGACTCGGATTCCACAAGTACGGGAAGGGGCTGCGCGGCAACGACGACGGATTAAACGCAACCGTCGGCTGAAACGTAACCGGCAGGTCCAGGACAACAACGAAGTTTTTCGTGAATCCAACGTCGTGGACCATCGGCTCATGTGGTGCCGGAATCTCGGCCCGCGTCTCCGCGAGACCTTCCGGGCTGACGACGACGTAGTTCACGGTTTTCCGCATTGCCCGGTATGTAATAGCGAGGTTCTCGCCCGTTTTAGGATCAAACTTGGGATGCGCGGTGAAGCTGTCCTTCAGAGTCCCGCCGAAGTCGGAACGGCTCACACTCTCGAGGTTCTCGTCGAGTTCGATCGGTAGTGAACTCCCCTCGACCAGCGCATAGATTTTTCCCGCAATTCTCGTGACGTGGGTGTTAACGATCCCGCCAAAGTCAGCCGGGCCCGGAATTGGTGGCTTTCCGATGAACGGTGCATCAGCGGTATTGACCTAAAACGGCTTCGGTACCATTCGGCCTTTCGGTCCCGCAGCCGCAGACCGTGGACCATACCGGTACCTGTAAACCAGTGGTAGTAGGTCGGATCGACCGGTCCCGCGGGATTCGGTCCGATCTGTAAGATCCGGCCATTTAGCTCGTCCGGGATGCGCCCGCGCACCTCGAGATTTGTGGCGGTCGTCTCACGAACAGGCGCGAAATTGCCGCTCAAATAAGGGTTTTCCGCGGCACTGAACGAAGTGACCGGAGTGGCATTCGTATTCGACATGAAAAAGTCTCCTCTTGCGTCGGGCTCGTTGCACGCTCGTGTTTGGCCCTCGTGGCTTCTATTTTGGAATCTACTGAGCCAACTTCTAATTTGGAAGCTAGTATCGTGTCAAGAGCTTGCCCGCGGCCGGGAGGCGGACGGCGCTGCCAAAGCCGCGTACCCTGCCCCTTGCCCACGCCGTTGTAAAAGACGCATCCAGGCGACTTCCATCGATCAGATCCGTGCGATTCTTGCTTTGACCTCGCTCCACTCGATCCAGTCAGAGCGATGTTTTTTCGATCTCCACGATCACCATGGAACCGCTGCGATCGATTAATCGCGCGCGGGCTCCGCTCTTTAGGTAAAAGACGGTGTCAATCGCAGGAATATCCGCGCCGACGATTCGAATTTCGTTCCGCTCCATCGCCGGATTCCCGGATTAACTGTCTTCGCCGCGATCGGTTGGTCACTGCGTTTGGCTCTTTCCCGGCTCAAACCGACGAACGAAAAACGCGAGTGGCGGACCCAGAATCACAGCAACGCTCAGCAGGCCCCAACGAGGCTTGTCTGCTGCGTTATGCCGTCAGGTTCCAATTTGGAACCCACCTCTAGGTCACTTCTACTTTGGAACCTAGTATTCGGTCAAGAGTTGTGCGAAGCTTTCTAGGAAATGCGCTGGCAACAAATCGACAAGATGAACTGCTCGATCGCCCGGACCCTGTCAGTGGTCGGCGACAGATGGACACTGCTGATCATCCGCGATGTGTTTCTTGGTATCAGCAGGTTTGATCCGATTCAGCAGGATCTGCAGTTGACGCCGCACCGGCTGTCGGATCGTCTCCGCAAGCTGGTTCGCGACGGAATTCTTCGACGTGCGGCATACGAGAAGCGTCCGCCGCGATTCGAGTACCGGCTCACTGAAAAAGGATTTGACCTTTATCCAGTGATAGTCACGATGTTGGAGTGGGGCGACCGCTGGATGGCTGGACCTTCCGGCGCACCGGTGGCGCTGGTCCACCAACCGTGCGGACACTCGATAAAGCCCGAACTCATCTGCCCAGCCTGCAAATTGAAAATAGAAGCACGTGAGATGAAGGCCGAGCTCGGACCTGGATCGAGAGAGCCTGGGGGACGCGCAAAAGGTCCGGCGAAACGCCGAAACGCCGCCGGCAGAACCCAAAAGACAGCCTGACCTGCTCACTCTTGGGCGCGCTTCCGGAGCGCTTCTTCGAGAAAATCGAAGCGATCATTCCCCCAGAACATTTCGCCGCCCACGAAAAAAGTGGGCGCACCGAACACGCCGCGCCTGAGCGCCTCGTCCGTATTGCCGCGAAGATGGTCCTTTACGTCCTGACGCTCAGTCACGGCGATGAGATCATCGACTATTCCGGCATTCTTGAGCACCCCATGCAGCACCTTGTCGTCGCCCAAGTCCTCGGCGTCGGCCCATGTCGCGCTGTAAACAGCGCGATGGTACGGAAGAAAGACGCCGAGCTTTTGTGCGGCGACCGCGCCTCGCATCAGGCGCAGCGAGTTGCCGACGAATGCATGCGGATTGCGCTGGAACGGGACGCCGTAGCGATCCGTCCAGCGGCGTAGTTCGATGGCCATGTATCGAGCTTTGGCGGGAATGTTCGCGGGAGATATGTTGCCAGTCGCTTTCATTATCGCGCCCAGCAATATCGGCACGTAGACAATCTGCGCATCGTACCGGCGCGCCACGCCCTCGATGTGAGAATTCGCGAGATAACTGAATGGACTGGCGTAATCGAAGAGAAACTCAATCGTCGTGTTCAAGGGTGCCTCCTTTGTGACCCGGCCACCTCATGCCGTCAGCCCCCACTTGGCCTGGTTCGCTTCTACTTGCTCCGGCGTTGGAGGGTCTTTCGGCTCGTGCTTTTGGACCACAAACTCGGACGCCACCTCCATCATTCGGTAATTCAGAGCGACATCATCTTTGAACGCTTCCGGCACAGCGGGTTCTTCAAAAATCGCTTGCCAGGGGCACTCGGGTTCGCAGGCCCCGCAATCGATGCATTCATTAGGATTGATGAAGAGCTGGTTGGGAAAGCTCAGCTTGTCTTCTCCCTGATAGCGATAAATGCAGTCGACCGGGCACACAGAAACGCATGCGGTGTCCATGCAATCGCGGCATAGCCGCGTAACGATCCAAGGCATCGGTTTTCCTCCGAGCTTAACTTCAATGATCTGGCTCTTTCGCCACGGAGCGGACACGGAGCAGGCTCCGTGTCGCGCTCAGTTCCGCAGTCACTCGAGGGTACTTTGAGGCTGGCCTCTCTACATGGGCTCGACGCGAGCAGGTGTGCTCTTATGCCATGGAGTGCCGGCTATCGAGTCGCGGTCTTCGCTTCGTGTCAGTTCGTTAGGCGCGACACCTGCCCTGACCGTCGTGCCATCGATTCCGGGGAAATCCAGCCCGAGCCCGTTCGGCAGCGAAATGTGACCTTTCTGCATACGGTCCGAAAGCTCGACAAATGCTTCCATGCTTCCACGCCTGGTCGTAACGCGCGCCCTTCCGCCCTCCACAACCCCGAGACCAAAAGCGTCTTCTGGATTTATCCGTAGCGCCCCGCTCGGATCCTTCTTACGCCATTCCGGGTTGCGCATGATCGTGTTGGCCGTAAAAGAGCGCCTTTCGCCAGCCGACAACAGAAAAGGAAAATCAGGCGTCGCGGGCGAGGGTCTTTCGCTGGCGAGACCGTCGAGTTCCTCGAACAATTCCGGAACCGCCAGGTACACCCGATGATCGGGGGTGGGTAACTGATCGAGGTGTTCATCCCAGCTATCGACCGCAAAGACAACGGCGCTCTTGGATGCCAATAGCGCATCAAAGAAAGCATCACCGGCTTCGCCCGGATCACCGACGAAACCTGCTGCCGCAAGTGAACTTGGCCGTGTGCTCGCGACCATTTGACAGAGCGGCCATAGGCCGGCCGCCTCTGCGAGAACTTCCGGCAGGAGATCACCGATAGCGCGATAGAGAAGAGCCGGCGCCAGCGAGACGACACGTGCGTCACTCCGCGCGAGCTTTGCGAATGTCTCTCTGAAGGATTTTCGTCCCTCCTTCCACGCACCGCGAAGCTCCTGCACCAACTCGTTGGGCAGTTCGCCGAGCGCTTCCAGCAGCCTCGCGTGAAGTTCCGCCTCGGAAAACAAGCCCGGTAACGGTGACATAAGTGGTTTGCGCAGATGGAAATAGTTGTTGGGGAATTCCAGGTTGAAGAATGTAGCCTCAGCCTTCTCGAACTGGCTCGCGACTGGAAGCACATAATCCGCGCAGCGCGCTGTCTCCGTGAAAGCCACGTCAATGACGACTACCAATTCCAGCGCTGCGAGCGCCTCGCGCATTCGCACGCTGTCCGCCAGCGAGTGAGCTGGGTTGGAGCTCTCAACCAGCATCGCCCGGAATCGCTTCGGATGATCGGTGAGGATTTCGTCTGGAATTGCGTTGCAGGGAGTCCAACCGCCGATGAGGCGCCAGCCGGTTACTGGCGTGCGGTTCGCGACTATCTCACTATCACGCCCTCTAAGTTCACGCGGCAGCGACATCTGGCCGTAAACCGCAGTGCGTTCATGCCCGTCCCCCAGCGGGAAAATCATAGTCGGCACGTACCCGGTTCCCTTCTTCCCGAAGTTGCCGGTCAACAACACCAGCAGCTTGTGAAGATATGAAACCAGCGTGGAATGGCGGTTCATTTGTACGCCCAGATCCTCGAAGGAGGCCACGCTGGATGCAGTAGCGATGCGCCGCGCCGCCTTTCGCACCAACTCTTCTGGCACTCCACAGGCCTCGCAGTATCTCGCGATGGGTAAATCGACGAAGTGGGGTATCACTTGGTCGAGCCCCTCTGTGTGACTGACCAGCCACTCCTTTGCAACCAATTGTTCCTGCACCAAAACTGCGACCATAGCCGCGAGCAGCCACGCATCAGTCCCGGGTCGCACCTGCAAGTGAATGTCAGCCATCTCGGCACTCTCGGTTCGCCGTGGGTCCACCACAATCAGACAACGCGCCGGGTCCCTGGCTATTTCCTTCAACGTGACACGCGCTTGCGGTATGCTGTGCGACACCCAGGGATTCTTACCCAGAAAAAAGGCGACCTCGCAGTGCTCGAAATCGCTCCTTGAATAGAAACCGACCATTTTTGCCGCGACCCAGAACTCGCCGGTTTTTTCCTGCGCCAGGGCATTCGAACGATAGAGAGAACCAAGCGCGCTGAGAGTCGCGCCACTGTACACACCCGGAAGATGGTTGCCCTGGCCGCCGCCACCGTAATGGAAAATCGTCTGGCCGCCGTACTGGTCGCGAATAGCCGCGAATCGCGACGCGACTTCGGCGATCGCGGTATCCCAGTCGATTTCCTCGAAGCTGCCATCACTTCGGCGGCGAAGTGGCCGGGTCAGCCGATGCGGCCCGTTCTGGTAAAACTCAAGGCGATGCGCTTTCTCGCACGCGTACCCGCGCGAGGCAGGATGCGCATCGTCACCGCGAATCTTGACCAGATGCCGGCCACCTTCTCCACCGAGCTTGACTTCGATGCCGCAATTGCACTCGCACAAAATGCACGCAGTGGATTTCCATTCCGAGTTGGCGGGACCGGAGACAGGCAAATTAGACATTATGACCTCCTGATCTGAGCACTTTCTTCGAACGGATTTGGTTTTGCTTCTCTCGGGTGTGAACAGACGCTATCCGCCGATTTGATACATCGAGCGCTCCTCGGTAGACCGGCCAGTGAGCAGATGATCGCCGGTGGGCTTGAGTTCGACCGTTCGCCGGAGAATCCGCGCTACGGTTTCCAGTCTGTGGCCGTTTCCAGAACGCAGAGCTCCGCGAACATCGAGTTCGTCGTCGTTAAGTAAACAGAGGTGAAATTTGCCGTCTGCCGTCAGCCGCATCCGATTACAGGTGGCGCAATACGGCTCGCTCACCGGACTGATGAACCCAATTACCCCGCGCGCCCCATCCAGCCTGAAGTTGCGCGCCTCATCTGACCTACTGTTCTGCGCGAGCTCGAAGAGCGGTCCCAGCAACTTTCGATTCTCCGCCGCGTTACTATGTTCGACACGTAGCGCTTCACTGACACACTTGCGCATTCGCCGCCGCCCAACGGCATTAGTTCGATGAACCGAACGTGCCAGTCGCGCTCCACCGTCAAGCGCGCGAGTTCCACCACATCGGCCTCGTTGTATCCCGCCGCGACTACTGAATTGATTTTGATGGGCGTCAGCCTTGCCGCTACGCACGCTTCAATTCCATCCCAGATCTGCGCGAACGTCCCCCAACGCATCTCGCGCTCGAGAGTAACCGGGTTGGGACTGTCCAAGTGAACATTGACGCGACTGAGGCCTGCACGCTTGAGCGGTGCCGCCAGCTCGCGCATCAGTATCCCGTTTGTAGTCAGTGCGAGCTCGCCGACTCCCGGCACTCCGGCGACGCGCTCGACGATTTCGAGCAGGTCGATTCGCAGGGTCGGCTCTCCACCGGTCAGGCGGAACTTTCTGAATCCGACCCGCACTGCCGCGCGCACCACCGCCTCGATTTCGGCGGGCGTGAGCAATTCTGCTTTGGGCAGAAACCTCATTCCATTCAATGGCATGCAGTAAATGCAGCGCAGATTACAGCGGTCGATGACCGAGATGCGCAGGTAATCGATTTCGCGATTGAAGGAGTCGTCAGGCATTGGTCGGCTTCCGGATATGGCTTCCATTCTGGAAGCCTATTCCCTTCTATTTTGGAATCTACTATCTTGTCAAGAGTTGCTGGACGTAGCGAACCCAATTCGGTAGCAGCAGGAGCAGGACGATGACCCGACAGTTCAACCTCGAGGCTGATACCTACGAGTCGCTCAGTAGCCTCGCGATGGCGCTGAAAGCATTACTGGTGACATCTATCTACCAGTCGGTAGTGAAGGAGCATGTATGAAGATCTATGACCGCGAAGGAGGACCCCATCCCGCACGCATTCGCATCGTGCTTGCCGAGAAAGGACTTGAGGATCGGATCGAGTTTGTCAGCGTCGACCTGATCGGAGCTGAACAAAAGACCCCGGAATTCCTGGCGATGAACCCCATCGGCAAGGTTCCCGTTTTGGAGCTTGACGACGGCACGCTCATTTCAGAATCGACCGCCATTACCGAGTATTTCGACAATCTTGACGGCAACCCGACGCTGATCGGTAAGACCCCGCGAGAAAAAGCCATTATCCACATGATGCAACGTCGCGCCGAAATGATGCTGATCGACGCCGTTGATGATTATTTCCACTATGGGACACGGGGCCTTGGAGAGGCATTGAGGCCCTGGCGGATGCCGGACTGGAGCGGCGCCAAGGAATGGGGCCAACGGCGAGGCGCGTACGCGGTTCAGAACATGTCCTATTTTAACGACGTCCTCGCGAAGCAGCCTTTCCTCGCCGGGGATGCCTTCACCATGCCGGACATAACGCTGTTCGCCGGTCTCATGTTCGCCGAGATCGCTGGCCTGCCGATCGCCCCGGAGCTTACCGCGCTCCACGCGTGGCGCAGCAAGGTGTCCCACATCCCCGCCGTGAAGAACCGAAGCGGTCAGGCTGCCCTGCCGGAGGATCTCGCACGTCTTGGCGCGTGAGTGCAGTCTCTGTGCCTAGCCGAGATATTCGGGCTGGGATGTATCCTACGGCTGGTTCAAACGTGAGCAATGTCAGTTCGTGGATTGAATTCCTCGGGCTGTAGGGCAGAATTCATTATTTCCGGGCTGGAGACTTCCGCCCGCACTGTAAGGTCACCACCCTGTTCACGGGCGGACGAAGGTCGGTCCGCTCCCTCTCTTGCGACCGACGGTCACCATTTCTCGACCCACGGTCGTAGCACGATCTCGAAGGCCCAGGTCGACCGATGCTGGCGATGCAGCTGCACATAAGTTTCCGCTATACAGTCCGGGTCGGCCATGTTGTCGTCGACGCTGGTTCCGGCCAGTCGATGTGCGCGGGTGCCGTCTTCCTGCGTCCAGCCAATTGCGGCGTCGATCGGCACATTCGCTACGTGGATGCCCTGGGGCATCAGTTCCCTTGCCATGCTCTGCGCGAGTCCAGCCTTGGCCTGGCACGCCATCGCAAAGGCGCCGCTCAATGGGAAACCTTTAAGCGCTGCGCTCGCGTTGGTGAAGATGATCGTTCCGCGCGCGCCATCGGCGTTGGGTTGGTTTTCGCGCATCAGTCGAGCTGCTTGCTGACCTACCAAAAATGCGCTGAACGCGGAGTTCCGAAGTGTATCGAGCGCCAGGCGTGGATCAGCTTCGGTAATTCCTTTACGAAAAATGCCTTCAACCCGGCCGTCAATGTTGTGCACGACCAGTGTAGGAGCCCCAAGGTCTCGCACGACGTTCTCGAATAGCAGTTCCACGGCCGCTGGTTCGCTTGCATCGCATGCGTAGCGGCGCACGCCGTGCGTCTTCTCGAGATTTTGCAGAACCCCTTTGTCCGGATTCCTCGCTGCGACGGCGACAGCTATGCCATTTTTTGCGAACAGCCTGGCGCAACTCGAGCTGATGCCGGGGCCAGCCCCAACGATGAGTGCAACGTCTGCCATTTTTTCGTGCTCCTATCTGCCTTCAGGAGATAAGCGAGAATGTGCAGGTTCGATCGGGAATTACTCAGTGATTCCACCATGGGCGATCGGAGAACGCCCGCAGGTCGATTTCGAAGGTCCACGTGGATCGATGCTGTCGTGCGAGATGGAGGTAGGTCTCTGCGATCTGTGTAGGAAGCATGAGTCCATCGTGTTCTTTGCCTCGGGTTTCTCTCAGCTGCTGGAACCTTTCCGGCCCGAGCATTTTTCCCAAAGTGTCGGGCGCATCCACCGCGCCGTCGATCAGGATATGAACGACGTGGATTCCTTTCGATGCGAACTCTGCGTTGAGTGTCTGGCACAGCATTCGTCGTCCTCCCATGGCAGCCGCGTGTGAATGTTGACCAGCGTTCCCACGCATCGCCGCGGTTGCTGAGGTGACGAGGATCGTTCCTTTGCCGCGCGCTTCCATCAGCGGGCACACGGCTGACGCGAGGCGAAACAGACCAAACGTCCCCAGACGCCAGCCGGTTTCAAAAGCCTTGAGCGAGGTGTCCTTCAATGCCCTATCGCCAATCTGGGCGCCCAGGTTGTAAACGACGATTTCGATAGGACCAATGTCGGCGTCGATGGCGGCAACCCTCTCTTCGATGGCGTTTGGTTCGATCGCGTTGAGGAGAAATCCAGTCGCGGAATCTCCTTCGCTCTTGATCGCGTCCACCATTCGATTCAATCCGTCCATATCGCTGCGCCGGCACAGACAAGCGTGATAGCCCTCGCGCGCAAAGCGTCGAGCGACATTTCCGCCAATACCCGCACCGGCACCTATCACCAGACAAACAGGCTTCATGTTCGATCTCTCCTTCAATCAGGCGCAATTTTGCAGGTGAACATCAATCATCACTAGCGACCCCGGAAGATCACCTTGTTGCGAAATTGACGCGGCCCATGCTCGAGCAGACCCTCAACGCCCGCGCGCATGTCGGCGGTCTCAAACAGTTCAGGGGCGATCTCATCCACTAAAGTGTCGGCAGCACGGATGCCTTTTTCCAGATATGCCCGTACGATCCTCTTGCCGGCAGCGTAGGCGAGAGTCGCGCCGCCGGCGAGCCGCTGAGCAAAGGCTCGAGTCTCAGGCTCAAGGTTTTCGTCTGGAACCACTCTGTTCACGATGTTCCATCGTTCGAAGGTCGCGGCGTCGTATTGATCGGCGCTGTAGATGATCTCTCTTGCGCGCGCCGGTCCGGCGCGCTCAGCCAGGCGTTGAACGCCCCCCAGCAACGTGGTCGTTCCAATCGATGCTTCGACCTGCCCTAAGCGCGCCGAAGAAGCCGCCCATATCAGATCGCATGCCAGTGCGAGTTCCAGTCCCGCCGCCATGCAAGCCCCCTGCACGGCAGCGATCGTGGGAAACGGCAGTTCTTCGAGGTCGGCGATCGTTCGCAGATGGCAGGTGAAGCGTTCGCGCGCCGCGTTCGCTGTCTTGCCCTTGAAAATCACCACATCAGCTCCGCCCGAAAAGACTTTGCCATCGGCGCGCACGAGGAGCGCTCGGAGTGGAAGCTGCTTGGCCTGACTCACGGCGGTTCGCAGGTCCTCGATCAATTCCTCGCTGAACAGATTGAGTGGAGGATTCGCCAGCGAGAGGACGCCGACAGAACCTGAAGTCTCGAACCTTACCTTGTTCATGATTGTCTCCTCGGGTGGCCCTGGGCCGCAGAATCATCTCTTCGACATCGCCTCGCCGATCCTTCCCAAGGAGGATTTCATCGCCTGCGAAAAACCGTTCCCAGGTGTCGGCGAGCGGCGAGCTTCGATCTTATCCAGGATTCCGAATGCGCTCTCGCCCAGAGCCGGAAATTCTCCGCAAGGACAGCAGAGCTACCGCATCTTGCGGAAGCAGGCGCGCACTTCTTTCAAATACATCTCCGGCTGCTCGAAGGCGGCGAAGTGGCCGCCTTTGTCGAGTTCGTTGAAGTAGACGAGCCTGGTGAATCGCTTCTCGGCCCAGCGTCTGGAAGTGCGGAAGATCTCTTTCGGGAAAATCGAGCATCCCGCGGGCACGTTTACCTGATAGTCAGTCGAAAAATTCCGAAAACTCTCCCAGTACAAGCGTGCTGAAGATGCACTCGTGTCGGGCAGCCAGTACATCATGATGTTGTCGAGCAGCTCATCGCGGGTAAGCACGTTCTCCGGATGACCGTTGCAATCGGTCCACGACCAGAATTTCTCCAGAATCCACATCGCCTGGCCGATAGGTGAGTCCGCCAGACCGTAGCCGAGCGTTTGCGGGCGAGTGCTTTGCTGCTTGGAGTAGCCGGAGTCCCAGTCGTTGTAATGCTGCATGCCGGCGAGAGCGGATTTTTCCCTATCAGTGAGGTCGGGTGCGGATGGGTCGGCCGCGACGATCGGCATGTTCAAATGGATGCCGATACAATTAGCTGGGTCCTGGAGGCCGATGAAGGTGGTGACCGCCGCGCCCCAATCTCCTCCCTGGGCCGCGTAGCGCTCGTAGCCCAGCCGCGGCATCAGCTCCGACCATGCCTTGGCGATGCGCTGCACGTTCCATCCGGCATGCGCCGGCTTGTCGGAAAATCCGTAACCGGGAAGTGTGGGACACACGATGTGGAAAGCATCCTTAGCATCGCCGCCGTGCGCGGTTGGATTAGCCAACGGGTCGATAACTTTGTGGAACTCGACGATCGATCCCGGCCATCCGTGGGTGATCACCAGAGGAAGCGCATCGGCATGCGGCGATTTGACGTGGATGAAATGGATGTCGAGGCCGTCAATCCCGGTCTTGAACTGCGGAAATCGGTTGAGCCGGGCTTCGCGAGCGCGCCAGTCATACTTCTCAAGCCAATACTTGCAGACCTCCTGCGCATAGGCGAGCGGCAGGCCCTGCGACCAGTCGTCGACGCATTCCCGTTCAGGCCATCGCGTGGCACGCAGCCGGCGCTTCAGGTCATCGAGCTGATCATCGGTGGCGGCAATTTTGAAAGGGACGATTTGATTGCTCATAGGCTAGGGCCTCCGAAAACGCTGCCGTTCAGGAATTCAAGATTCCATTTTGGAAGTAGCCCTTGACTGACTTCTACTTTGGAACCTAGTATCCGTCAAGAGCTAACGGCGTCGGAGGATTCGTTCATCATGAGTGAAAACACTCACGCTGTGATCGATGGGTTATCGGCCTCGCGAGGACCAGGGCGATGATTTCGAAGCCCGCGGGAGCCCCATTCCTCATCCAGCCATCCGCGATCGCCGTCGAGGTTTCGCACGTGGTTCGCCAGGACCGACCTCGCGTGGTCGTTCGATATCGAGCGCAGACCTTTCCAGGAAACGTGGTGAAAGCAAGATGAGTCAACTGCGAATTTTTTCCTACCTGCCCAATCCGCGAATCTGGAAGGCAACCATCGTCGCCAGACTCGCCGGCGTCGAACTCGACTTGCGCGGAGCCTCGCCCAAAGAGCTTCAGTCGTGGCTATGGGACTTCGATGCGCGTCCGTTCTCAGCGGCGAACGGTACGGAGGCGAACGAGGTGAGTGGTCACGCCGGTTTCCAGGGCAAACTCCATAAGACTGACGCCTTTCTTCGGGCGCACCCGTTTGGCACCGTGCCGGCGGCGTTCAGCCCCGATGGCAAGGTTGGAATCTTCGAATCCAACAGCATCATGCGCGCGGTTGCGAGACTAGGCGATGACCAGCTCGGCCTGTATGGAAAAGATCCATACGAATCATCGCGGATCGACAGCTTCCTGGATGCAAGCCTCCTGTTCGCGCGAGATTCGCAAATCTATCTGCTCGCGCTGGGTAGCGATGGTCTATCAAACGAGATTCACGCGCGAGCGCGCGATGCTCTCAATGTGTACTTGGCCGCGATCGATCGCGCCTTGTCAGCGGCGCGAGGGTTCATCGTGGGCGACAATTTGACTCTTGCTGATGTGTGCTTCGTTGCTGAACTCGCACTATTCCACAACGAACAATCGCGCGGCCGATATCTGCGCGAGCGAGGCTTGGAGCCGATTCTCAGCGGGGGCCTCGACGGGCGATTTCCGCGAGCCATGGCTCACTTCCATCAGCTCGCGCAACATCCGGCGTTCGCTCCCGATGTCATTCCGTATCTTCAGAAAATCGAACGAGCGAACTTCGCTACCAATGCCTAATGAATGAATCCAGGGCCGCGCAGTAGACTTATCACCTGGCCATCATGTCCTTCTGGACAGGCGGCAAGGTTGTTGCATATACATTCAACGTGACCGAAGAGAATAAACGTGCAGCCCGCGAGTGCCTCGGCTATCGCGCTCGTTTGTTGAGTCGATTGATATCCGCGACCTACGACGACACGTTCGGCAAGCTGGGGCTCAAGGTGAGCCAGTTCAGCCTGCTAAACGCTGTCGCAAACCGCCCGGCCGCCTGCCCCTCGGAACTCGCGAAGCTGCTCGCGATGGACGAATCGACCCTCAGCCGCAATGTCGATCGAATGTGCGGCCGTGGTTGGCTTCGCCTCGAAGCGGGCGACGAAGACCGCCGGAGTCATCGGATTCTTATCACGCCCAAAGGCGCCGCCCTGCTCAAAAAAGCTTATCCCGCGTGGCTTAAGGCGCAATCTGAAGTAACGAGGCAATTGGGTCCCGACGGCGTGTCGGCCTTGAAATCCGTGGTCGATAAGCTTCGCTCGTAATTTCACGGCGCGCCGCCTCCGCTCCACTCTCGCCCCTTTCAAACTCGTTGGTTCGGCCGTTCATCTCGTTGGCAGCATAGTTGTATATGCAACTAGTTGCACGGTGCGAATCATGGACATTTCCACTGAAGACCCCAACGCGTACTTAGCGGATCGCGAAAATCATTGCGATTTGCGAAACGGCCGCGACCAATCGGTCGAGCACTTCAATCTTAGACTCGACACGCTCAACCGCCCGTCCGCAATCGAGCGGGTCCCGGCCGGCGAGGTGCCGTCGAATCGGGATCGCGGTAGGCGCGGATGGCGGACGATTCGCGAGCACTGGCGCACGGTACTGATGGCATTCCTGATTCTCACGCTCGCCGCAGCCGCGCCGTCTATGTGGCGCTACCTGCAATCCTACGAATCTACCGATGACGCGCAAATCGACGGTCACATCGACCCCCTAAGCTCCCGCATTGACGGCACTGTCATCGCGGTTCATGCGGAAGACGACGATCGCGTGACGAGAGGACAGCTTCTGGTCGAGATCGATCCGCGCGATTACCAGGTTGCGGTTGAGCAGGCACGGGCGGGGTTGGCGTTGGCGAGTGCGCGGGTTGCATCGGCGGGCCAGGATTATGCGGCCGTCCTCGCGCTGGTTCGAGAAGACGACGCGGCCAATTTCCGCGCGCAGCGAGACGCTCAGCGCTACACTGAGCTTCTTGAGCGGAAGGTTGTAGCCCTCAACGCATACGATCAGTACACGGCTACGGCGCGCGTCAGTCTCGCGAAGCTCGAAGCGGACCGCGAGGCAGCCGGCGCGGCGCTCAAGACCATTGCGGCGCGAGAGGCGGAGGTCGAGGCGGCCAAGGCTGCGCTCGATCAGGCTGAACTCAACCTGACCTATACGAAGATTTACGCGCCCTCGAACGGAATCGTCGGCAAGCGCGGCGTGCAACTGGGATCGCGCATTCAGCCGGGCCAGACCCTGATGTTTGTGACTGAGACCGACGATATCTGGGTCACCGCAAACTTCAAAGAAACGCAGCTCGCACGGATGCATCGAGGCCAGCCGGTCACGATTCATATCGACACGTTCGGCAAAAACTATCGCGGAGATGTCGAGAACATGCCCGGTGCTAGCGGCGATCGCTTCAGCCTGCTGCCGCCCGAGAACGCGACCGGCAACTACGTGAAAGTGGTACAGCGCCTGCCGGTGCGGATCCGCATCGAAGCCGGCCAGGATCCCGAGCATCTCTTGCACCCCGGAATGTCGGTGGAGCCAAAAGTATGGCTGCAGCACTAAAAGCGCCTATCGCAGCCCTCTCGTCCGCCGGGACCGACTACGCCGGACACGTTCGCCACAACCCCTGGGCTATCGCGCTCACCGTCACGATAGCGACATTCATGGAGCTGCTCGACACCAGCATCTCAAATGTGTCGCTGCCGCATATCGCCGGAGGTCTCGGCACCAGCTACGACGAAGCGACCTGGGTGCTAACCAGCTATCTGGTCGCGAATGCCGTGATTCTTCCGATGAGCGCGTGGCTCAGCCGCGTGTTCGGGCGCAAGCGCTACTACATGATGAATGTGGCGATTTTCACCGCGACTTCGTTCCTATGTGGCATCGCGCCGAACCTTGGCGTGCTGATCTTCTTCCGCGTGCTGCAGGGACTGGGCGGCGGCGGTCTGGCACCGGTCGAACAGGCGATCTTGGTCGATACTTTTCCGAAGAAAAAACTCGGTGCCGCGTTTGCGCTTTACAGCATGGCGATTGTAACGGCGCCGGCGATCGGGCCTCCGTTGGGCGGATGGATTACCGACAGCTTCTCGTGGCGCTGGGTGTTCTTCATCAACGTGCCGATCGGGCTGCTCTCGCTGATTCTCTCAAGCCGGATGGTTCATGACCCAGAGCATTTCACAAGAGAGCGAGAGGAGGCTCGACGCGGCAGTTATCTGCGAATTGACTACATCGGCATCAGCCTGATCGCGCTCGGCTTCGCATGCCTCCAGGTAGTGCTCGATCGCGGCGAGCGCGATGACTGGCTGGGCAGCCATTTCATCGTGACGTTTCTATGCATCGCGGTAATCGCGATTGCGATCGCGATCTGGCGGGAATGGCATCACGACGATCCGGTGGTCGAGCTTACGCTGCTGCGTGAGCGCAATTTCGCGATTGCGAACGTCTACTACTTCCTCTTCGCCTTCGGCCTGTTCGGCAGCACGGTGATGATTCCCGAAATGCTGCAGACCCTGTTTGGTTACACCGCGACCGATGCGGGTCTCGCTCTGGGACCGGGAGCCGCGGTTATCACCATACTGGCGCCGTTCGTGGCGCCATTGGTCCCAAGAGTCGGCGCGGCGCGGATGCTCGGTGCGAGCTTCGCCATTGCGGCGCTCTCATTCGTATACTACAGCCGCCTTACGCCCCAGGCCGACTATTTCCATTTCACTTTGGCGCGATGCTTCCAGGGTTTCGGGTACGCTTTCATGTTCGTGCCGGTAAGCCAGCTCGCGTACTCTTATCTGCCGGCGAACAAAAACAACAAAGGATCGAGTCTGACCAATCTCTTCCGCAACTGGGGCGGCAGCTTCGGCATCGCGTTCGTCACGACGATGCTGCAGCGGCGCTCGCAATACCATCAGAGCGTGCTGGTCAGCGGCATCACCTCGGCTGACGGTGCGGTGGGCCAGTTCATCAATCAGTCAAGCCATTATCTAGTTACCCGGGGCGCCAGCGGTCCTGACGCTATCCACCAATCGTATGGGCTGGTTTCCAGCCTGATGACGCAGCAAGGGACCATGCTCGCGTTCATGGATTGTTTCTATCTACTGGGACTGGTCGTGATTCTTGGTTTGCCACTGGCTTTTCTAATTCGACGTTTTCAGATCGCGAGCGCCGATAGCGTTGTCCATTGAGCGAGGCTCGTCAACAAACACTTCAGAAAATAAGAGCGTCCCCGAGGTAACCCTGAAATGAATCTCGACAATCATCCCACAGTTATTGAAATCCGTCGTCGCAACGCTGTTGAAACCACGGTGCGCGAACCGGCGCCACTGGACGCCGACTTGCTCAAGAGGCTTTGCCTCGAGGTCGGCGCCGACGACGTCGGCTTGGTCGAAATCGATCGGCCAGAGTTGGTCGGGGAGCGGTCGAATATCGAGGCGGTTTTCTCGCACGCCAAAACTCTGGTGAGTTTTGTCTGCAGGATGAATCGCGATCCGATTCGCAGTCCGGCGCGCTCAATCGCCAATCTCGAGTTTCATCAGACAACCGACCGGGTCAACGAAGTGGCGCAGCGGATCGTCGCAGCATTGCATGAGCGCGGTTTCCGAGCGATCAATCCTGCCGCTGGCTTCCCGATGGAGATGGATCGCTTCCCTGACCGAATATGGGTTGTCTCGGAAAAGACCGTAGCCGTGGCGGCCGGGCTGGGCCAGATGGGCATTCATCGCAATGTCATTCATCCCATCTTCGGCAACTTCATTCTGCTGGGCGTCGTAATTACCGACGCGGAGGTGACTGAGCACGCCAGGCCGATTGATTTCAACCCCTGCTTGGAGTGCAAGCTCTGCGTCGCCGCGTGTCCGGTCGGAGCCATTGGCGACGACGGAAATTTCAACTTCGCCGCCTGTTTCACGCACAACTATCGAGAGTTCATGGGCGGCTTCATCGACTGGGTGGGAACAATCGCCGAAAGCGATGGTGCGGCCTCGTATCGGCGCACGATGCCCGATTCCGAAACAGCCTCTATCTGGCAGAGCCTTTCGTTTGGTCCGAACTACAAGGCCGCCTACTGCATGGCAGTCTGCCCGGCCGGCGAGGAAGTGATCAGTCCATTCCTGGCGGACCGTTCGAACTACCTGCGCGAGGTGGTGAAACCGCTCCAGGCAAAGGTCGAACCGGTCTACGTAGTGCCCGGCTCAGACGCGGAAGCCCATGTGCGACGGCGGTTCCCGCATAAGAAGCCCAGGCTGGTCACCAACGGGATCAGACCGACCTCCATAAAGGCGCTGTTCACGCGGCTACCCGTGGTCTTCCAGCGGGAGGGGTCTTCGGGGCTGGAGGCGACGTACCTTTTCACGTTCACGGGAGAAGAGAACTCTGCGTTCACGGTTGACATTCGAAACAAGACACTTGTCGTTCATTCAGGCCAGGTCGGAACCCCCGACTTACACGTTGCAGCGGACAGCCGCACATGGCTTGAGTTTGTCAACAAGCAGCGCGGCATCCTGTGCGCGCTCGTCACAAGGAAAATCCGGCTTCACGGTCCGGTGCGACTGCTTAAAGCCTTCGGACGATGTTTTCCCTCGTAACAGGCCGAAAGCAGTTGCCAAGCTCACACAGACCACAAGGAGAAAAGTTTGTGGTCGGACGAAGGACCATGATGCACGATCTCGAGATCGGCAATCAGATGGGCGTGAACACCTGGGGAAGCTTCGCGGGGACCGACGACAACGCCGTCGTGGACGGTGACTTCGCGATGCACGAGCCTGAGTTGTAGCCTGTTCTTCGCGCACTGCGGAAGGACGGGAATCAATGTAGTAGCAATTCATCAGCACATGGTTGGTGAACAGCCGCGGATCATGTTCCTGCATTACTGGGGAATTGCTCGTCCCTCTGATATGGCAACAACGCTTCGGGCGGTTTTAGACCTCACGCGAGGCTAGGGTCGCGCTTCAATCTCGGTCCCGTTTCAGTTCTCGATCTACTTTAAGCATCCAGAGACTAGGCCGGAGTCGCGCTGAGCCGTCGCTCGGTTCAGCGGCGGTCTCTCCGTCCTCGCCACGACCAGCGTGTGCGAGGCAACGATCGGTCTTGACACACGGCACTAAAGTGGAAAGCCATCGTTCAGTTCATTGAGCACCGCGACGCCTCGCTGCCGAGTGGAATCCCGCTTCATCGCGGAGGTTTCCTGAATGGCACCTCGTAAGATGAGGCCTCGGCGATTAGGTTGCTGGATCGAGCCAACCAGCAGCGGTGTTTTGCGTCTCCGCTTTCGGTGGCGCCTCCCCACGGCAGCCGGCCTCCACAAGTTTTCCGAGACGACAACCCTCCTAGACACAGCCGAAAATCGAGCGACTCTGACAAAACAGGCGGCAATCATCGGCGCGGAAATTGCTGCAAATCGCTTCGACTACCTAGGCTGGTTTCCCAACGGAAGCAGAGCCGCATTTTTTCGGCAAGCTCCGCCCGCTGCCGGTTCGGTGGTTCCGGAAAAACGCGCCAGTGTCGGGCAGTATTATCAAACTTGGATCGCGCGAAAGTTGCCGCCCATAGTCCGTCCTTCCAGAGCTCGCGACTACCGTAATCACTTTCGGACCTACATCCTCCAGTACCTGGGCGAGACGGCGCTGAAGGATCTGTCGCTGAACCATATTGAGGAACTGCGTGCGCGTCTTCAAATTGATCGCAATTTGAGCCTCAAGACGGTGAGAAACGTGATCGATGGCTCGCTGCGGGCCATGGTGCGCGACGCCCGGAAGACCGGCGTCGAGGCAGGATTTCCC